>DAIRDB010000022.1:44561-46113 GCA_036796405.1 Gammaproteobacteria bacterium | reverse complement strand
CGGCAACCGCGTCGTGAAAAACCTCGGCATCCAGACCAAATGCCACCCCACGCTGACCTGCGAGCCGACCAACCTCACGCTGCCGCACCAGTCGACGGCCGGTCAGAAATCCGAGCATGTGCTGCTGCCCTCCGACAACACCGCCTCCACGTTCTGGATCACCAACCCGGACAACACCTACACGGGCAACGTGGCGGCCGGCTCTGATCAGGTCGGGTTCTGGATGGCATTTCCGACGCACCCGACCGGCGCCTTCGAAGGCACGGAGATCAGCGCGCGCACCTGGCCCGGTCGCAGCAAGCTGCGGGAATTCCGCGGCAATACCGCACACTCCAACTTCGATGGCCTGATGCTGGACCGAGGTCCGCGACCCGATGGCACCTTTGGCATCGCGGGCCCCAACCTGATCAGCCGCGCCGACCCCAGCGACGACAAGAGCGAGATCCTCGTGGCGCATTTCGATGACTTCACGGGCTACAAGAATCGCAACGGCGCCGTGTGGGGCCGCGGTGAACTGCACCTCTACACCAACCTGAAACTGGCCGATAACGCCATCGGCTACACGCACGCGTCCGGGTCGCCGGGGGCTGCCGCCTACACCTCCCGCGTGGTCGATTCGCTGTTCGTGGGTGAGAGCGAAAACATCGGCAATCCGAGCACACCGGAGGAGATCGCCTACGGTCGCAGCCTGCCGGCCGCCGCCGCCGACTTTCCCATCCGCGGCTACGAGTACTACGACTTCCATCACGAAGTGGAGAACGTCACTTTCGTGAATTATCAGGCCAACGAACTGCGGGACGCCGGCGCCCTCTCCTACCTGCTGTTCACCAGCTTCGGCATGAGCACGTCCAACTGGGTCAAGGGCATCAAGTTCCAGAACGCCAAGCCAGTCAGCTTCCCGCCGATCCAGAAGCGCTGGGCGTCGGACTACGGTCGCAGTGCGGCCTACAAGAGTGCCGCCTTCCACGATCTCGACGGCTCGGTGACCGGCAAGCCCGGCGCCTACGTGGTCATGGACAACGGTATCGCAGCCGACGAGGCCTCCTGCGAGATGAAGCCGAGCTGGAACGCCGCCGTGTGCATGGGCGACATGGGTCGCTTCAGCATTGCAGGCAACTTCAGTGGCTTCCAGGCGGGGCCGATCACCAATCCCATCATCCTGCAGCGCAACGGCAAGCGCTTCGAGTACACGGGTGGCACCACGCTGGGCAGCGGCGCCGAGCTGCGCGTCGAGACGGCACGGCCCACCTTGACGCTGTCGCTGTCGGAAATGGACCAGGGTTCCTACGTCATCTTCGAACTGCCCGAGTTCGCCGGTGCGTCAGCCGGTACGCAACAAAACAGCCTGGCCGCACTCAAGGAAGCCCCGCAAACCTCGTGGTTCCGGGACGATACGGCGCTGTGGGTCAAACTGGTTGCCGATGCCAATGCGGCGGAAAACACCGACCGCGGACCCGGCGGCCCGCCGGCAGGCCCGGGAGCACCGGCCGCTGCGCCGGTAGGCGGAACCCGTATCGACGTCACCCGTTAAGCGGGCGGCCTGGCAAGAGTC
>DAIRDB010000022.1:0-44461 GCA_036796405.1 Gammaproteobacteria bacterium | reverse complement strand
CTCAATTCCTGATTAGGGGAGGCACGGTCGAGCGTGAAGCCAGCAACGGACAAGCACCCACCTGCTGAACTTCCGTCAGCGTCCGAAAACCGGGGGTACACCGCCCACAGTGATGCCGTACTGCAGGCCGAGTGGCAGCACATCAACGCAGGTGGGCAACAAGCAGGGAGCACCGAAGACTGTCTGGCGCTGGCATTTTCCGGCGGCGGCATTCGCTCGGCATCGTTCGGCATGGGGCTGATGCAGGCGCTGGCGGCGAACAAAAAACTGGCGCTGATGGACTACCTGTCGACTGTGTCGGGTGGCGGCTTTCTGGGCTCAGCCCTCACCTGGTACCTCAGCGGCAGGGGCAAGGACGGCACGGCGCGCTTCGACTGCTCAGAGCACTTTCCCTTCGGCAGGAAAGGCGCTGGCAACAAGTCGGACCGCAGCAGCACCGTAAGCAATCTGCTCAACTATCTGCGCCTGCACGGCAATTACCTCATGCCCGGCAAGGGTCTCGGCGTGCTGGCCTTCGTGGCCACATTCCTGCGCGTGATGGCCGGCTCCTTTGCCGTGTACTTTGCGCTGCTCACGCTGTGATTCGCGCTGCTGCTGCTGCTCGTGAAAGGCGTGCTGCTGGCGCTGCAGCCTGTGTTTTCCGCGAATGCCGGCCTCACTGAGGCTTTGACCGTGCTCGGCGAGCACGCGTTTTCCACCTTCTTCCTGCCACTGTGCCTGCTGAGCGCCCTGCTGTTCCTGTGGCGCAGCGTGTATTTTTCGTGGGAATCCTTCAAGGGCGTCCATGCCTATGCCACGGACGTCGAGACACAAATAAGGCTGGGGCGGTTCCTGCGGTTCGGCCTCGCGACGCTGTTGCTGGGCTTGCTGCCGATCGCCGTGGAGTGTGTGGGCGATATCGCCAGCCGACTGAAGGTGGCTGCCGGCTCCGTGTCCCTTGGGGCGGTGCTCGGCTTTCTCGCCCATCGCCAAGAAATGCTCAGTACCAAACGCCTGTCGCCGTGGCTGCTGACCCTGGCGGCCTGCCTGCTGCTCTCGGGCATGTTGCTCGGCGGTTATGCCGTGGCCGACAAACTCGTAGAGACCCTGAGAGCGGCGTACGCAGGCGGGCAGTGGGACTCCCGCCTGCTGCTGGGTCTGCTGCTGCCGGTGACGCTCTGGCTCGCCTGGCGCTGCAACATCAATCTGGCAGGGCTCAACCGCATGTACCGCAATCGCCTGATGGAAACGTACATGCAGGCGCCAGAGACGGTCGACCACGCCGTGTGGGCGCCCGCCAGCGGCGCAAACGAGGCGCTGCTGAAAGACATGTGTCAGGCACCCAATCATCGCCCCTACCACCTGATCAACTGCAACGTGGTACTGACCGACTCCGACAACGCCGGTTTCCGCGGCCGCAAGGGAGACAGCTTCGTGGTTTCGCCACTGTTCTGCGGCAGCGACGCCACGGGGTGGTGTCGCACGGAGCACTACGGGGTCAACCCGCAAGACGCCGGCCTGACGCTTGCCACCGCCATGGCGATTTCGGGCGCAGCGGCCAATCCCAACGCCGGCATCGCCGGTCGTGGACCCACCACGGACAAGGCCGTGGCGTTGGTGATGTCGCTGCTCAGCCTGCGCCTCGGGTTCTGGGCGCGCAATCCCGCCGGCGGCAGCCTGTCGAGTACCACCCCCAATTTCCTGCTGCCCGGCCTGCAGGCGCTGTTGCCCTTCCGCTGGGGTCTTAAGAAAACCGGGTTGGTCGAATCGGGACAGTCGGAAAAAGAGTCGTGGCTGGAGTTGACCGACGGCGGCCACTTTGAAAATCTGGGTGTGTACGAACTGCTGCGCCGGCGCGTGAAGCTGATCGTGGTCAGTGACGCATCCCAGGATGGCGAGTTCCGGTTCGCAGACCTGGCCAACGCGGTCGAGAAGGCGCGCGTGGATTTTGGTGTCAAAGTGATTTTTGACCCGGCCTACCCGCTTCGCGACCTGGAGCCCAAATCGGCAGCACGTGTCGTCAACAGGCAGGACCTGTTGGATGCCGCCTGGGGTGAGGAAACGGCGAGGCGCGGCTTCGCACTGGCGCGCCTCGAGTATCCCTCACCGCCGACGGACGACGACAAAGAGAAGTCTGCCGTCACCCTTGGTTGGCTGGTATACGTGAAGCCGACGCTGCTGCCGGAGATCGGCATCGAGGTGGTGAGTTACCGGCGACAGCACCCCGAGTTTCCCCACCAGAGCACGGCCGACCAGTTCTTTGACGAGGTGCAGTTCGAGGCCTATCGCGAGCTGGGCTACCAGAGCGGCCAGCAACTGCTGCGGGCACTGTCCTTGGACAAGCCCAGCGAAGCGCTGCAGCAGGTGGGCGCGCTGCTCAAGTGCGACCGCGCCCGGTTCTGAGCGACGGCCACGTCAGCCGCAGGTGATGCGCGTGGCTACGTTGAACTCGACCAGCACGGTGACGCGGTCCAGCCGGTAATCCAGCGTCATCGGCGTGTCCGGTCCCCCGGAGCGCACGGTGCTGATCCCGGGCAGGGCCAGCAGCGCGGTGCGGACGTCCTCCAGGGCCTTGCCCAGCAACGCCGGAAAGCGCGCCTCGTGCAGCAGACAGCCTTCCGCCGGCGGTACCTGCCCGCCACCCCCCGTCGTGGCCGCCGTGATGGCCAGCACGTAAGGTCTCTGGCTGTAGCGCAGGACGCCATCCGCGGCACGGTACCCCACGAAGAGCGGGAAAGTGCCGCTGCTACCCAGCGGACCGGTAAACCACTCCACCTCGGTCTCGGCCGTGAGCAGCGTGTCTGCCCGAAAAGGCCGCAGGTCGGCAGGCTGGCCGCTCCAGGGCAGGAAGTCGCCCGTGGCGCTGCGCATGAAAAATTTGCCGTTGACGAAGGCGACCAGGAAGAGGTCGGCACGCGTGCCGATGTGCGCCGTTTCCGGACGCACGCGACCAAGCAGACGGATGGCATCCCCCGGAGCGGCCGCGTGCCGCCAGGTCGAGCCGTCCGTGGTGAGACCCATGGAGAAGGTGGCATTGGTGTCGATCACCTGGCTGCCGGCGGGCGGCACGCGCAGGCCCCCGAGTTCGGCGGGCAGCACGCTCTGGGCGAGAGCAGCAGCGGTGGTCGTGGCGGCGACCACCAGGAGTAACAGTCGCAGGACACGTTGCATGGGGGAATCCTCCGGCGTTGACGTTCAGAGAGCCCAGTATAGCCGGGCGCCGGAGCCCCGTGGCGGATGCTACTGCAGCAGTGCCTGCTCGATGGCGGCGAGCAGTTTCTGGTCGTCCGGACCGGTATTGCTCCCATAGTGGGCGATCACGCTGCCGTCCTTGCCCACCAGGTATTTGTTGAAGTTCCAACTGGGCTTGCCGGCCTGCTGCAGATGGCGGAACACCGGGTGGGCGGCGTCGCCACGCACCTTCACGACACTGGTCATCGGGAAGGTGACACCGTAATTGACGTAGCAGACCTCCGCTGTTTTCGCCGCGTCGTTGGCCTCCTGGAAGAAGTCGTCGGAGGGGAACCCGATCACCACCAGACCGCGGTCTCGGTAGCGCTGGTACAGCGCCTCCAGCCCCTCGAACTGCGGCGTGTAACCACAGAAGCTGGCGGTATTGACGATCAGCACCGCCTTGCCGGTCGTCAGCGCACACAGATCATGCTGCTCCTCACGGTGCAGCATGCCGATGCTGTGGTTGAGCCAGGCAGCGCAACCTTGCTGGCCCGGCACGGTGCTGCTCTGCACGGCGACTGCCGGGGCCTGCGCCTGCACCGCCGGGGCGAGCGGGGCACCGATGGCAAGCGCGCTTCCAACGAAGGTCATCAGACGTTTCAGCATGGCGTAGTGCTCCAGAGGTAATGATTCAGAGGGTCAGGATATAGGCCGTGACGTTTTCCATGTCGGCCGCACTGAGCGTGGCGGCCTGGCCCCACATCAGTGCGCTTTGCTGGCCGCGCGTCTGGTTGTTCTTGTAGGCAGTCAGCGCCTCCATGACGTAGTCGTGGTCACGGCCGGTGAGGGCCGGACCGACCACACCCTGTCCCTTGTCGCCGTGACAGGCCTGGCAGACGGCCGTGTAGGTTTTGGCCCCCAGTTCGGCGGGGCTGGCCGCGGCCTGCTCGGCCGTGAGTCTGGCCTTGCGATCGGTCTCGGTGACGACCCAGTCGTCGTAGCACTCACCTTGGCAGGTGTGGACACCGGGACGGCCCTTGACGTCGAGCTTGCTGTAACTCACGGCGATGGCGGCGGAACAGATCAGGGTGATGGCAATGGGAATGACGATCTCTTTCATGGCTCCTCCTAGGAGCCACCGATACGGAACCCGCCCGGGCAGGGATCACAGCACGCTGGCGGCCGGCAAGGCCAGTTCTCGCAGGCCCGGCCCGAAGAAGATCTGGGGATTGGAGGCAGGGAAATTGCCGCTGCGCTCCTGATCACGCACGCAGCGACGCACGGCGTCGGCCAGCGGCCCCCACGTGGCGTGGCGCGGCCAGGCATCGAGAAAGCATTGGTCGAAGAAGGTGTAGCGATTGTTGTTCGAGCAGCCAAACGAGGTGAGGTCAGCGGCACTGGCGGTCAGCACGATGCGCTCGGGACGGGTGATACCCGGGCGCAGATAGACGCCGCTGAAACAGGCCGACACCACCAGCACCGTCGGTTGCGGGGCACAGGCGTTGAGCATGGATTCGAGGCGGGTCGGTCGCACGAAGGCCATCGGCGTGTCGGCGGACATGGCAAGACCATCGGGCGCCCCGTGGCCGGTGAGATACACGAGGCAGCCTTCGTTTGCCTGCGGCGTCAGCGCCGTGAGTGTGGTTTCCAGCGCCCGCAGACCGCTGGGCTGCCAGCGCGGGTCGCTGCTGGCGTGCAGCTCCACGAAGGAGGCCACTTCGGCGTGGTCGCGCAGCAGGGCCGCAAAATCGGCCACGAAGTTGTCGAAAACATGTTGCTCGTTGCCAACCGCGGCCACGACGACGTGCCAGCGCGTCGCGGTCTCGGCAGCAGACAGCTTGGCGGCCAGCAGGGCCAGCAGCAAACACTGGACAGCGTGCTTCATCGGGACTCCTCGGTGGTGGGGTGCGCGTAGTGACGGTCTGGCAAAAAGCATAACGGATGCCCCGCGCGACTGTCAGGGCCACTCCGGCGGAGGTCGCCTGTCCCGTCGGCTTCCGCTAGAGTGCCGGCAGACATTCACAGGAACAGCAGCATGGCCATTCATCCGCGCGCGGGGCAGCGCGCCCTGCCCTCCGATCTGGTTGACCTCAGCGCCCTCGAGCAGGCCTACTACCAGACGCAACCCGACCCGGCCAACCTCGCCGAGCGCGTCGCTTTCGGCACCAGCGGGCACCGCGGGTCGCCGCTGGCGGGCACCTTCAACGAAGCCCACATCCTGGCCATCACGCAGGCGCTCTGCGAGTACCGTCGTGCCGCTGGCATCGACGGCCCCCTGTTTCTCGGCCGCGACAGCCACGCCGCCTCGGCGCCGGCGCTGCGCTCGGCGCTGGAGGTGCTGGCCGCCCACGGCGTGCACACCTGCATCGACGCTGCCGACGGCTACACGCCGACGCCGGCCATTTCGCACGCCATTCTCCGACACAACAGCCAGCCAGGCAGGGCCAGAGCCGACGGCATCGTCATCACGCCCTCCCACAATCCGCCGCAGGACGGTGGCTTCAAGTACAACCCGCCGCACGGTGGGCCGGCCGATACCGATGTGACCCGGCAGATCGAAACACGCGCCAACGCGTTGCTGCAGCAGGGACTGCGCGGCGTACAGCGCCTGCCTTACGAGCGTGCCCGGCAGGCCGACTGCCTGCATCGCTACGACTACATCCGCCACTACGTGGAGGAACTCGACCAGGTCATCGACGTCGACGTGCTGCGCGGCTGTGGCCTGCGGGTGGCCGTGGATCCGCTCGGCGGCTCCGCCGTGGACTACTGGGCACCGATCGCGGAGCGCTGCGGTCTCGATCTCGTCAACGTGAACCCCAGCGTGGACTGGCAGTTCGGTTTCATGACGCTGGACTGGGACGGCAAGATCCGCATGGACTGCTCATCTCCTCATGCCATGGCTGGCCTGCTGGCACGCAAGGACGACTACCGGCTGGCCTTCGGCAACGACACCGACAGCGACCGCCACGGCATCGTCACGCCGCGGGGTCTGATGAACCCGAATCATTACCTGGCGGTGTGCATCGATTATCTGTTTCGCCACCGGCCGCAGTGGTCTGCGACGGCGGGTGTTGGCAAGACCATCGTGTCGAGCAGCATGATCGACCGGGTGACCGCCGCGCTGGGGCGGCCGCTGGTGGAAGTGCCGGTCGGCTTCAAGTGGTTCGTCAGTGGCCTTGCCGATGGCAGCCTCGGTTTCGGTGGCGAGGAAAGTGCCGGCGCCTCGTTCCTGCGGCGCGATGGCCGGGCCTGGAGCACCGACAAGGACGGCATCATCCTCAATCTGCTGGCCGTGGAGCTGCTGGCCCGTACCGGTCGCGATCCGGCGGAGCACTACGCCAGCCTCACCGAGCGCTTCGGTGCGCCGGTGTACGAGCGCATCGATGCCCCGGCCAACCGGGCTCGCAAAGCCGTGCTGGCCACGTTGTCGGCCGCAGACCTCGGATCCACCACACTCGCCGGTGACCCCATCACCAGCGTGCAGACGCAGGCGCCGGGCAACGGCGCCGCCATCGGTGGCGTCAAGGTCAGCACCGCCGAGGGCTGGTTTGCGGCGCGTCCGTCGGGCACCGAGGACGTCTACAAACTGTACGCCGAAAGCTTTCGCGGGCCTCAGCATTTGCAGCGCCTGCAGCAGGAGGCACAGGAACTGGTGCTGGCCGCCTTCGCGCGGGCGGGAGTCTGAGCGCATGGCCATCTACGGCGTGGCACTACTGGCGGGCTGCTTCCTCGGCGGACAGTACCTGGGCGAACTGCTTGGCCAGTGGCTCGGTGTGCAGGCCAACGTGGGCGGGGTAGGCATCGCCATGCTGCTGCTGGTGCTGGCGTCCGGCAGCCGGCTGCTGCGACCCCTCGTCTCGGCAGAGGCCGCCGGCGGCATCCGTTTCTGGGGTGCCATGTACATCCCGATCATCGTCGCCATGGCAGCCGGCCAGAACGTGGTGGCCGCCGTCGACGGCGGGTTGCTGGCACTGCTGGCCGGTGCCCTCGCCACGTTCAGCTGCTTCCTGCTGGTGCCGGTGCTTGCCCGCTGGGGTCCGCGCGGCACGCCGCTGCCCCGCCCTGCGACGACTGATGCCACCGGGTCGGAGTCCGCGTGATGCAGACGCTGACCACTCTGATCGCTGCCAACGGACTCGTTACGGCCTTCGCCGTCGTCGGCCTCACGGTCTGGCTATCCAACGCGCTGTCGCGGTGGCTGACGCGCGGCCGCATTCACGGCTCGGCGATCGCCATTCTGCTGGGACTGCTGGCGGCGTGGTGGGCCGGCAAGGTCACGGGGGGCAGCCGCGGCGTGGCCGACATCGGCCTGCTCAGTGGCCTGGGGCTGATGGGCGGCGGCATGCTGCGGGACTTCGGCATCGTTTCCACCGCCTTCGGCGTGCAGCTCGGCGAGCTGCGCAAGGCCGGGCTGGTGGGCGTAGCGGCCATCGTCATCGGCGTGCTGGTGTCCTTCGTGGCAGGCGCGGCGGTGGCGGTCGCCTTCGGCTACCGCGATGCCGTCAGCATCACCACCATTGGTACAGGCGCGGTCACTTACATCGTGGGGCCGGTGACCGGCGCCGCCATCGGTGCCAGTTCGGACGTGCTGGCCCTCAGCGTGGCGGCAGGTGTGGTGAAAGCGGTGCTGGTCATGGTGGCCACGCCGCTGCTCGCACGATTCATCGGCCTGAATAATCCGCAGAGCGCCATGGTCTTCGGGGGCTTGCTCGGCACTACCAGTGGCGTTGCCGGCGGCCTTGCCGCCACCGACCCGCGCCTCGTGCCCTACGGGGCGATGACGGCCACGTTCTATACCGGCGTGGGTTGCCTGCTCGGGCCCTCACTGCTGTATTTCTCGGTCCGGGCCCTGGTATAGCCGATGACGACACTGCTGTTTCCCGCTCTCGATTTCCGCAATACGGCCACCGCACTGCGCGGCGCCAGTGGAGACTGGACCTACGCCGACCTGCAGCGCCAGGTACTGCGAGTGGCCACTGCGCTGCTGGGTAGCGCCCGCGATCTCGACGAAGAACGCATCGCCTTCCTGCTGCCGGCGAGCGCCGACTACATCGCAGTGCTGCTCGGTCTGTGGCGCGCCGGCGGCATAGCAGTGCCGCTCAACGTGTCTGCCGCCCTGCCGGAGCTGGAGCATGCCCTGCACAACGCCGGCGTGACGCGGCTGCTGCTGTCGCGGAACACGGAGCCGGCGCTGGCGACAGCGCTGGGCGCCCTGTGCGAGGCGCTCGGTATCCGGCTTTTGCTGGTGGAGGAACTCGGCGGCGATAGCGTGTCGGCAGCCGAGGCAGCGCTGCCAGTCCTGTCACCAGAGAGACGCGCACTCATCCTGTTCACCAGCGGTACCACCAACAAGCCCAAAGGCGTGGTGAGCACCCACCTCAACATCGCCACGCAGATCACGACGCTGCTGCAGGCCTGGCACTGGCAGCAGTCGGATCGTATCCCGCTGTTCCTGCCGCTCCACCACATCCATGGCATCGTCAACGTGCTCTGCTGTGCGCTGTGGCAGGGTGCCGAGCTGACCTTGTTTCCGCGTTTCGAGCTCGAGCCGCTGCTGCAGCAGGTCGCCGAAGGGCGTTACACGCTGTTCATGGCAGTACCCACCATCTACGTGAAGCTAGTGCAGGCGCTGGAGGCGCTGCCGCCCGCACGGCGCGATGCGGTCATCGCGGGTTTCGCCGCCATGCGGCTCAACGTGAGCGGCTCGGCCGCCTGTCCGGTGAAACTCTTCCAGCAATGGCAGCAGCTGACCGGGCAAACCCTGCTGGAGCGCTACGGCATGACCGAGATCGGCATGGCGCTGTCCAATCCCTACGAGGGTGAGCGGCGCGCCGGCATGGTCGGCCTGCCCCTGCCCGGCGTGGACGTCGCGCTCTACGACGATGCCGATCAGCCGATCACCACCAGCGATCAGCCCGGTGAAATCCGCATCCGCGGCAGTACGGTGTTTCTCGAATACTGGAACAACCCCGTGGCCACGGTGGCGAGTTTTCGCGATGGCTGGTTCTGCACCGGCGACGTGGCCGTTCGCGAGCAAGGCTACTACCGCATCCTCGGCCGCTCCTCGATCGACATCATCAAGTCGGGTGGCTACAAGCTATCGGCGCTGGAAATCGAGGGCACGCTGCTCACCCATGACAAGATCGCCGAGTGCGCGGTGGTGGGCGTGGCGGATGACACCTGGGGAGAGGCGGTAACCGCCTGCGTGGTCCTGCGGCCGGGCCAGCAACTCACGCTCGCCGAGTTGAAGCAGTGGTGCGAGGGACGGCTGTCGCCCTACAAGATTCCCAAGCACCTGCGCGTGCTGCCCTCCCTGCCGCGCAACGCCATGGGCAAGGTGGTGAAGACAGAGCTCGGGAAAACAGCCGCCTGACCCGCTCGATCAGTAGCCTTTTGCGGGGCTCACTCCGGACTAGCGTGGGTGCTGTGCATCTATTGTGAAATTGCCACCGACCCAAAATGGCACTGGCAGGGCTGGCTTATGATGCAGATCCGCTTCCGTCCGTCAGGCCGGATCACCACACTCCCCACCTATAGAACAAGAGGAGTCAGCCATGCCACGCCAGACCCTTGCCACGCTCATCACGACACTGCTCCTGACCCCATTGCTGGGCGCCGCTCCCGCGCTCGCCCACCACTCCACGGCCATCTACGACTCGGAGCATCCGGTGGAATTGGCCGGCAAGGTCGTCGAATGGAAGTTCACCAACCCCCACTGCATCATCGTGCTGGATGTGGTGGCAGCCGACGGCGCCGTGCAGCGCTGGAGCGTGGAGGGTGGCAACACCAGCGGACTGTTTCGTGCCGGCTGGACGCCGGAAACGCTGCAGCCCGGTGACGAGATCCTGGTGACCGTCCGTCCGCTGCGCAGCGGGGCCTACGGCGGCAACTTCAGCAATCCGCGGCGCAGCACCGGTGAACCGGTGGTGGCGCGGGCAGAAGGTCGCTGAGGAAAACTCCATGTCGACGCTGCCCGCTTGCACCCTGACCCCCGCCCGTACCGCTGCCGCCCGGCTCCATACTGGCGCGACTGCCAGCCGTGGGGTCGTCGCGACCCTGCTGGCCACCGTGTTGCTGAGCGCCTGTGACGGCCCGGCGGAGGACTCTCCAACGGCTGCACGCTACCCGGACTGGAGCGGCCAGTGGCAGCGCATCGGCAGTCTCAACTGGCCGCCCGAAGGCTACGAGGCAGCAGGCCCCGCACCGCTGACTCCCGAGTACAAGGCGATCTATGACCGCAACCAGGCACTGCGCGCCGAGGGTATTCTGGCCGGTGATCCGCCCGCCACCTGCCTGCCCCCCGGCATGCCACGCATGATGAAGATGAGCTTTCCGATGGAGATCATCATCACGCCGGCCATCACCTACATCTACGCCGATTGGGAAAGCCAGATACGGCGGGTCTACACCGACGGGCGCGACTGGCCTGAGTACATCCTGCCGGAGTTCAACGGATACTCGATCGGGCAGTGGCGCGACGACGATGGTGACGGTACCTACGACACGCTGGCCATCGAGACCCGCGGCATCAAGGGGCCCCGCTCCATCGATTCGACCGGCGTGGTGCTGCACGAGAACGACGGCACCGTGGTATTCGAGGAAATCTTCCGCCGCGATGCCGACACGCTGGAAAACCGTATCACCACCATCGACGACGCCTTCACCGGGCCGTGGACCATCAATCAGCAATACAGTCACGTGACCGAGGACATCGTCTGGGTGGAATATGTGTGCGCCGAAGGCAATCGCCACATTCAGCTCGGCGATGAGTGGTATTTCCTCAACGACGAGCTCGGCATCCTCGAACCTACCCGCGCCGGGCAACCGGCACTCGTACCGGCGCCAGCTGCCGCCGCACCCAGCACGCCCTGAGCGGCGGGGTGCGCGAACGAGAACGGCAGTGCCCTGCAGTGCCACGGCAGGGCAAGACGAACACGACGCGGCCAACCGAGGAGAAAAGGTTCCAGCAGTACCCACGAAGCACCAGCAACGCACCACTACAACAAACGATAGAACCAGGGGGAACAATGTCCAGTCTTCACGCCGGTCTCCGGCACACACTCCACCGCCGCAGCGCTGCCTTGACGCTTGCCGTCGCGGCGGCGCTCGGTATGCCAGCCACCTTCGCCCAGCAGGGTCCTGCCGCCAGCGCCGGCGTGGAAGAAGTCGTGGTGTCGGGCAGCCGCATCAGCCGCAACACCGGCTTCAGCACACCCACGCCGGTCACCACGCTCAATGCCGAAGAACTCGAGCGACTCAACATCATCAACCTCGGTGCCGGCCTGAACCAGCTGCCCGCCTTCCGTCCAAGCAACACCCCCACTACCAATGGTTGGGGCAGTTTCAACGTGGGTGCCCAGATCGTGAACCTGCGTGGGCTGGGGGTTAACCGCAACCTGGTGCTGGTCGACAACCGCCGCTTCGCACCGGTCACCCGCGAAGGTACGGTCGATCTCAACATGATTCCGAGCGGACTGGTGGAGCGCACTGATGTGGTGACGGGTGGCGCCTCGGCCGCCTACGGCTCAGATGCTATCGCCGGCGCCGTGAACGTGCTGCTCAACAAGACGCTGACCGGGCTCAAGGGCCAGTTCGACGTGGCCGAGACCGCCGAGGGTGATGGGCGCAACACGCATCTTTCGCTCGCCGGCGGCGCCGACTTCATGGACGGCCGTGCCCACTTCGTACTCGGCGGTGAGTACGAAAAGCAGGAAGGCATCGGAGATTGCTTCACGCGCGACTGGTGTGAAGGCGGTGTGGTCATCACCAACGCCGGCGTCGGCGCCGTGGCGGGACAGCCTGCCCAGCTGCGCTTCCCCACCGGGGGCGGTTTTTTTGCCAATCCAGGGGGCGTCATCGCCATCCTCAACAACAACACGCCGGCGACCCTGCCGATCCGCAACCTGTTCGGTACCGGCGGTGTGACCTTCAACAAGGACGGCGAACCGGCGCCCTACCGACTGGGCTCGCCGGCGTCGGGCAACAACGCCGCCAACGGTGACGTGTTCTCGTCGATGTCCACCGCGCAGCTGATGGTGCCGGTAGAACGCGAAACCCTGTTCGGCCATGCCGACTTCCAGATCAACGACACGCTGACCGGTTTCATCGAGGGCTCCTACGGCCACGTCGATGGCGAGACGCTGCAGTCGCGCTACTTCGGCGCACCGATTCCGATCTTCAACGACAACCCCTTCGTGCCGGCTGCGATACGCGCCCTGCTTCCGCCCGCCTCGGCAACGCCTGCCGATACACGTCCGACCGCCGGCGCCTTCAACCTCGCCGTGCTCGGTCAGCGTCAGGGCCTGTCGGCCTCGGAAGCGGAAACCTGGCGCATCACCTTCGGTCTGGACGGCCAGTTCAACGACAACTGGAGTTGGGATGCCTACTACCAATACGCCGACACCGAGCGCGACCAGAGCGTTGCCAACAACATGGTGGCTGGCGCCTCACGCGTGATCAACCGCCCAGGCAGCGGCGGCCTAAACAACCCGGAGTCAAAGGCCTACTGGGCCTGGGCCACGGATGCCGTGTACGACCCGGCCGATGCCGCCCTGCCCGCGGAGCGGCGGCGCGTGACCTGCCGCGCCCTCATCAGCCCCGATCCGGCCCTGCGCGCCGCTGCGGCGGGCTGTGCGCCGTTCAACCCCTTCGGTGAGGGCCGCGCATCGGCTGCGTCGCTCGACTATGTCTACCGTACGCTGAAGGAAAACATCGTCATCGACCAGCACGTGTGGGCTGCCAACGTACAGGGCACGCTTGCCGATCTCTGGGCCGGCGAACTGGCCGTGGCGAGCGGTGTGGAACTGCGCAAGGATTCCACCGCGCTGCTGCATGATGACCTGTCGAACTCCTTCGCCTACTTCCAGAACTTCGGTGCCGACTACAACGCCGAGCAGGACGTCCAGGAAGCCTACGTCGAAGCCGACCTGCCGCTGCTCAACGGCGTGCCGTTCGTATCGGCGCTCAGCCTGAATGCGGCGGCCCGCCACACGGAATACGACATTTCCGGCTTTGGCAGCTTCAACCGCAGCGCCAGCAGCAACGACATCAGCGCCGATACCTGGAAGCTGGGTCTGCTGTGGGACGTGTCGGAGTGGCTGCGCCTGCGTCTGACGCGCTCGCGGGACATTCGTGCACCGAACTTCAACGATCTGTTCCAGGCCAGCGCCAGCAACTTCACGGCGGTGACCAACCGCTTCGTGGCCGGCAACCCGGCGCAGTTTCCGGCGGGCCTCGCCGGTGGCAACCCCGCGCTGGATGCCGAGCGGGCGATCACCTCGACACTGGGCGTGATCCTGCAACCGACCAGCGGCTGGGCCTCGGGCCTGCGCGTGGCAGCCGACTTCTACGACATCCAGGTCGATGACTACATCGGTGCTCCGGGCGGTGCGCAAAACATCGTCGATCGCTGCTTCTCGTTCCAGGACCCGCTGACCTGCCCGCTCATCACCTTCGGCCCCAACAATTCGCTGGCGGAGATCCGCAACGTCAACGTCAACCTGCAGTGGCTGAAGTCGCGAGGCGTGGATCTGGAGCTGGCCTACACGCTGCCGATTGCCTTCCTGCCCGGTGACCTGTCGGTGCGCGTTCTCGCCACGCGCGTGATCGAAAACGCCACCAACCTGTTTGGCACCATCATCGACAGGTCGGGAGAAACCGGCGGCGCCGGCACCCCGGAATGGACGGCCAACAGCTTCCTGACCTACGCCGACGGCCCGTTCTCCGTAACGCTGTCCGGCCGCTACATCAGCGAGGGCATCTTCAATGCGTTGTGGATAGGCCCGGATGACCCGAACTACTCGGTCACCCGCCCGCTGACCGTCAACGACAACACGGTGGACAGCGCGTTCTATCTGAACCTGAACGGCAGCTACAACGTGAAGTTGCTGGATCAGGATCTGCAGCTGTTTGCGTCGATCACCAACCTGGCCAACCGGGAACCGCCCTCGGCTCCGAGTGCGACGTACCCGACCAACCCGGTGTTCTTCGATCAGTTGGGCCGCATGTACCGCTTCGGGGTGCGCTTCAGCTTCTGAGCACAGCGCAGGCACGGGAGCTAGGCGCCCCGTGCCTGCGCTGCAGCGCCCCTGCCCTGCTCTGTGGGGTCACCCGCCGGCGCGCAAGGCAACCGGCGGCTGGGATGGCACTGCCAGTCTTTTACTGAGGAACGTGCGGCTTGTAGCGAGCGGCCACGCCGTCGTCGCATTGCTCGTCAGGGGGCGAGAACTCGAGGTCGGGCCGGTGATCCCACTGCTGGACCAGCGATGCCGGTGCGGACAAGTAGACCGGGTCTTCGACCGTGATTTCGTAGCGCAGCCGCAGGCGATCGGCGGTGAGGGTGAGACGCTCCACCGTGTGCTTCTCGGCACTGGAAGGGACATTCGCGCCGTTGCCGGAAGCGTTCGGTTCATAGCCGACGGTGTCGATCACCAGCGTTTCTCCCTCGAAATGCCCGATCGAATGGCCATGACGCGAGGGCACGAGGTCGGCCGGATGCTGCTGGTCGAGATGGACGGTGCGGATCACGTGATCCCCGGTGTTGTCGAAATGCAGCAGCACTTCGGTGGCGGTACGCTCCAGCGTACGCAACTCATCCAGCACGGCGAGGAAGGGTACCGGCTCCACGAAGCACAGGCCGTCGGCGGCCAACTGCTGCTGGGCGGCGCGGCCGGCCGGCGTGATGGGCCAACTCGCCATGGCGCCGAAACCAGCACCGAGCGCTGCACGGGACGGCGCCCACTTGCCCTCCAGACCCTCGGCGGGTGTCAGCGAACGCGTCTTGGTGCTGGACACATAGAACGGGTGGATCTCGCCGTCTCGCGTGGTGACATCCATGATCCTCACCTGCTTGCCCCAGCCGCCACGATTGGGATTGGCGCGCATCACCACGGGCGTACCCGGCTGCAGCGCCGCACGATCCAGACCATCGACCAGTGCCTGGGTGATGCCGAGCCCCTCGCCCTCCACCTGCGCCGGCTTGCCGTCCGGGCCGACGGTGTCGACCACGAGGTACATGTGCGGGTTGACCCAGTCGAAGCGCGCCACCGTGCCTTCGATGAGGATTTCCTTGGATGTGTCGAACATGGCCTGGCTGTGGTGGGCCAGCAATGGAGTGGCCGTCGGCAGGGCCGACGCCCCCAGAGCGAGCAGCAGGGCGGAGCGTAAACGCATGGCAGCACCTCGTGTGGTAGTGGGGAAACTGGCACTGTGCTGCAAGGACCAGCGCCGGGCCCACAGGGTACAGCGGCGCCGCAGCCTCGCACAGGGGGCAGCAGCGCGATGGCCGCACAAGACCCACGCGGGGCAGTCGCAGTGTCTGCCAGTGCCCGAGACGGCCTGCCCCCGACAGCGGTCCTAGACGAGGCAGTCGTAATCGCCGAGCCGGAACCACAGGCGCGAGAGGATGAAGCCGCTGGCCGGCTCGGGCGACAGGCTGGTCACTTCGTCGGTCATGTTCTTGCGGTAGAACGCGGTGCAGGCGGCGGTCTGCCAGACCGTCTTCTGCAGATTACTGCGCAGCCGCGCCACGTAGGCCTCCTGCAGGGCCAGCCGCGGTTCGATGGCGCGGATGTGTGGCTGCTGCTTGACGGCGCGAATGGCCTTGGCGATATACGCGGTGGCCGCCTGCATGTACGACAGCTGCGAGCTGTGCCCGGTGCCGGTGTTGGGTCCGTTCACCTTGAAATAGTTGGGGAAGCCCGCCACGGTGATGCCCTTGTAAGAAACCGGCATCTGCTCCCATTCGCGGTTGAGGTGGCGTCCTTGTCGACCGTAGACCTGGAAGGTCAGCGCCCGACTGAGATCCGAATAGGCGTAGTAGCCGGTCGCGTACACGATGACGTCGAGTGGTCTGTCCTGGCCATCGCGCGTCCTGATACCCGAGGGCGTGATCTGGTCGATGCCGCTGATGTCGACGGCGACGTTGCTGCGTGCGAGCGCCGGCAGATAGTTGTTGCTGGGAATCACACGTCGGCAGCCGAGTTCGTAGTCGGGCAGCATGTGCTGCCGCAGTGCCGGATCCTTGATGTGGAGCGCGAGCTGCTGCTGCAGTTTGCGGCGGTACTGCGCCTTCAGCAGGCGGCTGAGCCCGCCAAAGCCGGGGTAGCGGCGAAAGGCGACGAAGCGGCTGTCATACCAGAGAAAGGTGACCAGTCGAATGAGGTGGCGGATGCCGGGCCAGGTGCGTAGCTGGCGTTCCAGCGCGCCATACTCGCGGTCGGCACGCGGCAGGATCCACTGCGCCTTGCCCATGAACAGCGTCAGCTGGGCCACTTTGCCGGCGATCGCCGGCACGATCTGCGCCGCCGAGCACCCCGAACCGATGACGCCCACGCGCTTGCCGGCGAGATCCACGCTGTGGTCCCAGTGGCCGGAGTGGAACTGCGGGCCGGTAAAGCGGGCGGCACCGGCAAGCGCAGGCGTACGCGGATTGGCCAGCACACCACTGGCGTCGATAACGAAGCGCGCGCGGAATCGGGCACCTGCCGCGGTGGTCGCCGTCCAGCGGCAACTGGCGTCGTCGAAGCGCAGCTCGGTGACTTCCTGGTTGGTACGGGCCTTGGCCCGCAGCGCATAGCGGTCGATGATGTGATTGGTGTAGGCCAGCAATTCGGCCTGCGAGGCGTAGGACTTGCGAAAGGGGTAGGGCACGAAGGAGAGACAGTAGAGACTGGTGGGCACGTCCACTTCTGCGCCGGGGTAGCTGTTGACCTGCCAGGTGCCGCCGAGTTCGGCGCTGCGCTCGAGCAACACGAAGTCGCCGCTCTGCTGCTCCTGCAGCCGGATGGCCGCCAGCAAGGCGCCGAACCCGCTGCCGATGATTAGGGTATCGACCTCCTCGACGTCGGGCCGCACAGGCATAGGGGTTCCTGCACTCATGGCAACATGCGCCGCGGTACAGCGCCCTCGAGGATCAGGTGCTGGTAGCGCGTCATCAACCAGTGCAGGACTTTGGCAACGCTGCCATAGGCGGTAGTGGTATTGCGGTACATGGCTGGACGGGCACCCTCGGCAGCAGAGCGGGTGACAGGATACTCCAGCCGGGCAGCGCGCGCCTCCGACGCGGCCAAGAGAGACCCGTCGCACCGCACGGGTGGCTGACGGCATACTGGCGCCATGCTGCAGCGGCATTTCGCCGTGCAACGCAGGTCTCGATGGGGGGCGAAATGGACAACAAGGGCGCGCTTCTGGCGAGTGCGGTACTCGGGCTGCTGCTGGCACTCGGCACCCCGATCGCCCTCGCCCAGTTGGAGGTGCGGGGCTACGCACGGGTTCTCGACGGCGACACGCTCGACTTGCAGGGCGTGCGCATCCGGCTGTTCGGGATCGACGCCCCGGAAGCGACCCAGACCTGCACGCTCGTCAGCGGAGAGTCCTGGCCCTGTGGCAGCGCGGCGCGCGAGGCCTTGGAGCGCAAGCTCGGCAACCGGCGCATCAGCTGCCAGCGTCGCGATGTGGACACTTACGGCCGCGTGGTTGCCGTGTGCCGGCTGGGCAGCGAAGACGTCAACGGCTGGCTGGCGGGTGCGGGCTGGGTGGTTGCCTACCGGCAGTTCTCTGACGACTACGTCGACGAGGAAGCGGCGGCGCGTCGGGCGCGCCTCAACCTGTGGCAGGGCAGCTTCGAACTGCCGGCAGACTATCGCCGGGGCAGGAGACAGGAGGCGGAGAGACCCGCGGCCAGCGAGCCGGCAACCGGCGGCAACTGCCGCATCAAGGGCAACATCAGCCGCCGTGGCGAGCGCGTGTACCACGTGCCGGGCGGCGAGTTCTACGCGCAGACTGTCATCACCCCGACCGCCGGTGAGCGCCTGTTCTGCAGCGAGCAGGAAGCCCGCGCGGCTGGCTGGCGACGCGCGCAGCGCTGAGCGGACCCCTGGCCCTGCAGCCACCGGGCGTGTCACCGAAGCGGAAGGCGCCCCGCCCGTGGATCTTGCCCAGCGGCCGCAGCAGCGGCAGGAGCTGGCCTTTCGCGGCCGGATTCGCCAAAGGTCCGCTAACCCAGTCCACGGATTTTGCGGTAGCGTGGGGAAACCTTGTCTGCCCTTGGGAGGGAGCGCCGTGAAAACAACGCTGGTATCGCTGGTCGTTGGTGCCTTGTTCGCCAGTCAGGGGTCGGCGCAGCCGGCGCCGGAGCGTCAGTTACCGCCGGATGTGCACCCGGTCTCGTTGACTCGGCTGCCACCGCTGGCGCGAGACGATCTCGATGAGGCAGGCAAGGCGATCTACGACGGTATCGTCAAGGGCGGTCCGGCGCCGCGCACCGGCCCGGTTGCCCTTTCGCTCTACAGCCCGCCCATCGCCAAGGTGTTCGACGAACTCAACAGCTACCTGCGCTACAACGGCGTGCTGAGTCCCCGCCATACGGAAGTGGCGATTCTGGTGGCCACCTGGGAGATCGCCCAGCAATACGAGTACACGGCCCATGAACAGGCGGCCCTCGACTACGGCGCGCCGCAGGCCGTCATCGATACCATCAAGTTCGATCGCGAACCCGTAGACCTGCCCGCCGAGGAAACCCTGATCATCCGGCTGGGCCGCGCCATCATGCGCGATCATCGGGTGGACCCGGCGCTCTATGCAGAAGTCGAGCGCGCCTTCGGTCGGCGCGGCGTGGTGGAAATGGTGACGGTGATGGGTGACTACGTGATGGTCGGCATGATCATGACGACGATCGACCAGCAGTTGCCCGCTGACCGGCCGGCGCGACTGCCGCCGCGCTGACCGCTCGTCGTTGCTCTTCGCGCCCCGGCAGGCGGGGCGCCGTCATCACGGAGCCAGATGCTGGTCCAGCAGGCCCGCTTCGCGCAGGTCCGTGTAGTAGCTGGCCGGGTCGCAGGAATCCTGCTCGGTGACATCGACGTTGTCCCCTCGTGCCCAGCCGCGCACCCGCGTCAGGGGCTGGGTATACAGCGGGTCGTAGATGGTCATGGTCCGATCAGCGGAAAGATGATCGGCCGTGAACACGATGCGTTCCACGGTGCGCGTGCCTTCGCCCGACATGGGCAACCCCGAGCCGTCAAGCCAGCCTGCCAGCAGGTGGGTGGTCTCGATCACCAGCGTATTGGCGTCCTCCCAGCGGCCCACGGAAAAACCGTTGGAGGTCGGCACGGTGTTTTCGCCGGGTTTGCGGCCATCCATCCAGATGCGCCGCGGCGAGTTGTGCTCCACGTACGTGAACAGGTAGTGGCTGCCCGCATCGTGGATGTCGAGGTTGTACGGGTTGCCGAAGATACGGGGCAGCCCGAGTGAAATGCAGCGCAGTGCCGGGTCATCGTATTTGCTGTTGGCTTCGCGCAGGCGCTTGCCTTCCTCGGTAAAGGGCGTGGGTTTTGGCTCGAGATCGTCGACCGTCACCCGAAACTTGTAGCCCTGCCGCCAGGCACCGGAGATGTCGAAGGGCGCTGCTGCGTTCTGCTTGCCGTAGCCGTAGTTCTTGTTGGGGTCGGCGGTGACGACGTTGCGATCGTTGTTGGCCGGGCGCGCGGCGGTGGAGGAGTTATTGCCCTCGGTCCCGCCGAATCGCTTGCCACTCGCCAGCAGGATGCTGCGCACGAAGACCTTCTTGGCGCCGTCGCGACCCAGTTGACCCTCGACGGTCACCGTGTCGCCGACTTTCACGCTGTCGGCTACCCAACCCTGCGGGCGCAGCGATGTCACGCTGCCGGCCTGAACCTCCCAGTTTTCGACGGAGCCGTCCGGCTTTTTCACGTCGATGCGATAGCGCACGTGGGGGTTGCTGAAGCGCACCTCGGTAACGGTACCGGTGAAGCTGCCACTGGTCGCCGCATCGAACTCGGCCGAGAAGGAGTGGTGGGCCAGCACCGGCGGTGCAGCCGGTGCGAGGGCGAGGGCCAGCACGACGGCACCGGCCAGAGTATGGATCGCTTTGTTCATCGGGTTCCCCTGCTGGCCGCCATCGCGGCCTGTTGTATGTATGGCGTTATTGTCTGCAAAGCCCGGGCCGCAATAAAGCCCGGATCCGTGCGCCGCACCTGCATGTCGAACAATTCCAGCGACAAGGCCCTGTCGTAGCCCAGCGCCACCAGCTTGTCGAGAATCTTCTGCAACGGTGCCCGGCCCTCGCCCGGGAAGGCGCGGTCCTTCTGCTCGGCCACTTCCAGCGGCGGTTGCCACGGCGTGTCGGCAAAATGGACGTGATGGATTTCGCCCGGTTCGATCAGGTCGAGATCCTCGAACTTGGAGGGCCCAGCCCAGAAATGATAGACGTCGAGCATGAAGCGGACATTGGGGTGCCCGACGCCCCGCACCACATCCAGCGCCGTGCGCACGTTGTTGATCACGCGAGAATTGCGGGTGAACTCGACCATCAGCGCCACGTTGTGCGGCTTGGCAATTTCCCCAGCCTCGTGGAGATTGGCGCGGACTTGCGCGTAGTCGGCCAGCGTGTGCGGCGCACTGGAGGCAGACGGAATGACCAGTCGGCTGGCCCCGAGCGACTCGGCCAGCTCCACCTTCCACTTGAGGTCTTCGAGCGCCTGCGCGCGATTCTCGCCATTCGCCTCGAGGTTGAGCTGGTTGGTGGACGAATACGCCTGCAGACCGAGGTCATCCATCAGTTTGCGGGCACTGCCCCGGCCGTTGGCCTGCTCGTACTGGCGAGCTTTCACGAGATCGGGCTCGGCGGCGCGGATCCCTGCACGGGCCCAGCCCTCCAAGCAGGTGCGGAAATCGAATTCGCTCGAGGTGATGCCATGCATGCAGACGACGAGGCCGGAGGTACTGCCCGGCTCGGCCGACTCTGACTTGCTGCCGCCGACCAAGGCGGTCACCCCTGCGGAAATTGCCATGAAATCCCGTCGATTCAGCGCGCTCATGCCGTTCCCCCGGAGTCCGGGCACAGTGTGGACCCCGGTTTTTTGCCGGCATCGTGCATGGCGCTGCTCGACACTGTCAACGCGGCAACCGTGCAAAGATTGGGTCACACCCCCTTGGGTTCAGCCTCACCTCTCATGGCAGTGGTGTTGCGGACAGGGGTCTGGACGCGACGCTGCCACAGCGCTCGTTGTAGGCCGACACGGCGACCAGCAGCGCCCCGACGGCAGCGCGTGGCGCCGTGAGGCTGGTCCGGTTGCCGAGGTCCAGGGTCTCGATCGGCTCATGGCCGTGGCGGGACGTGTAGTGGACGCGGTAGCCGCTGGCGCCGGGCACGGCGGGCCAGTGCAGCGAAAGGCGGGATCCGGCTTCCAGCCAGCGCAGCGTCGGCACGGGCGTGGCCGGGCACAGCGACGTGAAGGCCTCGCGCGTCTCGGTCTCGGCTATGAAGGCACGAATCGCCTCGATGCTGCTGAATTCGTTGGCCAGCGACGGCCCGCAGAGCGGCAGTCCTGCTGCCACGCCGACCCGGGCAACAACGCCGGCGATTTCCACCCCGCCGTCAGCGCGCGGCAGCAGTACGGGCAGTCCGAGATCCTCGTTGCAGGGGTAACTGGCGGAGGCCCGGAAGTCCAGGTACAGGGTCCTGCCGGAGCGATCGGGTGTCACGCTGCGGTCGAGCGCTGTCGCCGGTGCCCCCGGCGCTGCCGGATCCAGCACGGTCGCCCGCGTCTGGAACAAGCCAGCTTCACTGCGGGGCCTGCCGAGCAGATAGCACCAGGACCGCTGGCCGACGAAGGCCCGGCCCTCCACCCGACAGAGCGCCGCGGGACCGCTGCCGCCGGGGTTGTAGAACGCGTCGCGGAAGCCGGTGGTGGCCTGCCGGCCATAGAGCACCACGGCCTTGCCGAGCAGTTCGCTGCTGGTCAGGGAGGTCAGTGGCAGCGGCGCAGCACTGCTCGGCAGCGCGATCCTGAACAAGCCGACACCGTAATCGCTGGCATGGACGAAGGACTGCACTTCCACCACGTCACCATTGGGGCCGAGCCTGGCGAAATACTCGGGCTGCTTGCCCGGTGCCACGTCGTCGAGCAGGTGGAAGGGGTCATTGAGACAGGTGCCGGTGCTCAACACCCACTGCGGCGCAATCAGGGCACCCCGGCAGAACACCCGCTGCGAGGCCCCGGCCACCACGATGTCCACCAGCCAGGGCGGCACCGGCAACGCTGTCGGCTCCGGATCGACGAGGGCCCGTACCGGCGTGGCGAGCGCAGCAAGCAGGAGCAGGCAGAGTCCACACCTCATGGCACCAGCACCTCGAGCGGTGGCGACAGGGGGCCGTCGCAGGACGTGCCGCGCGCCTGCAAGGCCACGGCATAGCGGCTACCGCTCGGCAGCTGCTGCTCGAAGCGATCAGCCGTCGCCGGGAGCTCCAGTCGCTGTACCGCGGCCGCGGTCACGCCCTTTGGCAACACCCACAACAGGTAGCCGGAGGCCCGCGCTGCGGGTACCCAGTGGAGTTGCAGGGTCACTGGCGCTCCAGAAGGGCCCGGTACCGTGCGCAGGCGGGGCAGCACGGCGGGGGGGCACAGGGCGGCAAAGTGCAGCGCTGCGCTGCTGGCGAGCGTCTCGCGAATGAAGGGCAGGTAGTGGCGCACATCGGTGAAGAAGGCCAGTGTGTTGGCACCGCGGCAGTTGCTGCTGTAGAGAAAGGAGCCCAGGCCGGCGAGGCGCCACTGGCCACGGCGCTGCACGAGCAGCGGACCGCCACTGTCGCCGAAGCAGGCGCTCGCGCGGTCCAGCCGGTCGGTCGCACACAGGGTGCCGGGGTAGAGGGCAGTGACGTCGGTGCCGTTCGGCGGCAGTCGAAAACCTCCCTGCCGCAGGAAGGCCAGAAAGCGGCTCTGGCACTGCGCAGCATCGAGAATGCTGAGCGCGGTCTGCTGCAGCGCTGACACCGGGTCCAGCTTGCGAAACACCTGGGTATCGCAGGCAATCTCGGCAGTGGCGGTGGGCGTCAGGCCCGCAACTTCCACGCTGCAGCTGCCCTTGCGCTGTCCACTGCGACTGCCCCAGCCCAGCACGCGGCCCTCTTCGCCGTACACACTGTCGTCGGCTTCCAGCAGGGCGAGCGGCGTGATGGCGCTCTGCTCGGCGAGCCGAAGCAGCGCGATGTCGGCGAGCATGCCATCGCCGCGCCGAGGCTCCACCACGATCTCGGTCACGCCCCTCAGTTCGCCACCCTCGGCATCGAGTGCAGTGCGCCCGACGACTACCTCCAGCTCACTGGCAGCCAGCCACTCCACACAGTGTGCCGCCGTGAGAACCCAAGTAGCCGCAATCAGCACGCCGCCGCAGTACTGGCGTTCGCTGGCAGGACTGGGAGCCGCTGCAGATTTGCGCAGCAATGCCACCATCCAGGGCTGTGCGCCGGGCTCGGCATCCTGACCACCGACGATGGCAGCTTGCTGTGCGGCAGGCGCCACAGGCGGCGGATCGTAGGCCCTCGCCGACTCGGCCAGAAAACCCAGTAGGCCCAGTACGACTGCCATCTTCTGCATGGAGCTCTCCGTGCCGACTAGCCTGCTAGCGGATGACGCTGCCCTCGGCGGCGCGCAGCAGACGATCATTGATCGCCCGTCCCAGGCCCTCCGGTGGCAGACAGTGAGTGAGGATATGCGTGCAGCCGCGCCGATCGAGTTCCCGCATACCCTTGAAGAGCCTCGCTGCCACCGTGGCGACATCGGCGCCCAGATCGACGCGCTCGGCGTCGACTCCGGCGAGACCCTGCAGGGCGGCGCTCGGCAGCAGCAGGCCCAGCCTGCCACCACGCTGGGCCGCCGCCACCGCCGGCAGTCCGGCGGGATCGGCCAGCAGCAAAAGACGGGCGCGTGGACTGTAGTGTTTCAGCAGCATGCCGGGGGCTGGCTGCGGCTGATCCTCGGTCAGCGCGGCCTCGGCCGGCAAGAGCACTTCGCCCACCACGGCCTCGAGTGCTTCCAGTGCCACCCCGCCCGGTCGCAACAGGGTCGGCGGGCCACTGAGGCTGAGGATGGTGCTTTCCACTCCGATGGCCGCCGGCCCGGCATCGAGCACGGCGTCGATACGGCCGTCGAGGTCCTCGAGCACCAGCGCCGCCGTGGTGGGGGAAGGCCTCGAAAACAGGTTGGCGCTGGGCGCCGCCAAGGGCACCCCGGTGGCGTCGATCAGTGCCAGCGCCACCGGATGGGCGGGCACCCGCAGCGCCACATGGGGGCCACCGGCCGTCACGATGGCCGGTACCACGTCGCGGCGGGGCAGGACCAGCGTTAGCGGGCCGGGCATGAAGGCAGCGGCCAGTTGCTCGACCAGCGGTGCCATCGCGCCGAGGTCCGCATAGCGTGCAAAATCCGTCCACGTGCCGACATGCAGGATCAGGGGATCGCTGTGCGGGCGCTGCTTGGCGCGGAAGATGCCCTCGACAGCCGATGCCAGCAGGCCGCTGGCCCCAAGGCCATAAACCGTCTCGGTCGGAAAGGCGACCAGACCGCCGCGGACGAGAATGCGTGCCGCCGTGGCGATGGTAGCCGCGGCCGGGGCGGCAGGGTCGACAGGGAGCAGCAGCGTCTGCATGGTCAGGCCCGCACTGGCTAGCTCGCCAGGATCGGCGACCCGGCGCAGCGCCTCAGCGCTCGCGCAGGGTGTCTTCGTTGCGATGACCGGTATCGATGAGGTAGCTGCCGTTGATCGCCGCCAGTGACACGGTACCGCTGCCGCGCATGCAGATGGCCAGTTCGCGGTTGAGCAGGTCGATGACACGTTCCACCCCGGCTTGACCGAAGGCGCCGAGCCCCCAGCAGTACGGACGCCCAATGCCGACGCCGCTGGCGCCGATCGCCAGCGCCTTGAAGACGTCCGTGCCGCGGCGCACGCCGCCGTCCACCATGACCGGGACGCGTCCGTTCACCGCCTTGACCACCTCCGGCAGACACTCGATCGTGCCGCGGCCGGTGTCGGTGGCGCGGCCACCGTGGTTGGAAACGATGATGCCGTCAGCTCCGGCGGCCACGGCCGCTTCGGCGTCCTCGGCCACTTCGAGCCCCTTGATCACCACGTTCATGCGCGTCGCATCCTTCATGCGTTTGATCACGTCCCAGGTCAGGGCCGGATCGACGAGACCGCTGCGGGCCAGCCCCTCGAACATGGGTTTCTGCTTGCCGTCATAGTGGCACTCTTCGCAGAAGCGATCGTCCTGGCGGGTCCACAACTCCTGCGTCTCGGTGTTACGGCCACCCGGCAGGTCGATGGTGAAGCAGACCGTGCTGCAACCGGCCTGCTCGGCGCGCTGCAGCATCTTGACGGTGTTGTCCCAGACGTTGGTGGAGTAGAGCTGAAACCACATGCCCTTGCCGGCTCGCGCTTCCATGACCTGCTCGATGGGGTCGGAGGCCTGAGTGGAAATGGTCATCCAGGCGTCCTTGGCCGCCGAGGCCCGGGCAGCGCCGGTTTCGGCATCGCCATGAAAAGCGGCACAACTGCCGATCGGGCTGAGCATGATGGGTGTAGCCGCCGTGGCGCCGAGGAAGTTGATCTTGGTGTCGATGGTGGCCACGTTGACCAGCCGCCGCGGCCGGATCTGGAAGCGGGAATATCCTGTCTGATTGGCATGCAGGGTGCCGTCGCCGTCGGTACCGGAACTCAGGTAACCCCAGTGCGAGGCCGGAATCTTTTCGCCGGCCAGTTGCTGCATTTCGAAGACGTTGATGACCTCGGACGGATCCTTGATCTTGCTGCCCAGCGATTCTTCCACCTCGGCGGCAAAGGCCTCGTAGCGGGTAAGCAGCGGGCTTGCGGCCAGGAATTGCAGGAAGCGACGGCGCGCGTGGTGATTTGGCAGGTGCATGTTCCCCTCGGAGGATGTCGTTGATCGGGCGGGTTGCTGGCCGCAGCAGGCGGCCCGCGCAGTACGGTGGCGCCTGCTGCGGGACTTCTTTCAGGTGCCGGGACCGCAGGCTGAAGATCGACCGGACTTTAACCAAAACGTCAGTGGTTTAGAAGTCTCGTGGTCCTGGTCGATGTCCTTCCAAAGGTAAGCCGCCGCGAGCTCCGGCCGTTTGCGATAGCCGCGCTTCAGCCAGAAACTGTCGAGGGGCTGGTAGCCGGCAGGGCGTAGCGGGTGGTCGCTCGGCCGTTCCACCGCACAGAACGCATACCAGGCAAAATCCCGCAGGGAACGGGCATGCGCCTCGCGTTCCTCGAAAAAGCGCACGCCCAAGCCCCTGCCACGGTACTCGGGACGCAGCACGGACTCGGCACAGTAGAACACCTGACCGGGATCGAAGCCGGCTTCCCGGAAGGGACGCTGAAAGCTGTCCTCCTCGGCCGCCAGCGGGATGCCGGTCGACGCACCCACCACCGTCTCGCCGTCGAGGGCCACCACCACCACCGCCTCCGGACAGTTCACGTAGGTTTGCAGGTAGCGTTGCTCGTACGCCAGCGTGCCGTCGTAGAGATAGGGAAAATCCCGGAACACGGCGATACGCAGGCGCGCCACCGCATCGAGCAGACCCAGCAAGGCCGTTCCGCTGAAGCGCTTTACCGTCAGCGTCGCCACGCGACACCTCCGCAGCACGTTGAATCGATTGCCATATTAGTAAAGTGACCCTGCCGTCGAAGCCGAAAAATCAGGCATCTATTGTGACACGCGCTGCATTCTCGTTGACGACTCCGGGGGCCGGGGCCTATAAAACTCGGCTACATCAAATACCGGGCGCCTGGCGTCGAGGCCGCCGGCTGCTGCCAGCCGCTTGGCTTTGCGACCTGCCTGGGCCCGCTTCTCGGTTCACATTGGAGTCATCATGCTGGAGAGCTGTCAGGTTCTGAGGCCTTCCGGTCGGTCAGCCGCCCGGCATGCCCGTCGTCTGTTCGCGCGCCTCAGCGGGCCGGCGCTGCTGGTGTCGGCCGTGCTGCTGTGCGCTGGCGCCAGTGCTGCCGAAGCCACCAGCGGCGATCACCGGCTTGCCGATGCCGCCATGCACCGGGACGTTGCCACCGTGGCAGCCCTGCTCAAACAGCGTGTCGATCCGAACGTCCCTGGCGACTTCGGTACCCCACCGCTGCTGTGGCTCACCCAGTTCGACGAGGTGGAAGCGGTCAGGCAACTGCTCGACGCCGGCGCAGATGTGCAGGCGCTGTCGCCACTCGGGGTGAGCGCGCTGTCGCTCGCCATCGCCAACGGTAGCGCACCGATGGTGCGACTGCTGCTCGAGGCTGGTGCCGATCCGGCGCAGATCGAGCCGGCGGGTGAAACCCTGCTCATGAGCGCGGCGGCAATCGGTGTAGACGCCGTGGTCGAAGCGTTGCTGGCCGCCGGCGCCGCCGTCAACGCCGTCGATGCCAACTTCGGACAGACGGCGCTCATGGTGGCGGCCCGCGAAGGGCATGTCGACGTGGTGGAGACCCTGCTGGCTGCTGGCGCCAGCGTCAACCTGCAGACCGTGCAGCGCGGCGAGCCGGTGTGGGTACGTCCAAATTCGCAACAGGGTTTCGGTTTTGGTATCGGCATCATCCGCGGCGGCACGCCGGCAGACCGCGGTCGCCGCGACCCACTGCAAGGCGGCATGAGCGCCCTGCTTTACGCCGCCAGGCACGGTCACGTGGAAGTCGCGAGGCGGTTGCTGGCTGCCGGGGCCGACCTCAACATGCGCGACGCCAACGAAATCTGGCCGCTGCTGCTGGCGATATCCAACAACAACATGGCCATGGCGGAGTTCCTGCTGCAGCAGGATGGCGTGCTCATCAACGGTCAGGATTTCTACGGACGCAGCCCGTTGTGGGAAGCGGTCAACGTGCGCAATCTCTACATCCACAACGAAACCTACGAGCACAGCGTGGAGCGCGCACCCGTGCTCGCCCTGATCGAGCACCTGCTGGAAGCGGGAGCAGACCCGGACGTACGCACTCGCGAAACACCGCCGGTTCGGCAGCACATCCTGCCCATCACGGGCACGCTGGAGTGGGTGGATTTCACAGGACAGACCCCCTTCCTCGCAGCGGCGCTGGCCGGCGACGTCACGGTCATGAAGCTGCTCCTGCAGCACGGGGCGGATCCCATGATCGGTACCTTCCTCGGCACCTCGCCGCTCATGGCTGCCGCCGGGGTCAATTGGGTGCTGCTGCAGACCTATACCGAAGGCGAGGCGCAGTCGCTGGAAGCCGTCAAGCTGTGCCACTCTCTGGGTATGGATGTGAACCAGGCCAATTCCATGGGCATCACCGCGCTCATGGGCGCTGCCAACCGGGGTTCGGACAGCATCATCCGCTATCTCGTCGAGCAGGGCGCCGACCTTACTCGCCTCGACAATGAAAAGCGCTCGGCGCTGGATTGGGCCAAGGGCGTCTTCCTCGCCACCCACCCCGCCGAAGAAAAGCCGTCGTCCGTCGCGCTGCTGGGCGAGTTGCTCAAGGCGCAGGGTAAGGAGATCCGTTGATGCAGACCCGGCTACGCCCCCTCTTTCTGTCCTTCAGCCTGCTGGCCCTGCCGGCGGGCGCCCAGCAGCTGCCGTCCCTGCTGCAGGATTACTGCGTCGGCTGTCACAACGCCGAAGACTGGGCCGGCAGTCTCGACATGGAATCACTCGACTTCCAGCACGTGGCGGCGCAGGCGCCGACCTGGGAGCTGATCATCCGCAAGCTGCGGGCCGGCATGATGCCGCCGAAGAGCGAGGCGGCGCCGGAGGCTGTCGTCATCGGCAACTTCATCGCGGATCTGGAAGCACGCCTCGACCGTGAGGTGCCTTCGCTGGCGGCCGCCCCCGGCCTGCACCGACTCAACCGCAACGAGTACCGCAATGCCATCCGCGACCTGTTTGCGCTCGATGTCGACGTCACTCCGCTGCTGCCAGCCGACGATGCCACCGAGGGCTTCGACAACGTGGCCGCCGGGCTTGCGATTTCCCCTGCGCTGATCCAGGGCTATACCTCGGCTGCCATGAAGATCAGCCGCGCCGTGGTCGGCGATCTCACCACCACCGTCGGTACTTCCACGTACCGTACCGCGCCCACACTGGTGCAGGACCGCCACGTGGAAGGGCTGCCGCTCGGCACGCGTGGCGGCTTGCGCGTCGACCACAACTTCCCGCTCGACGCCGAGTATGAATTCACCGTACGCGGCGGTGCCGGTTTCGGCCGTGACCCGAGCGTGGCCATCGACCTGACGCTGGATGGCGAACCGCTCGACGTGGCCGACACCCGCAAATTCCGGCTACCCCTCACGGCAGGCCAGCACGTGCTGACCGTGGCGCTGCGCGATACCCGTCGTCCGACCGGAGTCTACGACATCTACTCGACGTACTCCCGACCGGGCGCCATCAATTCGCTGGAGATCAACGGCCCCTTCAATGCCACCGGTGTCGGCAACACGGCCACGCGCGAGCGGGTGTTCACCTGCGTGCCTGCCAGCAACGACGAGGAGCGTTCCTGCGCAGAGCGGATCCTGACCACCGTGGCCACGCAAGCGTTCCGCGAGCCGCTGGACGAGGGTGAGCTCGCGCCCCTGCTGCGTTTTTACGAGCAGGGCCGCGCCCAGGGAACCTTTGACGATGGAATCCAGCAGGCGCTGGCGCGCATTCTGGTCGACCCCCGCTTCCTGTTCCGCTTCGAGGAAGAACCGGTCGGGCTGGCCGTCGGCGAGGAGTACACGATCTCCGACGTCGAACTGGCGTCGCGCTTGTCTTTCTTCCTGTGGAGCAGCATCCCCGACGATGAACTGCTCGCACTGGCACAGCGCGGCGAACTGCACGAGCCCGCCACGCTGCATGCGCAGGTCCGCCGCATGCTGGCTGACCGCAAGGCGCAGGCCCTGGTCGAAAACTTTGCGGGTCAGTGGTTGTTCCTGCGGCAGTTGGCGGGAGTGACACCGGAAGCGCGGAATTTCGACGACAGTCTGCGCCAGGCCTTTGCCGAGGAAACCAAATTGCTCATCGGCGCCGTGATCTCCAATGACCGCCCGGTGACCGAACTGCTGGATACACCCTACACCTTCCTGAACGAGCGGCTGGCTCGCCACTACGGGATCGACGGCGTGCGCGGCTCCTGGTTCCGCCGCGTGGATCTGTCGGCCGAAAGCCCGCGCCGCGGCTTGCTCGGGCAGGGCAGCATCCTGACCATCACCTCCACGGCTTCGCGCACGTCGCCGGTCATCCGCGGCAGCTGGATCCTCGAAAATCTGCTCGATGCCCCGGTCCCCGCGCCGCCGCCCGGTGTGGAAACCAATCTCGAAGGAGACGGCACGGTAAAGCTGACCAGCTCCATCCGTGAGCGGCTCGAACAGCATCGTACCGATCCGGTCTGCTCTTCCTGCCACAGCGTGATCGACCCGGTGGGTTTTGCACTGGAAAACTTCGATCTGGTGGGCACCTGGCGCACTCAGGATGGAGACTCCCCGGTCGACCCCCGCGGCATTCTGGCCAACGGCACGGCAGTGGCGAGTCCAAACGACCTGCGGCAGGCCCTGCTAGGTCAGTCCGAGCAGTTCGTCCGCACCGTGCTGCAGAAGTTGCTGATCTATGCGCTCGGGCGACCCGTCGAATACCATGACATGCCGACGGTACGCGCGATCCTGCGGGATGCCCAGAAGGCAGACTACCGCTTCACGGCCCTGGTCGAAGGCATCGTCCAGAGCCCGCAGTTCACGCGTCGGGTGAAGGGGGGCGCAGGCGAAAGCCCTGCAGGCCAACCGGCCACGGCGCAACGCTAAACGTCAATCGAGGCATCCGGAGGTTCAACCATGGCCACCTTCCTGCGCAAGAAACACCTGGACCGCCGCAGCCTGCTGCGCGGTGTCGGCACGGCCCTGGCGCTGCCCTTCCTGGATGCCATGGTGCCGGCGGGTGTCGCTCTGGCCCAGACGGCGGCGATGCCGCGGCCGCGCTTCGGCGCCATCTACATCCCGCACGGCGCCACCATGTCGCGCTGGACACCACCCACCGAGGGCAGGGACTTCACATTCAGCGAAATTCTCACGCCGCTCGAGCATCTGCGCTCCCACCTCAACGTGGTGACCAACCTCAGCCACGCCCAGGCCTATGGCCCGGGTGGCGCGACCGGGAACCACAACCGTTCGTCGGCCACCTTCCTGAGCGGTGCCAAAGCCGAAATGGGGGCGCAGCCCTACCTCGGCATCACGGCCGACCAACTGGTGGCACGGCACCTCGGCCAAGACACGCCGCTGCCGTCTCTGGAATTGATGATCGAAGAGGCCAGCATCAGCTGCGGCGATGGCAGCTGTGCCTACCGCAACACCATTTCCTGGCAGAACGAGACATCGCCGCTGCCCATGCAGAACAAGCCACAGGTGGTCTTCGAGCAGTTGTTCGGGGACGGCGCCGATGCGGTGCAGCGTGATGCTCGGCGTGCGCAGTCACTGAGCCTGCTCGACTCCGTGACGACCCAGATCAACACGCTCGACAAGCAACTGTCCGCCGAAGACCGCAGCAGGCTCGACAAATACCTGACCGACATCCGCGAAATCGAGCGTCGCATCAAGCAGGCAGCCTCGCGCCTGACCGACGACATCGACATTCCCGGCAAACCGACCGGCGTACCCAACGACATCGAAGAACACATCAAGTTGATGTACGAACTGACGGCGCTTGCCTGGCAGACCGAGATCACGAGGGTTTCCACCTTCCTGATGTGCTGCGAACTGTCCGGAACCGTCTATCCGAAAAGCGGTGTGCGTGACGGATTCCACACGCTTTCGCACCACAGCAACAACGAAGACAACAAGGCACGCTTTGCTCTCATCAACCGCTACCACGTCTCGTTGCTGGCGCAGTTTCTCGACAGACTCGCCTCGATCGAGGATGGCGACGGCAGCCTGCTCGACCACTCGCTGGTGCTGTACGGCAGCGGCATGAGCGATGGCAATTCCCACAACCACGATCCGCTGCCCATCCTGCTGGCCGGGCATGCCGGTGGCACGCTCGAGGGCAATCGCCACCTGGTGCTGCCGGAAAAAACCCCGATGGCAAACCTGTTGCTCGGCATGCTCGACAAGCTGGGTGTACCCGAACAGAGCTTCGGCGACAGCACCGGCCCCCTGACCCTCTGATCGGTACAGCGCCGCAGACACCTGCGGCGTTTTTCCCCGCCCCCGAGCGGGACGGCGGGTGCGATTGCCCTGCCAGCTCAGCCAGAAAGTTTGCTAACCTCCGGGCATCACCCCTCGAAGCCCCCGGTCCAGGACGCCTTCGACGATGGCCAGCAAGCGCACTCTGCTGCACCTCCAGTTTCCGGCCTGTGCCGAGCACATGGCCGTGGTGCGGCAGAAGTTGCGGGAAACCCTCAGCGCCTGTGGCCAGCCTGCCCATACAACCAACAGCGTGGTACTGGCGGTGGGCGAAGCCTGCATGAACATCATCCAGCACGCGTACGGTCCCGACGATCGCGGCGACATCTTGCTGGAAGTGGAGCTGGAAAACGGCAAGGCCGGGGACGCCAGCTGCGAACTGCTCTTCCGGCTGACGGATTTCGCCAGCCGCAAAACCTGCGCGGCACAACTCAAATCACGACCATTGGACGAAATCCGTCCGGGTGGTCTTGGTTGTTTCATCATGCAGCAGGTCATGGACGAGGTGACCTTGCTCGACAGTGACAAGCCTGGCACCAACGTGCTGCAGCTACGAAAAAAAGTGCAGACTTGATGCACGGTGCTGGCAGCCGCTGGCGTAAAATCGCGCCCGCGTGACAGGGGGCGGCAGCACAGCAGGGCCAAGCTGGCCTGCGATAACGCAGCAGTGCGGCAATACAGGGCGGGGAGTAGCATGGTGCAGTCTGGGCAGCGTGGGGCAGTATGGAATGTAATCTGAAGTCTGGAGCTGGCTACGATCTGCTGGAACTGAGCGGCGAAGTCGACCTGCAGTACTCGCCCCAGCTGAGAGAAAAAATCCTCGGCTCCCTGCGCTCCGGTGCTCCGCTGCTCATCGATCTCGGCCGAGTCAGCTACATCGACAGTTCAGGCATCGCCTCGCTGGTGGAAGGCTTTCAGGCTGCCAAGTCGGCAAAGCTTCCCTACGGCCTGCTGAACATCAGCGCGACGGCGATGCAGGTGCTGACGCTCACCCGTCTCGACAAGATTTTCGATCTCTACACCGATGCAGCACATTTCGAGGCGCAGCTGTAGGCAATGACATCCGTGGCCGGCACGTCCGCCTCCCCTGCCATCTCCATCCGCAACCTGTTCGTGGACTATGGTCCGCGCCGCATCCTCACGGACGTGAATCTCGACATCCCCGCCAGCCAGATCACGGTCATCATGGGCCAGAGCGGGGCCGGCAAGACCACCCTGCTGCGCTGCATGCTCGGTCTCAAGAAGCCCAGCAGCGGCAGCGTCAACATCCTCGGCACCGACATCGTCAGGGCCAGTCGGCGCGAGCTGAACGCCGTGCGCAAGCAGATGGGCGTTGCCTTCCAAGGCGGCGCCCTGTTCTCCTCGATGTCGGTCGCGGAAAATATCCAGCTGGCACTGCGTGAACACACCAGTCTCGACGAGAAAACCATCCAGATCATGACGCGCATCAAACTGGACATGGTCAACATGCTGGCCGCCGAAAACCTCATGCCGGCCGAACTTTCCGGGGGCATGACCAAGCGGGCCGCGTTGGCGCGCGCCATCATCATGGATCCCAAGCTGCTGTTCTTCGACGAACCCTCGGCCGGACTGGACCCCAGCACGGCAGCGGAGCTCGACCAGCTCATGATCACGCTCAAGACCACGCTGCGCATGACCATCATCGTCGTCACCCACGAACTGGATAGCATCTTCAAGATAGCCGACCACATCGCGGTGATGGCCAACGGTCGCGTCATCGAGTTCGGCACGCCGCAGCAGATCATCGCGTCAGCCAATCCGGAGATCCAGGGCATGCTCAACCGCAAGCCCCGCGAGAACATCGTCGACACTGATGCTCATCTGCGTCGGCTGGTGGGGGGTTGAGCATGCACGATTCCGGCCTCCTGCGAGGCAAGCTCTGATGCGGCGCACCCTCGAAAAAACCGGTGCTACAGTGCTGCAGTGGCTGGAACATACTGGGCGTATGTTCAACCTGCTGCTGCTGGTGAGCTTCGAGCTGCTGCAACCTCCGTACAGGCTATACCCGGTGGTGCGCCAGATGTATTTCATCGGCGCCCGCTCACTGACGCTTATCGTGGTTTCCGGCCTGACCATCGGCATGGTGCTGGGCCTGCAGTTCTACAACATCCTGCAGCGGTTCGGCTCGGTCGACCTGCTCGGGGCCGGCGTTTCCCTCAGTGTCATCCGCGAACTCGGACCGGTGATGACGGCACTCATGGTGGTCGGGCGCGCCGGCTCTTCGATCACGGCCGAACTCGGCATCATGCGCATCACCGAGCAGATCGACGCCATGGACTGCATGGCCATCTCGCCGAGCAAATACCTGATCGGCCCCAAGTTGCTTGCTGGCCTGATTTCCGTGCCCTTGCTGACGATGGTGTTCGACTTCGTGGCCCTGTTCGGCGGCTACTTCGTCGGTGTGGTGATGTTCGGAGTGGCTGAGGGCTCCTACGTCAACGGGATGATCGATACCGTCGAGTGGTCGGATGTACGCATCGGCCTCGAGAAATCCCTGATTTTCGGCTTGTTGGTCACCCTGATCTGCTGCGCGCAGGGCTTCTACATGCACCTGACCAAGGCCGGCTCGCAGGGTGCAGAGGGTGTCAGTTCCGTCACCACCGATGCGGTGGTGCTGTCATCAATTGCCGTGCTTTACAGTGACTTCCTCATAGAAGCGCTGTTCTGAGTCCCAGGAGGAGAACCGTGGACAAACTCAACATCCAGCTCGTCACCGGCATCTTCGTGCTGCTGGGCATTGCCACTTTTACCTATCAGGCTGTCTCGATCGGTGGCGTCAGCTTCAGCGAGCAGGCCGGCTATACGCTGACCGCCCGTTTCGACTCGATCTCCGGTCTGCGGGAAGGCGCGGTGATCGAGGCTGCCGGCGTGCGCGTCGGCACCGTGTCGGCGATCAGCTTCGATGCAGACAACTATCAGGCGATCGTTTCTCTACGCGTCAATGAAGGCGTGCCAGTGAGCGAGGATGCCACGGCATCCATCCGTACCCAGGGCATCATCGGCGAGAAGTTCATCAAGCTCAGTCAGGGTGGTTTTCCCGACATGCTGGGCGATGGTGATGAAATTGCGGCCACCGAGTCAGCCATCAGCCTGGAAGAACTGGTGGGGCAGTACATTTTCCAGTCAGAAGCCGCGCAGTGATCGGGAGGACGCCGCCATATGGACATGTCGCCAAGTCTCTTGCAGGGGCTACCCGTGGGTAACTGGCGGCACCTCACCAAACGGCTGGTGCTGCCGCTGCTGGTGACCTGCGCCCTGCTCGGCCTGCAGACGGCCATCGCCCAGGAAGAAGAGGAGTTCTTCGAATTCGACGAAGAAGTGCTGGCGGAGCCGCGCATACCCGATCCTTTCGAGGGCATCAACCGTGCCTGCTTCGCCTTCAACGACGTGCTGTACCGGGTTGCCCTGAAGCCGCTGGCTCGTGGCCTGCGGCTGCTGCCCGTCCCGGTAGTACAGAGTTTCAACAACTTCTTCATCAACCTGCAGGCGCCCATGTCGGCTTTCAGTGCTCTGCTGCAGGGCGATGGCAAGAACGCCGCCAGTGAACTTGCGCGCTTCCTGCTGAACTCCACCGCCGGCGCCGGGGGCTTGCTCGATCCGGCCACCCGCCTCGGCCTGCTGAAGGATGAAGAGGATCTCGGCCAGACGCTGGGGCGTTACGGCCTGCGCGATGGCCCCTTTCTGGTGCTGCCTCTCTATGGCTCCACCAGCGTACGCGATCTCATCGGGGCCATCGGCACCAACCAGCTCAACCCGCTGTACAGCACGCTGGTCACCGGCGAAATCATCGGCATCAATTCGCTGCGCGGAGAAGTGCTGTTGGCGCTGGACAACGACAGCTACGAGGCCTTCTACGCCAGCTCGCTGGATCCTTACGTGTTCTTCCGCAGCGCCTGGGTGCAAAGCCGCGAGGGTTTGATCGCCAAATAGGCTGCCACGGGCAGGTCGGACTGATGTCCAAAGCCGGCCGCAGTGACGGCTGTCACACGGCCGTTCAGGCTCGAGTCGCTGGCAGGCGCTATAATCCGCGGCCACCGGGTGTGCCGTACGAGGCAGCTTTGAAGCCCCGGCCGTCTCGAGGACTTTCATGCACAAGCCAAGCACCCGCTGTTCGACTTCGGCAGAGCGCCTGCTACCGCTCCGGCGCCTGCTCCTGCTGGCAAGCCTGCTGCTGCCCCTGCTGGGTTTTGCCCCCGTCAGCTCGGCCCAAGATGGCACACCCACCAGCGCCGTGAAGACCACGGTCGACAACATCCTCGCCGTACTGCGCAGCCCGACTTTCAACTTCGAAGCCGATCGCCCAACCATCAGCGCTGAAATCCGACGCGCGTTCGACGACGTGGCGATGGCCCAGAGCGTGTTGGCGACCCAGTGGAAGAACGCCACGCCAGCGCAGCAGGGCGAGTTCAAGGCCCTGCTCATGCAGACCATCGAAAGCACCTATATCGGACGCCTGAAGGCCTACACCAACGAAACCGTGGAATTCCGCGGCGAGGAAGTCAAGGAGACGCGGGCGTCGGTCAAGACGGTCATCCTGTCGGGCACGGGTGAGATCCCGGTGAATTACCGACTGCGCAAGCGCGGCGAACAGTGGGTGGTTTACGACGTGGAAGTCGAAAACGTCAGCATGATCAGTTCCTTTCGCGACACCTACCGCGGCATCATCAGCAAGGACGGCCTCGACGGACTGATCGTGCAGATGAAGGTAAAACTCGAGCAGATGGAAATCTGATGGCCGCAAAAGCCAGCATGTTTCCTCAGTTTGACGGCCGTTCGGCTTGCCTGCAGCTTCGCACTACGTGGTAGAATCCGCGCCGCTTTTCCCCCTCCCGCTGCGCTCCAGCGACTCCACAGAACCCGACAGTCCGCTATGGCCCAAGTTTTAAGCCTGAAAGAACTCCGCACCAGCAGTGTCCTGAAAGCCGAAATTGCCAAGCTCGAAGAAGAGCGGGCCCAGCTGCTGGCGCAGATCGAGCGTGGCCGTCAGGTCGAGAAGAAGCTGCAGGACGACCTGCTGGAGCAGAAGAAGGACTTCGAGCATCTCGAGAAACAGTTCGACCACTTTGCCGGTGTCGAGGCGGAGTTCGAAGCGCTGCAGCAGCAGGTCGCCATGGAGCGACTGGAAAAGCTCATCGACGACGACAAGAAAGACAATGCCCTCACTGCGCAACTCAAGAAGGCCCGCGAGGAATTGAAAGCGGCCCAGGATGAGCTCAAGGAACTGAAAGCACTGGATCCGGACCGACTCAAGCGCCAGGTGGCTGATCTCAAGAAAAAGACCCAGCAGCAGAGCGCCGACAATCAGAGCATCAACACGGCCCTGGTGAAAGCGCGCAAGGAGCTAAAGGATCTCGGCACCGAAAAGGACAAGCTGGAAACCGATCTCAAGGCCAGCCGCAATGGCAGCGACTTTTTCTGGCAGTCGGTGGATGGCGCCTGGGTTCTCTACGAATGCAGCCTCGTGCTCAAGGATGAAACCGTCGCAGACCCCGACAAGTACAAGCGCATCCGCGCCCTGCAGACCGCCACCGGCACCAGCGTGCTCAGCAGCGGCAAGGACGACAACGACAAGGCGCTCTGGCGGGGTACGCTCGAGGTTCCCGAGGATGTGTCGGTGGAAGCCGGCAAGCGCCTGCTCAGCATCGCCGCCGATCTCGACGAAAAATCGTCGGACACCAAAACCAAGTAAGCTCCCCGCGGGGCCCATCGCTCCTCGCCTGCGCTAGAATTGCCGCCTCCTGCTGATGGCGGTGTTCCCATGCTCCTGGAAATGATCAGTACCGGCGAAGAAGTGCTGGCCGGCCAGATAGTCGACACCAACGCGGCCTGGTTTTCCGACAGCATGATGAATATGGGCGTCGAGCTGGCGCGCCGCAGCACGGTGGGAGACCGGATCGACGATCTGGTAGCGCTGTTCCTCGAACGCAGCCGGCACGCCGACCTGATCCTGGTCAACGGCGGTCTCGGACCAACCAGCGACGACCTGAGCGCCGAAGCGGCCGCCCGCGCCGCCGGCGTTGCGCTGGTAGAGCACGACGGCTGGCGCAGACACCTGCAGGACTGGTTCCAGCGGCGAGGCCGGTCGATGCCGGCCATCAACCTCAAGCAATGTCTCATTCCCGCCACGGCTGAGCTGGTGGATAACCCGCAGGGATCAGCCCCTGGCTTCCGTCTGCAGATCAACCGTGCCTGGTTCTTCTTCACGCCGGGCGTGCCGGCAGAATTCAAGCCCATGGTGACCGACCACTTCGTGCCCTTTCTGTCGCGCTTGCGCGGTGCAGCGCCACCCACCCGCCTTTGCAAGCTGCTGACCTTCGGTCACGGAGAATCGACGCTGGCCGAGCGCATCGTCGAACTGCCGGTGCCCGCCGGCATCACACTCGGCTACCGGCCGTCGGCCCCGCACGTGGAAATCAAGGTGTTCGCGCGCGGGGAGGAGGCCATCGCTTCCCAGCCAGCCTATCTCGCCGCGTTGCAGGAGTTGCTGGGTTCGGCGGTGGTATCCACGCGCTTTCCGAGCCTAGCCGAGGAAGTGCATCACACCCTGATCGAGCAAGGTGCCAGCCTCTGTCTCGCCGAGTCCTGCTCCGGTGGCATGCTTGCCAGCCTGCTGGTGGATTTCCCCGGCAGTTCTGCCTACCTGCGGCACAGCATCGTCAGCTATGCCAATGCAGCCAAGCGAGATCTGTTGCAGGTGCCGCCTGCCACACTCGAGCAGCACGGCGCGGTTTCGCTGGACACTGCGCTGGCCATGGCCGTGGCAACCCGAGCACTCGGCGACAGCGACTACGCACTCGCGATCACCGGCGTTGCCGGGCCGGAGGGTGGCAGCGAGGCCAAGCCCGTCGGTACGGTTGCCATCGCGCTCTGCGACCGCAGGTCGCGCTGTGCGCAACTCGTGCGGCTTGCCAACCGCTCCCGCAATCTGGTGCGTACGATGAGCTGTGCTGTCGCGCTCGACATGCTGCGCCGGCGCTTGCTGGGCCTGGAGCCGATCGTCGCCTACCCCTTCATTCCCGCCACCGCGGTATTCCGGGAGGACGCTCATTAAGCTGCTGTTCTCGATTCGCTGGAAACTCATCGTCTCCATCTTCCTGCCACTGCTGCTGATCGCCGGCGTGGTGATGGGACTGACGCTGCGGCGGGTGTACGAGGGTGCGGTGCTCACCCTGACCGGCCAGCAGCAACGCGAAGTCGAACTGCTGGCCAACGGTCTCGATCGCGAGCTGCAGGCAGTGGCCGTCATCGCCGACGACACGGCCCGTTTTCTCGGGCAGCAACCGTCGCTCGACGCGCAGGCGATGGTTGCGCTGCTCGCCGGCAGCCTATCCCTCAATCCTCTGATCCAAGGCGCAGCGCTGGCCTTCGAACCCTTTGCCCTGCGCGCCGACCAGCGCTTGTTCGCCCCCTACGTGTTCGGTGCAGACGCCACGGCGGTGGATCTCGCCGCGGTGGTTGGCGACTACACCGAGGGAGGGACGGCCTGGTATCGGGAGGTCCGTGCCGCCGGGCGACCTGTCTGGAGCGAGCCACGTCGTGAGACCCTCGGCGGAGCCGTTACTGTCGTTACCTATGCCGTACCCATCAGGGTACAGGAACGTTTCATCGGGGTGGCGAGCCTGGACCTGCGCCTCGACCGACTCGGTGAACTGCTGGCGGCGGGAGAAAGCGCCCAGTTCATGGTGATGAGCAGGCGTGGCCGCTTCGTGGCGCACTCCGATGCAGGACAGGTGTTGCAAGCCAGCCTGCAGGATCTGGTCGCTGCTGTCGACAGCCCCGCCTTCCAGAGCATTGCCAACCGCATTCTTGCCGGCGAGCGTGGTGTTGCCGTCCTCGGTCAACGCCCGTCCGCCGATGCCCTGCCGACCGGCGAGCTATGGATCAGCCATGCGCCCATCACCATCAACGGCTGGTCGCTGGCGACCCTCACGGCGGAAGCGCAGCTGATCGCGCCGATCCGTGCGCAGATCGAGCTCGCCCTGCTGGGACTCGGTCTCACCATGGTGCTGATCTTCGTGCTGGTCTGGTGGATGAGTTCCCGCCTCACCCGACCCATCAAGCTACTGGAGGCGGCCGTATCGGAAGTGGCACGTGGGCGACTCGACACCCACATCGAAAACATCCGCTCCACGGATGAACTCGGACGGCTCAGTCGCGGCTTCAACCGCATGTTGAAAAACCTCAAGAAGCAGATCGCGCGGCAGAGCCAGCAGGAAACGGCCAGCAGGCTGGTGGAGCGGGAACTGCAGCTGGCGCGTGAAACCCAGCGCTCCCTGCTGCCCGGCGATTTCACTGCGCTGCACGGTCCACAGGACTTCACATTGCACGCGGTCAATCAGGCCGCCCGCCACGTGGCGGGCGACTTCTTCGACTATTTCCTGGTGAGCCCTGGCACACTGGTCTTCGTCATCGCCGACGTCAGCGGCAAGGGTCTGTCGGCCGCACTGGTGATGGCGGTCACCCGCACGATGGTGCGCGATCTCGCCCAGAGCGGACGCCGACCCGGCGAAATCCTGCGTGAAACCAATGAGCGTCTGCGGGAAAGTCGCCGCAGCGGGGCTTTCGTAACCCTCTTTCTCGGTATCTACCACAGCGCCAGCGGCCAGGTGACCTATGCCAACGGCGGCCACCTGCCGCCCTACCTCATCAGCAGAACGGGCGAGGTGGCGACGGTTGGTGAGGCGACCGGCACCATCGTCGGCATGCTCGAACAACAGGACTATCAGGATGCCGAGTTCACCCTGCAACCCGGCGATACCCTGCTGCTACATACTGACGGCTATCCGGAGGCACGGTCTCCGGCCGGCGAGTTCTACGGAACGTCCCGCATCAAGCATTTCCTCCAGCGCCATGCCCGCGGCAGCGTGCGCGAACTCTGCGACGCCATCACGGCCGAGATTGCCGCCTTCCAGCACGACAGCCTGTCCGATGACCTGACTCTACTGGCGCTGCGCCGGTCTGTGCGCAGCGTTAACGTCGCGTAACGGTTCAACAACGGTTAAGCACTGGCGCTCGTGGCCGCTTGTGCGGCGAAATCACGGCATGCCAACATCGTTGGCACCGGGAGATACATCATGATCAGACAGCTGCTGGGCCTTTTTCTGCTGGTGGGTTGGGGCGCTGCCCATGCCCACACGCCACTGTTCGACTGCTTCGACAACGGTAACGAGACGCTAACCTGCGAGGGTGGCTTTTCCGACGGCGCGTCGGCCGAGGGCGTGGGTGTGCGGCTGCTAGACCAGCAGGGCAAGGTACTGGAGCAGGCCAAACTCGATGCCCGGGGCAGTGCTACCTTCAAGCGCCCCGGCGGGGAATTTTCCGTGGTCTTCGACGCCGGTGCCGAACATCAGATCACCGTGCTCGGCGACGACATCAGCTGAGCGAGGGTCAGAGCATGTTTCCACGCCCGCTCGCTGCGCTGCTCGTCACGGCAGTGGCCAGTCTGCTCACTGCACCGGCCACCGCCCATTTCCTCGTGGTCCACACACCGAAAACGGCCCTGCTGCGCGGTGAGGATCTGCCGTTCCACCTGATCTTTACCCATGCCTTCGCCGGCGGACCGAGCATGGCGATGGACAGGCCCGAGCGCTTCTATTTTTCGCGGCGGCCTGCTGCCGGTGAACCATCCGAGGAAGTCGATCTGCTGCCCTACCTGCAGGCGATCGACTGGCAGAGTGAAGACAGCCGGGTGCCGGCCTGGCGCGCCACCATTCCGCGCAACCAGGTGCGCTCGCTCGGTGACTACCAGTTCGTGGTCGAACCCGCGCCTTATCTCGAGGCGGGTGAAGACATCTACATCCAGCAGTTCGCCAAGGTCATGGTCAATGTCGGGGGGGTGCCGGGCAACTGGAGCGAAACCCTCGGGCTGCCGGCCGAGATCCACGCCCTCAACAAACCCTACGCCAACTGGACCGGCGGTGTGTTTCGCGGTGTGGTGCTGAGCGACGGCGTACCGGTGCCCTTCACCCAGATCGAAGTCGAGTACCTCAATCATGCACTCGACGTCGACAATCGCCGCTTCGAGGAACAGGGCCAGATCACGGCGCCCCACCCTTCGCTGGAGGCGATGGTCATCCTCAGCAATGCCCAGGGCGAGTTCTCCTTTGCCCTGCCCAAGGCGGGCTGGTGGGGCTTTGCTGCCCTGAACGTGGGACCCACCAAGCAGCACGCCGGCAAGCCGCTGTCGCAGGACGCCATCCTGTGGGTGCAGGTCACGGATCTGCCACCCTGATCGGGACTCGCCCATGACCAACGCCCTGCTGCAACCCATTCCGCCCAACAGTGCCCGCTGGGAAACCGCGCTGCTGCTCGTCGCGCTGGTCGGCGTCAGCGGTTTCACCTGGTTCTATGCCGAAGAATACGGGCTGGAGGAAAAGACCCAGACCATTCTCGACTGGCAGATCAGCGCCTTTTCCGGCCTGCAGGGCGTGGATCAGGCGATCTACAACGAGCTGCTGGTGGCGGCCGACGAGATCAACTGGATGGTGTACTACAACGGCTACTGGCCGGAGGACAAGGATTTCCAGGAAGCCCTGCTGCCGCCGTTCTACCGCGATCTCAGTTGGGAGCGAAACGGTTCGGTGCAGTGGGTGCTGAAAAATGTCGTGCAGGAAGGCGAGGCCCAAGGCCTGACGCTCTACCACGGCTCGAATGGCACGCTGCCCGAGCAGGGCGCCTACGTGCTGGTGATCGATCACAAGCATGCGGGCGGCGTGCAGGTGTCTCCCACGTCGATCTGGTGGTCTGCCGACCGCTTCGCGCCGGTGCCGGAAACGTCCAAGGTGGCGTCGTTGGTACTGCATGGCTGGAAAGAAGTGGTGCCCTACCAGGGCAAGGACGAAGTGGAGCGATTGAATGGCAACTGAGCAGGCTACACGGGGCAGGACCGGACCAGGCACCGGGCGGCGAACGCACCACCGGCGGGGCGCGCTAAAGTGGCTCGCTCCCTGCCTGCTCACCCTGGCTGCCGGCAGCGCCGGCGCGGCGTTCAAGAACGGGGAACGGCTCACGGTTGGCATCACCCTGCACCCCTACTACAGCTTCGTGGCCGCCATCGTCGGTGACGAGGCCAGCATCGTTCCGCTGATCGGCGCCGGCTACAACCCACACAACTACAACCCGCTTCCAGACGACATGAAACGAGCCCAGTCACTCGACGTGCTGGTCGTCAACGGCATCGGTCACGACCAGTGGGCTTTCGAGATCATGCAGGCCGCCGGTGCCGGCAGCACACCGCTCATTTATGCCAACGACGGCGTGTCGTTGATTCCCACGGCTGGCGCGGCCGACCAGAGCGTGAATGCCCATACCTTCATTTCGACCATCACCGCCATACAGCAGGTGTACGAGATCGCCCGCCGGCTCGGCGAGCTGGACCCCGCCCACGCCGAGGACTACCGCAAGAACAGCCGTGCGTATGCGACGCGACTGCGACAACTGAAGGCCGAGTACACCGACAAGATCGCCAAACTCGACAGTTCCCGTTTCAGGGCAGCCACCATGCACGGTGCCTATGGCTACCTGATGCAGGAGTTCGGGCTCAACATCGTGGCGGTCATCGAGCCACGCCACGGGGTGGAGCCGACCGCGCGCCAGCTGGCGCAGACCATCGATGACATCAAGGCTGCCGGCGTCAACGTGCTGTTTGCGGAGAAATTCTTTGCCGGCAAGCTGGCCGACACCTTGCAGGCCGAAACCGGCGTGAAGGTATTTTCCTTCTCGCACATCTCCGACGGCGAGTACTCGCCGACGCTGTTCGAAGACGAAATGCGTTACAACCTCGAGTCACTGCAGTCTGCCATCCAGAGCACGACTGCTCCCTGAACCCAGCACAGGTCCTTCCATGCCAGGCCCCGCCATCCACGTACGCGATTTGTCCCTCCAACTCGGGGCCAGCCCGGTGCTCGCCGACCTGCAGTTCAGCATCGCAGGCGGCGCACTGCACTGCCTGATCGGTCCAAATGGCGGCGGCAAGACATCGACTGTCCGCTGCCTGCTGGGCCAGATGCCACACCGCGGCAGCATCGAGTTCAGCTGGCCCGGCGGCACCCGCGGCAGCATCGGTTACGTGCCGCAACTGATCGAAATGGAAAAAACACTGCCGCTGACCATCGACGACTTCATGACCGTGATCAGCCAGAATCGTCCGGCCTTTGCAGGCACCCGCCGGGCGGCCAAGACTGCCATCGATGCAGCGCTCGAGCGCGTCGGGCTGACGGCGCGGCGCCGGCTGATGCTCGGTTCGCTGTCGGGCGGCGAGCGCCAGCGTCTGCTGTTCGCGCAGGCCTTGATCCCGGCTCCCGACCTGCTGGTGCTGGACGAGCCAATGACCAGCCTCGATTA
>DAIRDB010000021.1:0-47083 GCA_036796405.1 Gammaproteobacteria bacterium | reverse complement strand
TCGGCTCGATGGAGTCCCGTAACATCAAGCAGATCGAGCGTGATCCCCAGGACCTCGACAACTGGAACAGCATCGGTTGGGTGGTGAACCCGGACTACAAGGCCACTGACCCGGCCGGCACCAAGCCGCGCCTGCTGACGGTGCCAAATGCCTACCATGCCACACAGAACCCGCAGGGCATCATCACCACGCCCGCGGGCACACCCGCGTCCGTCACCAGCCAATTCAAGTTCCAGGGCTTCACTTTTACCGATGACGGCAAGGCCGTGCGTCCCTTCAATGCCAACGCCAAGTACCGCAACCTCGGCAACGGGATGTCGGCCGGCGATGCCACGGAAGCCGCTTACCATGAAGCGGCCTTCAACGGGGGACCCTTTGGCGCAGAAGTGATCCAGCACTCCGGATTCGGCGGCTTCAAATACGACATCAGTGATGCGACCCAGTTCTTTGGCCAAGTCATGATGGGCCGTACCGAATCGAACACCTACAACCGCCGTGGCAACCCGGAAATGGGTCAGCAGTACTTCGCCACCATCTACCGCGAAAACCCCTACCTCCCGGCCGATGTGGGTGCCGAAATGGATCGACTGGGGCTGACCTCGCTGCGCTTCGACAAGATCGGCCAGGTACGCACCGGCAAGAACTTCAACTTCTACGACAATCGCAGCGATTCCAACATCAGCCAGATGTGGTCGGCGTCAGCAGGCTTCGATCATGCCTTCGCCAATGACTGGGCCCTGCGCGGCACTTACCAGTACGGTGAATCCAAGCTGACCTCGGAGGCGGAAAACATCATCCGCGTCGACCATTGGTACATGTCGCTCGACGCCGTTCGCGACCCCCGCAACGGCGCCATTATCTGCAACGTGCAGCGGGTAAATCCGACCTCTGCGCAGCTGCAGGCTGCAGCCGCAGGCAAGAGCGTGCTCACAACGCGCATCAATGAATTCCCGACCGGCCTGATGCCGATCAACAACATCCTGGTCACCCCGGAAGAGTCGATCAAGGGCTGCGTGCCGACCAACTTCTTCGGTCTGGGCAACGCCAGCCAGGAAGCAGACGACTACATGAACAGCGACAAGAAAGGCATCCGCGATCTGGACCAGACCTTTGCGGAGCTGCTGCTGACCGGCGACCTGCACGAAGGCTGGGGTGCCGGATCCATCAGCTTTGCCGGTGGTCTGACGTATCGCGACGAAGCCTTCAACCAGTTCACGCGTCCCATCGACTTCGAGCGCTCGACCATCAACGCACCCGAAGTCGGTGTGCGGGGCATCTCCGCCGGTATCACCGGCGGCAACCGCTCTATCCACCAGTTCTCGGCAACGTCCTGGGCGACTGGTGCCAACGACGTCTGGGAATGGTTCACCGAACTTAACGTGCCCGTCTGGCAGTCCGGCAGCGGCAACCAGCGCCTCGACACCAACTTCGCCTTCCGTCAGTCCGACTACTCGGAAACCGGCAAGATCGACAGCTGGAAGTACGGCTTCGAGCTGCAGGCCCTGCAGGACCTGCGCGTGCGCGTGACGCAGTCGCGGGACGTGCGCGAACCCACCTTCCAGGAGCAGTTCGAGTCCGGCGGCGGTGGTGCCAACGTCTTCGACCGGGCACGCAACAATGCGTTCTACACCATCACCATCCTCACGCTCGGCAATGCCGTGCTGAGCCCGGAAACTGCAGACACCCTCACTGCCGGCTTCGTCTGGTCGCCGACGTTCAGTGTGCTGAACGGATTGCAGATTTCGGCTGACTATTACGACATCGACGTCAAGAAGCGCATCACACCACTCGGCGCGCAGCGCCTGATCGACGAGTGCGTGAGCGGTGTCAGCCCCAACTTCTGCAACCAGATCGTGCGCAACGCGGGCACAGGGTTGATCGAGCGCGTCGACGACCGGCAGGTGAACGCGGCAGCCGGCGTGACCTCCGGTGTCGACATCGAAGTTCGCTACGACCTGGAACCGGATTTCTTCAGCTCACAGACCGAGAATCTGCGTCTGCGTCTGTTCGCCAACCACATTCTGGAGAACTCGGTGACCACCACCACCTACCGGGATGACACCGGCAGCTTGACCAGTCCGGAGTGGAACGCCACGGCAACGCTGGGCTACGACATCGGCAACGTGGGCGTGAACTGGATCACGCGCTACTACGACAGCACCAGTTACACCAACGGCTTCGGGGTGTTCTGGAGATCCGGCTTCGATGTGGACGATGCGACGATCGCGTCGCAGACGGTGCACAACCTGGCAGTCAGCTACCGGGGCGAAACCGCTGGCGGCGGCAACTGGGTAGCCAGCTTCAACGTCAACAACATCCTCGACCGGAATCCTCCCGTGGTGGCCTCGCAGAACCTGCGCGGTGGCCAGCAGGGGGTCAGCAACGTGTTCGACGTGTTCGGCCGTCGTTACCAGTTGGGTCTGAACTACAGCTTCTGATCCGGCAAGATCAGCGGGCAAGGACGCCCTGCCAAACTGAAAAGCCCCGGCAAAACCGGGGCTTTTTCATTTACGGCCGAGCAAGAACCAAGGCAGAACCTACTGGCCGCCGAGAAAATCCATCTTGCCGATGGCAACGCCATTGTGGCGCAGGATGTTATAGGCGGTCGTGATGTGGAAATAGACGTTGGGTAGCGCCCAACTGCGCAGGAAATGATCGCCTACGAATTCCAGCTCGCGCTGCCCCGCCTGCAGCTTGATCTGCTTCTGCTCGGAACCGTTGATGCTGGACTCGGGTATCGACGACAAGAAGCTGATGGTCTTGTCGATCCGTGCCTGCAACTCGGCGAAGGTCACTTCGTTGTCTTCGTACTTGGGGACCTCGAGTCCAGCCAGTCTTGCGCCACAACCCTTGGCGACATCGCAGGCGATCTGCACCTGACGGGTCAGCGGAAACATGTCCGGGAACAGGCGCGCGCCGGTGAGTACCTTTTCGTCGATTTTCTTGTCGGCGGCATAGTCTGCACCCTTGCGCAGAATGGTCGACAGACTTTTCAGGTAGTGCACGAAGACGGGAACGGATGACGAATACATGGACAGCGACATGGTGACCTCAGCTCGATTTCGGGGATTTGCACGACGAGTTGATGCAGCACGTCGCGGCGGCCGGATTCTACTCTCCGCCACTCTCGTGTCACCAGCACTGGCAGCCTACTCCACGAAGGCGCGCTCGACGACATAGTGTCCCTGGTTGCCGCCCCTTGCCTCCATGAAGCCGGCATCACCAAGAATGCGGCAGAGGTCCTTGAGCATGGACGGACTGCCACACAACATGAAGCGATCCGAGTCGGCGCTGAGCGGGGGTAGCGCCAGATCCCGCGGCAACTTGCCAGTCACCAGGAGGTCGGTGACCCGGCCCTTGTTGCGATAGGGCTCGCGCGTCACTGTCGGGTAATACAGCAGTTTTTCGCTGACGATCTCCCCGAGGAACTCGTGCTTTGGCAGCTCCTGCATGATGTAGTCCTGATATGCCAGCTCGCTGATGTAGCGGACCCCATGCACCAGAATGATCTTCTCGTAGAGCTCGTAGACCTCCGGATCCTTGATGATGCTCATGAAGGGTGCCAGTCCGGTGCCGGTACCGATGAGGTAGAGATGCCTGCCGGGCAGCAGGTTTTCGGCCACCAGCGTGCCGGTGGGCTTGGTGCCGACCAGCACCTGATCACCGACCTGCAGATGCTGCAAACGCGAGGTCAAGGCGCCGTCCGGCACCTTGATGCTGAAGAACTCGAGCTGCTCCTCGTAATTGGCGCTCACCAGACTGTAGGCCCGCACCAGAGGCCGGTCGTCGACTTCGAGTCCGATCATGGTGAAGAACCCGTTCTTGTAGCGAAAACCGGGGTCCCGCGTGGTCGTGAAGCTGAACAGCGTATCGTTCCAATGGTGGACGCTCGTCACGGTTTCGCGCTGGTACTTGCTGCTCATGGCAGGCCTCCTGAAAAGACCGGCGCATTCTAAACAGGGAACATTGATAGGTATAATCGTTTGTTACTGAATATTTATTCGGAAATCCCGGATATGCGATTCACCCTGCGTCAGTTGGACGTGTTCGTGGCCACAGCCCGGCTGCAGCATCTTGGTCGGGCGGCCGCCCACCTGGCGATGTCGCAGTCGGCAGCAAGCGATGCGCTGCGCGAACTGGAGAGCCAGCACAAGGTCGAACTGTTCGACCGTCTCGGCAAAAGGCTGCAGCTCAATGAACGAGGCCGTCTCCTGCTGCCGCGGGCAGAGGAACTGCTGACCCGAGCTCAGGAGCTGGAAAGTGTGCTCTTGCAGGAGCCGGGGCGCGAAGCCGGCAGCCTGCGGGTAGGCGCTACGCTCAGTATCGGCAATCACCTGTGCGTCCCGCTCATCGATCGCTATCGCCAGCACTTTCCGCAGGGTCGGATCAGTCTGGAGATCGGCAATACGGCCACCATCAGCGAGCGAGTGCTTGGCTTCGAACTGGATGTCGGCCTGATCGAGGGCGAGATCAACAACCCGCTGCTGGACATCACGCCGTGGCGCGAGGATGCGCTCGAGGTGTTCGCCAGCCCCTCGCATCCGCTGGCGGCACTGAAACAGCTGCGCAAATCCGATCTGCTCGGGGCCAGTTGGATCCTCCGCGAAAACGGCTCAGGCACCCGCCAGACCTTCGATCGCGTGATGTACGACCTGCTGCCCGACCTCCGGATACTGCTGGAGATCCAGCAGCCGGAGGCCATCATGCAGGCGGTCAGGGCTGGCCTTGGCATCGGCTGTCTGTCGCGGCTGTCGCTGGCGGAGTACCGTGAGCGGGGCGACATCGTGGTCTTGCCGGTGGCTGGACGGCGATTTGCGCGACACCTTTACCTGATAGTCCACCGGCAGAAGTACCGGACCGCCGCCATGCAGCACTGGATTCGCTTGTGTGGCCAGAAAGCCGCATCGACACCGGTGCTGCCACGAGTTTCCGCCGCCCGCAAGAATTGAATCAGCCGGAGATTTCCCGGAACATGGGTCGTCTCTTTTTCACCGGAATTCCGCATGTTCGATTGGCTCAGCAGTCCCGAAGCCTGGATGGCCCTGACCACGCTGGTTGCACTCGAAATCGTGCTGGGCATCGACAACATCATCTTCATTTCGATCCTGGTCAGCCGGCTCCCGCCCGAGCAACGCGAGGTCGCGCGCAGGCTCGGCATTGGCTTCGCCCTGTTCACGCGGCTGGCCCTGCTGTTCAGCCTGTCCTGGCTGACGGGACTGGTGAATCCGCTGTTCACCGCCCTCGGTCACGCCATTTCCGGCCGGGATCTGGTGCTGATCGTCGGTGGCCTGTTTCTGATGTTCAAATCCACCAAGGAGATCCACGCCACGCTGGAGGGCGCCGAGGGCGGCATGGAAGCCCGGGTGATGGAAAGTCTGCTCGGAACCGTCATCCAGATCGGTATCCTCGACATCGTGTTCTCGCTGGACTCGGTCATCACGGCGGTTGGTCTCGTCAGCGAGCTGGCCATCATGTCGCTCGCTATCATCGTGGCGGTCATCGTCATGCTGTGGTCCGCGCGATCCATCGGCAACTTCATCGATGCGCACCCCACGCTGAAGATGCTGGCGCTCTCCTTCCTGATGATGATCGGTCTGACGCTGATGGTAGGCGGCTTCGACGTCGAAGTGCCGAAGGGCTACATCTACTTCGCCATGGCCTTCTCCGTGACGGTGGAGGTGCTCAACATCAAGCTACGGACCAAGATCGACCGCGATCCCTCCGGCTAGCCTCGCCTTGCGGGCCGCAGCAGCAGGTCCCACGCCAAAAAAAAGGGCGCCCTGGGGCGCCCTTCAAAAGATCGTCTGGCGACGATCAGCTTGCTCTTGAGACCAACCAACAAGCAACCACGAACTCGCTCAACTGCCTTACACCGGAGCGTCGGATCCACTGGACGGCAACAGGGGTTCCTCCGAGTCAGCCGCTGCGGTGACGGCACCGCTCTGCTCCTCATCCCCGATCAGCGCCTCGAAAAAATCCTCTGCGGCGGTTGGCCCGTCTTGGGCCAGAACGGCAGTTACCAGCGACAACAGGGCTGACAACACGATCAGATATTGCATGAGGCTCTCCACTGAACCGACCCGACTCCGCAAACAGGCAGTTTACGGGAGAGTACATGCACTGACCGTGCCAACTATTTTAATCAATAGAATCAAAAGGTTATGGAATGCAGCACATCGCCCCCTGTCGGGGCTGACCAGCACTTTGCAGCTCTGATTTGTAACCCTTTGATTTTGAAAGGCTCACCTGTCGGGCAGCCCCGACACTCTTGAATCCTGCGGCCAGAGGCACCGTCCTGCGCCACTGTGACGTGACGTGGCGTGCAGTGCATCAGGCGTTAGCTTCGCTGAGGCGCCGAAACTGTTCGGGATCGAGACCGTGGCGACCGAGCAGGTTGTAGAACTCGCTGCGATTGCGCTCGGCGAGGCGGGCCGCGAGGGCGATGTTGCCCTCCGTCAGGTTGAGCAACCTGATCAGATAGTCGCGCTCGAACTGGTCACGGGCCTCGTTCAGGCTCAGCAAGCGCTCGGGCTTCTGCCGCAAGGCGCGCGCCACCAGGCTACGCCCGATCACCGGCGTCGGACTCAGCACCATGCACTGCTCGACGACGTTGTAGAGCTGCCGGACGTTGCCCGGCCAGGCGGCGGCGATCAGCAACTCGACGGCCTCTGGGGCAAAGTGGCCGAGGGGTTTGCGGTTCTTCTCGGCAAGGATGCGGCAGAAGTGGTGGGCCAGCAGCAAGATGTCCTCGCGTCGCTCGGCCAGTGTGGGCAGTTCCAGCGTGATCACATTGAGCCGGTAATACAGGTCCTCACGAAACGTTCCCTGCGCGATCTTTTCCAGCAGATCGTGGTGCGTGGCCGCGATGATACGCACGTCTATCGGCAGGTTGTCGGTGGTTCCGACCGGTCGCACTTCATGGCTCTCCAGGACACGCAGCAGCTTGGCCTGCGCTGCCAGCGGCATGTCGCCTACCTCGTCGAGGAACACCGATCCCTTGTTGGCCGCCAGAAACAGTCCCGGATGGGCTCGGGTGGCGCCGGTGAAGGCTCCCACGGCGTGCCCGAACAACTCGGACTCGATGAGGGACTCGGGAATGGCCGCACAGTTGAAGGCCACAAATGGCCCCGCCGCGCGGGGACTGGCCTTGTGGATCGCCCGCGCCAGCAATTCCTTGCCGGTTCCCGTCTGGCTCTGGATCAGGACACTGACGTCGGTGACGGCGGCGGCATGCGCCTGCTCCAACAGCGACTCCATGGCGGCACTCTGACTGATGATCTCGCTGCGCCAGCTGTCATCGATCCGGCTGGTGCCGGACTCGGCGACATGCCCGACTTGCTGGAAAGCCTTCTCGATGCTGTCGAGCAGAATGGCGGCGTCGAAGGGCTTCACGAGGTAGCTGAAAACGCCGCGCCGGGTCGCCTCGACCGCGTCCGGGATCGTGCCATGGGCCGTCAGCAGGATAACCAGCAGTCGCGGCTGCCGCCTCTGGACTTCCTCGAAGAGGGCCATGCCGTCCATGCCGGGCATGCGCTGATCAGTCACCACCACGTGCGGACGAAAGACCGCCAGCTGCGCGAGAGCCTTTTCTCCGCTGCTGACCGCTACGACGTCGTAGCCGTTCGACTTCAATCGCATACTGATCAGCGTCAGCAGGTCGGCATCGTCATCGACCAGCAAGAGACGCTTGCGAACTGCCTGACTGCGAGGCTTCATGGAGAGCTCCCGGCTGCGCGTCCACTCCCCTGCTGGATCAGCTGTCGCTCGATACCATTCAGCGCGTCGAGCTGCCCTTGGATCACGGCATTGCGCTGCCGCAATTCCTCGTTGTCGCGCTGCTGGCTCACCAGCGTGGCCGACAGCAGTTCATAGCGTTGCTGCAGTTCGGCCAGCCGATCCTCGGCCGACTGCAGGGCGGACAAGCTGCGCTGCTGCTCCGAGCCGAGCTGCTGCAGGTCGACTCGCACGGCGAGCAGGTCCAGCCACAGGGTGGTGAACAGCTGGTAGTCGGCCGGCAACCCGGGGCCCCCGTCGTTGCCGGCGGCTTGTATGCCGCGCAGCAGTGCGGCGGCCTCTGCCAGTGCAGACTCGGACGCAGTGGCAGGGACGCTGAGCAGCATGGCAAGTTTGGCCTGCTGCTGCACCGGATTGACTGGCACCGCCGCGCGCAGGGCAGCGAGCTCCGCCTCGCGTGCATCCGCACTGGCGCCGCGGATCCACTGGAAATAAGCCAAGGCATCCTGCTCCGGTGCCAGTGAGCTGGTGGTGAACACCACGGGACTGCTACAGCCAACCAGCGCAAGGAGCAAGACGAGCACGCCAAGCAGGGCAGCACGCCGCGTGGGCAGGCCCAAGCCTTGGTTGCAGCGTTCGCCCTTCATGCTCATCTCCTGTTGCCTTGCCACGACCGGCCGGTCACTGCTCGAACGGCAGCGGAAAACTGGCCCGGAAATGCGCGCCGGTGGCGCAGGGCAGCACATCGATGACACCTCGATTTGCCCCGACGTATTCCTGCACGATGGCGAGACCGAGGCCACTGCTCTTGAGAAAGCGGCGTAGTGGCGCGGCCCCCTGGTAGAAGGCCTGGAAGATCAGCTCCCTCTCCTGCTCGGGAATGCCTGGTCCCTGATCCTCGACTTCCAGCACGGCCCGCTCGCCGTCGGCACGCCAGCGCAGGAACAGGCGTCCGCGTTCCGGGGAAAACTTTATCGCATTGGTCACCAGATTATCCACGATGACGCGTAACTGCTCGGCATCGCCGAGCACCGCCAGCTTCTGCAGATCCGCTTCAACGGCAAGCCCGGCCTGCTCCAGGGCAAAGTCGTGGCTTGCCAGTACCTGCTCCACGACGCGATCGACGCGCACTGGCTTCGGCACCACCGAAGTCAGCGACTGGATTTCCTTGTGGTAGCGCAGCAACTCGTCGATGAGTCCCTGCAGGCGCTGGCAGTTATTGCTGTTGATCGCCAGCAGTTTCAACTGCTCGCCACTGACGGGACCCGCCACCCCGTCCCGCAGCAGAGCCACGCTCTCCTGGATGGACGCCAACGGTGTCTTCAATTCGTGGGAAACATGCCTGAAGAATGCACTACGCTGTTGCTCTAGTTTCTGCAGCCTGCTGCGGAGCCAGTCGAGACTGGTGCCGAGGCGCTGCAAATCTGCGGGGCCTTCGACGGCGATGCTGCGGTCGTAACCACCGGACCCGAGGCGATCGATCGCCTTTTCCAACTGCCGCAGCGGTCTCGTGATCAGTCTGGTGAACAAGGCTGCAAGCCCTAGCGCCAGCAAGGTCAGCGCGCCGGCCTGCCAGCGGAGCAGACGCTGGGTCCGCTGGGTGTCACGCTGGATACCGGCCAGTTGTTCGCGCGTCCAGAGGTTCAACTGCTCGGACAGGGCCGCGGCCTGCTCACGCAGCGTCTGGTAATCAGCCTGCACTGCTGCCGAACCTGCTTGCTGCAGCCTGCGGTAGGACTGCTGCTCCCGCGCGCGCAGCGTGTCGACAGCGGCAGCAAAAGCGGAATCGAGCGCCAGCGCCGACAGTTGATCGGCTGCCACCGAGAAACTGCGCTGACGCTCCTGATAGACAGCGAGATAACTGGTATCGCCCGTCGCCTGGAACTGCCGCGCATTACGTTCCATGGCAGTGGCCTGTTCGATGAGGGGACGTACGGCGCCCATGGCTTCGGCACTGAGACTGAGTACGCGTTCACTGCTGCTGCCAAGCGCATCGATGTAGCGGGCAGAAATGACCAATGCCATGATGAGCAGGCCCGCCACCGCGAGGAAGCCGGTAATGGTCAACTGCATCAACGAGCGCGGCTTGAGTGCAATGAATCGGGTAAACATGACGAGACTTTAGCAGCTGACGGCCTTGCCGCATAATCACCGGACCTTGCTGCGGAGGCCTGTTTGTCGATGCACTACGCTCCCTTAAGCCCCGCTGAACTTTCCCGTTACTTCGCTCGCATCGGCTTTGCAGGCGAGCCCGTGCCGGATCTCGCCACCTTGCAGCAACTGCACTACTTGCACCCGCTGACCATCAGCTTCGAAAATCTCGATCCCTGGCTGGGCCGCTGCCCGGTGCTGGACGAGCCGGCTATCCTCACCAAACTGGTCGATGACGGACGCGGTGGCTACTGCTTCGAGCACAACCAGCTGTTCCTGCGTGTCCTGGCCACCTTGGGCTACGCTGTGTCGGGACTCGCGGCCCGTGTCATCGTGGCGGACGCCGGACTGCCCCGCACGCACATGGCGCTGCAGGTGGGCTGCGAGGGGCGGACCTGGCTGGTCGATGTGGGCTTCGGTGGCCTGACGATGACCGGGCCTCTCGATCTTGGTCTTGGCAGCGAGCAACCGGGCTCCCACGAACCCTGGCGGCTGGAGCAACATCCGGCTGCCTTCCTGCTCAGCGCCTGCGTGCAGGGCGAGTGGCGCCCGCAATACTGCTTCAGTCTGGAGCTGCAGACGCCAGGCGATTACCTGATGGCCAACTGGTACGTGGCGACGTGGCCCGAGTCACGCTTCCGCCGCGAACTGATCGCCGCGCGGCCCGATCGTGTCGGCCGTCATGCGCTGCTGAACCGACGCTATGTGCGGCATTTTCCGGATCAGGCCTCGCAGGAAACCCAGCTGGCCAGTGCCCGGGAGCTACACGAACTGTTGCAGGATGTGTTTCGTATCAACACCGCCGCACTCACCGGTTTCGAGCAGCAGCTCGACGCCCGCCTATTTTCGACCGGCGCCGGCTGAGCCGGAGCCCTGCCAGGAAGCCTGTCATGACCCACGTCGTCCGTCAGTACAAATACTTCGATCTGCTCATGGCCGGGTTCGTGACCGTGCTGCTGTGTTCCAACCTGATCGGCACCGCCAAGGTCGGCTATGTGACCTTCCCTTTTTCGCTGCCACTGCTCGGGGACGCCCTGAGTTTTGGGGCGGGCAATCTGTTTTTTCCGCTGGGCTACATCTTCGGCGACGTGCTGACGGAAGTGTACGGATATGCCCGCGCCCGCAAGGTGATCTGGGCAGGCTTTGCGGCGATGGTGTTTGCCACCCTGATGGCCTGGGTGATCGTGCATCTGCCACCGTCGCCCGACGAGCCGTTCAATGTGCAACTGCAGCCGGCCATCGAACTGCTGTTCGGCAATACCTGGCGCATCGTCGTCGGATCGATCGTGGCCTTCTGGGTCGGCGACTTCGCCAATTCCTTCGTGATGGCCAAGTTGAAGGTGCTCACGGCGGGTCGCTGGCTGTGGATGCGGACCATCGGGTCGACCCTGGTCGGCCAGGGCATCGACAGCCTGCTGTTCTACCCGATTGCCTTTGCCGGCATCTGGAGCTTCGACACGCTGCTTGCGGTGATCGCCTTCAACTGGGGCTTCAAGCTGATGGTGGAAGTGGTGATGACCCCGCTGACCTACCTGATCGTCGGGGCACTGAAGCGTGCCGAGCAGGAAGATTACTTCGACCGCGAGACCAATTTCACACCCTTCTCGCTGAAGGAATGAACAGGGCGCGACCCGCCGGGCCGCGCCCACTGCGCCAACTCAGAACAGGTAGGCGTACAGCATCGACAACGCGCCCAGCACGGACGCGAGAAAGACGCTGTGCTTGAAGGTGAAGCGCAGGAGTTCGCTCTCCTGCGAACGCGCCATGCCAGTCGCTGCTACAGCGACCGCCAGGCTTTGCAGACTGATCATCTTGCCCATCACGCCGCCGGCAGAATTCGCCGCTGCCATCATGGCGGGATCAAGCCCCAACTGACGCGCCGTGACCACCTGCAGGTTGCCGAACAACGCATTGGCCGATGTGTCGGAACCGGTGAGAAAGACCCCCAGCCAGCCCAGTAGGGCGCTGAAGAAGGGGAACAGCACGCCCGTGGCGGCAAAGGCCAGACCCATCGTGACGATGGAGCCGGAGTAGTTCATCAGCAGCGCAAGGCCGAGCACGGAGGCGATGGTCAGCAGCGAGAACGCCATCTGCTTCAACACCTTGCCGAGCAGGCTGACATAGGTCTTGAAGGACACGCCGAGAATGATGGCCGCAACTGCACCGGCCAACCCGCAGGCCGTGCCGGCCGCCGACAGCCAGTTGAGTGTGTAATTCGCTGCATACGGGGTCGGCGTTGCCACCACAGGCATCGACTGGATGACCTGGTTGTGTAGACCGGGCCAGGGAATGACGACCGCGACGGTATCCAGCAGACCCTTGCCCCACGGGCTGCCCCACACCAGAACGAACACCACCAGCAGCAGGTAGGGCGACCAGGCGAGAATGGTTTCGCCGAAAGGATGCGTACGCATGGTGAGTGTGCCGCTGGTGTCGCCGACCATGGAGAACTTGTCGGCCGGCTGCCAGACCTTGAACAGGGCGACCATGCCGAGGATGGCGGCCAGTGCAGCCATGATGTCGGTGAGCTCCGGGCCCACGTAGTTGGAGACGAGGAACTGCACACCGGCGAAGCAGAGACCGCAGACGGCAGCAGCAGGCAACACGCCCTTCAGGGCCTTCACGCCACCCATCACCATGATCAGGTAGGCCGGGACGAAGATGGAAATCGGCGCACACAGGCGACCAACCCAGGCACTCAGCTCGAGTTCGTCCAGACCGGTAATGCGGGCCAGCGTGATCACCGGGATGCCGATTGAACCGAAAGCGACCGGCGCGGTGTTGGCCAGCAAGCAGATGCCCGCGGCAAAAAACGGTGAAAAGCCGAGGCCCGCCAGCATGGCAGCCGCCACGGCCACCGGCGTGCCGAAGCCAGAGGCTCCTTCGATGAAGGCACCGAAGGCAAAGGCAATCAGCATGGCCTGCAGACGACGGTCCGCCGTCAGTCCCCCGATGGAGTCCTTGATGATCTCGAACTTGCCGGTGTCGAGCGTGATGCGGTACATCACGATTGCCCAATAGACGATCCAGCCGATGGGGAAGAGTCCCTGCGCTGCCCCGTAGGTGACGGCACCCACTGCCAGATCCAGCGGCATACCGTAGACCAGCAGCGAAATCACGAAGGCGGTCGCCAGACCCGACACGGCGGCGACCCAGGCGGGCTTGCGCAGAATACCGATCAGGGTGAGCAGCACGAAGATGGGAATGGCTGCCACAAAGGCCGAGAGGAAGGGACTATCAGCGATCGGTACGTAATTCTGTTCCCACATGGTCGGTTAACCCCGTTGTAGCGTTGCTTGGTGGAGGCAGCCTCGGGGAACACGGGACACAAGCACCGCTGGCAAAATCTGCCAGCACGGCGGCGTTCGAGAGTGCCGCGCCAGGCCCCGAAGGGTCGTAGCGGCAAGGACAGGTCCCCGGGGCTTTCATTGTTGTTTTCGGCGCGGTGGGCGCCGTGAAAAAACGCGGTGATCATCCTCCATTTCGGCGGTCAGCGTAAAGGGCGACCACGCGATGGCCGGCAACGAAACGACCCTGCCCCTGCCCAGCTGTCCGACCGCTGTGGCCCGCGCGTCGAAAAGGTCACATTTCTTGCTCACAAATTCGCCTGCCGCCGATGGCGGCCACAGAGCGGGGCTTCTACACTTGGACTTCGGCAAGCCCGCCTACGGCGGGGGCGCACGGCGAAAAGCAAAAGAAAAGCAGAACAACAAAACAGCAAAAACATCAGCAGAGGGAATCCCATGATCGACCATATTCCGGGTCGCGGCCGGCAGCGTCGGCTTGCCGGTGCCATTGCCACCATCACCACCCTGACCGTCCTCGGCAGCAGCACGCTGCAGGCCCAGCAGACGACCGAGGAGATCACGGTCACCGGATCGCGTATCTCCCGCGACATCGGCTTCGAGTCCGCGGTCCCGGTGACTGCGATCAGCCAGGAAGAGCTCACCATGTTCGACCCCGGCCTCGGCGTGTCGAAGCAGCTCGAAAACCTGCCCCAGTTCTTCAACAACGTCAGCTCCGACAACGTCGCCAACCGGGTGACCGCCGACCTCGGCCAGAGTCAACTGAACATGCGCGGCATGGGCGGCAACCGCACTCTGGTGCTGCTGGACGGTGCGCGTATCGTGCCGTCCGACCGACGCAGCTCGGTGAGCGTGGATTACCTGCCTTCCACGCTGATCCAGCGCGTGGACGTGGTGACGGGTGGCGCCTCGGCTGCCTACGGCGCCGACGCCCTCGCCGGCGTGACCAACTTCGTCCTCAACCGCAAGTTCACCGGTCTCGACCTCAGCTACCGCACCGGCATCAACGAGGAGGGGGACGGCGAATACAACCGCGCCTCGGTGACCTTCGGTGACGATTTCCTCGACGGCGACCTCCACGTGTTCGGCTCGGTGGAAGTGCGGATCAACGATGCCTACCGACGCGATTTCGCGGACTGGGACAAGAAGCAAGGCTATGTCAAGAATCCGGCCTGGGTGTCGGCGACAGCAACTCCGACACAGCCGCTGCGTCTGACCAAAGACTATGTCTACAGCAGCAACTTCACGCCGACCGGACTGATCACCACCGCGACCGGTTCTGCCCTCAACCGCATGCAGTTCACCGAAGACGGCAAGGCCATCATTCCCTATGTCAACGGAGGCTTCGCTTCTTTTGCAGGTACCGGCAACCAGAACACCATGGTCGGAGCGCCAGGTGATCCCCAGTACGACCTCTTCCTGCGCGGGCATCCGCAAAGCATGGAGCGCCTCGGAGTGGAGCAGCAGACCGTGTTCTCCGGTGCCGACTGGCAACTGCGGGAAGGCACCACCTTATGGGGCCACCTGCTGTTCGGGCGAACCAGTAACTACCCGCAGGCGAACTCCTCAGGTTCGAGCGGCACGGGTCTCGGGCACGCCAACCAGGCCTACATCACCATGTTCCGCGACAATCCCTTCCTGCCGCAGAGCGTGCGGGACCTGATGGTGCGCGAAAATCGCCAGTCCATTCGCGTCGACCAGCACGGTAACCTCGACATCCCGTTCGGCACGATGGAAGTCCCGGAAATCGTCAACCGCATCGGTTCGCTGACGCTGGGTTTCGACCAGCAGCTGTGGGGCGACTGGAACCTGCGCGGTTCCTGGCAGACGGGCAAGGCGCGCAAGCACAACGAAAATTCCCGTTGGGAGCGGCTAGACCGCTTCTACATGGCCACCGACGCCGTGACGGATCCATCCAGTGGCCAGCCCATGTGCCGCATCAAGCTCGTGCAGCAGCAGCTGGCCGCGCAGGGTCGCAATCTCGAAGCCGAACTCAAGCAGTGGGCGCAGAAGAACTATCTGGCGTATCGCAGCGATTTCTTCAATGCCAAGACACCGGGCAAGCTGGAACCGATTGATTACCCGTTTGCCGTCGACAGCATCGATCGCTCGATCAGCGACTGCGTGCCGCTCAACATGCTCGGCAAGGGCCAGCAGTCTCAGGCCGCCACCGACTACGTGCACTCCACACGCTCCAAGACCGGCATTTCCGATCAGGAAATGATCTTTTCCGAGCTGCTGGCCAACGGCACCCTGTGGGAGGGCTGGGGCAGTGGTCCGGTCAGTGGGGCGCTGGGGGCGACTTACCGCGACTCCAATATAAAGCAGTACATCGTCGACGATGCGATCGATGGTCTCGGCGCACCCTGCAACGTCACGCTGCCGGATGGCACGGTGGTGCTGCGCGGCGTGGCGCCGTCCATCAACTGCAACCAGACGGCGGACAACCTGCACCGCTTTTCCGGCCAACCCGAATTCATCGGCGGTTATGACGTCTACGAAGTCTTTGGTGAAACCATCGTGCCCCTGTTCGGTACCGAGGGCGCCGACCAGCGAGCCGAGCTCAACCTCGCCGCGCGCTGGTCCAACTACTCGCGTGCCGGCACCTTCACCACGTGGAAGGCCGGGCTCAGCGTGCAGGTGTTTTCCGATCTGCGCCTGCGCGGCACGCTGTCGAAGGACATTCGCGAGGGCTCTTTCGAAGAACTGTTCGTGCAGCAGGGCCGCGGGGCCAACATCACCGACCCCTTCAACGGCAACGTGTCGTACACGTCGTTCAACTTGTCCGGTGGCAACCCCGATCTGCAGGCCGAGGAGGCCGATACCAGCGTGATCGGGTTCGTCTATCAGCCCTCGTTCGTCGAAGGCCTCTCGTTCTCGGTCGACCACTACGACGTGGACCTGAGTTCAGCGATCGGCAGCTTTTCGGAGCAGCAGACGGTGGACTCCTGCTTCAAGGACAAAGTGCTGTGTGACCAGATCACCTTTGGCGCTGACGGCTTCATCCAGTCGATCCGGGTGACCTTCGTGAACATCAACGCTGCGCGGGTGAAAGGCTGGGATTTCGAGGCCAGCTACCGCACCGAGACCGACTTCATCGGCGGTCTGGAGGAGAACCTGACCTTCCGACTGATCGGCGGCTACATGGAGGAGAACTCGACCACGCCACTCAACAGCCCGAAGATCGATCAGGCGGGTACCGGCACCATTCCGGACCAGACCTTTACCGCCAACCTGGTCTACCGCTTCGGTGACTTCGGCGTGAACCTGCAGCATTACTGGCAGGGGGAAACCATCCGCAACGCCACCTGGGTTCAGGGCGTCGATGTCGATGACAACAGCCTCGACAGTATCGACTGGACCAACCTCGGCCTGACCTATTCCGGTCAGTTCGACAGCGGTTCGCAGTGGCGGGCCTCGTTCAACGTCAACAACCTGTTGGACAACGCCCCGGTATTCGGCGGCACCACCCGCATCGGCGACGAACTCGGGCGCCGCTACTCGCTCGGTTTCGACTACAACTTTTGAGGAAAAGTATGGACGAGGCCCTCCGCAACCGTCGTCGCCTGCTGGCCTTTCTTGCGGCAAGTCCCTTGCTGCGCGGCGGTCTGGCAGGCATCACGCTACCGGGGCTGAGCACGGGTTTGCTGGCGCAGATCGCCGAGGATCGCGACTACCTCGCGTCCTCGGCGGCGCTGGCGGTCAACGTTTTCGATCTGGAAAACGTCGCCCGCCGCAATCTCAGCCGGGCGCACTGGACCTACATCAGCCAGGGCGTCGACGACGAACTCACGCTGCGCGCCAACCACGAGGCCTACCAGCGGCTGCACCTGCGGGCGCGCCGCCTGGTGGATGTCAGCGTCGTCGAGCGCTCTCTGACACTGTTTGGTGAGGCCCTGCCCTCGCCCATCCTGATGGCGCCGGTGGGCGGGCTTGGCATGGCCCACGCCGACGGCGACAAGGAAGCCGCCGCTGGTGCCGCGCTCAGCGGCCACAAGATGGTGATGTCGACCGCGGCCACCTTCGGTATCGAGGACGTGGTGGCGGCGCGGGGAGAGCCCGTGTGGTATCAGCTGTACCCCACCAACGACTGGCGCGTGACCGAGGGTCTGGTGCGCAAGGCGGAAGCCCATGGATCGACCGTCATGTTCCTCACCGTCGACATTCCGGCCCGCAATCAGGACCGCATGCGCCGCTTCGATCGCAGCAGCGGGGACTGTCTCGACTGCCATGACCCCGCGGCCGGTTTTGCCGACAAGGCCATGCTGCGCGGTCTGGATGCGCCACGCAGCGTGGGGGCGGGCAATCCCGCCATGGACTGGGATTTCGTCAAGCGCCTGAAGGACTTCACGCGCATGAAACTGGTGATCAAGGGCCTGACGCAGCCAGAGGATGCCGCGTTCGCGGTCGAACACGGCGCCGACGGCGTCCTTGTCTCCAATCACGGTGGCAGGGCCGACGAGAGCGGCTTTGCCACCATCGACTCCCTGCCGGAAGTGGTCGCTGCCGTGGCCGGTCGCGTGCCGGTGCTGGTCGATGGCGGCATTCGCCGCGGTACCGACGTCCTCAAGGCGCTGGCACTCGGCGCCAGCGCTGTACTGGTCGGCAGACCCTACGTGTGGGGACTCGGCGCCTTTGGCAGGCTGGGCGTCGCGCGCGCCCTGCAAATCCTCGACCAGGAACTCGACATCGCCATGCGCCAGGCGGGCACGCCGCGGCTCTCCGACATCGACCGCCGTGCACTGCGCCTGCCCTGAGCATCGCCGTCACGATGCTACTGAACACCATCCACAAACTCGCTACGAGGAGGCTCCATGTACTACCGATTCCTGCCCATCTTCGGCCTGCTACTACTGCCCCTGCTGCTCGGCCCAAACCAGGCACAGGCCCAACTGGGCTGTGACCGCGCCTGCCTGACCGGCTACGTCGATGCCTGGTTTGCCGGCCTCATCGCCAATGATCCCCGGTCGGTGCCGGTTACGCCCGATGTCCGCATCACTGCCAACGGACGGTCGACCGGCGTGGCCGGCACGTTCTGGCCGGAGGCGGCCAGCACGCCCTACCGCTGGGATATCGTCAATCAGCGACGCGGCGACACGGGGACGGAGGCCATCATCCTCAACGAGGACGGCAGCAAGACGATGCTTATGCTGCGCCTGAAGGTAACCAACGGCGCCATCAGCGAGATCGAAACCATCAAGGCCAATCAGGGTGATGCCAATGCCCTGTGGGGCCCGGACACCCTCTTGCAGCGCGGTGTCTCCCGATCACTGCAACTGTCGATACGTGAAGCCGAACAGGACTCCTACTACCGATTGGTGGCCGCCGCCGAGGGCTATTGGCGGGCCTTCCAGACCAATGGCACAGCGGACTACCACCCGGCGGAACTGCAGCCAGACTCCGAGCGCTTTGAAAATGGCTTGCAGACCACCGGACTGATGCGCAATGGCGAGTACAACTCGACGGCCCTGGGTTTCGATATGGGGCGCTTCATCGGCCGCAACCTCTGGGACCGCCGCTATCCGGTGGTGGATGAAGAGCGCGGCATCGTGCTGTCCATCGTCCGCTTCGGGCTCAAAGACGGGATGGAAAGCCAGAGTGCTGCCACGGCAAATAGCCGACTGGTCGGTGAATTCTTTGCAGTCAAGAACGGCATCATCCATGAGATCCACGCCGTACTGTTCAATGTACCCGAGTCAGATGCCAGTGTCTGGGCACCGGACTATGGTCCGGGTCGCGGTGGCGCAGGCTGGTGATCCTCGCGGCGCCTGACGCACGGACACTGAGCAAGCGGTGCAGTGCGTCGGTGCCTCAGGCACTGGCCAGTCGCTGCTGCAGGTCACGGCGCGACAGGCCCGGTACCAATGCCGCCACGAAGTCCAGCAGGTAGCCCCGCAGAAAAGCCTGGCGTCGTAGCCCTACGTAAGTGGTGCTGGGCGGAAAGAGGTGGCTGGCATCGCGCAACTGCAGGCCGCTGTCGCGCTTGCGGTCGTAAGCCATGGTGGCCACCAGACCAACACCGAGCCCAAGCTTCACATAGGTCTTGATCACATCCGCATCGATGGCAGTGAGTACGATATTGGGTGTGAGTCCAGCCTGGCGGAAGCTCTCCAGCACCGCCGAGCCGCCGGCGACGCCGAAGTCGTAGGTGATGAGTGGATGGGCTGCCAACTGCCGGAGACTGAGCCGGCGGCTGCGCAGCAGCGGGTGTCGGCTGGGCAGCACCACGCTGCGGTTCCACTGATAGCAGGGAAGACAAACCAGTGCCGCAGACTGGCTGATGGCCTCCGTTGCAATCCCGATGTCAGCCTGCCCCTGCTCGACCTGCTGCGCCACCTGAACCGGATTCCCCTGGTGGATGGTCAACTTCACCCCGGGCCAGTCTTCGCTGAAGCGCTTGACAATGGTGGGCAGGAAATAGCGCGCCTGGGTATGCGTCGTGGCGACGACCAAACTGCCCCGATCATGCTCGCTGAATTCCTCGCCGGTTTTCTTGATGTTGGCCACTTCCTCCAGCACCCGGGACGCGCGCTCCACGATTTGCTGCCCTGCGGGCGTGAGTCCGGTCAGCCGCTTCCCGTTGCGTTCGAAAATCTGCAGCTTGAGCTCCCGTTCGAGCAGGGCGATCTGCCGACTGATGCCCGACTGCGACGTGTGCAACGCCTTCGCCGCGTAGGAAATGTTCAGATCCCTGCGGGCGATCTCGCCAAGGTACTGCAGTTGCAGAAGCTTCATGTTTTATATCTCAAAAACGTATATCAAAATTCAAATATATCACTAAATGACAATTGTCCCGGCTGCTATGGTGCGACTCCTTTTTGGAGGTGCGTATGGACATCCTCTACTCGATCTCCGGCTTCGTGGTCGGTGTACTGGTCGGCATCACCGGTGTCGGCGGTGGTTCATTGATGACACCGCTGCTGGTATTCCTGTTCGGTTTCCAGCCGGCAGTGGCAGTGGGAACCGACCTGCTCTACGCGGCATTGACCAAGAGTGGGGGCGTTTTCGTCCACCACGGCAAGCATCAGTCAGTGGACTGGCGCGTGGTACTGCTGCTGTCGGCAGGCAGCCTGCCGCTGGCCGTTGTCACGCTGTTTGCCATCAACTACTTCATGTCGGTGGGTACCGAAACCACCGGTGCCATCAGTTTTACACTCGGCATTGCGCTGTTGCTGACGGCCAGTGCCCTGCTGCTGCGGGCCGCGCTGCTGCGCGGGCGCAACGATGTACTCGCCCACGAAACGCCGCTGCGACACGTGGCTCGATTCGGGCGCTGGGAGGTGCCCGCCACCGTGCTGACTGGCGCCGTGCTGGGCGTGCTGGTCACGCTGTCGTCGGTGGGTGCAGGAGCCCTCGGCACGGTCGCCCTGCTCTTTCTCTATCCGCGCTCCGGCACCCTCAAGATCGTGGGTACCGATCTGGCGCACGCGATTCCGCTGACCGCAGTGGCCGGATTCGGTCATTGGATGCTGGGAAACGTCGACTTCGTCCTGCTCGGCAGCCTGCTGCTGGGATCCCTGCCTGGCATATGGATCGGCAGCCACCTCAGCGCCCGCATTCCAGAGCTTTGGTTACGCCCGGCCCTGGCGCTGATCCTCATTCTGATCGGCCTCAAGTTCGTGCTCTCCTGAGGGAACTGCGCCCTCAGCGTCCGCCGGAGACAGCAAGATCGGACAGAATGCGCCCGTCATAGCGTCGCATGACCAAGCCCGCAGCCAGCGACAGTGCAGCACAGCCGATCATGTAGAAGGCAGCAGAAGCGGGGTCGCCGGTCTGGCGGGCGAGCCAGGTCGACAGCACTGGTGCCAGCCCACTGAGAAAGGAAAAGCTGAGATTGAAGGACATCGCCACCCCGCTGAAGCGAATGCGTGTGGGAAACAGGTCGGCACAGACGCCAATCACCGTGCCGTTGCAGATCCCTGCCACCAACCCCATCAGCACGAACAGCGTCGGCAAATCCAGGCCGCGACGCTCTGCCGCCAGGAAGAACGGATAGGCCAGCAAGAGCATCAACCCACTGCCCAGCAGGACCAGCGTCTGGCGCGAACAGCGATCGCTGAGCCACGCCACCGCCAGCAGGCAGATGGAGAGCACGCCGAGTCCGAGCAACTGGGCACGGATCACCTCCAGCGGTTCGTAACCCATGATCTGGGGCAGGTAGGCCGGCAGGGCAAACAGCAGGCCATTGAAGCCTGCCGTGACCGCCAGGATGCCGACGCCCACCAGCGTGGCCGCTGCATGGCTACGAAACAGTTCAGCAACCGGCAGCGCTGATGCCCTGCCAACGGCACGAATGCGCGCGAACTCCTGACTCTCCTCCAGGGACAGTCGCAGCCAGAAGCTGACGATGCCGAAGGCACCGCCGGCCAGAAAGCCGATACGCCAGCCCCAGTCGGCGATCTGCTCCACCGCGAGGGTCTCGTGCACGATCCAGTTCAACAAGGCCGCCAGCGCGATGCCCAGGTTGACACAGAAAAAGACGACGCCGACCGAAAACCCTGAGCGGCGTGGTGCGGTTTCGACCACGTAGGCAATGGCGCCCGGCAATTCGCCACCGAGACAGAATCCCTGCAGCAGACGCAGCAGCAGCAGGCAGAGCGGCGCCAGCAAGCCCCAGTCCGCATAAGTCGGCAGCAGCCCGATGCCCGCCGTGGCGGCGGACATCAGCAGCACAGTGCTCACCAGCACCTTGCGACGCCCGAAACGGTCACCGATGTGGCTGAAGAACACGCCGCCGAGCGGGCGCGCCAGATAGCCGAGCGCAAAGGCACCGAAGGAAATGATCAGAGAGACGAGCGGATCTTCACTGGGAAAAAATGCCGCACCGATGTACTGCGCAAACTGGCTGTACACCACGAAATCGTAGAATTCCAGCGCGCCGCCGAGACTGGCCAGCAGGATGAGACGCCAGGCGGACGCCGACAGCGCAGCGACGGTTGCACCCTCTCCTGTTACTGACATTGCGGTGTTCTGCTGCTTGCTCATGCGCATCGTCCTCGCTGCCGGTCGCCGCGGAGTATAGAGAAGTCGCGACGCGCAGTACCATCCAAGCCGCAAGGTGCGCGCGGGGATGGGAGCACGCCACATTGCCTTTGCACGCGCAATGTCGACAATGCCACCTGAAGCGCCCAGTGCCAGTCGATCCCGTATGTCCCGATACCGACCTCCCTCTCCGCCCATGGCTCCCTACATCACCCGCGAGGGCGAGCAGCGCCTGCGCAGCGAACTGGACTTCCTGTGGCGCGACGAGCGCCCTCGCGTCACCCAGTCGGTAACGGAAGCGGCTGCGCAGGGCGATCGCTCGGAAAACGCCGAATACACGTATGGGAAGAAGCGTCTGCGGGAAATCGACAGCCGGGTACGCTTTCTGCGAAAGCGTCTCGAGGTGCTCAACGTCGTGAGTAGCCCACCGAGCGATACCAGCAAAGCGTACTTCGGCGCCTGGGTCGACCTGGAAGACGATCAGGGCACGCCGCTCTCCGTGCGGCTGGTGGGCCCGGATGAACTCGATCCGGCGCTTGGCCACATCAGCGTGGATTCGGTGCTGGGCCGGGCGCTGCTTGGCAAACCGTGCGACAGCGAGATCAGCATCCTGACCCCCTCGGGTGAGCGACACTACGTGATCATCGACATCCGCTACGTCAGTCCGGCAGACCGGCCCTGACATGCGCCACGTCACCATTCTCGGCTATCGCAAGGTCCTCGGTACCAGCCTGACCATTCCGATGGAAATGCTCAATGCCGCCGATCTCATGCGCCGAATCCGCGGACATGGACGACCGCCGCTCCAGCTGCAACTGGTCAACCCGGCCGGCGGCAATCTGCAACTGACGGCCGGTCTCGAGCTCGTCTGCCATTCCACACTCGCCGACATTGGTGCCACCGATCTCATCCTGCTGCCTGCCCTGTGGGGCAATCCACTCGGCAGCGTACGGCAGAATCTGGAATTACTGCAGTGGCTGCGCGGGCATGCCACGACGCCAATCTGCGCCGTGGGCACGGGCAGCTATTTTCTGGCGGAAGCCGGTCTGCTCGACAACAAGGTTGCCACCACCCACTGGTACTACTTCGACCAGTTTGCCAGCGAGTATCCGCAGGTGCTGCTGCAGCGTGACCGCTTCATCACCCGTGCCGGCAACCTGTACTGCGCCGGCAGTGTGAATTCGGTGCGCGACGTCATGCTGCACTTCATCGAACAGCATTACGGACAAGACATCGCCAACGAGGTGTCACGGCACTTCACCCATGAACTGAAGCGTTCCTACAGTACAGGACTGCTGAACCTGCCGCCGCAGCACGTGCATCAGGACGAAGTGATCGCCGAAATCCAGCAGTGGCTGCACCATGTGTATCCGCAGAGACTGGACCTGCCCGGCATCGCCCAGCGTTTCGGCTTGAGCGTACGCACCTTGAGCCGACGCTTTCAGGCCGCCGCCGGGCGCAGTCCCATGCAGTACCTGCAGCAGGTCAGACTGGATGTGGCCCGTGACCTGCTGCGCAGCAGCAACCTCGCGGTCGCCGAAGTGGCCTTTCAGTGCGGCTTCCACGACAGCAATCACTTCGCCCTGCAGTTTCGCCGTCAGATGTCGCTGTCGCCGACGGCCTACCGGCACATGGTGCGCAAAAAGCTCTTTGAAGTGTCGGCGACCTCGGCAGCCCGCTGAATCAAACACAAGGGCCGCCCCGGAGGGAGCGGCCCGTCGCCTTCAGGCGGGTTCGCTGGTGCGCAGGGCTTCGCCGATGCGCGGGCCCTGACGATGCTGGGTGCGGTGCTTGTCGTTGACCGACTTCAGACGGCGCTCGACGGCGTTGAAGGCGTCACGGATGGCGACATAGATGTCTTCGTGGGCGTGATTGTCATGGTGGTCGTGCGCCACGACGATGTCGTGGTTGGGGATCAGTGCCTCGATGCCGACGTGATAGACCCGTCCCTTGTGATGGTTGTTGTGCGGCGCTTCGAGAATGACTTTGAGGCTTTGTATGCGATCGCTGAAACGTTCCAGTTTTCCCAGCCGCTTGTGGACGGCGTCCTCCACGGCCTGCGAATGCTCGATACCACGGAACAGCACTTGTGTATTGCCGATCATGCTTGCACCTCCAGTACTCTGACTCGTGATGACGGGAGGGTCGCCGCCGCTACGGCCCGGTCCACGATCCGAAGACAGCGGCCCGCCCTCACCCGATACTACGCCCGGGCATTGCCGAGTCAAACGCCGTGTGGCGATTTTTACGCGCGCTCGGCAGGCGCTGTGCCGATACCGGGCCCCTCGAAAAACCAGTGCCAGGGCTCGTAGGCAACACCCTGCGCGTTGTGGCGGGGAAAGGACAGCCGGAAGCCATGACGGGCCGCATGCGCCAGCAGCCAGCGAAAGCTGCTGGTGTGCTCGAACGCCTCTTCGAGCGGCGGCTGGTCTGGGCAGGCAAGATCGAGGGCACGGCCGCTGTGGTGTTCGCTGAAGCCGGGCGCCGCATTGACCCGCAGAATGTCCGCGATGGACTGTCCGCGATCCAGCTTGCGCTGGATCAGCTGACGCTGGTACTCGTGGCTGCGATAGCCTGACACCAGCAGCAGCGTTTCGCCGTCGGCGGCAGCGGCCGACTGCAGCTGCCGCCACGCCTGCCGTGTGGCACGCTCGAGCAACACTGGTCGGCCGAACATGTCCGTGCCGGCGTCGACCAGCTGCGCGCACTCGGCCTGCAACGGCATGCCGCAGCGGTCGGCATAGTCGGCAGGGATGCCCAGTTGGCGATGGATCTCGATCAGCATGGCGGCGCTCCGGAGAGAGCCATGATGCCACGCCGCCACCGGTTTCGCGTCAGGGCTCTGGCCAAGATGGCAGGTGAAATGGCCAGATTTTCAGGATCCTTGGCCAGATCGCGGGCTATGATGGGCACCACGTTCAGGAGTCCCGCATGTCGCACTTACCGGTCATCGTCGGCTTCGGCGGCATCAGCCCCGCCGGTCGCAGCGCCTTCCACTACGGCTTTCGCCGCCTGATTTTCGACCAGCTACCGGTCGCGGAGCAGCAGCGGACCCTGCAGAACCTGGCCGTGCTGACCAACCGGCTGCGCTTCGACGGCGAGCACTGGCGCGACGCCGCCGGTGCGACGACAGATCCCGCAACGTTGCTAGCGACCGAGCGCCAGCGCTTGCTCGACGGCACCCTGATCCGCAAGCTCGAAGACACACTGTTCACACCGGCGGCGCTGCCGATGCACTCCGCCGTGGCCCTCGATGCCGTGGACGGCAGCAGCACCCAGCGCTTCAGCCTCGCCACCCGCCGCCTGCCGACCGTGTTGCCGGCCAACTGGCGCCTGCTGTCCAACGACGGCAAGACCTGCACCATCGAAGTCACGGGTGCCCTGGAAGTCATGGTGAAGGACAGCTTTGCCAGCCCCGTGAACAGCGCCGGACAACTGCCGACCGGCTTTGCGCCGGAGACTCTCTACCCCGCCCGCAGTCATCCGCGAGGGCTGCAGATGGCGCTGTACGGCGCTTCCGATGCGCTGTTCTCGCTGGGTCTCGACTGGGACATGCTGCAGCAGCGCGTGGCCCCGGATCAGGTCGCGGTGTACGCCGGCAGCAGCATGAACCAGCTCGACTACGACGGCTACGGCGGTCTGCTGAAGGCACGTCTGCTCGGTCGCAAGATCACCTCCAAGCAGCTGCCACTCGGTTTCGGGGACATGCCGGCGGGCTTCCTGAATGCCTACATGCTCGGCAATGTCGGCAACACCGGCACCAACCTCGGCGCCTGTGCCTCGTTTCTCTACAATCTGCACCAAGCCCTGCATGACATCCGACGCGGTCACATCCGCATTGCCATCGTCGGCGCCAGCGAAGCACCCATCACGCCCGACATCATCGAAGCCTTCGCCAACATGGGTGCCTTGGCCGACGACGCGGGACTCCTCGAACTCGACCGTGCGAGTGGCCTCAGCAGTCCGGACCACCGACGGGCCTGTCGGCCCTTCGGCAACAACATCGGCTTCACGCTGGCAGAATCTGCGCAGTTCTTCGTGCTATTCGATGATGCGTTGGCGCTGGAACTCGGCGCGACTGTGTATGGCGCCGTCAACGACGTTTTCGTCAATGCCGACGGCTACAAGAAGTCCATCGCCAGTCCCGGCGTGGGCAATTACCTGACCTTTGCCAAGGCCGCCGCCGCCACCCGTGCCCTGCTCGGCAGCGAGAGCCTGCAACGGCGCAGCTTCGTACAGGCGCATGGCACCGGCACGCCGCAGAACCGCACGACCGAGTCGGCGATCTTCGCCGACGTGGCGCGCCACTTCGGTATCCGCGACTGGCCTATCACGGCCACCAAGGCCTACCTCGGTCATTCGATCGCCTGTGCGGGCGGTGACCAGCTGGCCATGACGCTGGGTGTGTGGGCGCACGGTGTGATTCCCGGCATCCTCACCACGCAGCAACTGGCCGATGACGTAACGCGCGACAACCTCGACTTCCTGCTGGCACATCGGGAGGTGGATCCGCAGCAACTGGATGCCGCGCTGCTGAATTCGAAGGGCTTCGGGGGCAACAATGCCACGGCCTCGATCGTGTCACCGACGGTCACCCGACGCCTGCTCGCCAAGAAACACGGTACCGAGGCCCTCCGGCACTGGCAGCAACGCAACGATGACGTGCAACGGGCGGCGGCAGACTACGAAGCCCGCACGCAGCGGGAGCCTATCGCACCGCTGTACCGTTACGACCACGAGGTCCGCGGCGGCAGCGACCTGCACTTCGACGGGGACCGGCTCAGCCTGCGCGGCTATGCGCAGCCCGTCGCCCTCGACCTGCCGAACCCCTACCCGGACATGGTGTAGCCGGCAGCGGAGGTCACTGATTCTGCTGCACGCTTTCGAGCCGGGAGTGTCGATCGCGGCTGCCGCTCGCTGCCTGACTCCGCGGCGCTGACTCAGGCTGGCAACTTGAGCAGGCGCTGGGCGTTCCCGTGGTAGATCTTCGCGCGATCCTCCTCGCTGATCTCGAGCGCGTCGAGGATCTTGATCGTTTCGCGGATATACATCGGACCCTTCTCCGGGTCGAACGGCGCGTCGGTGGCGAATACCACGTGATCGGCACCGAAGAAGGCGAGACTGCAGAGCGTAGCGGCTTTCGAGCCGAACACGGCCGTGTCGGCGTAGAACAGCTTGAAGTAATCCAGTGGCCGCTTCTTGAGTTCCTTGAGCAGCACCGAGTAATCCGTGTGCGACGTGCGCGATCCGAGCTGATCCCAACCCGGCCCCACACGCCCCTCGAAGAACGGAATCATGCCGCCGCCGTGATGGGTGATGATCTTGATGTGCGGATGCCGGTCGAACAGCTTGGAGAATACCAGCCGTGCCATGGCGGCCGATGTGTCATAGGGCCAGCCGAAGGTCCACCAGATTTCGTACAGGGAACGCTGCTCGGTCTGGTAGTCGGCGAAGGACGCGCCGCGTGCCGGATGGATCCACAGCGGACGATCGATGGCCGCCATGTAGTCGAACACCGGCAGGAAATCCGGATGGTCGAGCGGCTTGCCCTTGACGTTGGAAAACACCTGGATGCCGGCAGCGCCGAGTTGCTCGACGGCGAAGCGGGTCTCCGCCAGCACCTGTTCAGGATTGCCCATAGGCACGGTTGCGATGTAACCGGGAAAGCGGTCCGGGTACTTCTGGCACAGTTCGGCCATGTCTTCACTGCCGATTCGGGCCAGCAGCACCTGCTGCTCGGGCGTGGCGACGATCTCCAAGGGGGGCGAGGCCAGTGAAAGAATCTGAGAATAATCCTCGAAGCGATCCATGACACGGAAGCGCTCGTCGAGGTCGGTCATCATCGGCACGGCTTCAGAGCGACGCGTGATGTCGGTCATCTTGCCGGTCACGTCGCGCAGCCTGTCATAGAAGCGCGCCGGCCAGATGTGGTTGAAAATGTCGATCTTCCTCATGTGATGCAGGTTCTCCTGTGGTTCGCGCGAGAGGTAACAGGGTCGTGAAGCGGCGGCGATCGCCGCCGCACGCTCAGGCGACTGCCGGCTGCAGCTTGCCGGACACGGCCTCGGCATCCTGCTGGCGGCGCTTGCTCGGCGGCGTCCAGAACCGGGGACGGATGGGCAGCATGAGTGCAAAGCCGATGAGGGCAATCACCGTGTAGGCAATGAACCCCATCGTGTAGTTGCCGTAGTGGTCGACGAAGGCACCAAGCAGCGGTGGACCCGCCGCAAAGCCGAGATTGACCGCCACGGACACGATGCCGATGGTCATGCCAAGGTTGCGCGGGCCGAGATAGTGCTTGGTCAGCACGGGCGCCTCGACGATGAGACCGCCGTGGGCAATGCCGAGCACGGTGACGAACAGGAACAACGTGAAGCCACCGGATACTGGCAGCGCCAACAGCACCGACAGCGCCAACAGGAAATAGAAAAAGCGGATGCCGCTGATGGAGAAGTTGTCATAAACCCAGCCGGCTACCGGCTTGGAAATGACGGCGAGAATGCCGGTGAAGGAGGCGTACCAGACGATGTCGTTGAGGTTGAAGCCTTTGTCGTTGCGCAGGTAGGTCACCGTGTTCTGCGTCATGGCCTGGTCAACGCCCGACACCAGGAAAATGCCGAGCATGATGAACCAGAAGCCCTTCTCTCGGCTTATTTCCAGCGCGCGGCCCCACATGGTCGGTGCGCCGGCCGCCCGCTGGGTGCTGGAATTGATGATGTCCTGGGTGGCTCCGGCACGGGACATGAAGATCAGCCACAGCGGCGCGGAAACGAGTAGCGAGCCAAGGCTGAGCATGCCGGCGATGCTGCGCCAGTTGATGCCGGCCTCCAGCAACGGCGTCCACACGAACGGCATCACGGTTTGTCCGAGACTGGTGGCGCCGAGCACGATGCCGAGAGCAAGCCCGGGATTGATCTCGAAAAGCCGCGACACCACCACCTTCATGGCCGAGACGATGGACGAGGCCGACACGCCGAGCAGGGCACCGGCCAGATAGTAGATGGGCAGAGTGGTCGCAATCAGGAACAAGGCCATGGCACAACCACCGGCGAGCGCGCCGATGAGCACGGCCAGCTTGCCGCCGATCTTGTCGATCAGGATGCCCATGCCGAGCGCCGCCACAGCTCCGATGAGAAACTTGGCCGTGGATAGCAGGTTGACTTCCGTATTGCTCCAGCCGAATTCGTCCATGGCCGGCTTGTACATGTAGGGCAGCGAAAAATTCGGTACGCCAAACGAGAAAAACACCAGCAGGAAGGCCACCACCAGCACCTGCCAGTTGGCCATCAGTTCACGCCGGGTCTCTTGCGTTGCTGTCGTGCTCATGGAGGTCCCCCTGATGATGCGCTGCGCTGATTATTGTTATGGCAGCTCGTCAGTCCGCTGCTGGCTCGGATACTAGCATAGCGATTTCGGGCGCCGGCGCGCGCGTCGATGCAAACAAAATGAAAGCGCCGACCGAGGAATTCAGGGGGAAATTACTGGCGCCACACCATGAAGCCCTGCGCGGTGCCGGTACCTGCGAGTGTGCGGTAACAGGGGATGTAGTCGATGGCCTCACCGCGCAGTCCACTGCCCGCCAGGGCACCGGCGGCGGCAATCCAGTTGCGTATCTCAGAGGTCCCCTGCATGAGTGTCGTCTGCGGTACGTTGCAGAGAAACTGCTCGTCGCCGGCCAGCATGGCCCGGTACAGGGCATTGTCGAAGGCCTCGTCGATCGTGAAATGTGTCAGGCCGCCGGAACCGAACACGGCGACTTTGGCATCACGCTTCCACTCGCGGATCACGCCGGCGACGAACTGCCCCATCTGGAAACAGCGCCGTGACGTCGGCTGGTTGGGCGGAAAGAAGGTATTGGTGATCACCGGCAAGATGGGCACGGGCTTGTCGTTCATCACGCGACGAATGATCCAGCTGAAAGCATGCGGCGTGCCGATGTGATGATGGTGACCCATGTCCGGCCAGCTCTTGCTGGCGGCGAAATCGAAGCCGGCGTCCAGGCCTCTTGCGATCACCAGCTCAGCCAGCTCGGGCAGCCCGGGCCACACCACGGGCTCTTCCGGCCGATACGCCCACTCGGTCTCGCGTATGCCCGGCGACAAGCGCGAGGCACGGTCTTCATCAAGCGGTTTCTGCCAGAACGTTTCGCCGTGATAGACGGTGAACATCGGCTGCAGGCTTTCCAGTACCAGCTCGCGCTGATCGTTGCCGAGGATGACCGCCACATCAGGTTGCTCCTGCTGCCAGAGCTCGGCCAGCCGCGCCACCCCCCTCTGGCATTGGGCGTGCCGGCGCGTCCGCTCCTCGAACGTGATCTGCGAGGCAAAGTCCTCGTGAGCGCGCAGGGCCACCAACTCCTCAAATGAGTACTCCCGGTTGCGGAACCAGTGCCGGTTCTTCTTGTCGACCGGTACGCGCAGCATCCACTGCTCGGGCGTGGTGTTGAGAATGGGACCGTGCGTAGTGCACATCCCCAGGGTGATGGTGGCCATGGCCCGTTGCTCCCGCTGCCGGCCCCTGGCGGGCCGGCGCGCGTCGTCAGATGGTGAGATTGAAGACCCGCTTGGCGTTGCCTTCGAAGATCTTGAAGCGATCCTCGGCCGTGAGCCAGTCGATGCTCTCGATCAGGGGCACGGTGCGATCATAGGTCTGCCCGGTCTCATGGTTGATCGAAGAGCCGACACCGGGACACTCCGAGCCATAGAGGATGCGGTCTGGACCTACCACCTTGATCAGCAGTTCGAGAGCCTCCTTCGAATACAGCACGGTGTCGAAATACATGTGGCGCATGCGATCCACGAAGAGGCCCTTGGCCATGCTTTCCTGGGCTCCGCTCTTGGCGGAACCGGCATTGAAGCGGCCGATCTGGTAGGGCATGGCGCCGCCGCCATGCGAGATGACGATCTTGAGGGCAGGAAAATCGTCGAACACCGTCGAATTCACGAACCCGTAAACCGCCGTGGTTTCCTCGTTGACGAAGTACAGGCTGTAGGGTTCTCGCTGCGGGTTGCGCGAACCGGCCGTGTGCAAATGCAGGGGCACGTCGAGCTCGCAGGCTTTTTCGTACAGCGGGTACCAGTAACGATCCCCCATGGGCGGTGCCTTGTTGCCGTCATTCTCGTACGGGTCGGGATTGAGCAGGAAACCCTTGAAGCCCAACTCCTTGACGCAGCGCTCCATCTCCTTGAACACGACGCTGACCGGCTCGCCTGCCTGCTGCGGCAGCCCACCGATCCCGAAGAACCGGCCGGGAAACAGTCGCACGCTGTTGGCGATGATGTTGTTGACCTCGTGGATGTACCAGTCCACCAGATAGCCGGGCTTTTCCGAATGCATGGTCTGGAACGGACGCGGCGAGATAAGCTGCAGGTCGATGCCATTGTTGGTCATGTGCTCGATATGACCGCAGGGAGCCATTTCCTTGCGGTGCCAGGCTGCGACCAACTGCTCGTCGGTGTAACTGACCTTGCCGCGCCCATGCGAGCCACGGTGAGAGACGAGACCGGCCTTGTAGACGGCGAGCTGCGGTGGCGCCGAGGTATGGGCGTGGCAGTCGATGATCATGGTCTTCTCCTTACTTGCCCGGCGTCTGCAGCGAATGGTATTTCATGAGGGCTCGCGCCTCGGTGATGGTTTTGCCTTCTTCGAGCATGGCGCGGATCCGCGCCTCTGCTGCATCGATCTGTTCGGCCACCGCCAGCACTTCCTCCTCCCGTGTCTTCGGAATGCACACAACGCCGTCGGCGTCACCGCGCAGGATGTCGCCGGGATTGACGCGGGCGTCACCGATGTTGACCGGCACTTGCTCGGCATCGACCTGGACGCGGTCCTTGCCGGTGCGCATGGAGTAGCTCCGCGAATAGAGGGGGTAGCCGAGGCTGAGGCACAGGTGCACGTCGCGGCAGGCACCGTCGATCACCGTGCCCGCCAGTCCCTTCTTGTGCGCCAGGAACGTGAGGATGTCGCCCCACACCGTGGCATCCTCGCGACCGCCGTTGTCGATGGCCACCACAGTCCCCGGTCCGAGCTTGTCGATGAAATCGCCGACCGTGCCCGGCTTGTCGGCGTCGAGGGGACCGTACAGGATGGTGTAGGCACGACCAGCCAGCCGGAACTGCTGATCCCGCGGCTTGATGCCGAGGCACTGGCCAGCGATGCGCAGCTTGTCCATGGCATCGCTGAGAGTGGCGGTGTCGAGCCTGGCTGCTCGTTCTACGTTCTTGTCGGACATGGTTGCCTCTGACAGGGTTCTGCAAAGCATCGAAAAATGGTTGCACGGCAGCTGCCGAGCAGCGGTCACTCAGCGGTCGAGCATGGTTTCGTAGTTGGTGCCCATCACCACGGACACGGGCTTGCCGGCCAGCACGTCCTCGGTCATCAGGCGCTCTTTCAGCGCGATCGCCTCGGCGGCCCTCAGCACCTCGTCGGCCCGCGCAGCCGGAATGAACACCACGCCACTTCCGTCGGCGATGACGAGGTCACCGGCATGCACCATGGCATCGCCGACCTGGATGGGGGCACCGAAACTTTCTTCCCACACGCGATTACGCGCCGTACGCGGCGTGGTGTAGCGGGAAAACACGGGGAAGCCGATGTCTTCGTATTCATCGATGTCGCGCGCCGGGCCCTCCACGATGACACCGCGTACGCCCTTGGCCTTGGCGGCATTGGCCAGCACGCCGCCCCAGCTCGCGCAGTCGATGCCGCTGCGCTGCTCCACCACGATCACGGTGAGGGCATCGGCCGCTTCGATGGCTGCCGTGCCGAGATGGCGCCGGGAGCCGCCTGCCGGCGGCAGCGGTTGCAGCCGAACGGTCTGCACCACGCCGGCGATGCGCTGGCGCGTCGAGCGACGCAGGATGCCGGACTGGGCGCCCTTGAGCCCCAGGCTGTCGAGCGCATCGGACACGGCGCAGGCATCGAGCCGCTCGAGTCGCGCTACCAGAGTGCTTGTCATCGTCGTTTCCTCCTCAGCCAGGTGGCGCAGTACCTGCCCGCAGGCCACCGCAAGCGGCGTGGCAAAAAGGCCGGTACCTTCGCAGATTTCCCTAGCGCCGGCTGCAAGCGCCGGGGCATTTTCATCATTGATTCACAACTGCAGCCGGCTTCAATACCACCAACTCACTGCCGCCGGCGCCGCTGACCGTGAGCGCCAGATATTGGGTATCGCCGAGCTGGAAAGTCAGCGGTGTGCCGGTCTGGCTGCCCGGCAGGGGAATTTCCGCAACGATGGCGCCACTGGCCTTGTCGTGTGCCCGCAGCAGCGGCTTGCCGCCGGGTCCTTCCCCGCTGAACAGCAGGGTCTTGGTGACGAGCAGACCGACCTGATTCTGGTTGCCGGTACGAGGCAACGTCACGCCGGCGAGGGCCGGATGCCCTGCAATGGCGGGCGGTGTATCGGCGTTGGGAATCCACCAGCGCTGGTCACCGGAGCCGAGATCGATGGCGGTGATGCGACCGTAGGGTGGCTTGAACAGCGGCAGTCCGTCGAGGTCGAGACCGGCCCGCTGACCCTGAATGTAGCGCACCGTCGACGCCTCCCCGCCTGGCACCAGTCCGAGCAGAGTCAGCGCAGTGCGCGATGGCACGTAGAGCAGACCGGAATCTGGATCATAGGCCGCACCCTGCCAGTTCGAGCCCCCCGTGGCGTGCGGCAGGTGCAGGGTGCCCTGCGTGCCGTCCGGCGCCTCTGCCAGCGAGGGCGGCGTGAACAGCTCGCTGAGGCGGAACGGCTTGATCAGTTCGCGGGCCCGAGCATTCAGGGCCGGCGTGTAATCGATCAGATCGTCGAGACCGAAGCCCTGCCGGTCGTAGGGGGCCGGCTTGACCGGAATCGGCTGAGTGGGCGACGTCTGCTCGCCGGGCACGTCGCTGGCCGGCACCGGGGTTTCGACGATGTCCCACACGGGTTCGCCGGTGGCGCGGTCGAAGACATAGGCGAGGGCCTGTTTGGTCAGCTGGACCACCACTTTGCGGCCATCCGGCAGGTCGGCCAGCAGCGGCGCCGCCGGCAGGTCCCAGTCCCAGATGTCGTGATGGGTGATCTGGAAGTACCAGCGCAGCTCGCCGCTGCGGTAATCCAGCGCCACCAGCGAGTTACCGAACAGGTTGTCGCCGGGGCGATCGGCCCCGTAGTAATCGCCGGTGGGGGTTTCCACCGGCAGGTAGACCAGTCCGAGCGCCGGGTCCGCCGCCATCGGTGCCCACACACCGGCGTTGCCGGTGTAGCTGGCGGAGTCACCCAGCCAGGTCTCGCTGCCGAACTCGTTGCGCTCCGGGATGGTGTGGAAAGTCCACAGCAGTTTGCCGCTGCGCGCGTCGTAGCCGCGGATGTCCCCTTTGACGTTGGAAGCCGACTTCGGTCGGGTTGCCAGCGCATGCGAAGCGCCCACCACGATCACGTCGTCGACGACCAGCGGTGGGAACGACAACCCGATGTCGAGATCGTCGCGGCCGGGGCCGAGTCGCAGGCCCTCTTGCAGATCTACCCAGCCCCCGGCGCCGAACTCCTCGATCGGCCGTCCCGTTCGGGCGTTGAGGGCGACGAGGTAGTAGCCGGGTGTCACGGTCAGAACCCGCTCGTCGCTGCCGCTGCGCCAATAAGCCAGTCCCTTGCCGGAACCCTTGCGAGGCGCCTTGTCGAAGCGCTCACCCTCCTCGGCCCGCCAGAGCCACAGCAACTGCCCGCTGACGGGGTCGAGGGCAATCAGGTCGCGCTGCAGACCGGCGGTGGCGAACATCCGTCCGCCAGCCACCAGCGGCGTCGTGACGTTCTGCGCCTCCGGTAGCGGCCCAAAGGCGCCCAGATCGAGGCGCCAGGCCACCTGCAGGCTGGCGACATTGGAGGCGTCAATGCTGGCAAGCGGCGAATAGCGCGTGGCACTGACCGGCCCGTTCATCGTCAGCCACTCGCTGCCGGGCTCGCGGGCGGTTGGCAGCCCCGCCGTGGCGCGCGGCAGGATGGTCAGATTGTCGAGCGCCACCGCGGTGGCCGGCGGCTCCGGCCAGGTGGCCGAGGCGCTGGCAAGCACATAGGCCGTGACATCGACATACTGCTGCGGCGAGAGCGTAGCCGCGTTTTCGCCCGGCATGGTGGCCGTGATGCGCGCGAGCAAGTCGCCAGCAGACTTGCCCGACCAGTCGTTGCGCAGTCGCGCCTCGAGCTCGATCGGCAGATGGCAGCGCGCACAGTACGTCTGGAACACCTCGGCGCCGCGGCCGGGCTCCGCCGTCTGCGCCAACAGCGGGGTGCACAGCAGGACGAGCAGCAGGCTGGACAGGAAACGCATGATGAACTCCGGGGCGCAGGAAGCTGGCCGCGAGTTATACCACCGACGACTGCTCAGGCACCTCTCACGGCGATGCGTTGCTGCCATTCCTGCGGCCCGGTGGTGTGCACCGACGTGCCGTTGACGTCGACTGCCACCGTGACCGGCATATCCTGCACTTCGAACTCGTGGATGGCCTCCATGCCGAGATCGGCAAACGCCACCACCCGTGCCTTCTTGATCGCCTTGGAGACGAGATAGGCCGCGCCCCCGACCGCCATCAGGTACACGGCCCGGTGCTTGCGAATCGCCTCGATCGCGCTGGGTCCGCGCTCCGATTTGCCGATCATGCCGATCAGGCCGCTCTTGGCCAGCATGGTCTCGGTGAACTTGTCCATACGGGTAGCGGTGGTCGGACCGGCTGGACCGACGACCTCATCACGGACGGGGTCTACCGGCCCGACGTAGTAGATGAACCTGCCGCGCAGGTCGACGCCGTCCGGCAGGGCTTCGCCCCGGTTGAGCAGATCGACCATGCGTTTGTGGGCAGCATCGCGGCCGGTCAGCATGCGGCCACTCAGCAACAGCGTCTCTCCCGGCTTCCAGGTGGCAATGTCGTCGCGCGTGACGCTGTCGAGGTTGACGCGGCGTGCCGCCGGGCCGACGTCCCAGGTGATGGCCGGGTAGTCGTCCAGTCTGGGCGGGTGCTGCTCGGCCGGCCCGGAGCCGTCGAGGACGAAATGGGCATGACGGGTGGCAGCACAGTTGGGAATCAGCGCCACGGGCAGCGAGGCGGCGTGAGTCGGGTAGTCCTTGATCTTGACGTCGAGCACGGTGGTGAGTCCGCCGAGCCCCTGCGCGCCGATACCAAGGGCGTTGACCTTGTCCATCAACTCCAACCGCAGCTCCTCGAGGCGATTGGCAGGTCCGCGCGCGCGCAACTCGTCGATGTCGATCGGATCCATCAGTGCCTGCTTGGCCAGCACCGCCGCTTTTTCGGCCGTGCCGCCGATACCGATGCCCAACATGCCGGGCGGGCACCAGCCGGCCCCCATGGTCGGTACCGTCTTCAGGACCCAGTCGACGATGCTGTCGCTGGGGTTGAGCATGGCAAGCTTCGACTTGTTTTCGGAACCACCGCCCTTGGCAGCCACCTGGAACTCCACTGTGTCGCCGGGCACGAGGCGCGTGTGGATGACAGCCGGCGTGTTGTCCCTGGTGTTCTTGCGGGCACCGGCAGGGTCGCTGAGGATGGAAGCGCGCAAGACGTTGTCGGGGTGCAGGTAGGCTCGCCGCACCCCCTCGTTGATCATGTCCTCGAGACTCATGCTGCCCTCCCAGCGCACGTTCATGCCCACCTCCACGAACACCGTGACGATGCCCGTGTCCTGGCAGATGGGTCGGTGGCCTTCGGCACACAACCGGGAATTGAGGAGGATCTGGGCCATGGCATCGCGGGCCGCCCGGGACTCTTCGCGCTGCCAGGCACGGTGCACCGCCTGAATGAAGTCGACCGGGTGGTAGTAGGAAATGAACTGCAGGGCATCGGCGACGCTGTGGATGACGTCGTCCTGGCGGATGAGGGTCATGATGAGGTCCTGACTGACTTGAGGATGCGTAAAAAGGAATGGCAAGCCTTGCCGGGCGGCGGGCCGCTCGCAGCATCGGCAGGATAGCAAGGACAGGCCCTTCGGCGCGAACGCTGGCGCCAGGAGACAAGTTCGCGCGCTTACCTGTCTAATGGCGCCGTCCGCAGGCGTGTTGCCACGCCACTGCAGTCAGGAGGATACCCGTGAACGTCATACACAGACTGTCCATCGCCGTGCTCTTGCTCGGCAGCTTGGTCGGCGACCTCGCCCGCGCGCAGGCCGACGCTCCGTTCAGCATCCTGTTTCTCGGCGATTCGCTCACCGAGGGACTGGGGCTCGACAGCGGCGAGGCGTTTCCGGAGCTGATCGCCGCTCGCTTCAGGGACGAGGGCCGCACCGACATCAAGGTCATCAATGGCGGCGTCAGTGGATCGACCTCGGCCAGCGCTCCCGGTCGCCTGCAGTGGTTTCTCCGTTCAAAACCGGACCTGATGGTGCTTTCGCTCGGGGCCAACGATGGTCTGCGCGGGCTGTCCGTGGACGAACTGAAGGTCAACCTCAGCAAGACCATCGAACTGGCAGAGCAGAATGGCGTGCGGGTGGCACTGACCGGCATGCTGGTGCCACCCAACATGGGGCCCGAATACAGCGCGGCGTTTGCCGCCGTGTTCCCCGACCTGGCCGCACGCTACCAGTTGCCACTGCTGCCGTTCCTGCTCGATGGCGTTGCCGCCGTACCCGAGCTCAATCAGGCCGATGGCATCCACCCGAACGTGGCGGGGTCCAGGATCATTGCCGACACGGTCTACCAGTTCCTGCTGCCCCTGCTGCCTCCGCGCTGACGAACCGCTGTGATCGGTTTGCTGAGGACTCCCGTACGAGTCGGTGTGGCCATTCGGGAGCAGCCGCTTGCGGTTCCCAAGCCGGCCAAGATCTTGCAGTAGCGGTGTGGGCAGCACGACCAACGGTCGGGGTCTGTCAGCAGTTCTGGTGGTTCCCTCATTGGGGCGGGCATCATTGCCCGCCCATTTTTTTTCACTTGATTTCCACTGCAGACACGGCTCCTCGCGTCGGCGGCCGTTCGCCTTGGCCCCGCCTTTTATGAAAACAATGTGGAACGCCCTTCCGCTGCGGGCCAGCCTCGCGCACCGGCATGCTAGAGTCGCGGCGCTTTTCCGCCACCGCTCCGCAGGACGCCAAGTGGCTGAGAATCTTACGAAATACCACCAAAAAATCAGGGGAAATTATGAAAGCATCATCGAGCAGGACTGCTGGTCGTTCCACGGGGCCTGGCGCCGTTGCCTCGGCTACCCGACAAGGGCTGCGCCTCGCCGTGCTGGCGCTGGCGGTGGCCGGTGCCAACCAGACCCTGGCTGCCGACGCGGCGGTCGAAGAGGTCACCATCACCGGCTCACGCATCCAGCGAACTTCCGGCCTCGAGACGCCGACGCCGGTCACCTCGGTGGACCTCAATGACCTGTCCGACATGAACCCGCGCCAGATGGTCGAGGGTCTCAGTCAGTTGCCCCAGTTCCTCAACAACCAGCGTCCGCAGAACACCGGCTCGCTGACCTCCGGCGGCTCCAACCTCAACCTGCGTGGCGCAGGGTCCACCCGTACGCTGGTACTGCTGAACGGCCGCCGGGTACCGAGCGGCAACCGCTACGGCGTGGTCAACGTCAGCTCGCTGCCGGAAGCGGCCATCAGCAACGTGGAGATCGTCACCGGCGGTGCCTCGGCCGCCTACGGAACAGACGCCGTAGCGGGCGTGGTCAACTTCATCCTCAACACCGACTACAACGGCTTCACCGCCAACGTGCAGGCCGGCACCACCTCGCGTCGCGACGGCGACAACTACGCCGGCGGCTTCACCTTTGGCACCGAACTCGGTGAAAAAGGCCATCTGCTGATTTCTGCCGACTACTTCGACCAGGACCTGATCCAGTCGCTCGACGCCCTGAAGTCACGTGACTGGTTCCGCCAGCGCGCCTGGGTCTCCAACCCGAACCCGACGGGCCCGACCTTCATCACGCGCGATTTCGTGCGGCAGACCAACACCTCCGCCACCGGCATCATCAATCAGCCGGGCTCAGCCCTGAACAAACTGGAATTCCTGCGCACGGGCGACCAGATCACCACACTGCCGCTGCCCTTCACAGGGGTGGGCCGCCTGGAAGGTGGTTGCAACTGCTTTGCCCTCAACGAACGAGACAACACCTGGGGCATGGATGCCGACAACGCCGTACAGAACGGCAACTCGCGGCACAGCCTCTTCACTTACGCCGATTACGACCTCACCGAGAACCTGAACGTTTTCGTGCAGGGCATCTACGGCTTTGCGCAGGTGTACGGCCCCTGGTTCACCACGCCCATCCTCACCGGTGCGTGGCAGGCCCGCATCTTCTCCGGCAACCCCTACCTGCCCGCCAGTGTGCAGGCGGTGATGGATCGTGAAAACCTCGCGTCTTTCGGCTTCGGGCTCAGCGGCCTCAGCCGCTATGACCAGCGCGGTCCGCTCGATTTTTACAGCTCCGAGCAGAATGACGAGCTCAACTCGCTGACCACCGGTTTCAAATACGACTTCGAGGGCGGCCTGCTAGATGGCTGGCGCGCCAACTATTACGCGCAGTACGGTGAGAACAATCAGGAAATGATTTTCAACAACGGCATCAAGATGGGCCGTTTGCCGCTGTCGCTGGACGCCGTGCGCGATCCGAAGACCGGCAGCATCGTGTGCCGCGCTGCGCTGGTGAACCCGTCGACCTTTGGCGACTGCATACCGGTGAATTTGTTCGGTGGCGTCGAGAGCGTATCGCCGCAGGCGGCCCGCTACCTGCTCGACGAAGAGGCCATCATCAAGTCGGATTCCGAGCAGATCTTCAGCGAGCTCGTGCTCGATGGTGAACTGCACTCCGGTTTCGGGGCCGGTCCGGTAATGATGGCCGTCGGTGCCTCCTACCGCCGCGACGAAATCCTGCAGCGCAAGGACGATCTCGAAGACGAGTTCGTCTACCTGAACGGTCGCAGTACCGGCTTCCGCGGTCTGATCCCCGAGAACCTGCCGAACGGCATGCCCGGCGTAAGGGCGGGCAGCGTACCGACCGGCTACCAGGGCAACAACAGCCTGTCGAGCACCCTGTTCACCGGTTCCTACCAGACCGCCGACACCGTGCTGGCGGGTAACTTCTCGGTCCGCGAAGTGTTCACGGAACTGGAAGTGCCGCTGCTCAGTGCCAAACCGTTCGTGCAGCAACTCGATCTCAACATGGCCTACCGCTACGCCGACTACACCGGCTCCGGCGGCATCGATTCGTGGAAAGTGGGTCTCAGCTGGCAGATCGACGAAGCCCTGCGCTTCCGTGCCACGCGTTCGCGCGACGTGCGGGCTGCCAACATCCGTGAGCGTTTCGATGCAACCGCCGGCGGTGCCAACGTCAACGACCCCGTGTTCAATAACGCCGTGTTCGCCACCTCCAGCCGCACGGGCGGCAATCCGCTGGTCAATCCCGAGGAAGCCGACACCATCACCTTCGGCCTGGTATGGCAGCCAGCGGGCATGCTGGAGGGTCTCGGTGCCTCGATCGACTGGTTCGACATCGACGTCAAGGATGCGCTCGGCCAGCTGAGTTTCCAGAACATCGTCAATGGCTGCTTCAGTGGTGCGCAGAACCTCTGCCAGTACGTGCAGCGTGATCCAGTCAGCCGCCAGATCACCCGCATCGACAGCCTGTTCATCAACATCAGCAACCAGCGCCTGCGTGGCCTCGATCTCGAGATGAACTACAGCACCGACATCAATCTGCTCGGCGGTGGGGAGCAGCTCGGCGTGCGCGTGTACGCCAGCAAGGTGATCGACAGCTACAACCAGCTGCCGGGTGCCCCGCGTGACAACCTCGGCCTCGAGCAGCCCGAGTGGCGCGTGCTGCCAGCACTGACTTACAGCCGTGGGGGTTTCCGGGGCTTCCTGCAGGGTCGCTTCTTCGATGGACGTACCCTGAACCGTCTGTTCGTCGAGGGCGTGAACGTCGACGACAACTCGGTGCCGTCAGTGACCTATGCCGACCTGAACCTCAGCTACGACGTCGATCTCAGCGGTCACAACTACCGACTGTTCTTCAATACCACCAACCTGTTCGACCGGGCACCTCCGCAGACGCCAGGCAACCTGAACTTCGTGGGTGGCTCCGGTGGCCCGAGCGCTGCGCTGTATGACACCGTAGGTCGCACGTACACCGTTGGCGCCAACATGACGTTCTGAGTGGGCAGGTACCGCAGAGTACCGCCGGGGGAGGAGGAGATGGGTCGAGGTTACTGGTGCGCGCCGTGGCGTGCGCTCGCAACGCTGTTGCTTGGCACGCTGATGGCGGGTACGGAGCTTGTGGCAGCGGCCGAAGCGCCGCCACCACAGGTGCAGTGGACCCGCAACATGGGGCAGAGCGGTCTGCGTCGCTTCTACTCCACCGGTGCCGATCTCGGCGAACTCGTCAACCGGCAGGTCACTTATCAGGTGGCTAACCGCCTGGAGTCGTTGCGGCGTGCGGCTGGGCGTGTTCCAGAGGCGACTGAACTGGCGTCGGAGACCGAGGGCTATGTCGGTCAGTACGACTCGCTGCTCGCCCTCGACCGAGGTGCCGCCAAGCCGCTGTTCCTGCGCGCGTTGGCTCGCTCGGCCAAGCGTCTTGAACATGACCGTGTGCACAGCACCAACGATCGCTTCGATCTTGGTGTGCTCTACGCACCGAGCAGCAACAGCTATCTCGGGGTGGGCTTGGTGCGCGAAGCCACTCGCGCCACGTTGAAGTACGTCACTGGTGACACCGATGTCGAAGCCTTCGGGCCCCGCATCGACTACGGCCAGCGCTTCAGCCCGACCTTCGCCATCGGCCTGCGCGCAGAGCAACTGCGCTTCGAAGGCGACAACCGCGTCACGACCAGCCAGACCGTGACACGACCGCTGGACTACCGTCGCCGCTACCTTCAGGCGGAGGCGCTCTGGCGCTTCACCAGCCAGCAACTCGCAGTACTCCCAGCCGGCCTGCAGGTTGGTGGCTCGCTCGGTCTGTACGGACTGGATACCCGCTACGAACCGCAGACCAACAGTCTCGGCCAGACAGTGCGCGAACCCTTCGGCAACCGGGAGCGCTTGACCGTGCTACGTGGCGGCGTCTTCCTGTCGCAGACTCTCGGTGCGGGCGGCAATTGGAACCCCTACGCCGAACTGCTGCTGGACCGCGAAATCCGCAACAACCTCAGTCGGCCGCTCGACGACCGCAGTGGCTACATCACCCGTCTGGGACTGGCCCGACTGCTGGGCCCGGGCAAGCGCATGTCGGTGGAGTGGCAGCACACGGCCAGCCAGAACCAACTGCGGGAGCGCGACAACTTTCTGTTCGTGACCGTGCTCGATTTCTGACGCGGCGCGCGGCGCAGCCGCGGCTGCCGTCGCGCAGCGGGCAAACCAATGTGGCTTCTCTTGCGTACCCGCAGGGCGCCGCTTATCTTGCGGCGCGACCCGATCGAGCCGAGCCCCGCTGCATGATTCTGGAAATCCGCAACCTGTGCAAAACCTTCCACAGCGCCGCCCATCTGGCCCCGGTGGAAGTTCTGAAGGATCTCAACCTGCAGATGGAAGCCGGCGACACGCTGGCCATACTCGGGCAATCCGGCAGTGGCAAGTCCACGCTGTTGACCCTGCTGGCAGGCCTCGACAGTCCCAGCTCCGGCAGCATCCTGATCAACGGACAGGATCTGCAGCGGCTGAGTGAAGAGCAGCGCTCGAAGTTTCGTGCCCAGAACATCGGCATCATCTTCCAGCAGTTCCACCTGATGTCGCACCTCACCGCGCTGGAAAACGTCACGCTGCCGCTCGACCTGTTCAAGGACCGCGAGGCGCAGCGCAAGGCGAGCGAGGCACTCGAGCAAGTGGGCCTCGGCAAGCGCAAGGATCACTTTCCGCACCAACTGAGCGGTGGCGAGTGCCAGCGCGTGGCAATCGCCCGTGCCATGGTGGTGAGGCCAGCCATCCTGCTGGCCGACGAACCGACCGGCAACCTCGACAACGCCACCGGCGCCTATGTGTCGGACCTCATCTTCGATCTGGTGCGGGAGCACCGCATGACCATGCTGTTCGTGACTCACAACGAACAGCTGGCCAAGCGCTGCGCCCGCGAGCAGCGCCTGCAGAACGGCAAATTCCTCTGAGTCCTCGGTCATGCTCTGGTTGCAACTCGCCTGGAAGGAAATCAGCAACAACTACAAGTTCAGCCTGTTCTTCGTGCTGAACCTCAGCATTGGACTGATCGGCTTCATCGCGCTCGATTCGTTCAAGCATTCGATCGATCAGCACCTCGTGAACAACAGCAAGGCCATCCTGACTGCCGACGTGCAGATCAGCTCCAGGTTTCCGCTGACCGACGTGGAAACCGGCTTTGCCGAGGACATCCTGGCAGCACCCTTCGAGTCCACCGATCAGGTCGCCTTCCTGTCGATGGTGGCCGCCAACAGCAACTCCCGCATGAGCCAGCTGATCGCCATCGAGGAAGCCTTTCCGTTCTACGGGGACATCCTGCTCGAAGGCAGTGGGTCGGTGCTGCAGAGCGACGCACGTCAGCAACTGCTGGGCGGCAACAATGTGTGGGTGGCGCGCGACCTCATGGTGCTGCTTGGCCTCGAGGTCGGTGACAGTCTGAAGATCGGTGCGCAGTCCTTCACCATCCAGGATGTCATCCTCGAGGATCCCAGCTCGACCATTTCGGTGATGACCAGCTTTCCGGCCATCTACATGGGACTCGCCCAAATCGAAAGTACCGGCCTGATCCAGCTCGGCAGCCGCATTACCTACTCGCGCTTCTACAAGCTGCCGCCGGCGTACGATGTCAGCACGCTCGAGGAGCACTTCGCTGCCAAGGAGCAGGAAGTATTCCGTGACACGCGCCGGCTCAGCATGACCACGCATGAGGAAGAGAGCGAAGATCTCGGGCGCATCCTTACCTACATGAATGATTACCTCGGCCTGATCGCCCTCATCGCACTGTTCCTGGCCGGCGTCGGTGCCGCTTACCTGTTCCGCAGTTTCTTCACCAGCCGGTTCAAGGACATGGCCATCCTCATGTGCCTCGGCGGTACGCCGCGCGAGGCCTACGTGATGACGCTCGTGCAGATCCTGCTGCTCGGTACCCTCAGCGCGGCCATCGCCAGCGTGCTGGCCTGGTTCGCGCTGCCTGCCCTGCCGCTGCTGTTCGAGGGCTTCTTGCCGCGCGGCTTCCAGAACCGCATGGAAATCAATTCGCTGGTGCTGGCACTGCTGATGGGTAGCGTGGGCAGCATCATCTGCTGCCTGCCCATCCTCTCGAAGATCTACGACCTCAACCCGATTGGTCTGTTCCACGAGAACGTGCAGCCGGCACCGGGGAGCGGGCACTGGCAGCGGCGCGCCGCCAGCTATGCGCCCATCCTGCTGGTGTTTTGGGGACTTGCCATGTGGCAGGCCCACTCGTTCTTCATCGGCAGCCTGTTCATCGGCGGCTTCCTGGCAGCGATCGGCCTGCTCGGTGGTCTTGCCTTTGGCATCCTGCGTGCCTGTGGCCGCTATTCGCACAGCCCGGTGCTCATCCGCAAATTGGCATTGCGCAATCTCGACCGCAACCGGCTCGGCGCCACCAGTTGCTTCCTCGCCATTGGGCTCGGCTCGCTGCTGATCAACCTCATTCCGCAGATCCAGAAGGGCCTGCAGGAGGAGATCACCCAGCCGTCCGACTTCTCGGTGCCCGACTTTTTCATGTTCGACATCCAGCAGGAACAGCTCGACACACTGCAGTCTCTGCTGGCCGAACGCGGCTACGGCACGTCGTTTCTGTCACCGCAGGTGCGTGCCCGCCTCGACGCCGTCAACGACATCGTCATCGACGAGGTGGAAGAGACGCCCGACGAACAGCTGATGCAGCGGCGCATGTACAACCTGACTTACCAGGACCAGCTGAAGGACTCGGAAACCCTGCTCGACGGTGAGATGTGGGACGCACCGTGGGACTTCAACTCCCCGGAACTGCCCGGTATTTCCATCGAAGAGAACTTTGCCGAACGCATGGGGTTCCAGATCGGCGATGTGCTGACCTTTGACGTGCAGAGCGTGCCGGTACAGGGCCGCATCGTGAACACCCGCAAGATCGACTGGAACAGCTTTCAACCGAATTTCTTTTTGACCTTCCAGCCCGGCGTGCTCGACCCGGCACCCAAGACCTTCGTGGCCGCCATCAGCAAGGTCAAGGAGGAGGACCGGCTGGCGCTGCAGAACGCCATCGTCGGTGCACTGCCCAACGTCTCGGTCATCAACGTGCAGCAGATCGTTGCACGCATCCTCGACATCACCGACCAGATCAGCTGGGCGATCCGGGTGATGGCCTACCTGTCGATCCTGGCCGGTTTGGTGGTGCTGTTCTCTATCGCCCGCTACGAGGTGAAGTCGCGCTACTGGGAGATCAACCTGCTGAAGATCCTTGGCGCCGGTTTCGGTGACGTGAAGGGTATCGTGCAGCTGGAATTCGGCATCCTCGGTTTCTTTGCGGCCTTTGCCGGTGTGGTCCTCAGTCTGGCCATGTCGTACAGCATTTCCTATTTCGTGTTCGACAGCCTGTGGCGCTTCGACGGCCTGTTGACCGGCTTCAGCATTCTTGCCATCACAGCGCTGAGCATGCTGACTGCACTGGTGGCCACCCGATCTGTGCTGATCCAGAAACCGCTGGAGCTGCTGCGCGCCGGCTGACCCCTTACACATCCCGTTTGCGAGGATTGCCCATGGCATTGCGTCATTCTCCGAGCCTGCTGTTGGCCGCGTTGGCCATCGCCCACCCCTGCACGGCCGATGAAGGCATGTGGACCTTCGACAACTTTCCACTGGCCCAGGTGAACCGCCAGTTCGGTCTGACGCTGGACCAGGCCTGGCTCGACCGTGTGCAGCGCGGCGCCGTGCGGCTGACGTCGGGATGTTCGGCCTCGCTGGTCAGTGCCGAGGGCCTGGTGCTGACCAACCATCACTGCGTCGTCGACTGCGTGCAGAACTTCTCCCGCCCCGGCGAGGACCTCGTGCAGCTGGGTTTCTACACCCAGCGCCGCGAGGAAGAGCGGGCCTGCCCCGGCATGGCGGCTGAGATCCTCACCACGATCACCGACGTCAGTGGCCGCATTGCCGACGCCACCGCCAATGCCGGAGATGACTACGTGGAACGCCGTGACGCTGCCGTGGCGGCCATCGAGCAGGAATGCCAGCGCGACGCCAAGGACCGCCGCTGCGAGGTGGTCTCCCTGTACCAGGGCGGGCAGTACAAGCTCTACGACTACAAGCGCTACAGCGACGTGCGGCTGGTGTTTGCGCCCGAGTTTGCCGCGGCCTTCTTTGGCGGCGACCCCGATAATTTCAATTTCCCACGCTTTGCTTTTGATGCCGCGTTTCTGCGCCTGTACGAGGATGGCAACGCGGTGAGCAGCCCCGATCATCTGCGTTGGCGCAGCACCCCGCTGACTGCCGGCGAGCCCGTCTTCGTCGCCGGCAATCCGGGCTCCACCAACCGGCTGTACACGACGGCGCAGATGGCCTTTCTGCGTGACCATTTCCTGCCTTGGCGCCTGCAGACGCTGTCGGAGTTGCGCGGGCACCTGCTGCACTATGCCTCACGTGGCGCGGAACAGGCCCGCATCGCCGCGGACCTGCTGTTTGGCGTGGAGAACTCCTTCAAGGCCTTCAACGGAGAGCGCTTGGCGCTGGTGGACCCCAATGTGTTCGACAAGCAGGCAGCCGCCCAGGCCGAGTTGCAGCAGCGCGTACGCGCCGATGCCCGGCTCAATGCCGAGGTGGGCAGCGCCTGGGACGACATTGCAGACGCCGAAGCCCATTACCGCGGCTTCTATCTGCCGTTCCAGTACCTGGAACCACGCGCCGGCGGCGGCTCCGAACTGCTTGCCTATGCACGTGCCCTGGTACGCAGTGCCGAAGAACGCGCGAAACCAGCCGCCGAACGGCTGCCGGAGTATGCCGACGCGCGCCTGCCCGGGCTGGAGC
>DAIRDB010000020.1:45325-48340 GCA_036796405.1 Gammaproteobacteria bacterium | reverse complement strand
GGCCGTGTCAGGGTCGGACCCGACCGCGTCGGGCCGTCGCTGCAGGGCCAACTGCAGGGTGGGGCCGTTAAATTCCGCGCGCTCGTTGCCGGCCCGCACGGGCGCTACCCCGAGCACCGCCTCGTAGAAGCTTGCCACGCGCGGCAGATCGTCGACGAACAGGACGAGTCCTGCTGCCGCTGGCTGACCGAAGCGCTGATGGAGAATCACCGGTTCGCTGCGCCGGCGCAGGCGCAGGTTGATGGCCTCCACCGCCACCGAGAAGGCCATGGCGAAGTACACATAGCCCTTGGGAATGTGGGTATCGAAGCCGTCGGCCACCAGCACGACGCCGACCACCAGCAGGAAGGCCAGTGCCAGCACCTTGATGGTCGGATGGGCCGCGACCAGGCGGGCGATGCTGCCGGCGAACAGCAGCATCAGACCCACCGACAGCACCACGGCCGTCATCATGATTTCGATCTCATCCACCATGCCGACCGCCGTGATGATGGAGTCCAGCGAAAACACGATGTCGATCACCGTGATCTGCAGGATCACCGACAGGAACGTGTCCTTGCCGACACTGCTGCCACCCTCGGCACTGCCCTCCAGCAGGTGGTGGATCTCCCGGGTGCTCTTCCACAGCAGGAACAGCCCGCCACCGATGAGGATCAGGTCCCGCCCGGAGAAGTCGTGGCCGCCGGCGAGGAACAGCGTTCTGGTCAGCCCGAAAATCCACGACAGCAGCAGCAAGAGACCGAGTCGCATCAGCATCGCCATGCCGAGGCCCACGCGCCTCGCCGTCTGCTGCTGTGCGGCCGGCAGGCGCTCCACCAGGATGGAAATGAAGATGATGTTGTCGATGCCCAGCACCAGTTCGAGGGCCGTGAGGGTCAGCAGGGCCAGCCAGGCATTGGGGTCGAGCAGCAGGTCGATCATGAAGGCTCCGTGGCAGTGGGATGAACGGCCGCGGCGGGCAGCGCGTCTGCGCCGGCGGCCGAACGGATTGTAGTCGCTGTCCGTTGGGGCCTCCGCCTTTACCAAAATTCGGGCCGGGTGTAGAAAGGGCGCGTCACAACTCATCAGCGCCGCCATCCCTTGCTTTCCGTGGGGTCACTCGGCGATCACCCCAATCCTGACGGAGGAACACCATGGAACTGCTCGTGAACGGTCAAGTGCATGAGGTGGACGTGGAGCCGGAAATGCCGCTGCTGTGGGTCCTGCGCGACATCCTCGATCTTAAAGGCACCAAGTATTCCTGCGGTATCGCCCAGTGCGGCGCCTGCACCGTGCATCTCGACGGCGAACCCATGCGCTCCTGCGTGCTGCCCGTCTCGGCCGCTGCCGGCAAGCGCATCACTACCATCGAGGGCCTGTCGGCCGACAGCTCGCATCCCGTGCAGCAGGCCTGGATCAAGCACCAGGTGCCGCAGTGCGGGTACTGCCAGTCCGGCCAGATCATGGCCGCCGTGGCCCTGCTGGAGAAGAAGCCGCAGCCAACCGATGCCGACATCAACTCGGCGATGAGCAATATCTGCCGCTGTGGTACCTACAAACGCATCCGTGACGCCATCCACGACGTCGCCGGCAATCTTGCCGAAGTGGCGAAACTCTGAGGGCCTGCCCATGACTACCGTAAACACTTCACGTCGCCAGTTCCTCGTTGCCAGCGCCGCCCTCGGGGGCGGCCTGGTGTTGGGCGTCGCCCTGCCGGCCGGCAAGGTGCAGGCGGCAGACGCCGAGCCGACTCGCGTCAATCTCTGGGTGGAGATCGCCCCCGACGATACGGTGACGATCCGTTACGCCCGTTCGGAAATGGGGCAGGGCAGCTTCACCTCTGCGCCGCAGTTGGTGGCCGAGGAACTCGACGCCAACTGGGACAGGGTCCGCGTGGCTTACGTCGACGTGAACGAGCACCTGCGCATGAACCGTGCCTGGGGAGCCATGCAGACCGTCGGCAGCCAGACCATCCGCAACTCGCAGAGCTATCTGCGCCAGGCCGGTGCAGCCGCCCGCGCCATGCTGGTGTCGGCGGCGGCTCAGCAGTGGAAGGTGCCGGCGGCCGAAATCACCGTCAGCAACGGCGTCGTCGCGCACGCCGCCAGCAACCGGCAGAGCGGCTTTGGCGCCCTGGCGGCGCTGGCGGCCACTCAGCCCGTGCCTGCCGACGTGCCGCTGAAGGATCCTGCGCAGTGGACCATCGCCGGCCAGTCGCTGCCGCGGCTCGACATTCCGGCCTCGGTGGATGGGTCGCAGGTGTACGGCATCGACGTCAGTCTGCCCGGCATGGTCTATGCGGCCATCGCCCAGTGCCCGGTGTTCGGGGGCAAGGTGCAGTCCTTCGATGCCAGCAGCGTGCGCGGCAAGCGCGGCATTCTCAACGTGCTGACCATCGACGATGGTGCTGCCGTCGTGGTGGTGGCCGACAACTGGTGGCGTGCCAAGCAGGCGCTGGCCGAGGTGGAGATCGTCTGGGACGAGCGCGGCAATGGCGCGGTGGACGATGAAAGCCTGCGGCGCTTCTTCCGTGAGTCACTGGCGGCCGACGATGCTGCCCCGCTCGCCAACAACCAGGGGGATGTCGATGCCGCCCTGGCCTCGGCAACCAAAGTGCTGGACACCGAGTACTACACACCCTTCCTCAGCCATACGCCGATGGAGCCCATGGGTGCTACCGTTCGGCTGGCTGCCGGTCAGGCGGAGGTCTGGGCCTCGACGCAGTCGGCGGATGCGCTGGCCGCCGAAGTGGCGGGCGCTGCCGGCCTGCCGCCGGAGTCCGTGATCGTGCACAGGGTGCAGGCCGGTGGCGGCTTCGGTCGTCGCGGCGGCACGGGAGATTACGGTCGGCAGGCCACGCTGGTGGCCGCGCAGCTGCCTGAGGGCACGCCGGTGAAACTGCTGTGGACCCGCGAAGAAGACACGCAGCACGGCTTCTACCGGCCGATGGCCATGTACCGCTTGCAGGCCGGGCTCGACGCCGACAACCGGATCGTCGGCTGGCGCGCGCGCATCGCCAGCGGCTCGCTGCTGGCC
>DAIRDB010000020.1:6990-45315 GCA_036796405.1 Gammaproteobacteria bacterium | reverse complement strand
CCTCCCTGCGGACGGGGCCCGCCGCCTCGGCGGCAACCTGCCAAACGGCGTCGATGCCATGGCCACCGAGGGTTTCACCCGCTTGCCCTATCTCATCGACGCGCAGGACCAGCGCTACAAGCAAAGCGACTCGCACGTGCCCATCGGCTTCTGGCGCACCGTGGGGTGGTCGCAAACGCCGTTCGCCCGCGAGCAGTTCATCGACGAACTGGCAGAGGCCGCTGGCGAGGATCCCCTGCAGTTCCGGCTCCGCCACATGGCGGCAGACGAAAAATCCCGCTGGATCCTCGAGAAGGTAGCCGAGGCCGCCGGATGGACCACGCCGGCCCCGGCCGGTGTGTTCCGTGGCATCGCCACCACCGAGCCTTACGCGAGTTTCACGGCCGCCGTCGTGGAGTTGTCGGTCAACGATGCCGGCGTGATCAAGGTGCATCGCGTGGTGCAGGGCATCGATTCTGGTTACGTGGTCAACCCAGATAACGTGCGTGCGCAGCTCGAGGGAGCCACCGTGTGGGCCCTCAGCGCCGCGATGTGGGGGGAGATCAACATCGAGCGGGGTAGGGTGAAGCAGGGCAACTTCCATGACTACCGCGTGCTGCGCAATGCCGAGATGCCCAAGGTCGAGGTCGTGCTGGCCCCGACCGGCGGTTTCTGGGGCGGCGTCGGTGAACCGGGTCAGGCGCCCCTGTTGCCGGCCTTCTGCAATGCCCTGGCCAAGGCCACGGGCAAGCGCTTCCGGGCGTTGCCGCTCAACCAGTACGGCTTTACTCTGGCCTAGCCAGCGGGTGCCGCTGCGGCGCTGCCGCAGCACAACCCTTTCCACCAAGAAAAACAGCGGACCGGCTGCGGCCGGGACCAGAAGCGGAGGGGAGGATGGAACGTCAGTCGGCGTGTGTGCGGTCCCGTGCGCGGGATCTTGGGTGTGTGCTGTCGTGCTTGCTGTGGTGGGGTGGATTCAGTCTCGCCCTCGCGCAGCAGGGTGCGGTGGATGGCCAGTGGCTGAGTTACGCCGGCGATGGTGGGGGGCTGCGCTACTCCGCCCTCGACCAGATCGATGCCGGCAACGTGGCCGGGCTGGAAGTCGCCTGGGTGTGGAAGGCCGACAGCCTGCTGCCCTCGGCGGTTGCCAGCAGCGAAACCACCCCATTGATGGTCAACGGCGTACTGTACTTCTCGATGGACCAGCGCCGCGTCATCGTGGCGGCAGATGCGGGGACCGGCGAGACGCTGTGGCTCTACCGTCTCGACGAGGGTGAACGCTTCGTGGCCGCGCCGCGCAAGATCCACCGCGGGGTGTCCTGGTGGAGCGACGGTCTGGGCGATGATCGCATCGTTTTCGCCACCCCCGGCTTCAACCTCGTCGCCCTCGATGCCCACACGGGGCGGCCCGTACCGGGCTTCGGCCAGGACGGCATCGTCGACATGCTGGCGGCGCTCGACAGCGAATTCCCTGGCGACCTGATCGGTCGCCTTGGCAACTCCTCTCCGGTGGTCATCGCGCACGACACCATCGTGGTCGGCCCCGCCATGGGTCGGCTCAACAAGGTGAATGCCAAGGGTGATGTACTCGCCTTCGACGTCCGCACCGGCGAAAAGAAGTGGGGCTTCCATACCATTCCGCGTCCCGGCGAGTTTGGCTACGAGTCCTGGCATAACCGCTCTGCCGACTACACCGGCAACGCCGGCGTGTGGGGCGCCTTCTCCGTCGACAGCGAACTGGGCTACCTGTACCTGGCGGTGGAGGCGCCGACCAACGATGTCTACGGCGGCGCGCGCCCCGGCGACAACCTGTTTTCCAGCAGTCTCGTCTGCGTGGACATCCGGACGGGCCAGCGGCTGTGGCACCAGCAACTCGTGCACCACGACATCTGGGACTACGACAACCCCGGCCATCCCATCCTGATCGACCTGAACGTGGAGGGGCGTCCGGTGAAAGCCGTGGTGCAGCTCACCAAGCAGGCTTTCGCCTATGTGTTCGACCGCGTCACCGGCGAGCCGGTCTGGCCTCTGGTCGAAACCAGCGTGCCGCAAACCAGCGTGCCGGGTGAGTGGACCGCCGCCACGCAGCCCATCCCCAGCAAGCCGGCAGGCTTCGACGTACAGGGCTACGATGAAAACAACCTCATCGACTTCACGCCGGAACTGCGGGCGCTGGCCCTGCAGGAAGTGGCCGCTTACACCCTGGGTCCGATGTACACGCCGCCGTCGGTGGTGTCGCCCACGAACAAGGGCACCATCGTCTTTCCCGGCTACGGCGGCGGCGCCAACTGGCAATCCGGCGCAGGCGACCCGGAAACCGGATTCATCTACGTGGGATCCGCCACCAATCCCTCGGTCATCGGGCTCGAGCCCATGCTGCCGGCGCGTCCCGAGGATCCCGACTACGCCGACTACCGCATGACGGGCTCACTGCCGCAATTGCCGAACAACCTGCGTCTGCTGAAGCCACCCTACGGGCGCATCACGGCCTACGACATGAACCGTGGCGAGATCGCCTGGCAGATTCCCAACTCCGACACGCCGCCGGCAATACAGGCTAATCTCGCGGCAGCCGGCTTGCAGAATGTACCCGCCACCGGCAACCCCTCGCAGGCGGGCCTGCTGGTGACCAAGACGCTGCTGTTTGCCGGCGAGGGTTCCGCAGGGCAGCCGGTTTTCCACGCCTACGACAAGCGCACGGGGGCGCGGGTCTGGCAGGGCGCCATTCCCGGCGGCAACCAGAGCGGACTGCCCATGACCTACCTGCATGAAGGTCGCCAGTACGTGGTCATGGCCGTCAACGGCAACGCGCCAGGGACCAGTGGCAATGCCGCTCGGCTCGTGGCCTGGGCGCTGCCGATGCCATGACGTCGACGATGAGGACTACAACGATGGACAGCAATTCCGGATCGAGGGGAGCGCGGCACAGCGGCCTTGGTGTGGCACTGGTCTGCAGCCTGTTGACCGCACAGGTCCTGTGCGCCGCAGAAGACGCCGAGACCACGCAGCCGATCTTCACGGCCGAACAGCAGGAGCTGGGTCAGGCGGCTTATCTTGCCAATTGTGCCAACGGTTGCCACCAGAACGACATGAGCGGATTGGGGCCGATCGCACCGCTGCGCGGGGAGCGCTTTCTCGGTAGCTTCGGCGCGCGCAGCGTCGGCGAACTCACCCAGGCCATCAAGAGTGCCATGCCTCCGACTGCACCGGGCAGTCTTTCGCAGGAAACCTATCTCAATCTGACAGCCTTCATTCTGGCCATGAACGGCGCCAAGCCGGGCATCACCACCTTGTCGCTGGAAAACCCGGTGCTGATCAGCACCATTACCGATCCTGCCGCTGCCCCGGCCACCGTAGCGGCTGCCGGGGCGGCGGCCGACGAGGGGCCGGTCGGCATCACCGTGCCCGGGCGTGTGCCGGATTTCCGCCCGGTCACCGACGCCATGTTGCTGGCGCCGCCGCCAGAGGACTGGTTGATCCATCGCGGCAACTACGCCGCCCACAGCTACAGCGCCCTCGACCAGATCGACACCGGCAACGTCGGACAATTGCAGCTGGCGTGGGTCTGGGCGCTGGGCAGCGAAACCACCAACCAGAATTCGCCGCTGGTGCACGACGGCGTGCTCTATCTGTTCAACCCGGGCAACAAGGTGCAGGCGCTCACGGCCGACACTGGCGAGCTCATCTGGGAGCATCGCCTCGGGGGCCGCAAGGGCAACATGCGCGGTCTCGCCATCCATGGCGACCAGCTCATCGTCAACACACCTGGAGGCATCATCGTCGCGCTGAGTGCGGTGGACGGGGAAAAGCGTTGGGAACAGCCGATCGGGGAGCGCTTCGGCAACTCCAGCGGTCCGTTGGTGGCCGACGGCAAGATATTCACCGGCATGACCGGCTGTACCACGTTCCGCCCGGAAAAATGCTACGTCAGTGCCTACGATCTCGACGATGGCGAACCGCTCTGGAAGTTCGAGACGGTGGCGCGCAGCGGCACACCCGGCGGCGAAACCTGGAACGGCATCGACGATGTCTTCCGTGCCGGCAATGACACCTGGATCACACCGAGCTATGACCCAGTCAGCGATACGGTGTTCATCGGTGTTTCCCAGCCGAAGCCCTGGATGCCGATCAGCCGTGGCATGAGCGTGGCCGATGCCGCGCTCTACTCCAATTCCACGTTGGCGCTCGATGCCGACACCGGCACGCTCAAATGGTATTACCAGCACGTCCCGGGCGAGGCGATGGACCTCGATGAAGTGTTCGAACGCGTACTCATCGATCGCGGAGACCAGAAACTGGTGCTGTCGGCCGGCAAGCACGGCATCCTCTGGAAGCTCGACCGCAGCAACGGCCAGTACCTCGGCCACAAGGAGACCGTGTTCCAGAACATGTTCTCCTCGTTCGATCCCAAGACGGGACGCCCCACCTATCGTGCCGACATTGCCGAGCACCGATTTGGTGAATGGGTCGGAGGCTGCCCTTCCTCTGCCGGTGGCCACAACTGGCAGGCGATGAGCTACCACCACGGCACCAACAGCGTGGTGATCCCGCTTTCCCAGAGCTGCGTGGACATGAAGGCCGAAGAGATCGAATTCAAAGAGGGTGGCGGGGGCGCGGCGGTGTCGCGGCGCTGGTTCGCGCAGGAAGGCAAGGAGGATCTGGTCGGCAAGCTCGCGGCCTACGACGTCGACACCCTGGAGGAGACCTGGGCCTTCGAGCAGCCGGCCTCCTACCTGACGGCGGTGCTCAGTACGGCGGGTAATCTCGTGTTTGCCGGAGATCTCGACCGGCGCTTCCGCGCCCATGACGTACGCAGCGGGCAGGTGCTGTGGGAAACCCGGCTCGGTACCTCGGTGCAGGGTTTTCCCATCACCTATGCCGTGAATGGTGTGCAGTACGTGGCGGTGCCCACCGGTCTCGGTGGCGGCAGTCCCCGCATCGTGCCCTCCATCCTGACTCCCGAGATCCATTACCCGGACACCGGCAATGCCTTGTATGTATTCCGGCTACCGGCAAGCCATCCCTGAGCAACCTGCCGGGCGTGCAGCCCGGAACCTGACGCGAGGAACTTCCATGAACAGAGCCGTCACCCACCGAGGACTCCTACGTCGGCACCTGGGCAGGCTGCTACTGGCGCTGACGCCGCTACTGCCGCAGGCGCTGCTGGCCCATCACGCGTTTGCACTGGAATTCGATGTGAACAGCCCGCTCGATCTGACCGGCACCGTGTCGAAGGTTGAGCTGATCAATCCGCACTCGTGGATCCACATCGACGTCACGGATGCCGAAGGCAAGGTGGTCACCTGGATGATCGAGGGGGGTAGCCCCAATGCGCTGGTGCGACGTGGCGTGACCAAGCAGTCGATTCCGCTTGGCTCAGCGCTGCACGTGATCGGTTACCAGGCCCGCGACAAGTCGCCGAAGGGCGTGGGGCGCACCATCACCTTCGCTGATGGTCGAGAGCTGTTTTTCGATGGTCGAGTGCCCGGAGCAGGCGAGTGATGGCGAAAGTGACAGCAGTGGGTTTACTGGTCGGCCTGCTGGCCCTGCCGGTACTGGCGGCGCCGCGGCAGGATTTTCCGCGTACTGCCGATGGACATCCGGATTTCAGCGGTGTCTGGCAGAGTCTGAACACCGCGCACTGGAATCTCGAGCCGCACGCGGCAGCGGACGGCGGCGTGCCGCAGCTCGGCGCCCAGTTTGCCGTTGCTCCCGGTCAGGGCGTGGTCGTGGGTGGGCGCATCCCGTATCTCCCCGAGGCGCTGGCGCAGCGCGAGGCGAACTTCCGCAACCGCCTCAGCGAAGACCCCGAGGGCAAGTGCTACCTCGGCGGTGTGCCACGTTCCACCTACATGCCCTATCCCTTCCAGATCGTGCAGGGTGACGGCACCATCGCCATCCTCTACCAGTACGCCACGGGTCTGCGTCGCCTCACGCTGGGTGGCAGCGACGAGGCACCGCTCGACAGCTGGATGGGCTGGTCCAACGCCCGCTGGGAGGGTGAGACGCTGGTGGTCGAGGTGAGCGGGTTCAATGGCCAGACCTGGCTGGACCGCGCCGGCAACTACGCCAGCGCGGCCGCCCGGGTGACCGAACGCTACACACCGCTGTCGCCGGACCACCTGCAGTACGAGGCCACCATCGAAGATCCCGCGGTGTTCAGTGAGCCGTGGACGATCCGGATGCCGCTGTATCGTCTTGTCGATGACGGCTACCGACTGCTCGAGTTCAAGTGCGAGCCCTTTGCCGAAGAGAAGCTGTACGGCCATCTGCGCAAGCCGGCCGAATGACGCCAAGGCCCTTTACCGAGGACACTGCCATGACTACCACCCGCTGCCTGCCCCTGCTTCCGCTCGCTGTCTGTCTCGCCCTCGCGGGCTGCTCCGAAGCAGGGCAACCGCGCACGTCCTGGGGTGAGCCGGCCTTGGCGGGTGTCTACAGCGAGTTCACGCTGGCGCCGGTGGAGCGCCCGGTGGAACTCGGCACCAGGGAGTTCTTCACCCCCGAGGAGGCGATGGCCTACCAGCAGCGCGTGCTGGAGGCGGCGGATCAGGATGATGAAACCGTGGCTGGCACACCGGAAGACGTTCACTACGACATGGGCACCTTTTCGCTCAGCGCGAACGAGGGCAAGTTTTCCGAGAACCTCCGCACCTCCATCATCACGTTTCCGGCCAATGGCCGCATGCCGCCACTCACCGAGGAAGCGGTTGCCCGGCAGCAGGCGCGCGCTGCGCTGCGGACCGGTCACGAGTTCGATGGCCCAGAATTCCGCTCATTGTCAGAGCGCTGCATCGTGTGGACCAGTACGCTGGCACCCATCCTTCCCGGCGGTTACAACAGCAACCTGCAGATCTTCCAGAGTCCGGGACTCGTGGTAATTCAAGGTGAAATGGGGGACCCCCGCGTCATTCCTACTGATGGCAAGCCGCTGCCGGGCAACCTGCTGCCGCAGTGGAATGGCACGTCGGCGGGTCGTTGGGAGGGCGAAACCCTGGTCGTGGAGACGGCCGGCTTCCATCCTGCCGCCGCGTGGCGCAACGCCTCGGAGCACATGAAAGTGACCGAGTGGCTGACACGCGTGGATGCCGACACGCTGGAATACCGCTTCCGCGTCGAAGATCCGCACACCTGGGCCGAGCCCTGGGGCGGCACCTATCCGCTGACTGATCTCGGTGGCATCCTGTTCGAATATGCCTGCACCGAGGGCAACTATGGCATGGCGAACATCCTGTCCGGGCAGCGGGCACTGGAGCGCGCCGCTACCGAGGCAGCCGCCACCGAGGCGGCACCCTGATACCGTTCATCCTTGCAACGCCCTACTCATTGGCCAGACCGGAGACCCTGATGACATCGAAAAAAACACGCCTTCCACTCAGCCTGCTGCGCCCGCTGGCGTGGGCCGCCGCCATCGCCATTCACTCGGCCTCAGCCCAGGTGCCCGATGCCGCAGCCAGCCGGGAGGACATGGTGGCGCTCGGCAAGCGCTTCGACAGCGCAGAGGCGCTATACCAGTACCTGCAGCAGCAGGCCGGCGGCAGCACGACGCTCACTTGGCAGACGTTGCCGGACTGGCGCGGGGTTTACTCGATGGACTTTGGCCAGACCGGGCTCGCCTACGACACCAGCCAGGCACCGGGCCAGTTGCCGCCGGCCAAATTGATTCCGGAGCAGCAGGCCATCCTCGAAGAACGCGTCAGGCTCGCCCAGCAGGGCATCGAGTTCGACCCGCTCGGGCGCTGCGAACCGCCGGGCGCAGCGCGTGGGGTATCCGAGCCCTTTCTGCGCGAGTACGCCATCACGCCGGAGCAGACCTGGCTGATGAACGAAGTCGCCGCGGAAACGCGCCGCATCTACACCGATGGCCGCCAGCATCTGGCGCCCGATGACCGCTTTCCGACGTTCGACGGCGATTCCATCGGCTTCTGGCACGAGGGTCGGCTGGTGATTCACACCAACCAGCTGCGTGCCGGCATGTACCAGCGCAGTCAGCCCAATTATTCCGACGACATCGAGCTCGTGGAGATCATGCAAAAGGCCGACGAGCGCACGCTGATCTCCCACGTCTGGGCCTTCGATCCCCAGTACCTGCTCGAGCCCTGGTACACCAGAAAAACCTACGTGAAGCTTACCGATCCCGAAAAACAGCTGCGGATCCATTACTGGTACTGTTTCGACAACCAGAACAACGACGTCCAGGAACAGGAAGATGGCAGCACCCAGTTCAAGGACTTCGATTTCGACTGAAGCCCGTATCCCCTAACCCATTACGTCACGTCATCCAGAGCGAGAATTTCCATGAATCGTCAGTTTCTGCTTGCTGCCATCCTGCTGCTGTCGGCCCCCGTGTTCGGCCACCACTCCACAGCCATGTTCGATGCTAACAAGACCATCACCGTGACCGGCACGGTCAAGGAATTCCAGTACAGCAATCCTCACTCCTGGCTCATCGTCGAAGTCCGCTCGGACGATGGCTCGGTGGTCACCTGGGGCTTCGAAGCCGAAGGGCCTACCACGCTGATGCGTTCCGGCATCCGCAAGAGCACCCTGCCGGCGGGCACGCGGCTGACCATCACCGGTCACCCGATGACCGATGGTCGTCCGGCAGCGGCATGGGTCAAGGCGGTGCTGGAGGACGGCTCCGAGCTGAATCCGCGCAACGGCTTCGTGCCCCGCTGAGCGCAGGCTGCGGTGCTGGTGCCGCGCCGTAGGGGCGGTCAGCACCTGCCGGCGTGCTGCCCGCCTCCGGTTTCTGACTAGCGCCCGTAACGGCGCCGTACGGTGGCTCGGCCACGCTGACCACGCCATGGACAATCTCACGCACTCCCTCGTGGGGCTGGTGGCCGGCGAGTTGATCGCGCGCACCCTGCGCCCGACCACTGCCGGCCTGTCGGACAGCACCCGTCGTGTCGCCCTCATCAGCATCGGAGTGCTTGGCGGCAACCTCCCCGACAGCGATCTCGCCTGGAGCATGGGCGCCGTCACCGGCGATACGCTGGCCTACCTGCTCGAGCATCGCGGCTACACCCATACCTTGCCGGGCTGTGGCGTGCTGGCGGCAGGCCTGTTTGCGGCCACGCTCGGCGTGCTGCGCTGGCGTGGCCAGCGGGAGAGCGCGGCCGAACGCGGGCTGCTGGCGGCCATGGCACTGCTGGCCGTGCTGCTCCACGTGGTGATGGACTCGCTCAACAGCTACGGGGTGCACCCGTTCTGGCCGTGGAACAACCGCTGGTTCTACGGAGACGCGGTATTCATCATCGAGCCACTGTACTGGCTGGCGACAGCACCGCTACTGCTTGCGCTCTACACGCTAAGAGCGCGTCTGCTGCTCGGGCTAGCGCTGCTGGTCGGTTCGGTTGCCCTGTTGATCGTGCACGGGTTCGGGCTGCTGTGGTGGACTCTGCCACTCGGTACCGCTGCACTCGTCTGGTGCAGCCGGCACTGGTCGGCGAGACGGGCGGTGCTGACCAGTGCTGCCCTCATGCTGACGGTTACCGGGTTGTTCATCGCTGCCGGTCTGCAGGCGACAGCCCGTATAGACGCCATCGCTGCGCGGCAGTTTCCCGAGTTCGAGACACTCGACCGCGTGCTCTCACCGCTGCCGGTTCAGCCGCTGTGCTGGGATGTCCTGCTGGTACAACGATCTGCCGAGTTCTACGTCGTGCGCCGCGGGCAGCTGGCGCTGGTTGGCCCGGTCGCCGCCGCCTCCTGTCCCCGACTGTTCGGTAGTGCCGCCAACACGGCACCGCTGCAGGCACGGGATGCCGGTCCGGATCCGGCGTTGGCGTGGCGTGACGAATATTCCCTGCCGCTTGCCACGCTGCGCAGGCTGGCCCAGCAGGACTGCCGCGCCGGGGAATTGCTGCAGTTCGCGCGCGCGCCGTTCGCCGTCGAAACAGCGGCAGGCTGGGTGCTGGGGGATCTACGCTTCGACCGCGAACCTGGGCTGGGGATGGCTGAGTTGCTGCTGCGCGCGGACGGCACCGATGACTGCCGTTACCATGTGCCCTGGCTGCCCCCGCGTGCCGACCTGCTGACGCCATGACGGCATGATCGGCGCGACCGGCAGCTTGCAGTGTCAGGGAAAGATGGGCTGGCTCCGGTCCATGGAATCGTAGGACTCTCCGTTGCCCACCATCAGGTCAGAGGCCAGATTCTCGTCCTGACAGACGAACTGGAAGGTTTCGCCCGGCGTCCAGAACATGTAGAACCCGGAGGACCAGGTGCTGGTGTAGGCACCGGGATCATCCACCGTGATTTCGTACTTCAGTCGCTCCAGCGACACACGGGTGAATTTCTCGGTGAGGTGCAACTGGTTGGTGTGCGGAGAACCGTCCGAGTCGAACCACATCTTTTCGTTGAACCCCACCGTGTCGACGACCAGCGTGTCGCCCTCCCAGTGCCCGATCGAATGGCCGTGGTAACTGGGCTTGGGATTCTCGGGGTGCGGGCGACCATCCATCCAGATTTCGCGATAGTGACGCGGGCCGCCGGTCGGGAATACATAGATCTTCTGCATCTCCGGAAATTCGACGATCTGCGTGCCGTAGGCCGTCGCAACCTCGCGGGCACCGCCGGAAGGCTTGCAGCGCACGTAGGGTTCGAAGCGGGTGCGCGAGCGGGCGGCAAACAGCGCCTTGGCCCAGGGTTGATAGGGGATCTCGCTCTCACGGATCTTGGGGAAGTTGTTCGGATCCTTCAGCGCCTGCTCGGCGGGCGTAAAGGCAATGATCGATCCCTCCGGAATCTCGTCGAGGATGCGCAGCATCGGCCGCGAGCCGAAGCCCTCCCAGCTGCCGACCTGACCCGGCACCGAGCCCAGCACGGCGCGGCCATTGGCATCGCGCGGTGGCGGGGTATTGAGCGTTCGCTCCGGCGCCCGTGACGACCCTGCCGACAGCGGTTGCAGACCGTTGGCTTCCAGACCCTGGGGCTGCAGCGAGTTGGCAGTCTGCTGTGCGAGCGGTACTTCGCTGGAGTTGCTGCTCGCCGCAGCAGCACCGGCGTTCGGTTGCTGCGGTGAGCAGCCCAGCAGCCAGCAGATACTGGCGCAAACCAGTGGCAGGGAACGAACGTGCATGCGGATTCTCCGGTGGATCGTGGCGGCCGCATGCTAGCAACGAAGTGTTGCCTTGTAGAGGGCCGACCAGTTCGGCCCTCTACACAGCACAGTTGCCCGACAGCGCAGCATCTGGACACGTCGCAGCCGCAAAATGCCGCATAATCGCGGCCCGTCCATTCACAGCGGAGGCTGTCTGCCATGGTCTGCTTTGCACGCTTTTTCCCCTGTCTGCTTCTGCTGCTGTCATGGCCGCTGCAGTCTGGCGCACAAGCGCCGATCGGCAGAGCCGCCGTGACGCTCAGCGAGACGAAGTACCATTTCGACTCTGCCGAGCAGCACGGGTTCGTCGTCACGGTGCTGGCCAAGGGCTTGCAGCGGTCCTTCGGTATGGCCTTCCTGCCGGACGGTGATCTGCTGGTGTCGGAACGAGGCGGTCAGCTGCGCGTGATTCACGACGCCACCGGTGCCGCGCCACAGCTCGATCCGCAGCCGGTCGCCGGCGTTCCCGCGCTCGCGGTGCCTTACCGCAACGGCGGTCTGCACGACTTGGCACTGCACCCGGATTTCGCCCGCAATCACTGGCTGTACTTCACCTACAACAAGGGCGAACCCGAGGCGGCCGTCACGGCGGGCCAGCGCCCCCGCAGTGCCGTGAGCCTGATGCGGGGACGCTACGCCGACGGTGTGCTGACGGACGTGGAGGAACTGTTCGTGGCGCCCTTCGGTGGTACCAGTGGCTCGCGCCTGGTGTTCGCTGCCGACGGCAGCCTCTTCCTGTCCACCGGAGCGCCTTTCGCCGATGACGCGCAAAAGCTCGACAACGTGTATGGCAAGGTGCTGCATCTCAATGATGACGGCACGGTGGCAGCCGGTAATCCGTTTGCCGGGCGCAGCGACGCGCTGCCGAGCATCTACTCCTATGGTCACCGTGATCAGTTGGGCCTGGCGATCCATCCTGCCACCGGCACCCTGCTGGCCGCCGAGCACGGGCCCAACGGTGGCGATGAGGTCAATGTGATCCTGCCAGGTCGTAACTATGGCTGGCCGGTTTACAGCTTCGGACGCAACTACGATGGCAAGCGGCTGTCGGCCCTGCCGGTGGTGGACGGCATCGAGCAACCGCTCGTGGTGTGGTCGCCGTCGATCGCCCCCAGTGGTTTGCTCGTGTATACGGGCGAGCGCTTTCCGGCGTGGAAGGGCAATTTGTTCGTGGGCAGTGCGCGCCGTGGTGAGATCGATCGCACCGGCGGCCTCGAGCGGGTGGTGCTCAACGAAAACCTCGAAGACATCCGCCGCGAGACCCTGCTCACCGAACTGCACCAGCGGGTGCGCGATGTCCGTCAGGGGCCGGACGGTCTGCTGTATGTGCTGACCGACGGCGATGAATTCGCCGTGCTGCGGCTCGCCCCTGAGTGAGTTTGGCCGGCCGTCACAGCACAACGAGGGAGAGCCTGCGCGCGTCCTGCTCTCAGGGTGTGCTGCGCAGGGCGCGGTCGCGGTAGCTGGCCGACTGCATTTCGATGAGACGGCTCAGGGTGCGCTGGAATTCGAAGGCCAGCCGGCCACCTGCATAAATGCCCTGCAGAGGAACCTCGGCGAGGCAGTACAGCTTGATGCCCTGGTCATAGCACTCATCGACCAGACTGATGAACCGGCGCTGGGCGTTCTCGCTCGATGAATAATGGCGGCGCTGCCCGGCACTGCCATCATCTTCGGTGCCTGCTGCCAGAGACGGTGCCTGCTCGGCGCCGCCGAACTGCGGCACCCCGCTGACCAGCAGCTGCTTGAAGCGATGACCGAGCGCAATGTAGTCCTTGGCCGAACGTGGCCGCTCGCACAATTCGTGGAACGTGAACCACGCCAGCTGCCGGTGGTGGCGCCGTGGATGCAGCAGATGCTGGTGAATGTCGAACGGCTCGACACTGTACTCCGTCGACTGCTGTGTCTCGCGATTCAGCTGGTCGAACAACTCGGCAAACTGCGACTCGTCGCCGACGAACCAGGTCGGATGGTCCGCCCCTTTCTGGCGACGATAGTCTTCCCGGCTTTGCAGGTGCAGCTCTTCGGTATGGGCTTTGATGAGCTTGATGGCGGGCTTGAAGATCGCCGGCTGCAGGTCGTCCTTGTACAGATGGTCGGGCGCGAAGTTCGATGTGATCAGCAAGGCCACACCCTCGTCGAACAGGCTCTTGAACAATTGGTAGACGATCATCGCGTCGCCGAGGTCCGTGATGTACAGCTCGTCGAGGCAGATGACGCGGTATTCGCTTGCCAGCTTGCGGCCGATGTGGGTGAGTGGATTGGCCTTGCCGGTGATGGCATTCATCTCGCGATGGATGCGTGCCATGAAGTGCTGGTAATGCTGGCGCGTCTTGCCGATACCCGGCAGGCATTCGAAGAAGAGATCGGTCAGAAAGCTTTTGCCAATGCCGACCTGTCCCCACAGGTAAATACCCTGAACAGGTTTGCGTCTGGCATACCAGGCTGCCGGCGCCAGCAGACGCTCGTACAGCGCATCGAGTCGCCGCAGGGCCTCGGTCTGCAGCGCATCCGCCCTGATCGCAGAAGTTTGCTGCAGTTGTCGGTAACGTTCGGAGGGAAGCAAGGGGCACAGCTACGGCAGGAATTCGCGGCGCATGTTACCACCGATGCTGTTCCGGCTGGCGCGTCTGCGTGAACCGCTTGGGCAATGGCTGGGGTAAACTTGCGGGCCCGCAGCCAAGATCCAGAGGAGGCAAACATGCGGCAGTCTTTGTGCAGCATGGTACTGGTCAGCATCACCGCCACGGCGCAGGCGGCGCATCCGGTGGACGGTGTGTGGATTCTCGAGCGCATCGTCGAGGAAACCGCGGCTCCCCTCACGCCGGCGGGCGCTGCCGTGCAGCAGGTCTATGATCTGCTCGAGGATGACCCCAGCCTGCGCTGCGAGCCTGCCAGCATGGCGCGCGTATGGGGCAATCCGAACAGCCGGACCGGTATCCGCGTAGCCGCGGACCATGTGCAGCTGGAGCATGAACTGTTCGACCTGCGCCGCAGTATTCCCGGCGAGGCCAGCGGTCGCAGCGGCGAGACCATCAATCTCGCCGGCACGGCCTTTGCCACCATGGGCAAGGCCACCTACCGACTGGACGGCGAGCGCCTGATCGTGACCAGCTCCGGATTGGCGGCAGGCTTCCTGCGCACCGGCACCGGGTATCCGCAAGGGGAGGGGGCCAGTGCCACCGAAACCTTCTGGCGCGAGGGCGACCACTTGTTGCTGGAACTCGTCTACCGGGATCCGGCGCTGTTCGACGGTGAGTACCGTATCCTGCACCGGCTGTTCGCCACCGGAGAAACCGAAGTGCCAGTCTATGAGTGCACCGACGCCGACTACGACTGGTTCGAGCAGCTCAATGCCGAAGCCACCGAGGGAGAACAGCCATGAGAATACTGCTGGCGACGCTGCTGCTTGCCGCACTGCCCGTGCAGGCCCACCATTCCACCGCCACCAATTTCACGCAGGAAATCATCGAAATCAGCGGCACCATCGAACAGATACGCTTCCAGAATCCGCACACCTCCTTCGTGGTCAAGACCGAGGCAGCGCCCGGACAGGCGCCGTACTGGCTGGTGGAGAGCGATGCGCGTTCCACCTTCCAGCGCAAGGGTGTCGATCTTGGTGCGGTGGCTGCCGGCAGCAAGGTAAAGGTGAGTGGCCGCAAGGGCGTGCGCGCCAATACCCTGTTCCTGCGTGACATGGTGCTGGAAGACGGCACGGTGTTCACCTCGAGTGGTACGGGGCGCGATTGACCGCCCCGGCCATCATCGCAGGCCTGGACTGGCGTGCGCTGTTTTCGGCAGGAAGCCTTCTGCACGGGTCATCCCGGGAGCCATGACAATGCGCAGCATCCAGAATCACCTACTGGCCACGGCAGTCGCCGCCGCCTTCCTGCTGGCGGCTCCGTCGCTGCTGGCCCAGCGTATGCCGGACAGCAGCGTCAGTAGCGCGGCGCGCGGGTGGCCGCTGGCGGCCGATGTACGCGAGCGGCCGGTCGTCGGTCCGAACTGGCTGCGCGGTTTCCTGCCGGGCCAGCCACCGGCGGCGCCGCCGCAGGCGGGCGCCGGCCCTGCCCAGCAGGAGCTGAACGGCTTTCGTCCCGACGCGCTCCCGGCCGGCATCGAACCACTGCCGGTCGACATCTTCACCTCGAAGGACTTCTATGCCGATCAGGCTCTGTGGAGCGATCCCCGCTACTTTCGCTGCATGAGCGGCTATGCGACGGAAGAGCAGTGGGGCGCCATCCTCGGCAATCCGCTGATCCTCACCAAGAATCCGGCCGATGGTGTCTGGGGTCACTGCGACATCGACTTGCCGCGCGAGGCGCTGGTCAGCCCCTACGCATTCACGAGCGCCGAGCAGCACTACCGGGCACTGCAGAAGGAGGCCGGCACACGCGGCGGACCTGGCCACTACAGCTTCCAGAATTTTCCCGCAGCCGAATGGAACGGCGTCTACGAGCGCCCCCTGTTCGCCGTGGATCACCAGAACTGGTACTGGATGCGCCACACGCAGATTCCGACGGTGCTGTCGCTGCTGACACCGGAGTACCAGAAGCGTGCCGTGCAGGAGTACTACCATCAGGTCAACACCAATGCCGCCCTGTGGCCGTCGACCTTCTGCTGGCCGGAGGGCTTCATGCGCCGTTGGCACATGGCGTCGGTCTGGGAGCACTACATCATCGCCAATCCTGGCATCGTGCAGATTGCCGCCGGCGTCGCCCGCAACTTCGTTACCAACGTCTACGTGGATCGCGAGTTCAACATGGACGACGTGGCTGCCGGCGGGGTTCCGCGCCTCGGGGATGCCGTGCCGCGCTGGTACGGGGAAACGATCGGCTTCTGGGATGGCGATGCACTGATCACCTGGACTTCCAACGTACAGGGCTGGAAGGCTCACTCGGCCTTCGAATTTTCGAGCAAGATGCAGACCATCGAAATCTACACGCCGAATCGCGATGCGAACGGCAATTTCACCGGTCTCAACCACGAGGCCATCTTCTATGATCCCGAGGCACTTTCGCAGCCGATCCGCATCGTACGCAATCTCAACAAGATCAACGATTACCAGGACGCGGAAGCCACACCCTATACCTTCATCGAGTGCACGCAGTCGATCTTCCCGGTCAGCGGCCGTGCCACGCCGAAGTCTCCCGGTGACGTGATCGAGTTCGAGATCCCCGACATCTACGGTCGACCCTGGGCCAAGGTCTGGGAAGAGAACTTCGAGCAGGAGATGACGGGCGACGCAAACGAGGACCAGCAGGACATCTTCAGTTTCGAATGAGGCCGCGTGCCCCGCACTTCTCGGGGCAGCCCTCTTGTCGTGGGGATGAACGGCAGCAGTCAGAGCAGCGTGACGGTACGAACCCCCTCGTGCGCCAGCAACCATTGTTTGAGGGGCAGTCCCGCGCTGAAGCCGGTAAGACTGCCATTGCTGCCCACCACGCGGTGGCAGGGCAGCAGGATCGGCAGGGGATTGCGACCGGCGGCAGCACCGACTGCCCGTAGCGCGCGCGGACAGCCCAACCGCTGCGCGAGTTCTGCATAGCTGCAGAGTGTGCCGAAGGGAATGTCGGCCAGCGCCAGCCACAGACGCTGCTGGAAAGGCGTGCCAGCCGCCGCAAGCGGCAGGGAAAACTGTCGGCGCTCGCCGGCGAAGTATTCGAGCAGCTGCTCGCGGGCCTCGCGGGTGGCGTCGCGGTCGCGCTGCCAGTCAGAGTCGGCGGCGAGGCGTCCTTTGCCGGTATCGAACAGCACGTGTCGCACACCGCTGGCATCCACGGCCACGGTCAGCGGCCCGATCGGCGTCGCGAACTGGTCGAACCACATGGGAAAGGCTGAGCCTCGCGTCGTTGCAGGAGCCTGTAACGTAGCACAGCCCTTCGCCGACCAGGGCGCCCCGGCTTATGCTTGCCCCCTCGCAGCAGTCAGGAAGCCCAGTTCGTGCACACCCATTCCGGAGAGACCGCCGGCCTGCAGACCACCGTCCTCATCGCCGGCGGCGGCCCGGTGGGCATGGGCCTCGCCATTGAACTCGGACAGCGTGGTGTGCCCGTGCTGGTGGTCGAGCGCCACCTGCAGCCACAGCCCATCCCCAAGGGCCAGAACCTCACACAGCGCACCCTGGAGCATTTCCACGTGTGGGGGGCGGAACGCCAGCTGCGGGCAGCCCGCACCATCCCGCCCGAGTACGGCATCGGGGGACTGACCGCCTACGGCACTCTGCTCGGCCCCCACTACCATGACTGGCTGCAGCGCGATCTTGTACGCGACTACTACTTCACGGCCAACGAACGCCTGCCGCAATACGCGACCGAGGCGGTGCTGCGTGCGCGTGCCGCCGAACTGTCCTCGGTGAAGATCCTCTATGGTTGGGAAGTCCTCGGGTTGCAGCGCCACGGCGAGGGTGCCGAGGTGACCATCGCAGAGCGCGGTGGCCACGAGCGACGCCGCGTCAGCGCCCGCTTCGTGGTGGGCTGCGATGGCGCCCGGTCCCGCGTGCGCGAGCAGGCCGGAATCACCCAGACGCTGACCTCCCATGACCGTCTGATGGTGCTGCTGGTGTTCCGCTCCACCGGTCTGCATGCCCTGCTGGAGCGCTACCCCGGCAAGTCCTATTACAACGTGCTGCAGCCGGCCCTGCAGGGTTACTGGAAATTTTTTGGCCGCGTCGATCTTGGCCACACCTGGTTTTTCCATGCGCCTGTGCCGGCGGGCACCACGGCCGACAATTTCGATTTCCGCGCCCTGCTGCAGGAAGCGGTTGGTGCCGAGTTCGACGTGGAGTTCCAGCATGTCGGCTTCTGGGATCTGCGTTTTGCGCTGGCCGACACCTACCGCAGCGGTGCTTGTTTCGTGGCCGGTGATGCGGCACACAGCCACCCGCCCTACGGGGGCTATGGCGTGAATGCGGGACTGGAGGATGCGCGCAACCTCGGCTGGAAGCTGGCCGCGGTCGTGGAAGGCTGGGCGGGCGATGACCTGCTGGGTTCCTACGACGCCGAGCGTCGGCCGGTGTTCCGCTCCACCATCGACGATTTCATCGTGCGGGCCATCGACAACGACCGGCTTTTTCTCGACACCTTCGATCCAGCGCGCGACCCCGTGGGCTTCGCGCAGGCCCTGCAGCAGCGAGCCCGTGGGGCGGTCGGTGAGGTCCAGTCCTACGAGCCGCACTACACGGGCTCCCCGGTGGTCGTGCACGCGGGTCCTGTGCCGGGCCCCACCAGTGCTCTGGGTTCACATCGCTTCGAGGCCCGCGCCGGTCATCATCTGGCGCCGGCCCGTCTTGCCGACGGTCGACAGCTGTTCGAGGTGCTCGGCCATGGCTTCAGTTTGCTGGCCTTCGGCGCTGCCGACGCAGACGTTGACGCCTTTGCCGCGGCTGCCGCGGCGCTGCGCATACCGCTCACCGTCATCCGGTCGGCCAGGGGCGGTGAAGCCGACCGCTACCAGGCGACGCTGGTGCTGGTGCGCCCCGATCACTTCGTGGCCTGGTGCTCCAGCGACGCCCGACCCGACGCACGACAGGCAGGGCAGGTGCTGCGCCGCGTGCTCGCGCTCACTCCGGTGCCGTCACCGTCAGTGTGAAGCGGAACGGGCCGACCTCGCCCTGCCCGGCATGCTGGTAATCGCGACTGCCGGGGGCGAGGGTGAACGGCAGCGACACGTAGTCGTGCCCGCCATTCTGACGCGCCGCTTCCACATGCAGCACATAGTCTCCCTCCGGCAAGGAGTTGCCTGCCGCGTCCTTGCCATCCCACACCAGCTGATAGTCGCCGGGGCCTCGCGTCGGTCGCGTCACGTTGTAGCTGTCCTGGAAGCCGCGGCTGCCGTTGCGCCGCCACCAGACCGAGTTGCTGTTGGCCCAGCGCTGCTCACCACCGAGCAGCAGCAGATTGCGCTGGGACTGGCCACGGCTGTCACTGATCCACACGGCCAGGTAGGGCCGGTTGTACACGCGGTCACGCAGGCGCGGGATGGTGTAGTCCAGTGTCAGGCTGACTTCGGCACGCAGCTGCCTACGCAGGTCGCCGTTCAGCAGGTCGGTCCAGCCGCTGGAGGTCCACTGCTGTGCTGTCTTGTCGACGACCAGCACCTGCACGGACGCGTCCAGCGCCTGACTCGCCCAAGCGGTCCCCTGGCCGAATACCTGGGCGGCCAGCACGGTTGCCACGGCGTCGGCGGTCACCGCGTCAGCGGCCGTTGCCACGGCGTACGCGCCGTCGGAAACCGGCCAGCCGCGTCTGGCATCGAGGATGTGGCTGTAGTCGAGGTTGCGCACGCGATAGCCGCGGCTGCCATGCCCGCTGGTGGCCACCGCCCGGTTGCGCAGCGCAAGTTCCACGAGAAACGCCCCGTTGTCGGCCACCGCCTCCGGACCTGCCACCTGCACCGGCCAGCCCTCGCTGCCGGGTGGTGAGCCCCAGTACAACGCATCTCCACCGATGTCGAGCTTGAGGGCCGTGGCCGAGGCAGCTTCTGCCCGCAGTACTGCCATGGCCCGGTCGATGATGTAGCCCTTGGCGAGGCCGGAGGGCTCGAGTTCGATACCGGCACCGAGCGTGATGGCCCCACGCGCCGCATCGATGTCGAGAGGGGCCTGGTTGATTTCGCGTGCCTGCTTCAGCAACTCGAGTACTACCGGCAGTTGCTGCGCTTCCTGTGCCTGCTGCCAGCGCCGCGTGAAGCTGCCCAGCCGGCAACTGAAGATGCCGCCGGAGCGTTCACGCCAGGTCTCGCAGAGGCTGACGACCTCGATCAGTTCCGGCGGCAGCCCGGTGCCGCTGCGGTTGCGGTTGAGCTGCATCAGCACGCTGTCCTCGCGCCAGGTCGACAGCAAGGCCTCCAGCCTCGCGATCTCTTCGAGGGCGGCGGCCACGGCCTGCTCCAGTTCGGCCTTCTCCGGGCCCCACAGGCTGACATCGAGAGAGGTGCCGAGCACGCCATCGTAGTGCTGCACCACCTGCTGCGGGGCAGGCTGGGCAAGGCTGGCTGTGGTACCCGGCAAAATGCACCATAATCCCGCTGTCGCAGCGGCCAGTGCCCGCACGGCTACCGTCCTCCGTTCCCTCCACCACTGCCTGATGCCCATGTCTGTCAACCGCTCCCTGCTCTACTGGTCACGCACGATCCACATCTACTTTTCGATAGCGCTGCTGCTGTTGCTGGCCTTTTTTGCCATCACCGGCATCACGCTCAACCACGCCAGCGAGCTTGCCGCCGAGCCAGTGGTAATTGCGCGTACGCTGGAGACGCTGCCGGAGCTACCGCTCGACGAGGCGGGGATGATCGCCGACTCGCCGGAACTGGCGCAATTCCTGCGCAGGGAATTCGGGCTGCGCCGCGATCTCGCTACGCTGGAGGTCAGTCCGGATGGCTTGCTGGTGGACTACCGCGCGCCGGGCCGCAGCGCCTTCGTCGAGATCGATGTCTTCAATGGTCGCGCGGCCTTCGAGCTGACCGACTTCGGTGTCATTGCCCTGCTCAACGACCTGCACAAGGCGCGCGATACCGACGTGATCTGGAAGTGGCTGGTGGACGCGAGTGGCGTGCTGATCGTGGTGTTTTCGCTAGCCGGTTTCGTCCTGTTGCTGCCAAGCCAGTCGCGGCTGAAACGCGTCACGCTGGTGACGCTGCTCGGTCTTGGATTGCTGGCTGCTGCTTACTGGCTGGCACTACGCTAGCGGCGCAGCAACTGCGCTGGCCGGTAGCGCAAGCGGCAGGGCGCTTGGCCCTGCCGACCTTCGTCACGGCGCCAATTCGGCCGCCGCATCCATCAGTTCCTGGGTTTCCACGCCCGTGCAGATGAGGGGCAGCAATTGATCGTACGGGGCCTTGACCAGCTTGCGGGTCGGGACCACCCAGGGCTGCGTCAGCACGCCTTCATCGTAGACCGTGGCATCGATGACCAGGGTGTTGGCGTCTGGTCGCTGGTAGCGCTCCACCACGCGCAGTTGATCGGTGTGGAACGACACACGACCCTCCGCAAAGATCCAGGTGTCATCGGTGAAGTTGGTGGTCTCCACCACGAATGTGTCGCCCTCCCAGTGCCCGATTGCGTCCCCACGGAACGACGGTGGCAGCACGCGCCGCTCACGGCCATCGGTGGGAATCAGCTGGTAGCCATGAAAGGTTTCCTGCAGGAACACCATCATGTCGGGAGTGGAGACGATCTGCCCAACCGCGCCGACGTCGAACAGGCGCACGCTCAGCGTGCCGAAGGCGGTGGGCCGGCACTGCAGGGTAGGATCGTCCTTGTCCTTGAATTCGGCGATGCGCGCCTTGGCTTCGGGCGTATAGAGATCGGTGTACAGCGTGGCGGGCGGCGTCCCGCCGGTGCTGGAACCGTAGCCCTTGCTGCCAAGGTCACCACCGGTCCACCACACGCCACCGAGATCGGGTTTGCCGTCGGCCATGCGCGGTGTGGGGCCTGCCGCGGTGGGGTCCTGGGCAAGCGCCGTGCAGGCGAGGGTGGCTGCCAGCGTCAGCGCCAGGGCGGCACGCAGGGAGAGATGCATGGTTTTGCTGTTCATGTCAGTTGTCCTCAACGGGTGGCGCCGGCGCCGCCTTCCTGCGGGCCGAACATGCCGTAGACCGTACCGTCGGCCGTGATCAGTTCGCGCAGCATGCCGTTGCTGCTCTCGTTGCGGGCGCGAAAACCCTTGATGGTCACGATGTCGCCCTGCTTGATGATCTTGGGTGAGTAGCCGTTGCGGATCATGCCGCTCGGTGTGCCGGCCTCGATCTTCCAGTGTTCGGTTTCGCCCTTGGCATTTACCACGTCCACGAAGAAGTGCGAATGCGGATTGGTAAGCCGCACGTCGACGATGCTGCCCTTGATCTCGATCGGATCCTGCAGGTCGTAGGCGGCCGCAAACGAGTGATGCGCGTACGCTGGATTGGCTAGCGCAAGCAGCAGGACGCTGGCGCCGATGGAACCTCTTATCAGTGTCTGCATGGTGTTTCCCCTCCACATGGTTAGGCGTGCTGTTCCGGACTGCAGGCCTGCATGGTAGTGCAGCGGACTGCGGTTGAACACGGCGGGGCTTGTGGGAGAATGCGGGCAACCCCCACCAGAGGAAACCTGCGATGCGCCGCTCCCTGCTCCTGCTTGCCACCCTGTTCAGTGCCTTCGCGGAGGCCCAGCCTCCCGGGGTCACCATGGAAATGATCGCCCGCCAGTTGCCGCTGGAAGGTGCCCCGCTCGCCGTGCCCGGCCCCTATGCCACCGTTGCGGCGGCGGCCGACGGGGCAGCGCGGTTGCTGACTTTTCGCCCCGAGACGCTGACCGCCTTTCCGTCCAGTGACACGCTGCCGGTCGTGGTCTGGGGCAATGGTGGCTGTGCGATCGAGAACCGGCAGTACGACGGTTTTCTGGGCACCATCGCCTCGCACGGTTTCCTGGTGCTGACCACGGTGCGCGTCGAGGGCGACGAACAGGGGCGCCGTCAAACGGCGGAGGACCTTGCCGCTGCCATCGCCTGGGCCGAGGCTGAAAACGCCCGGGCGGGTTCACCGCTGGCCGGCAAGATCGATACTGCTCACGTGGCGGTGATGGGTCAGTCCTGTGGTGGCGCGCTGTCGATCCGGTTGGGCGCCGACCCGCGCGTGGATTCGATCATCGTGTTCAACTCCGGTCTGCAGGGCAATCAGGAGAACGGGGCATTCCCCGCCATGGACGCCCTCAAGGCGCTGCATGGCCCGGCGGCCTACATCAACGGGGGTGATGTGGACTTCATGTATGGACCTTCACGGGCCAATTTCGATGCCATCAGTCATGTGCCGGCCTTCTACGGCGCCCGCTCCAATGCCGGTCACACGGCGACCATGTACCACCCCGGCGGCGGTGAATTCGCCAACGTCGCCGCCAACTGGGTACGGTTCCACTTCAAGGGCTCTGCCGAGGCCGGCAAGATGTTCGTGGGAGCAGACTGTGGGCTTTGCACGCTGCCCACCTGGGAAACGGCAGCCAAAGGTCTCTGAGAGAGGAGGGTGCGGGCGGCAGCAAGCCGCCCGTTCCCGTGTCAATCGTTGGGATCGACCCGACGGCCCAGCAACGTGCCATCTTCTAGCGTGACGTTGATCAGGCTGCCGCCGGCCTCCCCGCTCTTGAGCGGGTTGGCGAGCAGCTTCACTTTCATGCCGGGCAGCAGGGACTTCGAGCTCCAGCCCTGACGGCGCAGTCCGTTCGGACTGGAGCCCTCGATGCTCCATTCCACCACCTTGCCGTCGCTGCCTGTCACCAGTAACTGCACCCACACATGCGGGTTCGCCCACTGGAATTCCTTGATCTCGCCTTCCAGTAGCACTTGCTGCTTCTGGTCAAACATGGAAAAGGCGTGATGGGCCGTGGCGCCACCACTGGCCAGGGTGGACAGCAGCAGCGGCAGGAAAATCGTGCGTAATTTCATGGGAGCTTCCTCTCGGTCACAGGTCTTCGTAGACGGCCAGGCAGTTGTATTCCTTCAACTCGACGCCGGGTTTGGCGTCGTACACCACGCGTGTGGACCACGGGGCACTGTAGTAGGCGGGGTCGGTGAAGGTGATGACATCCTCGAGTTGTTTGCCACCGGGCAGCAGACGCAACCGCTCGCTGATGCGCAGGTCGGTGGTATGGGGCAGACCTTCGCGATCGAGCACCGTGTCGCGGTGCAGACCGATGGTGTCGATGACCAGCGTGTCACCCTCCCAGCGTCCGACCGACTCTCCCATGAAACTCAGTTCGATGGCGTCGATCGCGGGCAGCGGCTCATCGAGATAGATATGGCGGAGCTGGTGGTGGTACTCCTGGATGAAGGTGATCTTGCGCGCCGTCTGCAGGATCAGCATCGGCAGCGGCGCGAACATCACGCGCGGTGTACCGCTCGGCACACAGCGTGTCATGTCGCTGCGCGGCTTCATCTCGCGGCGCTCGGCCAGGTTGCTGTCGTAGGCCTGCCGGCCGGCGGTGGTAAAGGGTGGCAATTGGCCCTGCAGGTCACGTACGCCCTTCACGTAGCTGCTTACCTGCCAAGTGCCGCCGATGTCCGGCGGCAGGTCGTCGGCGGCAAACGTCAGCAGTGGCAGCAGGCTGGTGGCAAACAGGAGTGCAGGGGCCCGTCGGCAAAGTCTCGCAAAATAGTTCATCTTGGCTCCGGCAGATCAGAAGTTGCGCAGCACGCCGTTTTCGTCGGGTGCGTTGCGGTTATTTTCTTCACAGACGTACTCAAAGAAGCGCACGTCTGGCCGCCACTCCCATACACGGCGGGCCGTCCAGGGTTGGCTGAAGGCACCGGGATCATCGATGGTGAAACGCACCTCGAGTGAGCCGTTTTCCAGCTTGCGGATGCGCTCGACCACGTGCATCTGCGCGGAGTGCTTGGAACCCTGTTCATCGATCTGGGTGCTGTCGACGAAGCCGACCGAATCGATCACCAGCGTATCCCCTTCCCAACGACCCACGGCGTGCCCCATGTAACTTGGCTCCAGCGTGGCGGGGTGCTCGGCATTCATGTGGATCACGCGAAACAGGTGCTGGGTCTCGTAGAGAAAAACGGTCTTGTCCGGCGTCTGCACGATTTCGACAGGGTACGGTGCGGCGATGATGCGCGGCACGCCACTCGGCAGACAGGCGGCAGTCGGATCGTACAGCGGAGAGCCGGCCGCCTCAGCGGCCGCGCGGGCATCGAAGGCCTCCTTGTTCCAAGGCAACCAGGGTGGCAGAGAACCGTCCTCCGGCTTGATGTAGCGGTCGTAGCCGCGCACCTGCCACATACCCGAGATGTTGGGCACCGAAGCCGGTACGTCGCGGTGGCGCAGTCCCGGATCACCGGGCTGTGCTTCGTCCTGCACGGCCAGCGCCATGCTGCTGGTGCCGAGCAGGAAGCTGCTCAGAGCGAGACTCGTCAGGCGCCAGCGAAAGCCGGCCGCGACGATGACGGAAAGAACAGGGGTGGACGGCATGGGAAAAATCCTGAGGCTGTTCACGGAGGGTTGACAGGACGCTGGCGTCGGCACGAAAACCGGGCGCCGCAGCGCCACTCGGCAGCGAGACTAGAGCGACTTCCGGCGGGCGTCCAGCACCGTGCGGTTCGGGTGCCGTTCCATGCAATCGAGCGCCAATCTGTGGGGCCAGCTACGCCGGTATGCGCAAGAAAAAAGAAACCTGCCACGGTGCGGGCCCAGCGCTCAACTTGCCCGAATCGCGCTGCTAGCATGCAGCGCCACAAGGGCCTGAGCCCCGAAAGCTTTCAAGATCCAGATCCGGAGTCCGCCGATGTCCCTGCGTCCCGCCTTGACCCCCCGTCGTCTCGTCGCCGGCGGCCTGCTGGCGCTATGCCTGCCAGCGGCCGAGGCCCACCATGGGCTTAGCGCCAAGTTCGATCCGGAGCAGGTCGAGCATCTTGAAGGCCGTATTACGCGGGTGGACTGGGCGAATCCGCACGTCCATCTGTTCCTCGCGGTCAACCAGAACGACGAAGACCTGCCTTGGTACATCGAGCTGGAAAGTCCGCAGTTGCTCGAGCTGAATGGCTGGCAGGAAGGGACGCTGCAACCCGGTGCCGTGGTCAGTGTTGACGGTCCGCGCGCCCGCGACGGCAGTCGCCAGCTATGGGGCAGCAAGGTCACCTTGCAGGGCAGTAGCGAACCGCTGCTGACCACCACACGCTACCCCACCTTGCTCAGCAGCATCGCCGAGCGGACGCCTGAGCCCACGCCGCGCTGGCCGGATGGCAGCGTACGCCTCGGCGCGGCACCCGGTCGCTCGGGATACTGGGTGCCCACCGTCACCACCTTGCAGGAGAGCGGTGCCGCGGTCGCCATGGCCGCCAATGGCCAACTGCTTTCTCTCACCGACGCCGCCCAGGTGGCGCCGCTGCAGACGTGGGCGCTCAAGCTGTACGAGCACCGTCAGCAGCGCTTCCTCGCCGACGATCCGACCTTCCTCAACTGCCGGCCACCGGCCGGGCCACGCAAATGGCTCAACCCGTATGGCATCCAGTTGCTGGAGGAGAAGGCGCTGCAGCGCATCTTCGTGATCGCCGGCGACGGCAATCATGATTGGCATCTGCTCTACACCGACGGCCGCGAACTCGACAGCGAACAGTTCCAGCTCGACGCCAGCAACATCCTCTACTACGGCCGCAACACGGCACACTGGGAAGGGGATACCTTCGTCATCGAGTCCGAGGCCTACAACGAAAAGTTCTGGCTACCCGGTGGTTTGCCGCACAGCGAGGACATGCACGTGACCGAGCGGCTGACCCGGCCCGACCACGACACGCTGAACTACGAGATCACCATCGACGACCCCTCGACCTACACGCGTCCGTGGAAGTCGGCCTGGACCCTCAAGTGGCTGGAAGGGCAGGACCCTCCCGAGCATTACTGCCAGGACAACCGGCTCTAGCGGGCGCTGAGAGACGGGCCCGCGGCCTGCCTGCACGCGGCGGTCCCGGCCTATTCCATTCAGCAAACATGGGCATTGGCGGCGAACAGCCACCAGTGGTTGCCGCCGTCTGCCGTCCGCTCTAGCATCGGGTCCGCCGTTACCAGACCCATACCGTCAGCCAACTGAAGGGGAGCCCATGAGCACAAGCAGCAGTCCATTTCCCATGCCCAGTTCCATTGGCGCCGTGCCCGGTGCCGAGAACTGGCAAAGCATGTATCCGTACTACATGCACGTGCAGGCCGAAGACGACAAGCGTTTCTGGTTCTACAACTCGATGCATTTCTCCGAACCCATGTCGGCCTTCGACATGATCACGGCCGAAGCGGCCTACCATGCCATGGGTGCGGTCATGACCCGCGTGTTTGCTTTTCCGACCGCGATGGGCATCGACTACCGGCTCATCAATGGGCGGGTCTACATCAGCGCCAACACCGTGACCGATCCGGCCAAGATCGGGGAGCGACTCGCGCTGTTCCAGAAGCGCGCCGGTCATTACTACGAAAACTGGAATACCTTCTTCGGCGAGTGGGAACAGCGCATGGGCGCGCTCATCAAGGAGATGAACGCGATAACGATTCCGGAGTTGCCCGAATACGAAGACGATGCCGTGATCTTCGAGAAGCGTGGTACGGCGCAAAACCACTACGTCCGCGTCGCCTTTCATCGCACCATGGAGCTCTATTCGCAGATGTGGCACCACCACTTCGAGATGCTGATGCTCGGCTACGGTGCCTACGTGGTGTTCTTCCAGTTCTGCAAGCAGGCCTTTCCGGAAATCACCGATCAGAACGTGGCCCGCATGGTGGCGGGCATCGATGTGCTCATGTTCCGCCCCGACGACGAGTTGAAGAAGCTGGCGCGACTGGCAGTCGAGCTCGGTCTTGGCGACCTCTTCACGGCCGACGGCAATCCCGACGTGATCCTGCCCGCCGTCAAGGCACGCGGTGAGGCCGGCGAACGCTGGCTGCAGGCGCTGGCCGAGGCCCGGGATCCCTGGTTCAACATCTCCATCGGTGACGGTTTCTATCACTACGAGCGCAGCTGGAACGACGATCTGTCGGTGCCGTTGTCGGCGCTGCCGCACTACATCGAACTCATCCGGCAAGGGCAGAGCCTGCAGCGACCCACCGAGCAGCTGCGCCAGGAGCGTGCGCGCATCATCGCCGAATACCGGGCGCTGCTCGGCAGTGACGAAGAGAAGGCCGCCTTCGATCAGATGCTGGCGGTCAGCCATCTGGTGTTCCCCTACGTGGAAGACCACAAGTTTTACTGCGAGCACTGGCTCACCACGTGTTTCTTCAACAAGGTGCGCCATTTCGGCAGTCTGCTGCAGCGCTTCGGTGTGCTCGATGACCAGGAAGATGTGTTCCATCTGCAGTACACCGAAGTAGAGCAGGGACTGGCCAACGTCATGAACAGCTGGGCTGCCGGTTCGCCGCCGAGCAATCCCGGCTACCTCAAGGCCATCGTCAAGGAACGCCGCGCCATGTTGAAGGTGCTGGCGGAGTGGCAGGCACCGCCGGCCATCGGGCCCATGCCGGAGAACATCGAGGATCCCGCCTTGCAGATGCTGTGGGGCATCACCACCGAGACCCTCCACAGCTGGGCGACGCCCGACACCGGCTCTGCCAGCGACCTCAAGGGTTATGCCGCCTCGGCCGGCGTGGTGGAGGGAGTAGCGCGGGTGCTGCGCAGCATCAATGACTTTGGCGAGGTACAGGAAGGCGACATTCTGGTTTGCCCTGTGACTCACCCGAGCTGGAGCCCGTTGTTCAGCAAGTTGAAGGCAGCGGTATCCGACATTGGCGGCACGATGTCCCACATGGCGATCGTGGCCCGTGAGTACGGCATGCCTGCCGTGGTCGGCACCGGTGCGGCCACCAAGAAGATCAAGAGCGGCCAGCGCATCCGCGTGGACGGCGACCGTGGCATCGTCACCATACTCGACGCTGCCTAGGAGACCGTGATGACCGATACAGGCAGTCCCGCTGTCGCCTGGTTCCGTGACATCGGTCTGGAGGCCGTGCCGAGGGTCGGCGGCAAGGGAGCCAGTCTCGGCGAACTCCGCCGGGCTGGCATCGCGATTCCCGATGGCTTCGTGCTGACGACGGAAGCGTTCCGGCTGTTCTTTGCCGAGCGGCGTCAGGCCCTCGGACTCGACGCCCGCGTCATGGCACTCCAGGGGGCCGAAACCGCCGTGCTCAACGCAGCCTGCGCCGACATTCGCGATGCGCTGGTAGCCGAGCCTTGCCCGCCCTCGCTGCAAGCTGCCATCACCGAGGCCTATGCGCAGTTGAGCGGTGCAGGCAGCGAGCCCGTGGCTGTGCGATCCAGTGCCACCAGCGAAGACAGTGCCGAGGCCAGTTTTGCCGGCCTGCAGGACACCTATCTATGGGTCCACGGAGAAGAAGCCATGCTGGCGGCGGTGAAGCGCTGCTGGGCCTCGCTCTACAACGCCGAATCGGTCAGCTACCGGCTACGACTCGGTCTGCCGGAGGCACAGCTGGCAATGGCCGTGGTGATCCAGCGCATGGTGAATTCGCGCTGCTCTGGTGTGATGTTCACGCGCAGTCCCACCACCGGTGATCGCTCGGTCGTGACACTGGAAGGCAGTTGGGGACTTGGCTCCAGCATCGTCAGTGGCGAGGTGACGCCCGACAAGTTCGTGATCAACAAGATCACCGGGGAAATCACGCGGCGCGATATCGGCGACAAACACATCGCCCCCCTGCCCGCCGATGGCGGCGGTGTGCACGAACAGGAAGTGGCGGCAGAACTGCGCAACCAGCCCTGCCTCAGCGACGAGCAGATCAAGCGTCTTGCGGCGATCGCCCGCCAGGTCGAGCAGCACTACGGCAAACCCCAGGACATCGAGTGGGCCATTGACCAGCAAGGCAGCGTGCTGTTGCTGCAAAGTCGCCCCGAGACCGTGTGGGCCAGCAAGGACCGGGCACCGGTCGCCGCCCCTGCCGCCAGGCCTTTCGACCACATCTTCAAGATCATGGGAGGCCAGCGCAAGCCATGACGCTGAATCATCAGGACATCCAGTCCATCCTCAAGATTCTCGACGATTCGCCCTACGACGAGCTCCGGCTCGACAATGCCGAGTTCAGCCTCTACCTCAAGCGCAGTGCGGACGGCTGGACGCAGCAGCAGGTGACTGCGAAAGGCGCTGAACCGCTCGCCCTGGCGGCGGGCCCTGGCGCGGCAGCTCCCGCGTCGGGCGGCAGTGCGGGGGACGGTCTGCGCGCCGTCGAGCCGGTCGCCAGCGAAGCGGGTCTGCTCGACGTGCGGGCACCGATGGTGGGCACTTTCTATCGTGCACCGCAGCCTGGCGCGGCGCCGTTCATCGAGATCGGCAGTGCCGTGACGCCCACGACCCTCATCGGCATCATCGAAGTCATGAAACTGATGAGCTCGATTCCCGCCCAGGTGGCCGGCACCGTCCGGGAAATCCTCGTCGAGGATGCGCAGTTGGTGGAAAAGGGCCAGTTACTGCTGCGCGTCAAGCCATGAACATCAATCGCCTGTTCATCGCCAATCGAGGCGAGATCGCGCTGCGCATCATCAAGACCTGCCGTCGCCTCGGCATCGAGACCGTACTGGGCATGTCGGAGGCGGATCGCGAGTCGGTACCGGCGCGGCTCGCCGACCAGAGCGTGCTGCTCGGCCCGGCCCCGGCGGCACAGAGCTACCTCAACGTGGGCCGCGTGATCGAAGCGGCGAAGCTGGCGGCGGTCGATGCGCTGCATCCGGGCTATGGCTTCCTGTCCGAGAATGCAGCGCTCGCCGAGGCCTGCGCCGCCAACGGTATCGTCTTCGTCGGCCCGACGCCGCTGCAGCTGCGCGCGGTGGGCGACAAGCTGCGGGCGCGTCAGGTTGCCGAAGAGGCAGCTTTGCCGCTGGTGCCAGGCGCCGCCGCCGGCTCGCCGGAGGAGGCCCTGCAGGTGGCGCGTTCCCTGGGGCTGCCCGTGCTGCTCAAGGCCGTGGCGGGTGGCGGCGGCAAGGGCATGAAGGTGGTGCGCGACGAGGCGCAGCTTGCCGAGCAATTCACTCTCGCCCGCGCCGAGGCACAGGCATCCTTCGGGGATGCCCGCCTCTACGTGGAGCGTTACGTGGAGCAGGGGCGTCACATCGAGGTGCAGGTCCTGGGCGATGGTCAGGATGTCATCCATCTCGGTACCCGCGACTGTTCCATTCAGCGCCGCTACCAGAAGCTGGTGGAGGAGGCGCCGGCTCCCCTGCTGCCTGCCGACCTGCGCGCAGCCATCGAGGAGGCCGCCGTGCGCTTCGCCCGCCACCTGCGCTATCGCGGAGCGGGCACGGTCGAGTGCCTGTACGACGTGGCTCGCCACTGCTTCTACTTCCTGGAAATGAATGCCCGCATCCAGGTGGAACATCCCGTGACCGAAATGATCAGCGGGGTGGATCTCGTGGCCCAGCAGCTGCGCGTGGCCGAGGGCCGGCCGCTCGGACTGCGTCAGCAGGACGTGAGGAGCGAGGGCCACAGCATCGAATGCCGGCTCAATGCCGAGGACCCTGCCCATGATTTCCGTCCGAGCCCGGGGCGGCTCACCGACGTCCAGTTGCCTGCCGGTCCCGGGGTGCGTATCGACTCGCACATCGAGGCCGGAGTATTCGTCCCACCCAACTACGATTCCCTGCTCGGCAAGCTGATCGTGCATGGCCGTGATCGTGCGGAGGCCGTTGCTCGCCTGCAGCACCTGCTGCAGCAGGCGCGCGTCGAGGGTGTGGACACCAACCTGGCCTTGCTGCGGCGCATTGCGGCCGAGCCGGCCTTTGTCGCCGGTGGAGTTACCACGGCATTCCTGCCAGCGCTGCTGGCCGGCGGAGGAAGTTGAGATGAAGCCGATCAAGCTCGTCGATGTCAGCATCCGCGACGGCAACCAAAGCCTGTGGAGCATGACTGGCCTCAATTCGGCGCAGATGCTGGAAGCGGCACCCCTCATGGAGCGTGCCGGTTTCGGCGCGATCGACTTCACGTCCAGCACGCACATGGCCGTGGGGGTGCGCTACCACCGCGATGATCCATGGGAACGCATCCGCCGCATGCGGCAGGCACTACCCACCATACCGCTGCAGTTCATTTCGACCGGATTTCGTTTCATTTCCTGGGAGACCGCCGATCACGAGTTCATGCGGCTGGCGTACCGCAACCTGATGCAGGCCGGTATCAACCGCTTCGTGCTGCTCGATCCCATGCACGACATGGACGCCATCGTGCAGGTAGCCAAGATCATCAAGGAGGAGGGCGAGGCGCAGAACATGCTGGCGCTGACCTACACACTCAGCGCGGTGCACACCGACGCGTTCTACGCCGAGTGTGCCCGACAGGCCACGGCCTCCGGACACTTCGATCTCGTCTACATCAAAGACCCTTCCGGGCTGCTGACACCGGAGCGCGCCCGCACGCTGATTCCCGCCGTGAAGGCCGTGATCGGTAACCTGCCATTCGAGCTGCATTCGCACTGCACGATCGGGTTGTCGCAGTTCAATTACATGGTGGGGGCGGAGTTCGGACTCGATGCCTTGCACGTGGCGCTCGGTCCGCTGGCACACGGCTCTTCGCTGCCCTGCGCCAGCCAGACCATTGCCAATCTGCGCACGCATGGCTACGAGGTGGAAATCAACGAGAAAGCCATCAAGGCGCTGGAGCAGTACTACTTCGCTCACGCTGCCGCGGCCGGTCTGCCGATCGGGACGCCGCAGCCCTACGATGCCGCCTTCACCCGTCATCAGCTGGCCGGCGGGGTACTGACTACCACGCGCCGCCAACTGGCCGAAATCGGTCTCGAGCACAAGTTCGATGCCGTCATGGCGGAAATCGAGGTGGTGCGGGCCGAGTTGGGTTCGCCGATCATGGTCACGCCGTTTCCACAGATCGTCAGTACGCAGGCGCTGTTCAACGTCATCGGCAGTGAACGCTACGGCAATATCCCCGACCAGGTGATCCGCTACGTGCTCGGTCGTTTCGGGCGGCCCACGGCTCCGGTGGCGCAGCACGTACTGGACCGCATCTACTCGTTGCCGCGTACACAGGAAATCCTGCGTGAACCGGTCACCATGACCCTCAAGGACAAGCGCAAGCTGTTTCCTGCCTCCATGTCCGACGAGGAGTTCCTGCTGCGCGCGGTCATGCCCGCCGACCAGATCGATGCCATGCTGCAGAACAATGCGCGTGCGTATTACTACAACCCGGCCCTGCAACCAGTCCTCACGCTGCTGGAGGAAATCAAGTCGCGTCCCAAGGTCACGCGGCTGCAGGTGCGCAAGGGTGACTTCACCCTCAGTCTCGCCAGCCAGGGGGGGCTGCGTTGACCATGGCTGCCCGCACCCTCGTCATCGGTGATATCCACGGTGGACTGCGCGCGCTCGAGCAGGTACTGGCGCGCGCCGCGGTCACCCCCGAGGATCTCGTGATCTTTCTGGGTGACTACGTCGACGGCTGGAGTCAGTCGCCTCAGGTGCTGGATTTCCTGCTCGACTGGCGCCGCCGCCACCGTGGCATCTTCCTGCGAGGCAACCATGACATGCTGCTGCTCGAGTGGTTCAGGACCGGTATCGAAAAGCCGCAGTGGCTGCGGCACGGAGGTATACCCACGCTGAAGTCCTACCAGACCGTCAGCCAGGCCGATCGCGACCGTCACGCCGCCTTCATCGACAGCGAGTTGCAGGACTACTATCAGGACGAGCAGCAGCGCCTGTTCGTGCATGCCGGCTTCACCCATGTGCGCGGCTTCCAGAACGAATACTTCAAGCCAATGCTGTACTGGGACCGGTCGCTGTGGGAAACCGCGCTGGCCCTGGATCCCGGGCTGTCGAAGCAGGATGTACGTTACCCCTCGCGGCTCAAGCTCTATCCCGAGGTCTTCATCGGTCATACGCCCACGGTGCACATCGGCAGTACGCGGCCGGTACAGGCGGCCTGTGTGTGGAACCTCGACACCGGCGCTGGTTTCAAGGGCCCGCTCAGTCTGATGGACGTAGACAGCAAGGAAGTCTGGCAGAGCGACCCGGTGCACACGCTGTACCCCGGCGAGGATCCGCGCGTCGTGTAAGGCGGCAGAGCTGGCTGTCCCAGCAAAAGAAACCCCCACCCGGTGCGGAGCTGTAAACCGATTCGCCACACAAGGAGCAAGCCGCATGCGCAAGACCTGTCTCACCCTCACGCTGATGTTGGTTGCCGCAGCAGCCCCCGCACACCACAGCCCGGCCATGTTCGATACCTCCCAGCGACTGTTGCTGGCCGGCACGGTGCGTGAATTCCAGTGGACCAATCCGCACAGCTACATCCAGCTGCTGGTGAAGGAGGCCAATGGCGAGGAGGTGGAATGGAGCCTGGAAATGGCAGCGCCCACCTATCTGGCCAACAACGGCTGGCGGCCCTCCACCCTGAAGGCAGGGCAGCAAGTGCAGGTCACGATGTCGCCGCTCGCCAACGGCAGCAAGGGCGGATTGGTGTGGGACGTGACCACCAGTGACGGCCGCAAACTCGGCGGCAACACCAAGGGAGGCAATTGACGTGCAGCAGCTTCTGCGCAGGACCCTGTCGCTCGTCTGTCTGCTGGTTACCGGTCAAGGTAGCGTCCACGCGGCCGAGTCGCGTGCCGAGGCCTTTGCAAGGTTGCCGGACTGGCAGGGCATCTGGATTTCCGAAGAAGCGGCCGACACCGGCATTTCCGGCTTTCCCGACACCATCGGGCAGCCTGGCGCCAAGCCGCGGCAGTTGATGGATCCGGCTGGCCCGTGGTCTGCCGAGGGGCAGCGCCGCTTCAGCGCGCTGTTTGCGGGCATGGCCGGCCGCAAGGCACTGGGCTGGGGATTTCCGATGATGATGGAAAGTCCGGCGCCCCTGCAGTTCCTCATCACTCCCGAGGAAACGCTGATCATCAACATCTACCAGGAGGCCCGCCACGTCTACACCGACGGCCGCGGCCATCCACCGGAAGAGGATCGCTGGGTCACTACCTGGGGCGACTCGACCGGCAGCTGGGAGGGCGACACCTTGCTGATCGACACGATCTGGGTGCGCGACCCGCCGCGCTATTTCCAGGCGGCACCCCCATTCTCCGACCAGGCCCACTACGTGGAGCGACTGCGCATGACCGCGCCGGACCGTATCGAGTGGGAAATGACCATCGAAGACCCGGTGACGCTGACCGCGCCCTTGCAGGTGAAAAGTGCGTTCGTCCGCACCCCCAACCTGGACCGCCTGGTCCACGATGCCTTCGAGAACGATCGCAGTGAACTCGAGGGTGGCACCTTCACCATCGCGCCGCCGAAGGAGTGAGCGAACGTCTCGGGTCGCTCAGGCCAGTCCGAGTACGCGCGCGGCGTTGTCCTTCATGATCAGCGGCAGCACCTCGTCCTTGAAGCCGACTTCCTTGGCCTGCTCCAGCCAGGCCTCTGGCTTGATCAGCGGGAAGTCGGACCCGAACAGCATTTTTTTCTTGAGCATGCTGTTGGCGTAGTGCACCACCTGCTTGGGGAAATACTTGGGCATCCAGCCGCTCAGGTCGATGAAGACGTTGTCCTTGTGCAGCGCCATCGACAGGCTTTCGTCGGTCCAGGGCCACGACGGATGGGCCAGAATCACCTTCATGTCGGGGAAGGTGGCGGCCACTTCGTCGACCAGCATCGGCTGGCCCCATTTCAGCTTGACGCCACCGCCGCCGGGCATGCCCGTGCCCATGCCGCTGTGGCCGGTGTGGAAAATGGCCGGCAGCTTGTATTCGGCGATGACTTCGTAGATCGGCCAGGCCATGCGGTCGGCAGGATCACAGTTCTGCATGATGTGGTGGAACTTGAAGCCCTTGACGCCATGGTGCTCGATGAGGTCGCGCGCCTCGCGGGCGCCCATCTTGCCCTTGTGCGGATCGATCGATGCGAAGGGGATCACGATGTCCTTGTGCTCGGCAGCCAGTGCGGCGATCTCGTAGTTGCTGACGCGCTTGGCACCGAGGTGGGCTTCGCAGTCCACCGTGAACAGGCAGAACGCGATATTGCGTTCCCGGTAGAAGGCGATGGTTTCAGGAATGGTCGGCCGTCGACGCGGGCTCTTGAAGTAGGCGCTGGCCGCATCGAAGAACACCGACATCACCGGGTCCTCGGGATCGTGGCAGGAAACTTCGGCATGCACGTGTACGTCGATGGCATTGATGGCGGCGAGGTCGATGGTCACGGTGGAGTCCTTGCAAAGGCAAAAGGCGCGAAGGCGAGGACGCCATTGTAATCCAGCCCCCGCGGCCGCTGCAGCCTCACGCCGCGGGCCGGCACGGCGGGCCGCAGGCCGCGGCGCATTTGCACTCGACACCCGCGGTCCCGCAAGATGGCGCTTCCCACTGAAGTCGTCTGCTCACCATGCCCAGCAGTCACGCCATTCCGCCACGGCGCCAGCTCCGTTCCATCCTCGGGGGTTCTCTCGGCAATCTGGTCGAGTGGTATGACTGGTATGCCTATTCGGCCTTCTCGGTCTACTTCGCCGACAGCTTTTTTCCGTCCGGCAACCAGACCGCCCAACTGCTGTCCGCTGCGGCTATTTTCGCTGTCGGTTTCCTGATGCGACCGCTCGGCGCGTGGTTGATGGGCATGTACGCCGACCGTCACGGTCGCAAGGCCGGGCTGGCGCTGTCGGTGGCATTGATGGGGGGAGGATCGCTGCTGATTGCCATCACACCGTCGGCCGCCAGTATCGGCCTGATGGCGCCGAGCCTGCTGCTGCTGGCACGCCTGCTACAGGGACTCAGTGTCGGGGGTGAATACGGCGCCAGTGCCACGTACCTTGCCGAGATGGCCACGGCCGGCCGGCGCGGCCTCGTCTCCAGTTACCAATATGTCACCCTCATCGGTGGGCAGCTGGCAGCGCTGGCGGTGCAGTTGCTGCTGCAGGCGCTGCTCAGTGAAGACGCACTGGAGGCCTGGGGTTGGCGCCTGGCCTTCGCGATTGGTGCGGTGTTGGCCTTTGCGGTGTATCGCTTGCGGCGCCAGCTCGACGAGACGGGGGCATTCACTGCCGTGGCGAGTGCCGCCGTCGATGCCACGGCAGCGCCGCTGCGTTCGACCGGGAGCCAGTTGCTGCGCCGGCATCCTGCGGCAACTTCGCTCGTCATCGCGCTCACGGCTGGAGGCACGCTGGCCTTCTACGCCTACACGACCTACATGCAGAAATACCTGGTGAACTCCGCCGGTTTCGAGCGTCCGCAGGTGACGCTGATCATGACGGTGGCGCTGGCGCTGTTCATGTGCCTGCAGCCGGTATTCGGCGCGCTCTCCGATCGCATCGGTCGCCGACCGTTGCTGATCGGTTTCGGTGTGGCCGGTACGCTGTTCACCGTCCCGTTGTTCGAGGCCATTGCGGTGGCCGAGTCGGCATTTACCGCCTTTCTGCTGGTGCTGGCCGGTCTGCTGTGCATTGCCGGCTACACGTCGATCAATGCCGTGGTGAAGGCTGAACTCTTTCCGACCCATATCCGTGCGCTCGGCGTCGCACTGCCATATGCCATCGCCAACAGCCTGTTCGGCGGCACGGCCGAATACGTCGCGCTGTGGTTGAAGGACGCCGGGGTGGAATCGTGGTTTTTCTACTACGTCAGCGGCATGTGCGCGCTGTCGCTGGTGGTCTATTGGCGCATGCGGGAAACCGCTCACGTCGGCACCATGCAGCGCTAGCCTGCAGGCAAGGCCTCACTTCAGTTCGGTGAGGTTGCGATACATGGCCTCGATGTTTTTTTCCCGCAGCTTGTCGTAATAGGCCCAGTCCCGGTAAGGCTCCAGCTGCAGTTGCTGTTTGAGCTCCGCGAGCGTTTTGCCGGCGTCCAGACCGTCCTGCACCTCGCGGCGCAGGTCCTGCAGGAATCGCAGCGGTAGCGCCACGTCCGTCTTGCTGAAGAAAGCCCCGTGCCCGCCGGCAAAAATGTCGAAGTCGAGTGCCAGTACGGCCTCGTAGGAGGCGATCCACTCGTCAATCGGGTGGCCATCGTAGGGGCCGCAGGCGCTGGGCAGCGAGCGGATGTTCGCGCGCACGAGGGCATCGGCAATCATGTCAGCCGCGAAGACCACGCGCTCGGCAGGGAAGTACAGCACCGTCATGTCGTCGCCGTGGTTGCGGCCAGGATGCAGGAGCTGCACGGTCCTGCCTCCGAGCGTAAGGGTGAGGGTGTCCCGGTAGGTCAGGTCGGGTTTGACGATGTTCCGCTGGAATTCGGCGGGTGTAGCGCTGCCGTCGTGATCACGGTCCATCTGCTCGAAGAAACCGTCAAACATGCCACAGATGCCGGGGTCGGCAGTGGTGGGCACCATGATGTCCTCACGGTCCACATTGCCGTTGCCGTTACGATCGATCATGTCGCCCGGCATGTTCGGGTAGCGACCGTCCATGTTGCGCAGCACGCCTTCGTGGGCCACTACGCGGGCCGTATCGCCGAACAACGCTGCCCCTTCAACATGGTCCCAGTGGCTATGACTGTACACCACGTACTTCACCGGCAGTGCAAAGCGCTGCGCCAGCTCCTCCTTGAGCCACGCGGCATGGGCCATATTGAGCGGATCCACCAACAGGATGCCGTCTGGCGTAACGAGGAAGAGGCTGTGCCAGGCGCCATTGCCCGAGCGATAAAGGTCACCGGCGATGGGCTGGATCTCGAAGGTCGGCCGCCTGGCGACCGGCGGTGTGGGTGCCTGCTGGGCAGCGCCGATCACGGCGAGGCCGAGTGCCGCCAGGGCGAGCAACCAGCGTGCGGCGGCCGGTGGGCAGCGGAAAGATCGAAAAGCGGTCAAAGGGTGGGTCATGCTG
>DAIRDB010000020.1:357-6890 GCA_036796405.1 Gammaproteobacteria bacterium | reverse complement strand
AGTCTGGCGACAGCTTCGATCGCGGCAGGATACCGGCGCCGGGCCGCGGCTTGGTACCACGCCAGAGCCTGCTCACTATCGGCATCCACACCGCGACCGAGTTCATACATGGTGCCAAGCCGGTACATTGGCACTGCATCGCCAGCCTTCGCAGCCAACTGCCACCAGTGCACAGCTTCCGTATCACTCTGCCCAACACCCGTACCGGAGAAATATAAGTTGCCGATATTGTGCTGCGCCAGCACGTGCCCCTGCGCTGCAGCCCGACGATACCACTGGAGAGCCATCTCTGGATCTTCCTGCTTGCCCAGACCTTCCGCCCAGGCCGTGCCCAGCAAAAACCCGGCTTCTGCATTGCCGGCGAGCGCCAGTGCTTCGATCTCGGGCATTACGGCGGCTGCCAGCATGACTGCACGCTGCTTGTCTGCCGGATAGGTCATGCGCCCGGTCGAATACACGCGGGCGAGCCACATGACGGAAATCGCATCCTTGTCCACTGCGGCTCGTTCCAGCAACTCGCGGGCTAGCGGATCATCAATATGACCCGCTTGGCCGGTGTACCAGTGGATTGCTTCGTACAGCAGAGGATCAACCGGATCGACCGGATCACTCGTCGCGCACGAGATCAGACCGAGTGATTCCAGGCAGAAAAAACACCACAGCAGCCACTGTCGCAAGGGAGGTAGACTGTGTGGGGCAGGGGCGCTGCCGGTGGTCAGCTGCATGCAGATGGTTGCCTTTGAGGGCTTGGTGACGTTTGCATGGGTGATATGGCGAGAAGATAAACAGGTATTCCAATGGCGTCGAGGCTGACTGGGGAAGGCGTTGGTGAGCTCGGAGACAGCAATGCCATCATCTAATCATGAAGCTGATCCATCGAATGGCTGGGAAGCAATTGCGCAGCAATTCATGGGCTACCGAACATCTAACATCGGCGCTGCAATTGTAAGTAGCTGGGCAAAATCTTTTGAGCGAGGAGATGCGGTTCTGGATATTGGCTGTGGCTTTGGCGGTAACTACACCGACGATCTAACCAACCGAGAGCTCAAAATTTATGGAATTGATGCTTCAAGAACTTTGATAGATGAGTACCAGAAAAAATTTCCGGGTGCGCCTTCGAAATGTGAAGCTGCTGAGGAGTCTTCGTTCTTCGGAAGGACATTTGATGGTGTTCTGTCTATAGGATTGATTTTCCTATTGTCAGAGAAAGCTCAGATATCAGTTCTACATAAAATGGCTGCTGCCTTAAAAGCAGGAGGCAGGTTCTTGTTTAGCTCTCCATACCAGGCTTGCGAGTGGGCTGATCTTTCAACCGGAAGAAAATCCAGATCATTAGGTAGAGAGAAGTATGTGAGCATCCTGGAAGTGCATGGCATGAGCCTGGTAAACGAGTACACGGACGAAGGCGAGAGCCACTATTTTGAATTTCAGAAGAACGGCTAAAAAAGGCCGCTCACCAACATGCCGATCCTGAGCGACCAAAGCATGTAGTCATGCTTTTGGCAGAATGCGCAAAGGCTACGCCAATGAGTTTTGGTGCCAGCTTAGGATCGTCAAGCAGCTAAATTGAGGTCGAAGCATGCGTCTTTGGGTTGGTCGAATTGTAATGGCTGCTGTTGCTGCCGAAGTGCTCGGTGTGTTCGCATTGGTGGTGCTTGTAGTGCTTTCTGGTCCTGACGATCAGAGTCAGACTCAGCAGTTTGCAGAGCGTCTCGGAGCGTGGGTGGGCCCGCTATCGGGCTTCTTGCTCTGTCTCCTGGGCGGGTACTGGGTGGCCCGCAACTCTGGCAATCCTATCCGGAACGGTCTGTGCATGGGTGTGGCCGCCGCGTTGCTGGATCTGGCAGTGGCCCTCGCCATCGGAGCCACCTTCGCACCTTTGTTGTTCTTGTCGAATGCAGGTCGGGTCATTGGAGGCACAGTGGGTGGCTACATTGCATCGAGGAGCGGCGCTGCCTAGCAAAGCCAGCAACGCAGAAGCACTAGTCTCGGTAACACAGATGCACGGCTTCGCTATCTTGTGCGCTAGCGCCCAAGCGTTACAGCCTTGCTTTGCGCCTTTGCAGTTACGAGGTGGAGAGGGATCGCGTGGGCACTGGCCGTCGCCGGCGCTGGTGTGACCGCTGCCGCGCGTGCAGTGGCTCAGTTCGTACCACGTTCCATCAGGGTGGCAATGGTGCCGCCGGCCTTGCGCAGACGCTCGCTCAGCAGGCGGGCGATGCGCATCACCACCTTGGCGCCTAGCAGCGGCTTCTCCTTCATCAAGCGATTGAATTCCTCGCGATTGAGCAGCACCAGCGTACTGGGCTCCAACACGACAGCAGTTGCCGAGCGCGGCTCACCGTCGATGATGGCCATTTCACCGAGCGTGTTGCCGGGCCCTACATGATCGAGCACGCGTTTGCGGTCATCGCTGTCGCGCCGGGAGACTTCCACCGACCCGTCGTGCAGCAGGCAGAGGAAGGAGCCCTTGCTGCCCTCGCGGAACAGCACTGCACCGGCAGCACCCTTGAAACACTGAAAGTAGGGCGCGAGGTTTTCGATCTCCAGCCACTCGAGATCGGAAAACATGCGACTCAGCAACAGCATGGAACAGATCTGCTTGTGGTAGGCCGGGCCCTTGCCCACCAGCGTAAAGCCGGTGTTGTCCTGGGTGCCTTGCTCGGTAGTCATGCGTGATATCTCCGTGATGTCAGGCAGTGTAGCGCCTGGCCTGTGGCAAATACAAAAACCTCGCCACTCACTTGTCGGCGAAGGTGCTGACGCCATCCCAGTGTCCGGGAGGTGCGTCAGCCACTTGTTGCTACCGCTGGCGATAGAGTGCGGTCAGGTTGTTGTCCAGCCGTGGTTCGGCTCCCGCCAGCCCGGCGTAGTGCTCCAGCGCCTCGGCTGCGGCCGGCCAGTGCCCCTGTCGCCACAGGTCGAGAAAGTGGCGGAAGGCCGCCACGCTGGCCAGCAGCGCGGGGGTCGCTGCGCCGATCGGCAGCAGGGGCTCGAAGATCTCCACAGGCTGCTGCTTGCCCTTGACCCGCACCAGATCGAGCGGCAGGTACAGGTAGTCCGGTGCCTGCCGGCGTGTGCTGTCGCTCACTACCACGGCTACGCCGTAGCGCTTGCTGAGACCCTCCAGTCGCGAAGCCAGATTGACGCCGTCGCCGATGGCGGTGTAGTTGTTGCGTGACTGCGAGCCCATGTTGCCGACGACCACGCGATCGCTGTTGATGCCGACACCGGTGACCAGGGGTAGCAGGCCGCGCTCGGCCAGCCGTGCATTCAGGTCGTCGAGCGCCACCTGCATGGCCAGCGCGGCCCGCACGGCCCGCTCGGCTGCGTCCTCGCAGAGCACCGGGGCCCCGAACAGGGCCATGACTGCATCCCCGATGTATTTGTCGACCACGCCGCCATGCTGCTCAATGACCGTGGTGAGCACCGAAAAATATTCGTTGAGCAGGGCCAGCACTTGCTGCGGCTCACGTCCCTCGCAGAGCGTGGTGAAGCCGCGCACATCGGTGAAGAGCACGGTCACCTCGCGCTCCTCGCCGCCAAGTTCTGGCGGACGCTGCAGCAGCTCATTGGCGATTGCAGGCGACACCACCTTGCCCAGCAATTCCCGTACACGCTCCTTTTCCGCCAGCCCGCTGGCCATGCTGTTGAAGGCGGTGGCCAACTGGCCGACTTCGTCGCGTTGGGCCAGATCGACTCTGGCACTGTAGTCGCCACCACTGATGCGGCGCGCGCCAGCGGTCAGCCACTGCAGCGGTTGCGTGACCTTGCGCGACACCAGCAACAGGGCCGCCACCAGCACCAGAATGCCAGCAGCGAAGATGGCCAGCAGCTGCCGCCTGAGCGCCCGCGCGGGTGCCAGCTCAGCGGTCAACGAGCGCTGCAGCACCACCTGCACGTCGCCGCTGCCGCTGAGCGGCTGCGACAGCGTGATGTAGTCCTCTCCCGCCAGACTCAGCAAACTGTCGTCAGTCTGGGGAACAAAGCCTTCCGCCAGCTGAGGCAGCAGCGTCTCTGGCAGTGTGGAACCACCTATTTGCCAGCGGTCGTCGGCTGTACGAAACAGCACACTGATATCCGCTGACACGGATTCCTTGAAGAGCGCCGTGAACTCCGGCCCCAATTCGAAGCCGAGTGTCACCCAGCCCCCAAGGTCCGGGGTGAAGAGCGGCAGCACGGTAAGGTGGTAGGGACGTCCGTCGAGAATCAGGGCATCAGCCGCCTCCGGGTACTCGCCGGCGCGATCGAGTGCCTCGGCGTCGTCGATGAGCACCCGCCATTCCGGTTCCACGTTCGACAGGTCGCTGCGTCGGGAATCGGCGCGCAGCAGGCCATTGTCCGCATCGACCATGGCGATGAAGTCGGCACTGACCAGTCGGCCGAGCAGGTTGTCCATGGCGGACAGCAGGGTGAGCTGGTCGGTGTTCCAGGCCTGACGAAAAGCGAAGTCCCCGGACAGCGCGTCGCCGGCGATGGCAAGACTTTCGTTGCGCTCGTCGAGAGTCGCACTGAAGTTGGCGATGCCGATGGCGAGATCCCGCTCGATCAGCGTCAGCGCCGAGCGCGTGTTGGCACGTTCCACCGCCAGATAAACCGCCAGCAATACGCAGAGCAGGGGCAAGAGAAGCAGAACCAGCAGCCGGGTCTGGAAGCGCTGGAAGTGCAGGGGCATGACGACGCAGGAAGGACTAGTAACGGCTGCTGCCACGCCGTGGTGCCCGCCGCGCCTTGCGATCCGGCAGCAGGGTGAGCTGCTGCTGCAGTGCTGTGTCGCCGCTCGTGGCGGTCTGCACGGTGAACTTGAGGGCGGTGTCGTCGGCGAGTCGCGGATGCCAGATCCGCACCGCCAATTCCCCATCCGGCAGATTGTCTAGGCGTGCGGTACCGGCTGCTACTTCGGCGTAGTAGGGCGTCTCCACCACCAGCACGTAGCCCAGCATGTGGTCGTGGATGTTGCAGCCCAGGGTCACCAGGCCAGCCTGGTCGAAGCTGATCGGCTCCGCAGGCAGCCCGATGTAGAGGGGCAGTTCGAAGGTCTTTGCCGGCGCGAAGGAATACATGTGATGGCGGATGTGATCAGAATTGGGAAAGCTGATCGAAGAGCCGACGGCTACCGCCCGCACATGGGGAACGAAGGTTTCGTCAACCTGATCGACCGTGACCTGTCGCGGCACTGGTGCTGGCTGCTGCCCGTTGATGGTCGCGACGTAAACCACGGCATCGGACACTGCGGCTCCTTCCTGGTCCTTGAGGGTGACCACCAGCGACGCCGCCTCGGCGCCCGACCCCAGCATCGCCGCCAGCGCCACGGCGCAGGTGCCCACTTTTCTCTGTAACATCGAAACGCGACCTCCGGGTGAATGCGACGCCTGCTGCGTCAGTAGCTGAAAACCATGCCGGCTCTGATGACGTTCACCTGATAGCTGAGGGAGATACCCCCACGCGTCAGCTGCCGCTCGGCCCCCACGTAGACGGTGGCCTCCTCGGTGACGGCCAGATTCCAGTCGAGTGCAAACTGCCGTGTATTGGCATCCAGACGGTAGGCCACCTTGCCCACGCCGAACAGCGGATCGTTGGTGACCGCGGTCGCCTGCCGCAGGATGGTGGGCCGTGGTGTGATGGAAGCGGCCGTCTCGCCGTGGCGGAACTGCAGCGTGGCGGTGAGCCAGGACGACGGTCCCGTGGCCCACTCCAGCGCTGTGCTGGCGACCAGCGCTTCCTGGTTCCAGGTGTCGCCCGGCAGCTGCCGGGCCGGAGGTACGGCGATACGCAGTCTGTCGTTGTCGCCCTGCTGGTTTTCGTGGGCGATGGCCGCCGTGAACTGCAGGGAGTCGGTCAGACGCTGGCTGTAGCTGAGCCGAATACCATGCAGCCAGAGATTGCGGGTGTTGGCATTGAAGTCGGCACGCTCGATCGTCGCGCCGAGTCGCAGACGTGGCGCGCGTTCCCCGACGCCGAATTTGTGGTCGAGGGTGGCGCCGAGCAGCCCCCGGGTCTGCGACAGGCCGGTGAAGCGGCGGAACTGCTCGCGGGTGACCCCCGCGCTCAGGGTCAGTCCAGTGTAGATGCCCGGCTGCAGGTGCAGCCCGCCTTCCACGCTGCCAAGCAGGGTCGTGTCGCCCTCCACATTCTCCGCCACCGGTGAGCGCGTGACGTTATCGTTGCTGCGCAGCTAGGCGCTGCTGCCGAGAAACCACTGCGCGAGCGCAGGCAGCGGGGCCATGGCAGTCAGGCCAGTCACGATGAGGAGGGCGGCAAGGCGGGCAGCCCGGCCTCGTTGTGAGCCAGCACGGAGAGCGATGAGAAGTACAGACATGGACGGCTTCCCTGATCTGAAGCGCCGTGACCCGAGGCAGCGGAGGCGAGCAACTGGGCCCGGCACCGCACGCGCCAGCTGGGCGCTACTACGTGACGCGGTGGACCTTAGCTCAGAACCACGATCCCGTTCAATCGTCGCCGTCGGACCTTCCGCCCTTACGTGACGCGGTGGACCTTAGCTCAGAACCACGATCCCGTTCAATCGTCGCCGT
>DAIRDB010000020.1:0-257 GCA_036796405.1 Gammaproteobacteria bacterium | reverse complement strand
CGGACCTTCCGCCCTGCAGTCCCTGATCACAGGCAACTGCTTGCCGCAGGGCCGCCGTCGACCTAGCGCAGCACGCTGTCGCGGACGTAGCCTGCCACGCTCTTCAGTTCGGCCGGCGTGTAGACCGAGGCAAAGGCTGGCATCTTGCTGCTGCCCCGGCTGGCCTTGCTGAAAATGGCCTCCAGTGTGCTGTCGCGCGGCATGGCGCCTCCCTCGGCATGGCCGCCCTGGCCATCGGCCCCGTGACAGGACAGGCA
>DAIRDB010000019.1:37053-57146 GCA_036796405.1 Gammaproteobacteria bacterium | reverse complement strand
GCGGGATGGTCAGGTGACCCGGACGGTCTCATAAGCCGTACTGAGCGTGGATCGTTACCACGTCCCGCAACCACCTCCGATAAAGCTGGCGTGGCGTAACGGTAGCGTCACGGTTTTGTAGTCCGTGGGTGTGGGTTCGATTCCTGCCGCCAGCTCCATCAGGCCAATCCCCAACGACAATCGGCGCATGCCACCAACGGCAGACATGAGGTTGATATGGCTGCACGCATGCGCAAGACCCATCAAGACGACGTACGCAAAAAGATCCAGGCTTCGTACTACATCGGAGCCCTGCACGACCACGTGACCGGCAAGAAGGAAATGTCCGAGTCCCAGATCCGTGCGGCGAAGATCCTCCTGGATAAATCCCTTCCGAACCTGTCCGACGTCAAGATCGAAACCGGGACTCAAGGCATCACGTTCAATCTGAACGCGGCGCTCCCGCCCAAGAAATGAGTCTCGAGGTAGTCGAGCATGACGACGGGCTGGTCACGTATTACCCGCCTGGCCCCAACGCCGCAGCGTTTCACGCTGACAATTCATTCATCCGTGGCCTCATGGGTCCAGTCGGTTCTGGGAAGTCGTCTTCCTGTTGCTCAGAAATCGTTATGCGCGCCCTCCGGCAAGAGCCGTGGTACGACAACGTCCGGCGATCCCGCTGGGCCATCATCCGAAACACCTACCCCGAACTGAAGTCCACCACAATCAAGACGTGGCAGACCTGGTTCCCGCAGAACGTGGCGCCTATCCGCTGGGATACGCCCATCACCAGTTTCATGCGGATCGATGACATCGGCGACGGCACCTCGATGGAGCTCGAGGTCATCTTCCTGGCGCTGGACTCTGAGCTGGACACCGGAAAGCTGCGCTCCCTGGAACTTACCGGCGTGTGGATCAACGAGGCGTCCGAGATCTCCAAGGGCGTTTTCGATATGTGTACTCAGCGTGTGGGCCGCTACCCGTCCAAGCTGAAGGGTGGCCCCTCCTGGACCGGCGTGATCATGGACACGAACCCGCCGGACGACGACCACTGGTACTACCAGATCGCGGAGCTCGACACCCCCAAGGGCTGGCAGTTCTTCCGTCAGCCTGGCGGTCTGTATCGGGATGAGGACGGCGCCTACCATCCAAACCCGGAAGCCGAGAACATCGACAACCTACCGTCTGGCCATGAGTACTACATGCGCCAGATCGGCGGCAAGCAGGACGGCTGGATCAACGTCTTCCTGCTCGGAAACTACGGCACGACCTCAGACGGCAAGCCCGTCTTCCCAGAGTTTAACGATCGGGTTCACGTCAGCGAGAAGCACCTCGAGCCGGTGCGCGGCCTGCCCATCATCCTGGGCTGGGACTTCGGGTTAACCCCAGCCTGCATCATTGGTCAGCAGATGCCGAATGGGCAGCTCCGGATCCTGGAAGAGATCATTGCGGAGGATATGGGTATCCGTCAGTTCACCGCTGACGTTGTCCGCCCCATCCTGACCAACAAGTACAACGGCTTCACCAGGTTCTCGGAAGGCGACCCCGCCGGCCAGATTCGGGCGCAGACCGACGAGCGCACCTGTCTCCAGGAGCTGTTCGAGCTGGGCATCCCAACTGAGCCCGCGCCAACCAATGATTGGATACCCCGGCGAGAATCGGTTGCATTCTTCCTGACACGCATGATCGACGGCGGGCCGGGTCTGTTGTTGGACCCACGTTGTTCGGCGTTGCGTAAAGGATTCAATGGTCGCTACCGGTATGAGCGCGTGAAAAGTTCAGGCGCTGCGCGATACAGGGACCGTCCCGTCAAGGATGCTTTTTCGCATCCTCATGACGCTCTTCAGTATTTGTGCATGCGGGTGCGTAACGGCCTGCGTCCTGCCAGGGCGCGATCGGTCGTACAAGCATCCAGCAGGGGATGGACCTGAACATGAACGGACTTGCAATTGGAATGCTCGGAGCTACGCCTCCGACAGAAGTGGACATCAAGGTTAAGCAGAAGAACGACCTGATTGACGTCCTGTACTCCGGCCTCTCACGCCACATCTCGGATTGCTGGGAACGAGCCAAGTTCTCCAAGACCGAGACTACCGAGCGCCTGCTCAAGTGTGAGCGTCAGCGCCGCGGCGTCTACGATCCGGACAAGGCTATGGAGATCGCCAGGACTGGTGGCTCTGACATCTACATGCGGATCACGGACATCAAGGCCCGTGCCGCTGCCAACTGGATTGTGGACGTCATGCTTGGTGGCGGACGTCGCGCCTACGAGCTTCAGCCGTCCAAGGAGCCCGAGCTTCCGCCCGAGATCTCCGCCGGCATCGTTGAACTCGTGCAAATGGAGATGCAGCAGTTCGTTCAGGCTGGTGGACAGGTTCACCCTGAAGCCTTCCGTGTCCGTATGGAGCAGGTCCACGACACGATTATGGCTCGCATGCGCGAGGAGGCAGACCGCTGCGCCAACCGCATGGAGAACAAGATCGAGGACCAGCTCACCGCTGGCGGCTTCGAGGTTGCGTTCCGCGAGTTTATTGACGACTTCGTCACCTACCCGACCGCCATACTGAAAGGTCCGGTCGTGCGTCGCAAGAAGACGATGCACTGGGGGCAGGGCTTCCAGCCAGTTGTTGTGAATGACTACGTGCGTCAGACCGAGCGCGTGTCGCCGCACGATATGTTTCCGTCACCCAACTCGAGCAACGTCAACGACGGATACCTGATCGAGCGTCACCGCCTGACCCGCTCCAGCCTGCAAGCTATGCGTGGCACTCCTGGGTACAGCGATGATGACATCGACCAGGTTCTCGATCGCTTTGGCGATCAGGGTTTCCGTCAGTGGTTGATGGGCGACCAGGAGCGCGACCGACTCGAGGGCAAGCCTCACTCTCGTCTGTACACCAAGGAAGTGATTGAGGCCCTGGAGTTTTGGGGTTCGGTCAGCGGCAAGATGCTCATGGACTGGGGCTTTAAGAAGAAGCTCGACCCGTACAAAGAGTACGAGGTCAACGTCTGGCAGATCGGCCCCTTCATCATCAAGGTGTCGCTCAACCCGGATCCGCTGGGCGCCCGCCCCTACGAGATCGCACAGTGGGTTCCGGTGCCTGGCTCCTTCTGGGGCGTGGCTCTGGGCGAAGTGATGCGCGACGTGCAGATCATGTGCAACGCGGCGGCTCGCAGCCTTGCCAACAACATGGGCGTGGCGTCTGGTCCCCAGGCTGAGATCCACGTCGATCGTTTACCTGACGGCGAAGACGTGACGTCGATGTTCCCCTGGAAGATCTGGCAGACGACCAGCGATCGAACCGGTGGCGGTCAGCCGGCTGTGCGCTTCTTCCAGCCGAACATGAATGCGGCGGAGCTGCTCAACGTCTATCAGTTCTACATGCGCCAGGCCGACGAGGTCACCGGCATCCCGAACTATGTGTACGGCAGCGGCGCCGCGGGTGGTGCTGGCCGCACAGCATCTGGATTGTCTATGCTGATGGACAACGCGGCGAAGGGCATTAAGTCAGCGATTGCTTCGGTGGACGTTGTTGTTTCTTCTATCGTAAACCGACTGTACGTCCACAACATGATCTACGACCCGGACATTTCGGCCAAGGGCGACTTCAAGGTCATGGCCAAGGGCGCCATGGGTCTGGTGGCCAAGGAGCAGTTGCAGATGCGTCGCAACGAGTTCCTGCAAGCCACAGCCAACCCGGTCGATCTTCAGATCGTCGGGCCGCAAGGTCGCGCCTACCTTTTGCGTCAGGTTGCCGAGTCTCTCCAGATGGACACCGACAAGATCGTGCCAACCCCGGAGGAGCTCGAGTTCAAGCAAGAGCAGATGCAGGCTATGCAAATGCAGCAGATGGCAGCTCAGCAAGCTCAAGCACCAGCGACACTCGATACCGCAGGTAACCCCGCCGGCGGCGAATCGGCAAACCTAGTCCAGTGAAGGATATGTCATGAAACAACCGTACAACGCAAAGAAGCCCAACACCGGCAAGATTAAGCCCGAGGAGAAAAACATTTACATGGAGCACGACATGGAGCACGACATCGACGAAGCTCCGCTGCTGCGCCATCTTCCTGGTTTCCTGCCGCCGAATGTGTGCGATGAGACGCAGGGTCCTGGAATTCGCTCTCTGCAAAACTACAAAAAGTAAGGTCCGTGATGGCGGCAAAAATGTTTCGCGGAAAAGAAACCCGCGCCGAAGAGATGGCAGAAGCCAAGGCGCTGAAGAGCGGCAAGATCAGCAAGGATCAGTACATGGCCGGCGAGAAGAGTGAAGGCAATCACAGCGCGAAGGAGATCAAGCGCAACGCCGACGCCATCAAGTCTGGCCGCATGAGCCCTGCCAAATACGCCGGCGAGCACATGGCTGACGGTGGCCTGGTCATCGGTGGTTACGGCGCTCCCAACGAATGCACGTACAACTTGGGCCCTGGGGTCCGTAGCCGCCAGGACTACAAGAAGTAAGCACATGCTTGCGAAACCACCAATTACAGTTCTCCAATCGTTAGCCTCGCTGGGAGGGAACAGTGATTTTGAAGTGGTGTGTAGCTGGCTTGAAGAATCTTTGGGCCAAATTCGCAGCACAAATGACGCCACTCGCGACGAAGTTCAGTCTCGGTGGAATCAAGGAGCGTCTCAAGCGCTGGCTGAGTTTCTGGAAAAGAAGCAGTCAGCAAGAGACATCCTCCGAAAACTGAAGTAACCCGCCCCGTTGGGGCAACCGCATGACCAGCGGCGGTATCGCTGGCAACCGAGAACACCGGATCGAAGTATTAGGGAAAACCCTCAGAGGCCCCTGACGCGGAGTGAAGGCTCAAGGAGTTTGAATTGAACCTACCACGTGCCGTCCTCGAGGCGGAAAGAAAGGCAGACGAAGCTCTTCAACGACTGCAACAGGCTCGACAGCCGCAGCAGCAGCAGCAAGATCCCCCGCCAGGCGATCCTTCTGCTTCGGACCCTCCGGCCAATACGCCGGCTCCGAGTGAACCAGCAGCTCAGGCAACCACCGCACCCGCGGCCACCCCTCCGTCAGAGGGAGACGATAAGTGGGAAGCAAGGTACAAAACGCTGCACGGCAAATACAACGCCGAGGTTCCCCGACTGCATGCGGCGCTCAAAGAGCGTGACGGCAAGTTGAATAGCCTGACCGAAGAAGTGGAGGCGCTTAAGGCATCGCTCGCGAAACCGAAAGAATCGCTGGTGAAGCCGGAGGAAGTGAATGAGTACGGTGAGCCGCTCGTAGACCTGATCCGCCGCGCAGCGCGGGAAGAGGTTCAGGGTAAAGACGACGAGATCGCCCAACTCAAGAAACGGCTGGAGTCGCTTGATTCGACTCTGGTTCAGAACAAAGAGGTCGGCTTTTATGAGAAGTTGGCTTCGTCGGTTCCGGACTGGATGGCGATCAACGATGACCCCGACTTCCATACGTGGCTGAGTGAGATCGATGAGATCACCGGCTACACGCGCCAGGACATTCTTTCGGAGGCTGAAGGGAAGCGCGATGCGGATCGCGTTGCCAGATTCTTCAATGCGTTCAAAAAGGTTCAACAGAACAAAGCGGCAGCAGCTACCAACTCGCTGGACTCGCAACTTGTTCCGGTAGCGACTCGGACCCCCGAGGCGCCAGCGGGCAAGAAGCTCTGGACTCGCGGAGAGATCGCAAATTTCTACGCTCGAGAACGGAGAGGCGAGATCTCTGATGCGGATGCTGCTGCTATCGACGCAGAAATTCAGTTGGCGATTCGAGAAAAAAGAGTTCGATAGGCCGACTGATTAGTACCGAAAGGTTTGAATCATGTCAGTTACCGCTTCTAGCAACTACTACGGCTCCGGCAATGCTGGGGATTACGCCAGCTCGTCCGGTTCCAACTTCATCCCCGAGGTTTGGTCGGGCAAGCTCCAGGTCAAGTTCTACAAGAGCACCGTCCTGGGCGAGATCACCAACAACGACTGGGAAGGCGAGATCAAGGGCCAGGGTGACAAGGTCAACATCCGCTCGATCCCCACGATCACCATCAGCAACTACTCCAAGGGCCAGAACCTGACCAACCAGGTTCCCACCTCCACGCCCCTGGAGCTGAACATCGACAAGGGCAAGTACTTCGCAGTCGTTCTGGACGACGTGGATGCTACCCAAGCCGACGTCAAGCTGATGGACATCTTCACGAACGACGCTTCGCAGCAGATGAAGATCGCGATCGACGGCGACGTGCTCGGCAGCGTGTACGCTGACGCAGCCACCGCCAACAAGGGTGCCACCGCTGGCGCTATCTCTGGCGACATCAACCTGGGTGCTACCGGCGCTCCCCGCCAAGTGACCAGCTCCACGGTTCTGGACATGATCCTGGACATGGGTCAGTGCTTGGACGAGCAGAACGTGCCCGAAGATGGCCGTTGGGCCGTGCTCCCCGCTTGGATGGCTTCGCTGATCAAGCGCTCGGACCTGAAGGCAGCTTACCTGACCGGCGACTCCGTCACGCCCCTGCGTAACGGCAAGCTGGGCATAGTGGACCGCTTCACCCTGTACGTCAGCAACAACCTGTCCAGCGTCACCGACCTGGGATCCGATGCTGCTGCTGGCGGCACCGGCGGCGCTGCCGACTACAAGGCATGGAACATCATGGCCGGCACCCGCGACGCGATCTCTTTCGCTTCGCAAATGACCAACGTCGAGACCCTGCGTGCCCAAAGCACGTTCGGCAACATCGTCCGCGGTCTGAACGTGTACGGCTTCAAGGTGACCAAGCCCGAAGCTCTGGTTCACGGCTACGTCCGCAAGTGATCGGGTAAACCCTGATGGAGGGGAGGGAGGAAACTCCCTCCCTTTTTTTATGAAATTGCTCAAACAAAAGACATCTGGCCATATCTACGCGTGGACTCCGCAGCTCGCGCAGCGGGACGACATGGAGCCTTACGAGCACCCGCCACAGCCCGTTCCGCAGGAAAACCCCAACGAAAATCCAGAGACAGCGCAGTCGGAAACGGCGCCTGGTCTCGGTATTGAGGACGCCCTCAAAGCCTTCAGGAAAGAGGCCGGCAAGCCCCAGCGCAAGTCCAAACAACCGCCGGGTGAAGCATGAAGGTCTCTGACGTTCTTTCTCGGGTTCGATCCATCCTCAACGATGCTGACGCTACTGGCTACCGCTGGACAGATCAGGAGCTGATCGACGCCATCAACGATGCGCAAGGCATCATTGCGGTATACCGCCCTGACTGTTTCCCGGTCAGCGAGGTCGTCACCCTGGCGGCTGGCTCCAAGCAGTCCATCCCTTCTTCCGGCTACCGCTTGCTGGACGTGATCCGAAACATCGGCTCGGACGGCACGACTCCTGGTCGTGCAATCCGCCCCACCGATCGCGACACTTTGGATGCCTACGATCCGTACTGGCACACCAACACCAAGAAGTCCGAGGTCAAGAACTCTGTCTACGACGAGCGCAACCCCACGACATTCTGGGTGAATCCTCCAGTGAACGCCGGGGTAAAGGTCGAGCTCCTGTACTCCAAGCGTCCGACTACTCTGACAGCAACCAACAACGACTTGGCAATTGCTGACGCCTACTTCGAGGGCATCGTGCTGTTTGTTCTGTTCCGCGCATACGCCAAGGAAGCCGACTACGGCGGCAACGCAGCTCTCGCTAACAACTACCTGAATCTGTTCGGCGGACTCATGGGCATGAAGTTGCAGAAGGATGTGGCATTCGGCCAGTCCTTGAACCGTAAGGGCGGCGAGTCCAATCCGCAAAGCATTCAAGCTGGAGGCGTCTGATGGCTGCGTCCTACGAAGATTTCTTCCCCAACATCATGCCCGAGGTGCCTGGCGCCGCGGAGATGCTGGTGGTCAACGCAGTGCGCAACGCCTGCATCGAGTTCTGCGAGAAGAGCCTGGTGATGGTCCGCGACCACGACCCTGTCACACTCAAGCAAGGCGTCGTTGATTACGACCTGGAGCCGACAAAGGGCTACATCGTCGTGAAGGTGATGCAAGCCTGGCTCGAGGACACGCCTTTGACTCCGCTGGCTCCCGACTTTGTGCGTGAGGCATCGGTCTACAACCGTCTGTTCAGCTCGTACCAGGACAAGTCCAGCACGCCGAGGTTCTATCTCCAGAAGGATGAGCGCTCGGTGTCCGTGTGGAATCCGCCTGAGAAGGACTACCCCAGCGGTTTGACCATGCGAGTGGCACTGAAGCCAACTCGCGCCAGCGAATCAATCGAGAGCGTGATCCTCGAGGACTATGCCGAAACGATCGCAAGCGGCGCTCTGTCTCGCTTGATGATCAGCGTTGGCAAGCCGTACAGCAACGAGAAGATGGCGGCAGTTCACAGGACCCTTTTCCAGCAGGGTATTAACGTGGCTCGTCAGCGCGCTACCCACGGCCAGGTCCGTTCCGTAATGAGCGCAAAGCTCCGGAGAATTTGATATGCCAGCAGCAAGCTATGACTTCGAGATCGAACAGGGAGCGACTCTGATCAAGCCGATTGTCTGGAAAGACAGTGCTGGAGTACCCGTCAACCTGACCGGCTACACAGCCAAGATGCAGATCCGCAAGAGCGCTGCATCGGACGATGTGTTGCTTGAGCTATCATCGACCAACGGCAAGCTGGTTCTCACCACTGGTTCAGGAACTGGCGCCGGAACGATAACGATGATTTTCAGCGCGACGACCACCGCGGCGATCGGCTGGTCTCGTGGCAAGTACGACCTTGAGTTGACCTCTAATGACGGAACCGTGACCCGTCTCATGGAGGGAGAGATCACTGTTTCCAAGGAGATCACTCGATGAGCGATTTGGTCGTTGTCGAAGAAATCGGCGCAACCGTTGTCGTCCAAGAGGTTTCCTCTGCGCAAACGGTCACCATCGTTAGCGAGGGGCCGCAAGGGCCGCAAGGCATCCAGGGCATTCAGGGTATCCAAGGTATCCAGGGGCCAAAGGGTGACACCGGTGACGTGACGCCTGAGCTCATGGCGGCAAAAAATGCCGCAGAGACTGCGGCAACAAATGCCGCCAGCTCTGCCGCGTCCGCCTCCACTTCGGCTTCGACCGCGACCACGAAGGCTGCGGAGGCCGCAACGTCGGCTACTGGCGCGGCCAGCTCAGCCACCGCCTCCGCCGGTTCTGCCACGACGGCGACTACAAAAGCAAGTGAGGCTGCATCGAGTGCGTCCGCAGCCGCTACATCGGCAACCAACGCCGCTGCAAGCGCGAGCTCGGCAGCAACTTCTCAGGCCAATGCCGCAACCAGCGCGACGAACGCCGCCTCCTCCGCAACCTCTGCGTCCGGATCGGCAACTACCGCAACGACCAAGGCATCCGAGGCGGCAACATCAGCCACCAATGCCGCAACGTCGGCCTCGACCGCGACCACTCAGGCTGGTATCGCAACCACCAAAGCGGCAGAAGCGGCAACCTCCGCTACGAACGCAGCCACCAGCGCAACGTCTGCCGCTGGTTCAGCAACGACCGCAACAACAAAGGCGACGGAAGCCGCGACCAGCGCTACCAACGCTGCTACGTCGGCTACCAATGCGGCAAACAGCGCCACCGCCGCCTCTACGTCTGCGACCGCAGCAGCCACTAGCGAGACCAACGCCGCGAGCTCGGCGTCGTCTGCGTCCACATCTGCCAGCACGGCGACAACCAAGGCGGCGGAAGCGGCCACCAGCGCAACGAATGCTGCCTCGAGCGCATCGACCGCCACCACGCAAGCCGGTATTGCCACTACGAAGGCATCTGAAGCGGCGACCAGTGCGACGAACGCAGCGTCCAGCGCAACCACGGCTACGACACAGGCAACGAACGCGTCCTCGAGCGCCACCGATGCTGCCACCGCAAAGGCCGGTGCAGAGTCGGCCAGGGATTCCGCCCTTGCTGCGTTTGCCAACTTCAACGACCAGTACCTGGGGCCGAAGTCTTCCGACCCGACGACCGATAACACTGGTGGCCCTCTTGCCGCTGGCAACCTGTACTACAACACCAACTCAATGGCCTCCGGTGGTGGCATGAAGGTGTACGACGGAACGGCCTGGCTTGCCGCGTACGCGTCCCTGACTGGGGCATTGCTGGTCGCTAACAACCTGTCCGACCTGGCGAGCGCCACAACGGCGCGCACCAACCTCGGCATCGGCAACGTCGAGAACAAGAGCGCGTCCACCATTCTCGGTGAGCTCACCTCGAGCAACGTCACCACGGCCTTGGGCTTCACGCCCGCCACGGCAGCAGCCGGACAACCGACCGGCGGCGCGGCTGGACAAGTTCTGTCAAAGATTGACGGCACCAACTACAACAGCCAGTGGATCGACAACTTTGCCACCGACGTTCGTGTGGCGGTGAAAAACAGCACCGGCGCAACTCTCTCCAAGGGCACGGTGGTCTACATCTCCGGCGCCAACGGCGACAACATCCTCGTCAGCAAGTCTCTGGCCAACGCAGAATCCACATCGAGCAAGACCTTCGGTATTGTGTTTGCGGACATCGCCAACGACACCATCGGCAACGTGGTGTGCGAGGGCGCCCTGTCGGGCATTGATACGTCTGCCGCGACGGCCGGCGATCCGGTGTGGTTATCCCCAACCACGGCCGGCGGCATGGTTTTTGGCCTTGCCAACAAGCCGGTTGCGCCGAACAACACAGTGTACCTTGGCGTGGTTTCGCGTGTTCAAGCCAACAATGGCGTCATCCAGGTCAAGATCCAGAACGGCTACGAGCTGGATGAGCTGCACGACATCCTGATTACGTCGAAAGCTACCAACGACTTCCTGGTGCTAGCCTCAGACGGCCTGTGGAAAAACCGAGCTCTCGCCAGCGGCGACGTCACCACGGCGCTTGGATTTACGCCATTTTCATCGGCTGGCGGATCAATGTCCGGCAACCTCCAGGTCAACGGAACCGTCAGCGCCACGCAGTTCAATGGCAGCGCCGCCGGACTGACCGGAATCAAGACCGTCAACGGCAGTTCCATCCTTGGCTCCGGCAATCTGACAATCGATGCGCTGCCGAGCCAAACGGGCAACAGTGGCAAGTTCCTCACCACGAACGGAACCGCTGCATCGTGGGCCTCGTTAGGTATTACTTCCGGCACTCCCACTGCTAGCGGGTTGCTGTACGGAAAAACGGACACCGGCGTTTATTCGGCGCCCCAAGAGATCGACTATGGAACCGGAACTGCCAAGATTAGCATCGGCGCCTCTACATCGACTATTTTCGGAGACAGCTACGACTCTGGATCCGCAGCTGTATCGATCTACAACGCCATCGGGGACGGCACGCTCCAGATCGGGCAGAACCTCAAGATCGTGGTGGAGGTTCCGAATCCGGGTAACGACGAGTCCGGGTCAGGCGTCTACAACCTGATCGACTTGGGCGCGATCACGGCGATGTCCAGGTCCATAGAGTACGGGACGCACTACTACTCCATCAGCGTCACCAACCCGAACGGTTTTGACGGCACCGGCGCAACGTGGCGTCCGGTCTATCACATCTACGGCTTCTACGTGAAGAAGTTTGTCATTGGCGGCACTGTTGCGGAGAACGTCTTCCTTGGTCTCAACGCCGGCGCAGGTGTCACGACAGGCGGAGAGAACGTTGTCTTGGGCGCAAATGCCGGCGGCAACATTGCTAAAGGCCGCAACAACGTCGTCATCGGGAATGCGGCGACGGCCTCCGCGTACGACGTGAACAACGAGGTCACGCTCGGTAATTCTTTGCACACCAAGACGCGTCTCTTCGGCGCGCTTGCGCTTGGTGGTAGCTCAGTTGGCACGGCTGGTCAAGTTCTCACGTCCCAAGGCCCAGGCGTCGATCCGATTTGGGCCGCTGCTGGATCTGGCCTGCCCACGCAGACGGGCAACAGCGGGAAGTTCCTGACCACGGACGGCACGAATGCCTCGTGGGCAACCGTTGATCTCTCGTCCTACCTGACCACAGCCTCTGCCGCCAGTACGTACCAGCCACTTGATGCGGACCTTACCTCGATTGCCGGGCTCACGGGCACGACGGGTTTGTTGAAGAAGACGTCGGCCAACACCTGGACGTTGGACACGACCGCATACACGACCAACACGGGTACGGTCACTTCGGTGGGCGTGAGCGTTCCGACCGGCCTGTCCGTGTCCGGCACTCCCGTCACGACGAGCGGCACCATTGCCATCTCGCTGACGTCCGGCTACTCGATCCCGACGACCGCAAGCCAGACGAACTGGGATACGGCCTACACCGACCGCAACAAGTGGGACGGCGGCAGCACTGGCCTAGTGGCCGCAACCGCCCGTACGTCGCTTGGTCTCGTGATCGGCACCAACGTGCAGGCATGGGATGCCGACCTGGATGCGATTGCTGCGCTGGCTGGCACCAGCGGTTTCTTGAAGAAGACTGCGGCCAACACCTGGGCGCTGGACACCAACACGTACCTGACTGGCAACCAGTCCATCACCGTTTCTGGCGATGCAAGCGGCTCCGGAACCACGTCGATTGCGCTGACTCTGGCCAACAGTGGCGTGACCGCTGGCACTTACACCAAGATCACGGTTGACGCCAAAGGGCGAGCCACCAGCGGCACCTCGCTGGCTTCTTCCGATGTCACCACTGCGCTGGGGTACACACCCTACAACAGCACCAACCCGAACGGGTACATCACCAGCAGCGGTTCGATCAGCGGCAACGCCGCAACGGCCACCGCCCTGCAAACGGCACGAACAATCAACGGCACGGGATTTAATGGTTCTGCGAACATCGACACGACCGAGTGGTTTCACTCAGACCGCGATTTCCCGAACGGCACACTCATCACAACGAACATCAACTACGCCGTAAGTAGTGGAGATCCGTTCGTTCTGGAAATTCGAGGCAACTCATACGGGAACATTGTCCCGCTGGATTTGCTTTATCAGGGTTACATCTACAGCGACACCATCATCAACCACGGCGGCGTGTCCAACGGATTTAGCATCTCCGGCCTTGTTGCGATCAACAACGGTGGCAACCTGTGCTTCTGGTTTCCAAACCAAGGGTATTGGAACGGTTACAACGTAAAGGTTTACGCCGCATATGCAACCCGCGCCACAAACCGCGTCACATCGATTACCGGCGTCGCAAAGCCAACTACCGCGAAAGAGGTTGCGCTTTCTGCAAACATTCGGCAATCGTTGCACAGCAGCAACTTCACCAATTACTCCCCGAGCCTGACAGGCTCCGGCGCATCTGGCACCTGGGGTATCAACATCTCCGGCATCTCAACGGCAACATCCGGCGTCACTGCCGGGAGCTACACCAACGCCACCGTCACTGTTGATGCCTACGGTCGCGTCACATCGGCTTCAAGTGGATCTGGCGGTGGAGGATCGTACGTTGGGAACAATGCGCAGCTCTTCACTTCGAGCGGCACCTTCACGGTTCCGGCTGGCATTACCAAGCTCAAGATCACGGCGTTCGGTGGCGGCGGTGGCGGCAATTCAAGCACCGGTGGTTTCGGTGGCGCCGGCGTTGCGATCGTGACCGTCACCGCTGGCACCGGTTACACCGTCACCATCGGCTCCGGCGGAAACGGAGCGAGTTACACCGGCTCAGGCGCTACGGCGGGAGGGACCACCAGCTTCGGGTCTCTGGTCACGGCGACCGGAGGCGGGGCTGGTAACGGCACATCCGGCACGTTCAGCACCACCGGAACCCTCATTGCCTCAATGAAGAGCAACACTACAAACCTGTATCTGGGCGGCGGCTCATCCGGGGTGACTATGAACATCATAGGAGGAGGCGGGGGCGGCATGAGCGGCGGCGGATCCCCCGGCAGCGCCCCGAATAGTACGTATATTGGAACCTCCATCATGGGGTCGGTCGGAGTTTATAGCAACCCAAGCGGAGGTGCTGGCGGGGGATCGAATGGAGGCGCTGGCGGTGCCGGATACTTCGACGGCTACAGCTCTTACTCCGGCCGTGGCGGCGGAGGCGGCGGTGGCATGCTGATCGAATGGTAAGGAGATAACACAGTGAAGAAGGCGCTCATTTCCCCGAACGAGCCGGTCGTAGTCGTGACCGACGTGGTCAACGATCAACCGGTGCTAACGACTGTCGATAACTCAGCCCGTGTTGTGGAGGTCTGCGACACGGAGTTTCCGGTGTGTCCTCCGCTGTTCTGGGTCGATTGTGATGACGTGGTAGATGCGGTTAACTGGTATTGGAACACAGCGACGTCGTCCATCGAGCGGATCACGATCCAGACCTACACGCCACCTAGCATAATTCCTGTTTCGGAGATGTCATGAACCAACCCCAAGTGAAGATAGGAAGCGTAGCCAACATCTACTCGCGGATGATGCGCTTCACCAAAAGTGGCGACACCGAGCTCGGCCACACGCACCAGTTCGACCACCTGACGCTTCTGGCCAAGGGCTCGCTGAGAGTCACCGTGGAGGGCCGGGTGAGCGAGTTTACCGCCCCGCACATGATCTACATCCGCAAGGACAAGATCCACGAGCTGGTCGCGCTCGAGGACGACACGGTGGCGTATTGCATCCACGCGTTGCGAGACCAAGGAACCGGCGAGATTCTCGACCCCGATATGATTCCAAACGGGGTTACCCCAGCCCCGGTAGCCGGCGGCTGATCATATACGCGGCAGTAAAACGAATTGCGGTTTCGCTTCGATCGTTGATCGATGAGAAAATCGCGCTCTTTCTACACACTTGGTAAGTGTCTACTAACATACACAGAGCCCCGCTTCGGCGGGGTTTTTTATTTGGAACCCCACCGAAAATAGGCCCTGATTTCCAGCTCCGCGAGGCTCCCATGGAAGGTCAGGTCCATAGCGATTCACAGCCGCAGAGCGGCGTTCATCTCTCAGAGGCACAGCTCGAGCTGATGCTGAACAAAGCTGCCGAATACGGGGCGCGCAAAGCGCTGTCGGACATCGGGCTTCACGACGAAGACGCCGCCAGCGACGTCAGAGAGTTGCGCAGTCTTATCGATACGTGGCGCGACACCAAGCGCACGGCTTGGAAGACGTTCATATCGTGGGGCGTGAAGGGTCTGCTGCTGGCTATCGTTGCCGGCCTGTACCTCAAGACCGGTCACGGCGCCCACCTACCAAAGTGAGGACACCATTGATCCGCTCACTCTCCTGGCAATGGCAAACGGCGCAGTTGCCGCCGTCAAGAAAGGTTGCCAACTCTACAAAGAGATCCGCGGAGCAGCAGGCCAGGTTAAAGACGTCCTCAACGACCTCGATAAAACATTCCGAGCACAACACAAGGACAAACCCCCAACACCTGAACAGACCAAGCAGTACCACGAGGAGCGCGAGCGAGTTAAGCACGTCGCCAACAGCGACCCCAACGACGTCATATCCCAGGTTGGTGAGCAGCTTGGAGCTTTCTTTGACGCATTCGACAAGATCGAGAAGGCTTTCTGGGAAGAAGAGCGTGCCGCAAAGCGCCTTTACACCGGCGATGAGTCGCTGAGTAAGAGGGCTTTGCAGCGTGTTCTGATCCGATCGCGCCTTCAGACGATGGAGGCCGAGATTCGAGAACAGATGATCTATCACTCCCCGACGGAATTGAAAGATCTATGGGGTCGATTCGAGAAGATGCGGGCTCAGATCACTGAGGAACAGGAAGCCGCAAGAGCGGAGCAGCACAGGAAAGATGCACTAGCGGCATGGCAACGGCAGCAAATTCGCAACGCGGTAGAGGACAACCTAATTTGGCTGGTCGTGCTGCTACTGGTCGCGGCGGAGGTTATGGGGGTTCTATGGACGATCCTACTGCATCGGCAGAACGCACTGCCCTCCTGGCCGGGACTACCTTCCTGATGGTGCTGGTGCTGGTGCTGTTTCTATTTGTCGTCGGGCTGTACCTGAGCCTAAAGACCGAGCGAGATGTAAACGATATTCTGAAAGCGAAGATTGTTGGGAGATTGATTCAATGCCCGTGAGACTTTTACTGCTGGCTGTATTGGCGCTGGCTGGATGCCAGGACCGATACCGATACTTCTGTCAGAATCCGGACAACTTCGTTCATGAGTCCTGCCAGAAGCCTCGGTGCCAGTTCACCCAAACCTGCCCGGAATACCTCGTGGCTCCCATCCTGGAAAAGAAAATTGAACAACAGCAACAAACCCCAGCTCCCACCGCTAACCCCGGAAGAAATTGAGGTCCGCGTCTGGGCCTTCGTTGTCGGCGTTGTGACGCTGATCCTGGCCGGAATCGTGTTCTTCATGCTGTACAGCGTGACGTTCGTGACGCAGCCGATCAAGTCCATGGCGCCCATCGACCAGGGCTACTTGAAGATGCTCAACGACATCGTACTGCTCATCGTGGGCGGTATCGGCGGCGTCATGAGTAAGAAGGGCGTCAGCGCGATCGCCAACGCTCTAGGCACACCTCCGGCTCCGCCACCTCCGGCTGCATGCCTGGCACAGGGGGCTCAGCCCCCTCTCCAATCGCCCGTGACCGGCGGGCCGTTTGGAAGTCCGTTTGGCGCGATGCCGGTCTATATCAACCCTGAGTTGGATGAGTCGTGGAGACCGCCGCCCCCGCCGACGACTCCGCCCCACCATCTCGAGCCCGATGCTGAGCGCGAAGAGCTCGCAGCAGCCCGGAAGGAGGCCGGAACATGATCGGACTGTTGCCGAATCCGTGGCTCATCCTTGGCGCAATTGCAATCTGGGTTAGCACTTACTTCTACGGACACCATGCCGGCTGGAAGGAACGCGACCTGGATATGCAAAGCGCCGTCGCTCGTAAGAACGAGGAGTCTCGCAAACGCGAGCAGGATCTGACGAGTAAGCTCAACGACCAATCCGTTCAACTCAAGGAGGCGAACAATGTTCTCAATCAAAAACAGTCTGCTCTTGATCGCGCTATCCGCGCTGGTCGGGTGCGCATCAGCACCCCCGCCAGTTGTGTTTCAGCCGGTCCGAGTGCCCCCGCTCCCAGCGGAGATAGCGCAGAAGCGCCCAGCGAATCTGAGCGACAGACTCTTGCAGCTATTGCAGCCATCGTCGCAGAAGGCGACCGAGCCATCAACCAGCTCAACGCCTGCATCGACGCCTACAACAAAGTAATGGAGTCAGTAAATGGTCAACGCTGAACAGCTTCGACAGCTTCACATCGGGGCTGAATGGGTTGAACCGCTGAACAGTACGTTCGAGCGCTGGGGGATTGTCACGCCCCGCCAGCAAGCGGCGTTCATTGGCCAGTGCGGGCACGAGTGCGGCAGCTTCCGAGTCCTCGAGGAGAACCTGAACTACCGTGCCGCCACGCTGATGAAGCTCTGGCCCAAGCGGTTCCCGACGCTCGATATCGCCAACCAGTACGCCGGCAACCCTAAGAAGATCGCCAACATGGTGTACGCCAATCGCATGGGCAACCGCGACGAGGCGTCTGGAGATGGGTATCGGTTCCGGGGCAGGGGGTGCATCCAGCTCACCGGCCATGCGAATTACTACCATGCCGGCCAGGCCCTGGGCGTTGACTTTGTCATGCAGCCCGAGCTCGTTGGCACGCCCAAGTACGCGGCTCTGACCGCCGGCTGGTTCTGGGCGACCCATGACTGCAACCGACTGGCAGAAGGGGCGGACTGGGTTGGCCTGACCAAGAAGATCAACGGCGGGACGATCGGTTTGCAGGATCGCATTTCTCACACCCAGATGGCGCTGGCCCAGATCGATCACTCCAGTGTGATGGCTTAACTCCCAAGGAAAATCAGATGGCTACCAAATGGATTCAGGAAGCGACCAAGAATAAAGGCGGATTGCACCGCGCTCTGGGTATCCCGGAGGGAAAGAAGATCCCAGCGAAGACGCTGGAGAAGGCATCTCACGCACCTGGCAAGCTCGGCAAACAAGCCCGCCTCGCCCAAACCTTGAAGAAGCTCAACAAATGAAAGCATCAAACGTCAAGCGAGAAGGCGGAAAGCTCCAGTACCGCGGCCACGAATTCCCCGGTTTCAATAAGCCGGTGAACGCCCCGTCTGGTGACAGCCACAAGAAGATGGTCCTGGCCAAGAAGGGCGACGAGGTCAAGCTGGTGAAGTTCGGCCTGCGCGGCATGGAGGACTACACCCAGCACCACGACGAGAAGCGCCGCGAGAACTACCTGGCTCGCTCCGCTGGCATCAAGGACAAAAACGGCAAGCCCACCAAGGACGATCCTTTCAGCGCCAACCATTGGGCTCGCAAAGAGCTCTGGTGAGGTTTATATGACAGCAATCAGCGTCAAACAATTCGGAGGCATTAAGCCGATCATCAGCGCCAGAATGCTCGGCGCTAATGAGGCCCAGACGGCGCTCAACGCGAAGCTGGTCTCAGGCTCTCTGTTGCCGATGAAGGGCGCCACGACGCTGCAAGCGCTGCAAAGCTCAAACCCGGCAACGATATTCCGCTACGGCACCAGCTCTACCGAGACAAACTACTGGCTTGAGTTTGCGCAAGATACCGACGTCATGCGTAGCCCGATCGCCCAGGACCAGTACGACCGGCTCTACTGGACCAACGGTAGTGGCGTCCCGCGCTACGCCCCAAACTCAATGATCCTTCAGGCTGGCTCTGGCGCCTACCCGCGTGCCTCGTACCAGCTCGGGATCCCGGCCCCAACCACCGCCCCGACATTGTCAAGCACCACCGCGCCAGCAACCGGCGACACGCCGGAGACCAGGACCTACGTCACAACCTACGTCTCGGCGTACGGGGAAGAAGGTCCTCCGTCACCCGCGGCGAATCTGGTCACCATCAAGCCTGACACCTCCGTTACTCTGACCTTGCCCGGCAATCCATCTGGCTCGTACAACATCACCTTGGTCCGGATTTACCGATCGTCCGCTGTGGGCAGCTCGGCACAGTTCCAGTTCGTGGATGAGGTTCCGGTGGCCAACGGCTCCTACACCGACAGCAAGCTCCAGTCTGCCCTCGGTGAGGTTCTTCCATCTACTGACTGGGTCGCTCCTCCGGCGGGGCTGAAGGGCTTGCGTCTGATGGCTAACGGCGCAGCGGTCGGTTTTGTAGGGAAGACCCTATATTTCTCGGAGCCGTACCTGCCGCATGCCTGGCCGCACGAGTATCCGATCGATTACGACATCATCGGGATTGCGACCTACGGGCAGTACGTGGCGGTGATTACCACGTCGTTCCCGTACCTGTTCAACGGCATTGACCCTGCCGCTATGAGCTCTAGCAAGCTGCCGCTGCCGCAAGCGGGCACGTCCAAGCGTTCAATTATTGAAACCGGCAACGGCGTGCTCTACTCATCTCCTGATGGGATGGTTGAGATAGGCACGACTAACGACGTCGTCACCCGTGGCATCTTCAGCCGTGAACAGTGGCAGGCGTACAACCCGTCTTCGATCGAGGCGTACACTTACAACGGTCGCATCCACTGCTTCTACAACAACGGGACTCGCGGCGTCTTGGTGTTTGACTTTATGGGCCAGGGCGCCGTCCTAACCACGAATGACGTCAACACGACCACGGCGGTAACCGCTGGCTTCTACGACGCCACCACGGACAAGCTGTACCTAGCCCAAGGTGGGAACATCGTCCGCTTCGATCAGGGCTCGAACCAGACCTACACCTGGAAGAGCAAGCAGTTCCGCATGGAGTACCCGCACAACTTTGGCTTTGGCCAGGTCACCGCCTACCAGTACCCGGTGACGTTCAAGCTGTACGCAGACGGCGTATTGAAGATGACGAAGACGGTCCAGAACAATAACCAGTTCCGATTGCCATCCGGCTTCCGTGCTTACGAGTGGGCATTCCAGCTTGAGGGTACTAGCGAGGTTATCGAGGCGGCGATTGCTGACAGCACGGCGGAGCTCAAGCAAGTATGAGCACCAGAGAGACTAAGGTCGCGGCAATCCCAGACGTTCGTGATGACAACGTCACGGAGGTGCTGCGTGCCGTCAAAAACGTGCTTCAGGTCCGAGAGGGTCTTCTTGGCGATACCCTTGATCAGTACGTCACCTGGCGCGACCTTACCGATGTGAGCGTTGTCTCAGCCGGAGGTACATCAACTCTCACCAACGGGACCAGGGTTCCGGTAATAGTTCCGCCAACGGTCGATACCGGTTATGACCCGACGGCCGATCTGACAACGCCGAGCCAACCTACCGGGCTCACGATCACCTCCGG
>DAIRDB010000019.1:20023-36953 GCA_036796405.1 Gammaproteobacteria bacterium | reverse complement strand
GGCACAGTCGCATCGACTGGACTGGTGGGAGGCGTCGATCTTTCTCCCCTGATCATCACTGCTGACAAGATTGCATCCGGCGCGATTGATCTTGGCGGTAGCAAGATCACTGGATTACTGGCGAACGCCAATATGGCGGTCATCACCGATCCGACGAAGATCGCTGATTCGCTGATCGGTAACACCAAGCTCGCAAACCTGGCCGTCGATGCGGCAAAGCTCGCGGACTCGTCTGTGACCGCAACGAAGATCGCCAACCTGGCTGTCGGAACTGCTGCAATTCAAACCGGCGCAATCACCACGGCACTTATCGCCAATGCCGCAATCGGATCTGCCCAAATCGCGGACGCCGCCATTACCTCGGCCAAGATCGGCGACCTGGCCGTTGGGAATGCCGCGATTCAGAACGGCGCCATCACCAATGCCAAGATCTCCGACCTAACGGCAGACAAGATCACAGCAGGGAATCTAACCGCGGCAATTAATGTCAACACCGGCTACATCTACGGTGGCGTCAACCCTGCTGGTTCGGCTCCTGGAACTTCCAGCTTCGGCACCGGCTATTTGCTCGGCGCATATGGCGGAGCCAACCAGTTCTTCATTGGCTCGCCCGACCAGAATCTGTTGTGGAACGGAACCAACCTGAGCGTCAAGGGGACAATTAACGCTCTTGCTGGATTTATCGGCCAGAACATTATTGATGCAAACGGCATCAGCTCGCCCAACTACGTCAGCGGTTCTGCCGGCTGGAGCGTCAATAAGGATGGTGGGGCGGAGTTCAACAACGTCACTGTGCGCGGCAGCGTCATTGCCGGGAACAACCCGTCGATTGACTCGACCAACAACACAGTCATGACCAGCGGCACAAGCGGCGTGCGCTTGTATAGCGATGGTCGTGTGGTCATGGGCAACGGCTCGACCAGCTTGGTATGGAACAACAGCGGGCTGTATGTCAACGGCCTTGTTAATGCGACAACATCAAGCTACGGTCCATACATCCAGATCATCGCAAACCAGTCTCCGATTGAAGTGTTAGTGTTTACTGTCGGAAAAGGCGGACCGGTTATATGGGGTTCAACCTGGACGATCTGGGCCACTTACGACGGTACACCACCAAGCGATAACAGATTCTTTGATGGAGAGTTCATATTTGAGCTATTCAAAGACGGAGTTAGCACAGGCTCGGTTTGGAATCTGTATCAAAGGGTTCAGTCATCGTATTACTACCCGAGAGAGTATTCATTTTCTGCTTTGAGGACGTTGTCTCCAGGCACGTATAGGCTGAAAGTAACCACGCAGTACAGCTACAGCTACGGAAGGTGGTGGTACGGCAACGGCACCAAGTGGAAAAACATCGTGTTCGGCAGTGGCGACTACGCCTACATTAGCGGCATGGCTTCATTCTCGTATCAAGCTGCGGTTTAACATGAAACACTACATCGTATACGACCCAATTACCGGTGAACTCGAAATCACCGGCATGTGCTCGGACGAAGGGTTTGAGGCGCAACGGCGTGAAGGCAAAGGGTTGCTTGAGGGCGTTGGTTCCTCTGCCACGCACTATGTGAGCGACGGAAATCTGACCGAGTACACCCCAGAACAAGCGACATCGAAGAGCGCTCGTCCCAGCTTCAAGCACCAGTGGAGCAACGAGACATTCTCTTGGTTAGATCCGACGACACCAGGCGCTCAGGCTTGGGCCGATAGCGTGCGCTCGGAGCGCGACACCCTCCTGGCTGAGTCCGACTGGACCGACACCCTGTCCGCTAAGACCCGCCTGGGCGACGCCCTCTACAACGCCTGGCAGAACTACCGTCAGATCTTGCGCGACGTGCCTCAACAGGCCGGCTTCCCGACCAACGTCGCTTGGCCGGAACCTCCGAGCCCCACCTAAAATCGGCCAGAGGTTTTCCATGCTCGAGATTCAGGAACCCAATACCAAAGTACTCACCCAACAACTCCCTGACGAGCGGGATGTGGTGATGCTTGCTCGCGATTTTGCCCTGAGCAAATCCGTCGAGGAGGTAGAGGGCACGATGCTGGGCATGCCGCAGGCTGAGGCTCAAGTCGTTCACCGCTTTGGCCCTGGCATCTACATCCGGGAAGTAATCATCCCGGCGGGCATCCTGGCCGTTGGCCACCGTCAGCGCTTTGAGCACATGAACGTGATGCTCAAGGGTCGGGTCACCGTCTTCAACGACAACGGCACGACGACTGAGCTGGTGGCGCCGATGGTGTTTGTCGGCAAACCCGGTCGCAAGATCGGCTACGTCCACGAGGAAATGGTGTGGCAGAACATCTATGCCACGACCGAGACCGACATTGAGAAGCTCGAGGCGACCTACCTCGAGAAGAGCGACACCTGGGCCCAGGACCAGAAAGAACGAGCAGAAGCGTTGGCCTTGCGGTACGAGGCCGATCGCCAGGATTACCTGGCTCTGCTTGCAGAGGTGGGCATACCCCACGAGATTGCCAGGGCGCAATCAGAGAACACCGATGACCAAATCCCGATGCCGCTTGGCAGCTACTCGATGATGGTTGCCGACTCTCCGATCGAGGGCAAAGGCGTGTTCGCCACGGCCAACATCTCGGAAGGGGCGGTCATTGCTCCGGCTCGGATTGATGGCAAGCGCACACCCGCTGGCCGGTACACAAATCACTCAGTCGCGCCGAACGCGATCATGGTGAAGCGACCGAACGGAGACATCGACCTCGTAGCCACCCGCCAGATTGTTGGCTGTACCGGTGGCCAGCCTGGAGAGGAAATCACAATCGACTATCGACAAGCCTTGAGGCTTTCTGGAATCGGGAGTTTGGAATGAGTGGAATTGCAACCGCTATCGTAGGGTCAGCCGTCGTCGGCTACATGGCTGCTGATAATGCGTCCTCAAGGGCACAGGACGCAGCTAACAACGCGACGGCAGCAGCGTCTCAATCTGCTTCTGATCAGCTCCAGCTCGGCAGAGAGCAGTTGGCTTTCCAGAAAGACTACTACACCAACACGCTCAAGCCGATGCAAGAGCGTGACCTGAAGCTGAGAGAGGATCTTCAGGCCGAGCTCCTGCCGTCTCTCAAGCAGCAGCGTGAGTTTGCGAAAGAGCAGAACGAAGAATACAAGAAGACGTTCCTGCCGATTGAACAGCAGATGGCAAAGGATGCCGCTGGCTACGATTCGCAAGAGAACATCCAGCGACGCCAGGGTATCGCTGCTGCCAGCGTTAACCAGGCTTTCTCAAACGCTTCAGGCCAGGGTCTTCGCGCAGTCTCTCGTCTGGGACTTAATCCCAACAGCAGCGCATTTGCCCGTGAGAACGCCAAGCTGTACAACAATGAAGCTCTGGCTTCTGCTGGCGCTCAGACCGGCGCCGCCTTTGATACGATGGACAAGGCGATTGCATTACGTGCTGGCGCGGCAAACTTTGGCCGCAACATGCCGAACACTGCGGCGAACTACTACGGCATCAGCAACCAGACTGCCGGAACCTCTTCTGGCGTCTCCAGTGCTGGCATCAACAACGCCGTGAACGCTGTCACGCCTGGACTGCAAGGCGCCCAAATCGCTTCGGGCGCCTTCCGTGGCGCAGGCTCAACGTACAACGATGCTTTTGCCAACAACATGCGCATGTACGGCATAGATCAACAAGGCACCTCTGGCTTCTTCAGCGGGCTGGGCAACTTTGCATCTAGCAAGATGGGCCAGGATGCCCTGAGTAACTTCGGCGGTCGTATCGGCGGCGCCTGGAACGACTTCACCATGGGCATAAACGGAGGCTTCGGCACTGGCAATGCTTACGGCAACCAAGACCTTGGCACTTTCTTGGCAGACGGCGGTCACGTTGATGCCAGACGCATGGGTTTGAGCTATGCCAACGGCGGCAAGGTTCACGGACCTGGCGGACCGGTTGATGACAAAGTCCCGGCGATGCTGAGTGCCGGCGAATACGTTGTCCCCGCTGACGTCGTGAAAGCAAAGGGCCTCGAGTTCTTCGACAAGCTCAAAGAAAAGTATCACACCCCGGCAGCTCTGCAACGCCGCGGTATTGGGAGAGCGTAATGGCTGGTATTGCTGTACTCGGTAACGCTGTCGGTTCTTTTGCCGAAGGCTACATGAAGGGCGAGAAGCATCGCTCTGAGATGGAGGATTCTGAGCTGCGCCGTGAGGCTGCGCGCCTTGGTATTCGCAAGGGCAAGCTCGAAGTTGATGAGGCTGAGAGCAGAGCCGCTGGCCGTCGCAAGATGGAAGAGATAGCGGCAAGGTACAGCCCGTACCTGAATGGCGATGGCGATGCAGCCACTGCCGCTGCCCCTCCAGCCGGTGCCGCGCCCGCAACAGCGATCGCTCCTCCTGGCGGCGGAGAAGCGCCCGAGTCTCCGATGCCTGCCGCCGCCCCTCGGGCTGGCGGCATCTCGGTCCCTGGTGCTGCTCCCGCTGTTCCTGCCGCTCCTGCTCAGCCGAAGATGTCTCGCCTGGATGCCATGCAGCGCATGTACAGCGAGATGAACGCTGCCGGCCTGGCAAGCGGGAACGTCAGCGTCAAGGATGGCCTTGATCTTTCGCTCGGCATGATGAAGCGCTTCCGCGACGCTAAGATGGACGATGCTGTCGCCATCATGCAGGACTTTGCGCTTCACGGCGATCCCGCCCGTGCGTCGGCTGATGCTCAGAGGGCTGGTCTACCCCTGCCGCAGGGTGCCACGTGGTCTGTGCAGGAGCGAGAGATCTTCCCCGGCTCCAAAGTGAAGACGAAGGACGTCGTCCTGTCTGGCGCTGATGGCAAACCCATCTCGATGATGGACATCATGGCCAAGCGGATGGATCCAAAGGACTTCTTTGCCCGTGAGACTGAAGTCGCGAAAGCTGCCGGCGACCTGGCGTACAAGTCGGCTGTCCTGGAAGACCAAAAATGGTATCACGGTGAGATGCTAAAGCAGAACGCCAACCAGCACGCCATCCAGCTCGAGTTCCTCAAGCGCCAGACTGCTGCTGCTGAGCGCCAAGCAGAAATAGCCGGCAAGAAGTTCAACTTCGACGCGGTGCAGGCCCGCAACACAAGCGCTCTGAACGAAGCTGTCAGATTGATTGGTGTCCCCAGGGAGCTCACGCCTGAGCAGATGCGTGACTGGACGCCTGACCAGCAGTTGGCTTACGACCAGAAGCGTCAGCAGTACAACGCTCGCCTGGGCACCACGCTGTCGATCTACGCACTGAACAACGGTCGCGACACCGAGGGCAAAGAGCTGCTCCCGGTGGCGATCGCTGACCGCGCCAACAACATCGTGGCCAAAGCCATCCAAGAAGGCAAGGTAGACAAGGTCGTGAAGATGGACGACCTGGGCCGCTCCTACGTTATGGTCGGTGAGCGCAAGGTTGAAGTGCTGCCCCCGAATCGCCCGCAAGCAGCAGACGCCGCGGCTCCAGCAGCTCCAGCTCCGGGTGCTACGCCGGCTCCCCGCCAGGGCATCCAAACTCCCGGCGCCGCCGCTGCGCCAGCCACACCGCAGGCAATTGTTGAGGCCGAGACAAGAGAGATCGAGATGGGTCGCCGTCGCGATTACTCGCCAGAAGCCAAGGCAATCATGCAGAAAATTCAAAGTGACAGAGCGGCTCAAGAGCAGGCCGCTCTTCAGGCGGAGCAACAACGGCAGATTGCTGCTTCGCGCGGGATCGCTGGGCAATATCGGTAATTGAAACTCGCCTCCTTGCGACCTCCGAGAAGCTCGATGTGTCGCCTGGTGGCATAGAAAGGCTGTGAGATGGCTGATTTTGGTTTGAACCTGTTCAAGTCCGCCGACGAGGCATACAAACAGGACGTAGCCCCAAGGGCTCGCCCATCAAACAGTCAGCTAGATCTTGGCGACCCGTATGGATGGGCGGTTCCTACCGCCACGCCTCCGGCGCCAGGAGCTCCCGCCGGCGCGCCGCCTCAGATCCAGCAAAGTCCTGCTTTGATGGACCCTGATCCATACGCGTGGGCCAATCCTCTTGCCGCACCGGCAGCTCCAAAAGCTCCCGAGCAGGGTGATTTTTCTCGCGGCCTGTCGGTCTCCGGCAAGCAGCTCAGGCAAACGGCGTACGGCACAGCCGCGTTGCTGGGCGACACGCTTGGTTCTGACACCGTCAAGAACTGGGGTCTCAAGGGATTCCAGGCGGCGGAGAAGGAAGTCCAGGCAATCTCCAAAGAATCGGATTCGTTCACCAATGCAGTTCAATCAGGCGAAATCGGCAAGTGGCTCACGTACAGCTCAGGTTACCTCCTGGGTCAGGTCGCTGAGCTCGGGGTCGCATCGCTCGCCGGAGCTGCTCTTGGCACTCTCGCTGCTCCTGGTGGCGGTACTGTCGCTGGTGCGGCTGCTGGTGCCATCGAGAAAGGCGCGGTAGAGGCTGGTATCCGCGGCTTTGTCGGCAAGATGATCGACAAGCAGGTCACTGCCAACGTGGCTCGCGGCATGACGGCGGAAGCTGCTACCCAGGCCGCAGTGAAGACCGTGTACGGCACAATCGGCGCGACCACTGCCAATACCTTCCTGAACGCAACCCAGGAGCTGGGCTCGATCTACGGCGATGCTGTGGAGCAGGCGGCTCTGACGGGCCAGGAGTACTCGCTGGGCAAGGTATGGCTCTCGGGTATTGCTGCCACTGCCGTCGATTCCTGGGCAGATTCCAAGGCTGTTGGCAACCTGATGAGCGCCATGAAAGGCGGCAAGGGTGTCGGCGGTATCGCGATGGAAGCCTTCAAGGGAGGCTTCCGCGAGGGCATGACAGAAGGCGTGCAGACCGCGATCGAGCGCTGGGGCGCTGACAAAGATCTCGCTAGCAAGGAAGCGTTCCGCGAGTACATCGACTCTGCTGCTGTCGGCGTTTTGGGTGGATCCGTTTCTGGCGGCGGAGCTGCCGCAGTAAAGAAGGCTTTCTCACCGAGCGAGAAGCCTAAAGCTGACGCTGATTTGACCGGCGACATCTCGACTGAGGCAGCTTCCGACAAGGCCCAACCCAACCTTCAGTCCCCGGTCTCGATCGATCGTGAAGAACTGCTCGCCACCCTGCGCAAGCCGGAGGCGATGGCCTATCTGTACCAGAAGGCCGACGACGAGCAGAAGGCGAACATCGAAAAGGCTATCGAGAAGGCTGGCGCCATTGACGCGTTCAATGCAGTCAAGGGCCAGATGGATGCCATCCAGCAGGGCGAGAAGCTGCTCCTGGAATTCCCCGAGTACCAGCAGGCACTGGACGGCGCGATCTCTGCGTACGCCAAGAAGCCCGACCTTAACATCAAGAAGGGCAACACCCTCGAGGCGCCGCCGTCTCAGTTTGATGCGCAACCCGCAAGTACCGAAGCGCCTGCCGAAACGAAACCTACGGGTTCTGTCCAATCGCAGAAGCCGATGGATCGCGTCGTCTCGTACATCCAGTCTCAGGGTGACGCAATCTCTGAAGAGATGCGCAACGACCCCCTCGTCGCGCAGTTGGCTGCTGCTTCGGCGGTAGCCTTCAAAAATGAAAAGGCTTCCGATCCTCGCTCATGGACGCCGGAGGAATCCGCGGCCTGGAAGGCAAGAGACTGGGAGGCTTTCTCCAAGATCCGTGGCTACACAGACAAGGAGATTGCCCAGTACAAGAAGTTCCAATCACTGATGCAGCAGGTGCGGGAGAAGTACGGCGAAGACGCGATCTTCGAGATCGAGAACCCCACCGTGCAGAAGGGCGTGTACGACGCCATCTACGGCAAGGGCGCATACGCAGCTCAGGAAAAGCTGCACAGCGACGCCAAGATCAAGGTCGATGTCGCAGAGCGACAGCAGGAGATGCGCGCTGTCGTGCAGGCGCTGGATGATGCATACCTTGGCACGGGCAAAGAACCGACCAAGCTCGAGCAGGCTAAGCAAGAGTTCAAGGACGCGGCGGCTCAGGCGCTCGACGTTGTGATGGACGTCTCGAACACGAAGATGAACATCACGGGCAAGCAGTACACCGTGAAGGATCTGCCCAAGGCTATCCAGCGCGTGATGGAAGCGCTGGTCAAGATGGGCTACTACAAGCTCGAGGAGATCTCCGCCCAGGTCATGGCACGCATGAAGGCCAGCGAGAACTGGAAGGGTCTGGCCGACAAGGTCACTCCCAACATGCTGCGCGTTGCGTACATGAAGCTCAGCTTTCCGGAAAAGCAGAGCCCCGCCGAGGTGAACGGCGTCAAGACGGAGACACTGAATGAGCTGATCTCCCGCGAGTACGCCTACGAGCCCAGCGAGAAGCAGACCCCGCCCCGGTCAGAGATGGGTAAGGCCACCGGCAACATGAAGGGCGCTCAGGCTGAGACGACCATCGACAGCCCGCCGGAAGACAAAGCGTCAATCCAGACGCCTGAAGAGATCGAGTACGACAAATACATCGCTAAAGACAAGCCGGTTCGCACCCCGATCTCGGCGTCCAAATTGACCCCTGTGCTGCGCAAGTACATCGGTTCGTTGCGCCCTGCCAATCAGAAGGAAGCGCTGCTGAACATGGGCAGCATGTCTGATGCTGACCTCAAGCGCTTTGAGGCGGACGTGGTTGCGAGGGAGCAGCGCCAGCAAGAGCGTGAGCAAGAGGCTCAGCGCGGTCAGAGCGGAGATCTTGGCCTGAAAGAGGTCAAGAAAGAAACCTCCAGCAGCATTCGTGATTTCGAGTCCAGGGTCAACGAGATCCTGAGCATGCGCGCAGACACTCAGTTCCTGCGCAGCACGCTTGCCAGGATGCAGGAGGCGCTGGACCAGATCGATGAGACCCTGCGTGGCAACCGAACGTTTGAAGAGAACGGCAAGGTGTATGAGGCCGTTGATGAGGCGGATGAGAACGCCTACATCTGGTCCAACATGGGCATGGGTAAGGACCTGCCGCAAGAGAAGTTGATGGCCATGCGCCGCAACTTGGTGAACGAGATCCGCGAGATGCAGGCTCGTTCTGTGCGTGGCCAGGCTGATCTCTTCAAGAACTCTCTCAAGCGCATTGAGTACGACCTGTCGATCGCCAGGGCCGAGGCCATCAAGTCCGGCCTTCCGATGGACATGGTGGACAAGATCTACACCCCGGCACGCGACTCAGTCATCACGATGATGCGTGAGCTGAAGGGCAAGAACAAAGTCGAGGAGGCGATCCCGGCAGAGATGCGTGGTCCTTTGGCTGACGCTGTCCAGGGTGACTTCTTCGAGACCGACAAGGCTGTCCGCAATCTGGTCGCCGGCATCAAGGATGGCTCGATCAGCGCGTCTGACGCCAACCTGGCAGCAATGCGCGGTATCCGCGATGGCGACTTCACGTACTCCGAGCTGCTCAGCGTCCTGCGTGAGAACGGCGTGGACGTGCCGCACAACATCCTGTCGTTGTCTGGCCATGTTGCGTCCCAGCAACGGATGCTCGACTACGTCAAAGAGCACGGCTTCAGCCAGTTCTACCGCGAGGCATGGCTGCGCTCGATGGATCGCATCGTCACGCAGTTCCCGCAGACCCTGGACGGCGACACGTTCACCGACGCTGAAAAGCTGGCGTACCAGGAGTTCAAGGAAGCCCGCGCCAAGCTGAAATCCGCCACCAAGGTGGATGAAACCATGCAGTACTCGAACGACGCAGAGCAAGCGTTTGAGGGGCTGCTGTTCACCGACTACACCCTGGGCCGGCTGCGCAACGAGTCGATCAACACGCGTGACATGGAGGCGCTCAAGGACGCCTACGGTGATCCGGTCGAGACCTGGTTTCAGCATGTTGCTTTTGCGCTACAAACCCGCCCCGACTTGCGCACTCAGATCACCGAGATGATCAAGCCGGAAGACATGGCCGAGTTCAAGACGTGGCTCCAGCGCAAAGAAGACCAGGTGCTGACCGACGCCCGCGTCAACGCCAAGGCCCCGTACTTCCGGATCCTCTCCACCCTGTCGAATCTGTCTGACGAGGTGTTCGAGAAGGTGCGTGATCAGCTCGCCATCAGCCAGGCGCATGAGGCTGAGAAGATCATCGCCAACGCACAGCGCCTGAACGATGCCCTTGGCGGATCTCGCAAGCTGAGCGACGCCGAGCTCGAGCTCATCCTGGGTGACTTCATGGACCAGGCCAAGATCGACGGCGACCTAGAGCTGGACGTGGACGGCACGATGGGCCGCGAGTCTGCCCCGATCCTGATGTCCGATGAGAGCGTCGAGGACCTGGCGAACACCGACGAAGGCTTCGAGTTCAACCAGGAGGAGGGCGACCCTGACGAGCTGCGCTTCAAGCGCGGCCTGTTCAGCGGCGTCCTGACCGCGGCTCAAGTTCAGTCTGTCGTTGCCCGCATCACCAACAAGTGGCGCAACGCACCACAGATCACCGTTCTCCAGAACGCCACGATGCTGCCTGAGCCCCTGCGCTCCAAGGTGGCAGAGCGTGTTGGCGACCTGGCTGATGCCAAGGGTCTGTTCGACTCCGAGACCGGCCAGGTGTACCTGTTCTCCGATCACATCGGCAGCGAGTCTGACGCCCAGTTCGTTCTGTTCCACGAGACGTACGGTCACTACGGTCTGCGTTCATTCCTCGGCGCCAAATTCGACTCCTTCCTGGGGGAGATGTATAGGGTTTACCCGAATGTCCGCAAGCTGGCCGACGCCAAGATTGCAGACGGCATGCCGAAGCTCGAGGCGATCGATGAGGTTATGTCGGACATGGCCGGCACAAACCCCGACATTGGCCCGGTCAAGTCCTTCGTGGCTCGCATGGTGGTGGGCCTGCGCGAGATCGGCCTGGGCAAGGTGGCTGACTGGATCGCCAAGATCTCCAACGTCGAGCTCTCGTACTACCTCAAGGGTGCGCGTGACGCAGCCCAGAACGGTGGCTACGTCAGCAACGGCGCACCTGGCGTGATCCGCCTGGCCGAGGCTGTGCAGCACGAGCGACTGTCTGAAATGTACTCCCTCAAAGGCGACAAGACCACGGCGTACGCCCGTTTCAATCCCGCCACGCAGACCTGGTTCGCGTACTTCGCCACTGGAGATGACATCCGCAACGGCCAAGGCGGCGCAATGGCGATGGACAACTACGGCGACCTGCTGAAGCTCATGCGCAGCAAGGGTCACGTGGAGTTCCGCAAGCGCTCAGGCGTTTTCGTGGCCGACCGCAAGGGTACTGACCTGGTCAAGCTGACCGAGATCACCAACCTGTCTGGAATGAAGGCTTGGATGCGCTCGATGATCACGAAGTACCAGAACGAGTACCGTCCGGTGTTCGACCTGGTTGACGCGATCCGTGCGAAGGGCCGTTTGACCGAGCGCATGGACATCAAAGATGCGCTGCTGCGTTACGAGCGCAAGACTGGCGCCGTCGTTGACGAGTTCCGCCGTCGCTTTGTCCGCCCCTTAGAATCCCTGGTGCAAGAGGCTGGCAAGCAGGGTGCCACGCAGCAGATCATCGATCGCTACTTGCTGGCTCGCCACGCCGCAGAGCGCAACAAGCAGATCGCCAAGATCAACGAGCAGTTCCCGGACGGCGGTTCTGGCATGAAGACCAAGACCGCTCAGCGCTACCTCAAGCAGCTTGAGAAGCAGCCGTACTGGCAGACCTTGGAGGAGATCGGTCGCATCACTGACGCCATCAGCCAGAAAAAGCTGAAGTATCAGTTCGACACCGGCATGATCACCGCCAAGCAGTACCAGGCGATGCAGGTCTACAAGCACTACGTCAACCTGTCTGGTCGTTCCGACCTGAACTTGGACCAGTTTGATGATCCGATGATGCTGGCCGGCGGATCCAAGTTCAACGTGAAGGGCAAGGAGAAGCGTGCTCTCGGTCGCAAGTCCGAAGCCACCGAGATCCTTTCTCGCACGATCCTGGGCATGGAATCGGCGCTTATCCGCGGTCAGAAGAACCAGGTTGCTCAGCGCGTCCTGGCGTTCTTCGAGGCCAACTACGATCCCAACTTCGCCACCATCAACAAGATTCCGTACAAGCAAGTGATTGGCGAAGACGGGATGGTGACCGACAAGGAAGACGACGCCTACATCCGTAACCCGAACGTGATGGTTGCCAAGATCAACGGCATCCCCAACACGATCGAGTTCAAGGACACCAGCCCTGGCTCGTTTGCTGAGGCGATTCACGGCGTCGTGGGTATGCGTGACAGCAACGCTCTGCTCGAGCGCCTGGGCAAGTTCAACCAGATCGTCGGCCAGATGCTGACCACCTGGAACCCGGCCTGGGGCTTCGTCAACTTTGCCCGCGACTTGCAGACGATGTTCTTCAACGCCGCTGCTGACGGTCGTGTGACCAAGGCGCAGGCCGCAGCGATGGTCAAGACCATCCCGTCCGCCCTCAAGACGGCGTACTACATGGCTCGCACCGAGAACCTCAAGAGTACTGGGGTAAACCCTGATCCTGAGATGGTGCGGATCTACCGCGAGATGAAGCTCAACGGTGGTCTCACCAGCTTCCTCAACCGCAAGGATCTGCCGTCCCAGGTGGAGGAGCTCGAGAAGCTACTGGGTGATCGTACCAAGCTCCAGAACGCCGGCGACAAGTTCATGGCCGTGATGGACATGATCGAGCACAACTTCTCGCTACCGATCGAAATCGCCCCGCGCCTGGCTGCGTACAAGGTGATGCGTGAAGCCGGGATGTCGGAGGCTCAAGCCGCTCAGTTCGCCGGTGAGATCACCGTCAACTTCAACATGCGCGGTTCGGTCAAGGCCACGCGCCAGCTCTACCTGTTCTTCAACCCCGCAGTGCAGGGCTCGGCCAAGCTGCTCAGCTTGTTCGGCACCCTGACGCCAGACTACAAGCTGAAGTTCAAGTCCAAGGGGTTCGTGTACGTCGGACTGTGGGTTGGCCTGGGCGCCATGATGAACCTCATCGGTCGCGCTCTCTCGGACGACGACGAGGCTGGCCGCAACGCGATCGACAAGCTGCCGGTGTACAAGCGAGCCACATCGATGGTGTTCTCTGCTGACGTGCCTGGCGCAGCGATCCCCATCCCGTATGGCTGGAACGCCTTCTACGCCATGGGCAACTTCATGATGGACAGCCTGCTCGGTGTGCAGCCAATCACAACCAGCGTCAAGCGCATCGCTCAGACGACCTTCGAGTCTTTTGCTCCGATGGGATCCTCTGGACTTGACTCCAAGACCCTGGCCGGCACGGCGCTCAAGGGCGTGGCTCCGACCGCGGCCCTGCCGATCGTTGAGTGGGTTATGAACGAGAACCGCTACGGAGCTCCGATCCGTCGAGAGGACTCGGTGTTCGGTGGCGCCAAGCTACCCGACAGCCAAATGGCTTTCCGCTCGGTCAACCCGCTGTCTTCCTCCGCAATGCAGGGGCTAAACGAGCTCACCGGTGGCAACCGACTGAAGTCTGGCGCCATTGACATCAACCCTGCGGCGATCGACTTCATCATCGGAAGCTACATGCCTGGCTTCATCAACGAGTCGTACAAGGCGGCGGGCACCGCGGCTCGAGTGGCGCGTGGCGAAGAGGTGAAGAACACCCCGATGCCGCTGGTCGATCGCTTCACCGCCAAGGTTCCTGAGAGCTTCGACTCCGGCGCCTTCCGACGCGCCAAGGAAATGGTCGAGACGTCGTACAACGAGTACCGCAACATGCCCCAGAACCGCAGCGAGATCATCGCTGAGACTCCTGGCCTGCTGCGAGCTCATGCCATCATCTCGAGCACTACGCAGCAGATCCGCCAGCTACGTTCTGATCTGACCCGGATGGAGAACAACCCCGGCTTCAGCGATGAAGAGAAGGTGGCGAAACTCAACCGGGTGCGAGAGCGCGAGAAGCAGCTTTACAACCGAGCTGTGAAGGCGGTGATGGAGGCGGGACCGCAGTTCCGCGAGGCGGTGATGGCATCTGATTAAGGAGGTGTGCCATGGAGGTATGGATAGCAGTTGTGTTCTTCGTCCTCAATGGCCAAGCCGCGTTCTGGACCAACGATCACCAGTTCAAGAGCGAGCAGAAGTGCAACGCTGTGCTTGAAGGTTTCATGACACAGCTCCAGGGTAAGGGTATTCCCCAAGCCGCAGGTACTTGCATTTCTGTGAGAATTGGAACGTTTGTCTAGGAACAAGTGTGACGTGCATTGCAGTATCAACGAAGCACGGCGTACTCGCATCTGACACCAGGTGCAGCGCTGACGGCGTCATGTTTGGCGTCTCGAAAGTTCGACGGATCGGCAAGGGAATTGTCGGGGCGGCGGGCGATTGGGATGACATCCTGAAGTTCTGGGAACACATCGAAGGCAAACCCGCAAAGGAGTCTGGCCTCAATGATGATTCAGAAGTCGAGGGCATCGAGCTTCACCCGGACGGCATATTCCTCTACGCCAGCTCAGGCAAACGCTACAAGATCAAGGATCCTTTCTTTGCCATTGGCAGCGGTGCGCCATACGCAATTGGCGCAATGGCAATGGGCGCATCACCTCAAGAGGCGGTGGCTCTTGCATCACGCTTCGACCCCGCAACTGGCGGCGAGATCGAAGTCATTCCCTTAAAGGCAGTAAATGAATCAAAAAATAAGCGACGCTGAGTTTTTGAAACTCTGGAACGAGCACCAGTCTGCGTCCACGATTGCGGAAATATCTGGGCTTTCGGTGCGCGCTGTGTACGGACGGCGCAAGTCGATCGAGGAACGCCGAGGAGTACTGTTGGGATCGATTGATCCCCGCGCCGCAGGAAGGGCGGACCAAGGCGTGATCAAGATGATCATGTCCTCACGGCGTGATACCAACCGCCTCGAGATCGAGAACGGAACTATCCTCGTAGGATCGGACGCGCACTACTCCCCTGACCAAATTCCCACCGCGCACAAGGCGCTGTGCAATCTGATCGCAGACCTGGGGTCCCAGGTCAAAGCCGTGGTCCTCAACGGCGACATCCTCGACGGCGGGGCGATCAGCCGTCACCCCAGGATCCGCTGGCAGAAGCGAACCTCCGTGAAGGACGAGCTCGAGGCAGTGCAGGCCCGCCTGGGAGAGATCGAAAAGATTGTCAAGCCTGGCACCCGCCTGATGCGCACCTACGGCAACCACTGCGCTCGGTTTGAGTCACGCCTGGCCAACCAGGTGCCCGAATACGAGGGCATCGGCGGTTTCCTGATGAAGGATCATCTGCCCCTCTGGGCGGACTCCGATCGCATTGACGTCAACGAAGACATGGTTATCATCCATGACTGGCACAGCGGCATCCACAGTGGCTGGAATGACGTCCTGAAGGGCGGATGCCACACGGTGACTGGACACACCCACGAGCTCTCCTGCAAGGCCCATAAGGGCTTCAAGGAGCTGCACTACGGGATCAAGACCGGGATGCTGGCCGACGAATTCCAGGAGGAGTTCGACTACCGCATCGGAAAGCCTGGCATGAACTGGCAGTCAGGCTTCGCGGTGCTGACCTGGGTGGATGGGATGCTGCTGTACCCCGAGTTCGCCGCCGTGCGCGAGGACGGGAACTGCTACTTCCGCGGCAAACGCTACGCATGAAAGGGAAGATGATGAAGAAACCTGTGTGGGATACACCCAATCCAAAGAGCAAGAGCAAGGCGCTGACGCCAGACCAGAAGTCCAAGGCCAAGGAGATGGCTAGGAAAGCTGGCCGGCCCTATCCCAATCTCGTTGATAATATGAGAGCGGGTAAGACCAAGTAGAATTTCCTCACGGGTTAGTGTGCGAATTTTGTACGCAGTGATGTACGTTGCTCGGCGTTGTTTGTGTGCGGTCTACGAACTGGCTCATTTGGTAGAACAACGCGTTACAACGTACATACACAGAGCGCAACTACCACAGGCTCCCTGTTAATCAAGGGTGTGAGTTCATTTCACACCCTTTCGTTTTAGACGCTGTGCAAATTCTGTACAGAGGCAGGACGTCGCGCAATCAGCGAATCCAGCACCGCTGCCTTCGGCGCCAGGTGGGACACATCCAGATGCGCGTACCGCTTCACCATCAGCGGTGATTCCCACCCACCCATCTCCTGCAAGTCGTCCAAACCGATTCCTGCCTGACGCATCAAGCTCGCCCAGGTGTGCCGCAGATCGTGCCAGCGCACATCGTTCAAGCCTGCTTCCTTCAGCGCCGCCGCCCAGATGTTTGAGGGCAACCAGCTCATCGGCTCACCGTCACGCACGAAGACGTACTCGTCGTGCTTTCCTAGCTGGGCGCGGATACAGGTGATGGCCGTCTCGTTCAGAGCGATCGCGAAAGGCCGACCGTTCTTCATCACCTTGTCGGAGAACCTGATGAAGCGTTGCGCCAGGTTCACCTGACTCCACTTCAAGCCCAAGACGTTTCCCTGACGGAGGCCGGTTGACACGGCGAACAGCGCCATGAAGTTGAACGGCTCCGGCAGTGCGGCCACCAGGCGCTCGACTTCGTGAGGCTCGAGATATCGCTCACGTTGTCCTTCACCCGGCAGCAGCTTCACCTTGATCGGCTTGTCCAGCCACTGCCATTCGAGCTGTGCTGCGCGTAACACCGAACGCAGGAAGGCGAGCTTGCGGTTGACCGTCGCCACGGTGATCTTCTTGCCGGTGCGACCCGTACGCTGGAGCTCTTCATCGCGGATGTCGCGGATGATCTCTGGCGTGATGTCGTCCAGCAGGGTGACCTGGGCGGACTTGAGCTGCTCCTTCCACCAGTCGCCGCTGCGTTCATCGTCCCGGTAGGAGCGCTTGTGCTCATGCTCCTTCAGGTACAGGTTGATCGCCTCGTCAACCGTGTGCTGCTCTTTGTCGCCCACAACCCGACCGCGCCATGCTTTGGACTTCTCGCGATCGTGATACTCCTGCGCTTCTCTCTCGTTGCTGGTCTTGCAACTGCCCCGGTACGTCTTGCCCTTCACCATGAAGGCGTACCAGTACGTACTACCACGGAGGTAGATAGACATGCTTCATGCTCCTCTACCCGCCGCAGACCGCACCGTTAAGGTACAACCTGTGACGGAT
>DAIRDB010000019.1:0-19923 GCA_036796405.1 Gammaproteobacteria bacterium | reverse complement strand
TCATGCTCCTCTACCCGCCGCAGACCGCACCGTTAAGGTACAACCTGTGACGGATTTTTTCAATGGGTTGGTTTAGATGATGCGCCAGTCGTCTGTCAGCAGATCGGTCTGGCTGGCGAGCCACGGCACCTTGGCGCCAGGCGTATGCGGTGAGCTGTCGGGGTAGTTGAGGTAGAGGTACGGCAAGGTCATCTTGCTGCCCTCGGTGGGTTGCTCGAGTTCGAGCCACAGGCCGCTACCATTCCAACCCTTGCGCTGCACCTTGTAGCCCAGCTTGATGGCCTCCAGCGCGTGGCCAAAGGTCATGCCGGTGACCTCGTGATAGGCGCGATGGAACACATCAGCCGGCGACCAACTGATGTATCCCTCGTGGCGAAAATCGTTGGCCTTGCCGCCGTCGATGTACTCGATCAGGAAGCCTTCGTCTGAACCATCCTCGTTCTCAGGCAGGGTCCAGCCACGGTACGCGTTGTACTCAGCCCGAGTCATGGGGCGAGCCTCGATAAGTTTCGTTCCGATGTACGTTTTCATTTCAAATCCAAAAAGGTGGGGTACTCAGGAAGCCTGGTCGTACGGCCCGGTTGCAACTGACGTCAGGAGCCAACCATCCGTCCGAGCACTTGACCAGTGCATGCCGCTTCCCTTTCCCCCGTAATCACACACCCGCTTTGTAGCGGAGCTCTTGCAGGAGGTAACCCTCGAGCGGCCAGATCTTGTCGATCGCTTGCTCGAAGGCGTACTTCTCACCCAGCGCCAGGTTGAACTGGCCGGGGTCAACGCATGCGCTCTCGCCGCGTACGCTGTATCCGTTCTCCAGCGTGACGTTGCAGATCGTGGTCTTGCCGTCCTTCAGCCGGATGTATTCGGTGGACTTGATCTTCTTCAAGATGCTGTCCATCGTCACCCGGTTGGGCAGTTGTTCAACGCTTTCTCTCATGCGACCTCCTCGAAGACAAACCTAGGACGAGCCCAAAGGTACATCTTCTGTGCTTTTGCCCCCACTGCCAGGAGCTCGCGCTCCGTCCACAGCTTCGGCGCTTTCTCGGGATAGCCCGGACCGACATAGGCGGTCGGGTTGCGATAGTGAGGAACGAAAGTAATCACGCCCCACTGGTACACGGTGTATTCGTAGCGATCGGCTACGACGCGTTCATGTTCAGTCATTGTTCAACTCTCGAAATCATGGCCAGCAACTGAGGGACCGATGCCACTTTCTTGTTCAGCATCTTCTCCGCTTCAGCTCGGGCCTCGAGCCAGGCACGGGTTTCTTGCACGTTTCCATTGGTCACGCGCTTGGGCACCGTGTTGATTGCTTTGCGCAGGCGATCGCGGATGCGCTCTGCTTGGTCTTGTTCGTACGACATCAGCAGCCATACCCCCAGCAGAACAGCGTTGCCACGATCCGAGCGGCAAATCCCACGAGAACCCAGCAGCAGGCAAAGACAATCATTGCGCTGACCAGGGTCGTGACAACTTTTGCGATGTCGTTCACAGCATGTCCTCTATCTTTTTCAGCGAGATCCGGCCCGAGCGCACAGCCTCCACGAACTTGGCCTGCTCTCGTGCTGCTACGTCCCCAATCTCTTTGCGCCAGTCCTGGTACAAGGCGTACCTACGGGTTGGCGAAGAGATGGCCATAGCCTCTCGCACTCGAGCTACCAGCCGCTCTCGCGCCTGCCGTAGCTCTCGAGCCCAGATCTCTTCTTGGTTCATACAAACGCAGACAGGTCAGGGGCCTTCCAGCCCGGTGGCTTGCCGATCTTCCCGCCAGGCTTGAGCACGGGCTTGCCGTCCACCAGCTTGGCGTCATTCGATGCCAGTACCGCTTGGTCCGCCCCGTCCTTGTCAAAGCCCGCCATGTAAGCGACACCGTTGCCGGTGACCTCCGCATCGCACAGCGCGTCGAGGGCTTCCTCGTCCTTACCTGGTGCGATACGGCATTCGGCTTTGCCACTCTTCAGATCCTCTGCAAGCTCAGTCATCACGGCGACAGCAGCAGACGCCACGTCAGGCGGCACCATGGTTCCTCGGAACTCCAGGCAGTGCAGGAGCTCCACGAATTCCTCGAGGTGACACCCGACCTGCACCGAGAAGTTCTCGGCGTTGGGCGCCTTGCCGCAGGCCATGAGCCAGTCAGCAGTACGTTGGAAGTTCGTCACTCGTCGGCACCTGCTTCGGGAATGGGCGCAGCCGCTTGCTGACGAGCCTGCTGCTGTGCCTGGACTTGACCAATGACCGAGTCGATCAGCGGACGGACAACGTTGTGCGGGCCGGCGTCAAGCTGGCGCAGCATGGCGTTGATTTGCTCGAGGTTCAGGGAGATAGAGAATTGGTCGTTCATAGCGGTTGCGTTTTCCAGATGGTTTTAGGAGAGCCGTGGCAGGTTGCAGATCTCTGCTTTCCAAATCCATCAGCCTTGATGTACCCCTCACTCGAGAGGCGCCTGGCGATGAGTCCCCACGCCCGTTGATCGGGCGCAGACTCAAAGCCAAGTTTGGTAGCCCACAGACGGACGTCTTCGGTCATGAAACCTTTGTGTCCGTGCAGTCGGGCGTATAGCTTGAAGAAAACCGTGGCCTGGTCAGTCCAGTCATCCACGAACCGATCGGCGCGCGATGATGCAAGCAGCATCCCCGTCTTGGCGCCTTGCTCAGCGAGGTCGGCGTTAATCATTGCGCGACCCCGTCGAGACGATCAGCCACCAGCTTGGAGTAACCGGCGATGTCGATCCACGAGTCGGAGTAATCCGGATCGCCGTTGACAATCCGAGCGATCTTGTGACAGATCATCTCGAGCGCCTCACGTTGGTCGTCGTGAATCTCGTCCCATTTCTTACCCATGAAGTGGCGGATGATGCCCTTCAGGGACTGGGAGACCTCAGCGTGGTCTTTGAACAAGCCGTAGCGTGAACCACGCTCGGCCAGGGTTTCGTTGATGGTGTCATGCGGCATGCTTCTCTTCTCCGTACTGTTTCTTCAAGAACGAGTCCAGGTCATCCTGACGGAAGCGCCATTGGCGACCCACCTTTCCGGCGGGCAGGCGCTTTTCACGGGCGAGTTTGCGAAGCGAGAAGACCGAGATACCGAGGTACTTGGCTGCTTCAAAAATCGACATCATTTGATGTGGGCTCCGTTGTAGTAGTTGTAGATTTGATGCGCTGGTACTGCTCGCAGAACGGGGCCACGTCGCAATATCCTTCGCACCGGCGATTCACACCGGGACGTTCCTCGATGTAATGACCAGCAGGAACCTCACCTAGCTCTTCCTTGGTGGGTGCAACCTTCTTGGCTCGCTTGCCGCCGTCCTTCATGAGCGCATAGCTCGTCCCTGAGTACCAGCGCTCATCTTCGGTGCATTCGGCATCCGCTCCGGCTTCTGAAGACTGATGAAGTTGGACACGCGCCCGGACAAACGCCTCGGCCTCTTCAAGCGTCCACACCGGTACGTCGATAACCGCGACGTTCTGTTGCGGGTAGTCAGGATTGCGCATGGCTTCAGCCTTCTTCCAGTCACGGAAGATTGCGACAACTTGAAGCCGGTCCACTTGGATGCCGTTCTTATGCGCGAGCCAACGCAGGCAGTTGAGCTGCTTCTCCCAGGACTCATCGCCGCCTGCCTTCCATACTGAGCAGACCTTCCAGTCCTGCATCAGTCCGTTCTCGACGTGACAGCGATCGAACTGTCCGCTCACGCGCCAGCCTTCCATGTCCGCGAAGAGACGTTGCTCGACCAGGGCTTCGGTCTGTGCGCGCTCGAGGACCGTGTGCATGCACTGACCCATGAGCGCCCAGGTCATCTCCGAGACGTCCACGACCACCAGGTCCTTGAACTTCTTGCCGAGGACACGCCGGCGAGGCGAATCGATCAGCTTGGTCACGGAGATGTCGCCGCCACCGGTGTACGGATCGTTCTTGATCGCGTTGACGAACGCGTCAGGAAGACCGTGTACGTTGGTGAGGTTGGCCATTACCAATCCACCTTCGCGCCGCCGTTACCGCCGCCATGGCCACCGCCGTTGCGACCGCCGGAGTACTTGCCGTCGTCCATCTTCAACGTGCCGCTCTTGAACGGGTTGCCGTTCTTGCTCACGCGATGCCACAGGGCGACCTGGTACTTGGTGCCATCAGGGAAGGTGACCGTGCCGGTCTCTTGCGGGGCCTTCGGATTCGTGGCTCGGTTGTTGTCGAAGATCACGATCTCGATCTGGTTGTTGTATGTAGCGGACATTCAGTTACTCCTTGTTGGTCTGCTGGGTTGCTTCGGATGCCTTCTTCTGGAGGCGGGCGATGACTTCCGCCGTCTTCACCAGCGGGAGGTCTTCGATTGAGGTGAGTTCGTATGCCGCCGCGATCGAGGCCAACTGCACGTTGGCAACCTCAGCCAGCTTCTTGATGGTGGCGAGCTCGTCAGCGCCAACCTTCTTGCCGGACGTCTCAGGAGCGGGCTTATGCGGGGCAGGAGCGGGCTTTCGCACCTGGGGAGGGGTGGAGGTAGCGGCATTGCCGTCGTCGTCTTCTGGCGCGATTCCACACGCCGCCATCAGGCTGTAACGACGGGCATAGGTCAGCGCGGATCCATAGCCTTGGGCGTCATGCTTCGAGGCAGGTACGTGCAGCTTGCCTGCGCTGAAGGTCTCGCCGCTTTCGTGGATGAACATCGTCTCCACAATCACGCCGCTATCACATTCGTGGGTCTGTTGGATTAACGCCACACCGTTGTCGTTGAGCGAGTCGATGACCGCCTCGACACACGCTGCCAGGTCGGCATAGCGGCTCTTGAAATGGGGGTTGCTCGAGGTCTTGAGGGCGGCGCCAAAGCCCTTTTGGGCCTTAACCAACGCTGATGCAATCTTTTGCATAGTGCTCCTGTGAGAGTGTTGATGGTAGATTTCGTGCCGAAATACAGCGTATCCGTTGCATCTCAGTGGAGTGGATTGTAGCGATACGAATTCATAAGAGGCGTTAGGGATTTCCCTAATAGATTTGGTGTTTCGGCCAGGGATAATGAAGGCCGTCAGTGCCAGGTGTGTACTGATGAACGCCGGACCAAATCGTATTGAAATGATTCGATCTGGTCTAGACCTTATCAATACTCTTAGAACTTCATAATTACTCGAAGAGTAGCTATCGAAGTCCAAAGAAATACGCAGGAGCTCATGAAAAATTTTTCAGACTTCGGGATCGACCTGAACGGTAGGTCCGGCGAAGAGGTCAAGACGACCTGTCCGCAGTGCTCACACACTCGGAAGAAGAAGAACTACCCGTGCCTGAATGTGAACACCGAGAAGGGTGTCTGGCACTGCCACCATTGCGGGTGGTCAGGTGGTCTCGGGTCTGGTGTCATCAACCGATCGGCTCCTCCGAACCGACGCGTCTATCACCGCCCCGAGTTCAGACCTGCGGTTCTGTCAGATAACGCCATCACGTTTCTGACAAAGCGCGGTATCACCACCGACGTACTCATCCGCAACCGCATCGCACTCGAGAGAGTGTGGATGCCTCAGATCGAGGAAGAGGTTCAGGCGATCGCGTTCCCGTACTTCAAGGCTGGCGAGATCGTCAACGTGAAGTATCGCGACAGCCAGAAGAATTTCCGCCAGGTAGCAGGTGCGGAGAAGATCGTCTACAAGTACGACGACATCACCGAGATCACGATCATCTGCGAGGGCGAGATGGATGCGCTCTCCCTCGAGGTAGCTGGTTTCCGCAACGCCATCTCAGTCCCCGATGGGGCACCTACCCCGGAGTCCAAGAACCTCGAGCTCAAGTTCGAGTTCCTGGATGACGAGCGCTTCGACCAGGTCAAGCAGTTCGTGTTGGCGGTGGACAACGATGAGCCTGGCAAGAAGCTGGAAGACGAGCTCGCCCGTCGTCTCGGTCGTGACAAGTGCATGCGTGTCACGTGGCCCGAGGGCTGCAAGGACGCCAACGAAGTCCTGATGCGACACGGCGCAGAGACCCTGCGTCACTGCATCGAAGACGCCAAGGCGTTCCCGGTTGAGGGTGTGTTCTCGATCTCTGACATCGAGGACGACATCAACAACATGCTCGAGTTCGGGATGATCAAGGGCGAGCCCACAGGGTGGGACTCCGTCAATGGTCTCTACACCCCGGCGCCTGGTCAGTGGACGTTGGTCACCGGGATCCCCTCGATGGGCAAGTCCGAGTGGCTCGACGCCCTGGCGGTGAACATCGCAGAGAACGCCGGCTGGGTGTTCGGCGTGTGCTCACCCGAGAACCAGCCGATCTCTTGGCATGCCGCCAAGCTGATCGAGAAGCGCATGAACGAGCGCCTGGTAGCTGGCCGTGTGAACCAGGCCAGGTTCCACGAGGCGAAGGCGTGGCTCAACGAGCACTTCCATTTCATCATGCCCGAAGAGCCCACGCTCGATTCGGTCCTGGCGAAAGCGAAGGTGTTGGTCCGCCGCCACGGTATGAAGGGTCTGATCATCGACCCGTACAACGAGCTCGATCACACCAAGCGCAAGGATGGCGTGAACGAGACCGAGTACGTCAGCACCTTCCTCACCCAGCTCCGCAAGTTCGCTCGCGAGAACAGCATCCACGTCTGGCTGGTGGCGCACCCCGCCAAGCTGATGAAGGAAAAGAACGGCGAGTACCCGGTGCCCGATGGGTACACCGTCTCAGGCTCGGCGCACTTCTACAACAAGGCCGACAACATCGTCGCGGTTCACCGTGACGTGCGTAATCCCCAGGCGCCCACCGAGGTCCACGTCCAGAAGATTCGCTCTCGCTGGCTGGGTCGTCGCGGCACGGCGTTTCTTCAATGGCAGAGCAACAGCGGCAGGTTCCGTGAGTTCGATGGGGCGTACTCGCCTCCGTCAGCGGCGCAGTACCAGGCAGCAAAGGACGGCGAATGAACTCAGAACAGAAACGACTGGCAACGATTCTGCTCGGGCAATACGCCAAGGGTGGTCAGATCACGGTGCAGAACGAAGTCTCTGACGGTCTGATCATGGCGATCAAAGACCGGGTAGATCTCGTCAACGAGATTCGCAAGCAGCTCTCTCAACACGTCGGCGTAGAGCTGATGAAGAAGTCTCGCATCGCATGGACTGACTCCATGTCTTCGTATGGAAAGAAGTACCGCGCTGATGCGTGGATCTTCACACCCGAGGAAATCGCAGAGCTGGCCATCAACTGCTTCGAGGCAGGGCTTCGTTCGCAGGAGGTGAACCTGTGAACTTCAAAGAATGGTTTTACAGCGCATCTCATCGCGCCAAGTACACCAACGATCACCCTGCATATCTCGCAGCAAGAGAGGCTTGGCAGGAGGCTCATGAGGTGTGCGCAAGGGACTGCGATGAGTTTGGCGCATACCAAATCTTCACACCGTTGGCAGCAGGAATTGTTGGGGCGGTCACCAGGGTTTGCGCCAACGTCATGCGAGCAAGGGGGCGGGCATGAACCAGCGCAACCGACAGTTTCTCGATCTCGCCCGTGACCAGCGGTGCGTGATGTGCGGCAACCAAGACGGCACGGTCGTCGCCGCGCACAGCAACCTGCCCGAGCACGGCAAAGGGATGGGCATCAAGGCAGACGACTGCATGAGCGCATGGCTCTGCTATCGCTGCCACACAAATCTCGACCAGGGCGGAGAGATGAGCAGGGCAGACCGCAGGGATTACACGCTGACCGCGATCTGCAAGACATACCAGGAAATGTGGCGTCAAGGATTGATTGGAGTAACGAAGTGAGCACTACGCAGGAAAACCTGAAACAGGTCAAAGAGGAAGCCAACAACATTCTGAAAACTCTGTCGGCGGTGAAGGGTGACAGGTATGCGGAGACCGTGCGTGTCCTGCTGCTGTGCAAGCAGCTCGCTGACATTGGCGGAATCATGTGCGAAGAGATCGATGCACACAACGAGGCGATGGCCAAGGCTTGCGCGTTCGGCATGTCCCAGTGCTTGACCACACTGGCCATAACACTTCGCACCGTCAGTCAGTCCACCGATGACGACTGGAACTCCATGATGAAGGACTCGACCGCAATCATCGATAGCATCGGCGGACTCATGCGACAGGCGGTTGACGCTGGTCGTGATGGAAAGAGCTTCGGAGGCACGGATTAATGATCGACACACACATCACCCTGCCTGGGTCGAGAGACTTCAGCTTGCCGAGCTCGACATGCTCGAAGTGCGGCAACGAGAAGACCGGAAGCGATGGCGTGTACATGGGGCAGAAGTTCATCTGCGGAGTGTGCTGGCGTCGTCATGCCACCCGTGGATATGGGGCAGTAGGGAGCAGGAGCAAGAAGTGAACACTGGAAAAGTTGTAGCGAACGCAGGCTCACATCGCATCATGTACGCTTTGTCGTTCGGTCCAGCCCCGAGCAAAGAGCTCAAGGTAATCGCAGGCGCCATCAACAGCGTCAGCCGATTTGATGGTGAGTACATGGCGCGCCTGGTGAGCAACGGCTTTGTCCGTCGCCACGAGGGGGACCGCTGGGCGTTGACCAAGCGTGGACACGAGAAGCTCCAGGAGCTCGGCCCTTGCCGCGGCCTGCGTCCCCGCCGTGCTCCGCCGCCCCAGCTCCAGGCTGTCATCGACCGCCCCACCTATAACCCGTCCGACGAGAAGCCGCTGCCCATGCGGCCTGGCTCTGAGGATTTTCTCAAGTACCCGAGCCGTATGGGCAACACCCTGTACTACCGGGATGGCCGAATCGAATTGATTGGAGAAGACGATGGACATTGAAGAACTGCTCGAGCGGTATCGCCAGCTCGCAGACAGGTACGCGCCCGCCCGTGCGCAACGTGAGTACCTGGACGAGTATAAGAAGTCGATGCTCGCCCTGCTGATGAAAGACGCAGAGCGCGCCGGCTACAACTCAGGCGTTGCGCAAGACCGTGAAGCCAGGGCCAACGACAAGTACCTTGAGCTCCTGGACAACCTTAAGACCGCCGTGTTTGAGGAAGAGAAAATCCGCTACCACATGAAGGCAACCGAGTGGGAGATCGAGATCTGGCGTACCAAGCAGGCCAACGAGCGTGCAGAGCGGAGGGCGTATGGAGCGTAAGTTCACCGAGCGAATCATCACCGAGGCCAAGTGGTTCGGCATGTTCTGTCGCTGGAACAAAGACGATGAGAAGTTTTGCCTGACGGTGCCGACTACCTGGGAGGAAGTCGAGAAGGCGTTCGAGCTGGTAGCGCAGGCTCAACGTGAGCATGACGCAGCGATCGTGAGGTCGTTCGACAACGGTAGTGCAAACAGCGTGGCAAAGATCGTGGCGCAAAAGATTTTGGAAGGAAGTGGTAATGAATTGGTGTGACCGTTCTCTCTGGCAGTGCCGGTACAACTTTGGTCTCTGCCTCAGCGAGAAGGAGTTTCAGAAGCAGATGAAGGCGATGAAAGTGCCGCCGCATCAGTGGCCTCAATGGATCAGCAAGGAGGCCAACGCAACAACCCACTTCCTCGACCATCCCGATGGCGCCAAGGCGGCGATCGTCTGCATCGACAAGGACTCTGATCGCACTGGTATCCAGATTGCTGCGCTCCTGGTGCATGAGGCTGTGCATATTTGGCAGGAACATCGGGATTCTGTGGGCGAGCACGACCCGAGCTCGGAGTCTGAGGCGTACGCCATTCAGGCCATCTCTCAGCGACTGATGGAAGCGTATGCAAAGGGGGCGGTATGAGCCCGACATCAAGGCTTCGCTTCGTTGAGCGTGAGGTCGAGCTGGGTGCTTTCCACCGCACCGTGGACAGCGACGGCACGGTCAGGCGTGGAACGATTAAGACGCGGGTATTGCAACAGTGGTTCGAGCGTGAACCGTACACGACCTACGGACCGGAAGGCGAGTGGCGTGACGTACCAATGGAGGTAGAACGATGAGCTCCTGGCTGATCGCAATCATCGGCGTCGTGTACGCCATCGTTGCAGCAGATCTGTTGCGCAAGGGAAACACCGGACTTGGCATTGCCTTCGTGGGTTACGCGATCGGCAACATCGGGCTGACTATGGAGGCAATGAAGTGAAGAAGGACTGGGGATCGGTGACGATCAAGATTATGAAGGCGCTCGAGGAGCACGGCGAGATGACCCGCCACGATATTTGTGATGTCATCGGCTCGGATCGGATGTACATCAGCGCCATCTTGACCAGGATGACCAAGGCTTGTAAGACGATCCCGAAGCGCATCTATATCACCCGGTATGTGTACGACCAGGAGGGGCTGCGCCGCTATCCCCGACCGGTGTACGCCGTGGGAGATAAGCCTGACGCCAAGAGGCCGAAGGCAGATCCGAAAGCTAACCGCCGCAGGTACGACGAGAATCTGAGAAAGCGACTGACAGGGATCAGCGTGTTCCATCTGGGCATGACACGGAACCAGTACCAGGCATTACGAAAGGCAGCATGATGGACGAGAACAAAAAGATGGAGGTGGTGTTTGCACCAGGTTGCTTCGATGACTTCACCGGCACACCGGAAGAGCTCGCTGAGCTGATCGCAAAGATCCACAAGATGGCGGATTCGGGCGAGATCTTCGAGAACGCTCGGCCTTTGTCAGAGGAAGAGGCGGCTGAGTTCTTGGCCAAACAAACGCAGACGAGGCAGTGATGGGGAAGATCAACAGTCGAGCCAAGGGGGCGGCGGGGGAGAGGGAGTTTTGTAAGGCGCTCGGTGAGCATTTGGGGGACGCGCTGGTCGAGCCGCTCAAGAGGAACCTCGAGCAGACCAGGAACGGGGGACATGACATCCTGGGCCTGGAAGGATTCGCCCTGGAGATCAAGAGGTACAAGGTGGTGAAGGAGTCCGACGTCGAGCGGTTCTGGCAGCAAGCAGTCGAGCAGGCCAAGCGGGTTGGCGCCCAGCCTGTACTGGCCTACCGGGAAGACTTCAGGTCGTGGCGCATCAGGATCCCCTGGGGTTTCATGATGGAGGACATGGACTGGGATGAGGACGTGGACTTCACCCTCGAGCTGGGCCTCAAGGCGTTTGCCGCCCTGGTCAGAGAGCAACATTCAGCAACGCAGTTGCGCAAACTGCAAACTCCCAGCGACATTACGCACATGAGCATGGTCTACGAGGCCACACCCAGATGAGGTGACAGCTCCAGCCATAAGAACCCCCGGCCATGAACCGGGGGTTTTTTATTCGTGCGTGGAATGATTAAGCTGCCGGGAGTGGTAAAAAAACAACAGCCGGAGCCGAAGCTCCGGACTGTTGCTGATGTATCACCTGGTGATTACCGGGTCATAGGTCTCAATCCAGACATGAGCTCCGCATGAGAGCGGTTTGTCCGGTCTGTAAACCACGGTGGCAGGGCCTGTCAGCTTGGCTTCCCTGGCGTATGTCGTCCCTTTGTAGGTCTTGACCGTGAGGGTAGGTTCGCATACGCCGTTCTTGCGGTTGGCTTTGATGACGTGCTGGTTGACGTGGATGATTGTCTTCATTTGAACAGCCACTTGATACGCTGCCACAGGCTGGGCGGCGTGTTCACTAGCTCGAGCTCACGGCGTTTGATAACGCGTGATACGCCGGTCTGCGAACGGTTCACCATTAGCGCTATCTGTCGCTGGTTCAGTCCCATCTCGCGCAGGCTCATGATGCGATCCGACTCTTCGGTGGTGATCGGGTTGTGACGACCGCGCTCCTTGTACCGAACATTCATGCCGGACTGCTTGACGTACTTTCGGATGGTCTGCTTTGTGATGTCGTACCGTTTAACCAGCTCATTGAGCTTGACCCTGGGATCTCTGTACTCGGCAAGCATGCGGGATGCTTCCAGTCTGCTCAACTTGGGCAAACGCCCTTTTAATTTGCGACTTCTGGTTGAGCATTGTTCGGCGGTCGCTTGCTGACCCAGAGAAGATTGCTTTGATGCTGTGTTTTCCATTTGATACTACTACGTGGTAATGTGAACTACGTGGCCGTGAGATGGACTCGATTGTGTAACCAAGTCCCTCCACGGTGCGGATGATGTCTAATTTCCGTCGATCCAAATTCCTCCTCTCGACTTGATCTTTACCTCGACAGGCTCGGCTCCTTTGGGCCAGCTCAGGAATCCAAAGTTGGTGACAACGGATTCGGGATGCGCGTGATACGCAACCCGAACCGCTGCGCTAGTGATGCGGCGAAGTCTCTGTCGTGCTTGTTCGATCGTGTCTCCTGTTTCAGTTGACCCGTCCTTGGCGATGAGGAAGTACACACGCTTGTCGAGATCGATTCCCTCGACTGGCGTGGTGTCCTCAAGCGCCCGGTTGACCAGGTCGTCGTCTGCAATCCCGATGAAGTCATTGCGATTCCATCGAGCGCTCTCGCCGTCAGCGATATGGATTCCGAAGACGGCACTACCAAGGCTGTTTTCCTGACAGCCGAATCCTCCTGTTGCGTGAAAGATTTGAAAGCGCGGCATCTGATACCGCCGGTTGAGTCGGTTGTGTGCGAGGACAAGTCGCTTTTCTTTCAGGTCGCCTTCAAGGGGCCGAAGCCCCTCGGTGCCTGATGTGATCAGGTTCATTCACCTCCTTCTCGAGTCAGATCGATTTGGTTGAAGAGTTGGTCGGAGATGTCGCCGGGAATGAGGTCGGCCATGTGCATGGACAACAACGCCTCCGTAATTTCCAGGAGGCGCTCATCATCCCCGAGCGAGTCGCTTATCTCGAGCGAGACATGCTGCTGCCAGGGATCCATGACTCTCCTCAGTTGAGCATCGTCGGTGTCACGCTGTCGGTACGGAACAGATCTTCGATCCAGATCGCGGCTTCCTCCGGGTCATCCTCTACCAACCGTGCCAGGTCATCGACGTCGCTGTACCAGTAGCCGAGGATGGCTGCTGCTTTGTGCGGCACTTGCTTGCACCAGTGCTCGACGCCAGCCAGGCCGTTGCGCATCCAGACATTGAAGGCGGCGCGGATCATGGGGCGGATCTGTGTGGGCGTCAGATCGACCGCGTTGCTGCCGTCAGGATCTTGCGCAGCTTCTTCTTCCGTGTACTTGGTGTTGACTGTGGTGCCAGCGATGGCTGTTTTGCCTTCGATTTTGTTTTGGCTCCGCGACCACCAGTCGCTGTACGCTCCGCCTTCGTCTTCCCAGAGCGATCGAGCTCCGTACGTGCTTTGGCCTTGTCCGTAGGACGAGTACCCGCCGTAGCCTTGGGTTTGGTACGACGAACGAAAACCAAACTTCGTGGTAGACCAGGCGTACGTATTGCTCAGCCAGGCTCCCACGAAGTTAACTCCGCTTCGTTCGTTAATGATGACCATCTCCCCGTCAGCCCGGACCAAGCCGAACTTATTCCCGCCGCCGATGATGTGACCGATCATCTCCTGCCAGCTCGGATCGAGCATCAGGTCGGGATCGAACGACAGCGCCGGCTTCAGCACGTTGTGGATGAAGTGCCAGGTGTCAGACTTGGACTTGTCCGCGGAGTTGCCGGTGGACAGCACGCCGTTGTGAGCAAGCCAGATCTCGTCGGTCACCTTGTACGGGTGGCAGTTGTCGAGGTCGATGTCGCCGTGCGTCTGCATACGGGCATGCCAGATGCAGTCACGACCTTGGCCGTGCGCCATGTAGAACTCGTACATATCCTTGCCGCTGGTCGGCAGGCATTTGTACACGTGGAGCTTGCCGTCTTCGGCGTACATGATGCCGAAGCCATCTTTGTTTTTGTTGTACACGTCCTCGATGAAGTCCTGAGTGAACTCAGTGGAGGCGGGTTGCTTGACTAAAAGACACATGATTCGATTTCCTTATGCAGATTGAAGAACGGCGTTCATATACGGACGCAGGGTGGTGGACTCAGCGGCGCCATCGTTGTTGATGTAGTCGATGAAGTTGTCACCGGTGAGAGACGCAACGTCGTTCGTGGAAGACAGAGCGGCGAAGTTGCACAGCGAGTTGCAGAACTCGATGGCAGCGACAACCGACTCGTACTTGAGCGAGCCTTTGAAGATGCGGAACTCGATTGTGTTGCGACCGCTGACGTTGACGGCTTCGTACCGATCAGACGAGGCGTGAGCTGTGCTCAATTCCTTCTCCTTGATCTTGCAGTAGCCTTCGGCGTAGCGGCGTGCGATAGCACGGACCATCTGCTCGTTGCGAGGGTCATTGATGAACGTCACGACCTTGGCGATTTGGATCTGCGACAGCCCGTCTTTGTTGACGTGGACATGCAAGCCACAGGTGCGCGTGTTGTGCGACAGCAGATACTTCACAGCATCGCGATCGCGCAGCCACTGCCACAGATCGTGATGAGCAGGCAGAGACATCGGCTGGCTGATGATCTCGAAGCCGTTGGTCAGTGAACCATCGGCCTCGAAGAACACACGCTTGCCGCGTTCGCCGCCGTTGATCAGATCGTTGAGCTGGCGAGCTTTCTCCTGCTTGTCGATCTGGTGATCTTTGATCTCGACCTCAAGCTCGACGCCGAACCAGCGATGACGCAGCTTCGACCACTCGTCAACGATGATGCGGTGATACGCTTTGCTCTCGTGGTAGCGACCAATAACAGGCGGTGGCGGCGGAACGTAGTCAACGTGAGCCCAGAAGTCATGGTCCTCGTTGTATTGGAAGTTCTCGTCGTTGTAATGAATAAGGGTCTGAAGACCGTCAGCATTTCTAGCGGCACGAACATCGTCATGGTGAACATATCGATCGTATCGATCGACGTAACGGAAGTTGTTGTCAACGCAGGAGCGACAGATCTGGCATTCATCCATGTCGCCGTCGAGCGCATCAAGACGCTTGTCGGTGTACTCCCAGTCTTCGCAATGATCGCAGCGATTGACGCCGGATGTGTTGTTGTTCATCCAGTCAACGCAAGCCAGGTATTGCGTCCAGTCGATGCCGTTAATTTCGGACATGACCATGCGCAAGCTGCGCAAGCTGCGCACTGTGCCAAGCGCACGTTTCACCTTGACCTGGTAGATCAAGCGGACATATCCGAGGTAGCGCAGTTTGTGACGAAGCTGGGTATCGAACACGTCAGCCAGATCACAGATTGCGTCGTGCTGTTTAACCAGATCTTCACGCGTCGGATCAGACTCAACGAGAGTTCCGATCTTGCCGCGGAGGGAGTTGATCGCTGTTGCCAGCGACTGCATGATTGCGCCGGCTTTTTGGTAGCCATAACGCTGATGCACTTTCACGAAACGCAGCGCCATTGCATGCCGGGTCTCGTGGCTTTCAATGCCGCGCACAATGAACGGCAGTTTGTAGAGTTCCATTTAGGTCTCCTGAAAAAGAAAAAGCCCGCCGAAGCGGGCCACACAGAGGGAGAGCACAAGGAATCAGTAGGAAGGAATCAAAGGATCAAAGGAAGAGCGAAGCCGCTCCCCGAAAGGAGGGGCGTAGCGGTTCTCACTCGGAGCGAGAGAGATTGGGTACTTGCTTTGCCAGCAGCCACTGGTCACCAAGGTGGCGAACAGACGTGACCCATTTGCGGACGTAGACACGGCGCTGTTGCGGTGTCCAGTCGTAGTTCGCAAACAGGCGACGGACACGCTTGAGCTGATTTGTGTTCATGACTTTGCTTTCATTTGGTCACGGGTCCAGACGACAAGAAGCTGGGCGTCAAGCACTGCCTGCAACACGTCGTTGAAGTATTCCGGTTGGTAATTCGCTGGATGCTCGAGGTACTCCTCGATGTCAAGGCCAACGGCTGTCAGCAGCGAGGTGATGCGCCGCAATGCGTCGTGAACGCTGGTTGGAGTTGTGTTCATGGAATGATTGATCCAAGAGTGGATGATGAAAAAGAAAAGCCCCGGCGTGCGGGGCTGTCGATCACGGAAACAGTTGGCGGTATTAGTCTTTGGGTTTGTAGATGGTGTTCAGTGTCTCGAACGAACCATCATCAAACTTTTGCACGATTACCGACGTGCGGACATCGGTCTTACCAAGGCGCGGGTGGTCGAGTGCGTATACACGGGCAAACTCAAACTCGTCACCGTTGTCGGTGGTGCCGGAGAAAAACCTGGCGTTACCCCGGAAGTGAACTACTGGTTTCATTTACTGCTTTCAATGCACGTTTGGCCTGGTTCTTGGCGCGCAGACGAACTTGGCTGGTCGCTTGTGTGCCGTCGTATTCAGGCATCTCAAGGAGATCCTTGAGCGCCGTCGTCAGGTATTCAACCTGGGACCGCAGTACAGCGGTCTCACGGATGAAGTACAGAGCGGACTCATCCTCGCTGTTGGTTACGAGGATGTTCACGCCAACGCTCCGCGGCCCTCGAGCACGACGCGGGTGACTAGGTCAACCACGGACGAATGCTTGCCGCCGATGTGCCAATCGGTGATCTGTGACACCGGAAGACCGTCATCTCCCAGGTAGGAGACGCCATTCTTCCAGTTGTAGATGGTGGCGACCTGGCCGTTGTCGAACATGATGTACCACTCGGCATCGGTCTTGTACCTGTCACCTTCCGTGGGCTGACCGAACAGGCCGATCAGCTCCAGGTAGTTGGCCTCGATGTAGCCTTGCAGGCTGGTGCCATCGATGTTGATGGCGGGGAACTCGTCGTTGTGGGTTGTGTATCTCATTTGATCTCCTGTTGAACAATCTCGACTTCGGCAAACGCCGAGATGTGGAAGACATGACCCTCATCGTCGGTGCAGTACGAGTACATTCCGTCGATGTGGTCGAAGTTGAGCTCGGAACCGTCAGCAAAACGGATCCGGCTGTTGCTTGGCACTTCGTAGAGTTTCATATTGGAGCCTCCTCAGCGTCAGATGGATAACGGGGATCGCGTGGCTCCTTGTACGGAGGCAGCGGGAAGGGCGGGAACGGCCAGGTCATGGCAGCACCTCGTTCTCGCCAATGTGGTCGTAGTACGAGCGCTCGACTCGTTCCCAGGCGTTGATGTGTTTGTTGAATCTCAGCTTGGGCTTGAGCTTGACGTAGGTCGTGCCACCTGGGTGCAGATTGCCGAGGTTGATTTTCTTGGCTGGATACAGCTTTACAAAGACACCTCGGTAGTCATGCAACCTATGGCCGACATCACCGCCATCGGCGTAGTGTCGGATCAGGTCGATGTTGTCCAGGATGGCCTGGCACTGCTCGCGGTTCACGTCATGTCACCCGTGTACGGATCGCCGCCGGGCTGATCGACAGCGCCCCAGGAACCATCACGCCAGGCGTCACAGGAATCACGCTTGACGGTGTAGGTGGCATACCGCGGTGACTCACGGCACAGGCAGTACGCTTGGATGCCAGAGCCATTGGACTGAGCGATCATCTCGGACCAGTAGCGACAGCCGTCGCACACCTGGCCAGGCTCATTGTTTCGGTGGAACATGGTCATTCCCCTTTGAGGGCAGCTTCCGCGCCATCATGCTCAGCGTTGTATATTTTTTCCGCCCACCCCATCAGTTCCCTGGCGGACTCGGCGGATTCAGTATCCAATCCACCGTTGATGGATGCAAGCGCGATCAACTGACCCAGCATCTTGGCGACAATCAGTTTGATGGTGTCAGCGTGATGCTCAGGCACACCGTCAGAGCACATATCAAACACGTCTCTCAGTTTCATGGTGAGCAGCGCCGCTTCGACAGCGCGGGCGTAGTTGGCGCCACGAACAGACCGAAGGTTGTCCATCATGTCGCGGGCGGATTCGAAGTGGTCTTTGGCTTTGTTATTCATTTCGTATTACTTCCGTATTGCTCGTGGAATGATTGGGCCGAGAGTGACCCGCGGGAAACAAGCACCAGGGCTGGCGAACCAACCCCGGTGTTGTTGCATCACATCGGCGCGGGACCGACGTCGGCGCTCGGTGCCGTGATGGTGACCTTCAGCGGCTTGACCAGGCGCTCACGCACGCGGGCGATCAGCACCTCGGCGCAGGCATTGGCGTCAGCTCCGTCGGCAGCGTTGTCAAAGGCAACCAGAGCCTCGAGGAGGTAGATCTGGGTGGACTTCTCACGCACACCGGCGCCAGGCAGGTCACGACCGCCGAGAGCGGCAGCACGACCGATCTGGGCCAGAGTGGCCGGCTGCATATCGCGCTGGGCGATCGCAGCAGAGATCAGCTTGGAAGCGTCCGAGCGGGTAGCCGGGACGGTGGAAACGCCAAGAGCCAGTAGACGCGAGACTTGTGCCTCGGTCGGAGCGGCGGGATTGGCAACGGTAGTAGCGAGAGCGATTGTCATGAGAATCTCCTTGAGATGACAGTTGAACAAAGGAACACGGAAAAAAGGAAAAGCGGAGTGCTTCCCCCGATAGGGAAGCACGCAGCGGAGCTACGAGAGAGGCAACGTCAAACGAGCGGACGTTGCTGGGACGCGGGAGCGTAGCGAGCCTGGTACGCCTGGCAGCGCTTCCAGTCGCGGTGATTCATCACGCCAGAACCCAGGCAGGTGAAGCACTTGCCCAGGTTGCGGAACAGCCCAGTGCCAGCGCACTTGGGACAACGCACCGATTCACCGGCTTTCATAGGTCGCGAGTGGCTACCCAGCCGATGAAGATGAAGGCCGCGAGAGAGACGATCATTTGAGCTCCAGTCAGCGATCCGATGCCGAAGGCGATGATCGTGAGAGAGGTGCCGATGAGGCAAAGAAGCATGACGAAGGCGAGAACAAAGCGGTTCATGGTTTTCTCCAAAAGAAAGCCCCGCGAACGGGGCAGGGTTGATTAATAGACGTTGGCAAGTCCGCGAAGGGCGTAGCTCGCACGAATACGTTCTTCGTGCTTATGCTCCTGGTCATCCAGGTAGCGCTGATACTCAGCTTCGTCTTCATCAGTCCAGTTGCTGGGAACAACCGGAGCACCGTCGAAACAAATGTCGTCGGGATCAGACATGGTCAGTCTCCAAAAGTGTTTGAGAAATCAACAGGTTATCCACAGGCAACCACACAAGTGTGAATAACCTGTGGATAAGTCCACCAAAATAAGGAAAACGTAGTCGTTTCCTCGATAGGGAAACGACGAAGTGATGTACAGAATTCACACAAGACGTAGGCAAACCCTTGGTATTGCTCGATGTGTGACGGACTATCAATGAGTTGTAGCTCCGCCACGCAGATGGGTTGGCCCTGGCGTACCGGACCTGTTGGCAGATGGACGTGGGGTATGAGGACTCCAGTGCATATACCGTTACACGTGCGAGTCCACCAAAAAGAACCATCAGCAAGCCGTTAAATCGGTCCGTGGCTGCGTTTTTGGGGGTGGGGGTAGGGGGTAGTACCCCCATGGACCCAAAAAGAGCTCCTACGGGGGGCTAAGGAACCCCGGATATGCTGTGTTTTTCACAGCGCAGGAGTACATCGATGTTGAATGCAGTGCAGGTAGAGGCGTTTTTGCACCAATTCGAGACGTTAAGGCGAGTCGAGGTGCGCGAGACGAGCGAAATCGTCCACGCTCCGTGGCATGTAACCCTCTCCGGGAGCGTGATGCTGTACGGCGAGCCGCATTACTTCGAGTCTGAGCTCGATTTGCGGGAGTTTGGAGCTCAGTCGGACCTGATGAAGCTGGTCGAGCAGCTCTTCAAGACGTTTGCAGCGGCGTCAGAGAAGGTTCGCCTCTCTCACTGACGCCTATATATAGTTATATATAGATATATACGTATATAGATATCGGTATACAACCGGTTATACGTAGAACGGTTATACGTAACCGGTATATACCGGTGTTATTTGTAGTAATAGACACACACTTTGAGAGTGTGTGTCGTATGGTTATATAAACGGTTATACGTACTACGGTTATACGTAGTTCTTATATACCGGTATATCTTTTATATATCTATTTGCAGAAAGCGTGCCAACTTGTAGTTGGGGTTTGTACCAATACCTTCCGGGAAAACCTCAGCCATACTTCCAACTGCTCATGATGGCTGGTTTAGACATTGGCCATGCGCCCAGCGGAAGGTGGCGCGTAACATCCGCAGTCAGGGCCTGGGTCCTACACGAAAGTGCTCCTCCCCGGCGTGACCTGACCGACTGGTGCCCGTAAGGCACCGC
>DAIRDB010000018.1:0-59446 GCA_036796405.1 Gammaproteobacteria bacterium | reverse complement strand
AAGGTGACTGCGGTGAAAGCAGCCGCTGCCACCAGATCACTCCGGCGTACCAGCGTGGGAATCAACGCCAGACGGACTGGTTGGTAGGCAGCCTGCAGGCTGCCTTCGATCAACGTCAGCGTGAACAGCCAGCCGATGCCGAGCCAGCCGAGCCGCAGCGCCACGAACAACGTCAGCGCCTGCAGCAACATGGCGGCCTGCAGGGCCATGGCTATCTTCCGGCGGTCGAGGCGGTCGGCCCACACACCGAACAGGGGGCCCACCACGATCAGCGGGACGATTTCGGCAAAGGCCACTGCACCCACCCAGAATTCAGAGTGGGACAGCTCCCAGGTCAGCCAGCTGACCGCGAGCCGCTGCATCCAGAACCCGAGCAGCGAGAGCCAGTTGCCCGCCGTGTAGACGGCGTAGTTGCGATTGCTGAAGGCCGACTTGATGGCCGCAAGACTGGGGGTCGCCACAGGGCCTCAGCGAGTGTGCGTGCGGCTGGAGATCACGGACAGGCCCTACGGTCTGACCGTATCGATGGTCAGTGCAATGGGGCCGGGCTGGGCAGCCAGCGTGAAGGGAGCAGACAGTGACTCGAGATCTCCGCTCTGGCCGATCGCCTGACCCGACACCGAAAGACGGGCCCCAATCACCAGTTCCGGGACCTGCTCGAGCTGGGCGCCGGCCATCGACATGGAATTGTCGAGCTTCAGCGTGAAGGGAAAGGCCGGCACGGCCAGGTTCTGCGCCACGATTGGCATGGGCATGGCCGGGCTGCGTGCAAACACGAAGAGCCGCATGTCGGGGGTTACCCGCGCCAGCAGCTCAGGTGCCACGTCGACAACGACTTCGATGCTCGGACCCGCAGCGACCGCTGCCTGCTCAGGCGGCAAGCTGGCCTCCACCATGGCAATGCGCTGACGCAGCTCCTCGGCATCGGCACTGCCCGGTGTGAGGTCAGCCAACTGCCGCCGCCAGAACTGCAGGGCCGCAGGGAAATCCTGACGCAGAAACGCGTCGATCGCGGAGAGACTCATTACCGCCTGTTCATTGGGATTGAGTACCAGCGCTGCGTCCATCACCGCCTTCACCTCGGGGGTGATGACCGAGTCGGCTGCCAGATAGCGCGCCTGCGCCAACTGGCCGAGCACGGTGGCACGATCAGGCGTAGGTTCCATGGCAGCGAGCATCTGTTCGAAGGTGGCAATGGCCTCGGGGTAGCGCTCCAGGCTCAGCAGCAGCGTGCCCAGCATGTAGCCATTTTGCAGATCCTCCGGACGGCGTACGAAGCGCTGCTGCAGGAAACTGGTCAGATCATCGAGGGCAGTACGCTGCGCCGACTCGTCGGCAGCGGCACCGACCGCAGCGACCAGCGTCGGAAGTTGCAGATCTTCGGCAGAACCCTGCTGCCGATAGACGCCGAGGGCCAGCAGCGGTACGAGTAGGGCCAGTGCCCAGCCCACCCAGGTGGCGCTGGTGCGTGACACCCTTGGCTGTGCCTCAGCGATGTCGAGGGCCTGCATATCGGCGAGAAACGTGCGCTGCAGCTCGGACAGCATGCGCTCATGGTCCTCGGCCGCGATGACGCCATCCTGCACCTCGCGCGCGAGCTCGGCCACGCGCTGCTCGAAGACTTCGCGGTTCTTCGCCGCCCGCTGCAGCTTCTGTACTGCAGCGCCTGCCACCCGCTGGCGCCGGAGCGGCAGCAGCACGAAGGCCATCGCCAGCAGCGACAGCAGCAGCATCGGCAGGTAGATTCCGTTCATGTCAGGACTCCGACTGCTGTTTCAGCAGGTCTTGCAGGCGCTGCTGTTCGGCAGGCGTCAGGGCGGCTGGTGCAGCGCCGGGGGCCGTCACCGCCAGCATGCGGCGAACGATCACCACGCCAAGCAACAGCAGCACGGGCGGGCCAAACCACAGCAGCGCCGTGCCAGGATGCAGGGGCGGATCGTACAGAACGAACTCGCCGTAGCGTTCCACCAGATAGTCGAGAATTTCGGTATCGCTGCGACCTGCCGTGATCTGGGCGTGGATCTCGTTACGCAGGTCGGCGGCGATGGGCGCGTCGGACCCGGCGAGATTGGAGTTCAGGCACTTCGGGCAGCGCAGGTCCGCTATGAGGTCGTTGTAGCGCGCCTTCTGCTCCGCGTTGGCGAAAGACCGCTCCTCGATCGCCAACTGACCCAGGGCGCCCCCACCGGTCAGCCACACCAGCGTGCAGAGCAGCCACTGCAGAACAGGCTTTCGGGCCGTAGCGATCATGAGCATCTCCGGGGGGGTCTCAGCGCAGCTCGGCCAACAGCGGCACGAAGGTCTCCTGCCAAACGCGATTGTCGATCACGCCGACGTGCTTGTAGCGGATGGTACCGGTGGCATCGATGAGGAAGGTTTCTGGTGCGCCTGCCACACCCAGATCGACGCCGAGCCGGCCATCGACATCGGCGATGTTGATCCGGAAGGGATTGCCACGTTCGGCCAGAAAAGTCCGCGCGGCCTCCACGTCGTCCTTGTAGTTGACGCCGACGAACGTCACGTCGGACTCGCGCCCACTGATCTCCACGAGGTAGGGATGCTCGACGTGGCAAGGCGGACACCAGGTCGCCCAGACATTCACCAGAAACAGTCCACCACGCAGATCATCGACGCTCACCGTACGCGCGGAGTCCAAGAGATCAGGCTTGCTGAAGGCCGGCAGCGGACGATTCAGGAGGGCCGAGGGCACCTCACCGGGATTGCGTCCGAGGCCATAGAGCAAAAGACCCAGCATGCCAAGGAAGAAAACGACCGGCAGAAACAGCTTGACCCTGTTGCTCATGACTGGATCACTCCGGCCGTGCCGACCACACCGGTGTCGGTGGCCGTCGCGGGGCGTATGGCGGGAATGGCCCGGTGCCGGTAGCGCTTGTCGAGCACGGCCAGCACACCGCCACCGGCCATCAGCAGGGCGCCGAGCCAGATCCAGAAGACGAAGGGCTTGAAGTGGATACGGACCACCCAGGCCTCGTCACCGCGCGGATCACCGAGGGCGGTGAACAGGTCTCGGAAGAAGCCGACGTCGATGTCAGCCTCGGTCTGCACGTCGCCACGCGCGTGGTAGGTACGCTTTTCCGGGTGCATGGTCAGGTAAGGCTGCCCGTCGCGGGAAACGCTGATAGTGCCGCGCAAGGCCGTATAGTTAGGCCCCGGTACTTCTTCCACGCCGTCGAATCGAAAAGTGAAACCGCTCACCTCGAGTGTGTCGCCGGGCGACATCCGCACATCCTGCTCGATGCTGTAGTGACTGGTGAAACAGACACCACAGATCAGCACAGCCACCCCAAGGTGAGCCAACTGCATGCCGAAGTAACTGCGGCCAAGACCCAACAGGGCCGGCAGTCGCGGGCTGCGATGCGCGGTCTTTTCCCAGACATCCTTGGCGATACCGAACACGATCCAGAGGGCCAGCGCGAGTGCCAGCATGATCGCCGGATTCACCCCGCCGGTCACCACGAGCGGCAGCGCTACGCCGAGCACGACACTGGCCAGCAGGACCAGCGACAGGTTCTGGCGAAGATGGGCGAAGGAGGTCTTTTTCCAGCGGGCAAAGGTCGAGGCGCCCAGCAGGAAGGCGAGAATCGCCATCAGCGGCACGAACACGGCATTGAAGTACGGCGGACCGACCGAAACGCGGTTGGCTTCGCCATAGATCGCTTCGTGGATGAGTGGAAACAAGGTGCCGAGCAGAATGGTGGCCATGCTGACGACCAGCAGCAGGTTGTTGAGCAAGAGGAACACCTCGCGGGAATTGGCCCCGTAGGTCGCGGTTCCCCGGACCACCGGGGCACGCAGGGCGTAGAGCAGCAGCGACGACCCGATGATCAGCAGCAGCAGCGCCAGCAGCACCATGCCCCGCTCGGGGTCCACGGCAAAGGCATGCACCGACGTGATCACCCCGGAGCGCACGATGAAGGCGCCCAGTAGGCTGAGCGAGAAAGCCGCCAGCGCCAGCAGCACCGTCCAGCTCTTGAACACGCCGCGCTTTTCGGTGACCGCCAGCGAGTGGATCAGAGCCGTACCTACCAGCCAAGGCATGAACGAGACATTCTCGACCGGATCCCAGAACCACCAGCCACCCCAGCCCAGTTCGTAGTAGGACCACCACGAACCAAGCATGATCCCGATGGTGAGGAAGGCCCAGGCGGCATTGGTCCACGGCCGGGTCCAGCGCGCCCATGCTGCATCGAGCTTGCCTGTCAGCAGGGCTGCAATGGCAAATGCGAAAGCCACCGAGAATCCGACATAACCCATATAGAGGAACGGTGGATGTACGGTGAGCCCGAAATCCTGTAGCAGCGGGTTGAGGTCGGTGCCCTCACGCGGGGTGTTGAGCAGCAGTCTCTCGAAAGGGTTGGACGTGAACAGGAGAAAGACCAGAAAGCCGGCGGTGATCAGTCCCATCACCGCCAGCACCCGCGCCACGATGTCGAGAGGCAGCCGCTGGCTGAACAGGCTCACGGCGTAGCCCCAGCTGGCCAGAATCAGCACCCAGAGCAGCAGAGAACCCTCATGCGCACCCCAGACAGCAGCAAACTTGTAGTAGACGGGCAGCGCCGTGTTGGAGTTGCGGGCCACGTAGGCCACGGAAAAGTCGTCGTGCAGGAAGGCATAGGCCAAACAGCCGAAACCCAGCAGCAGGAAAACGAAGAGACCGGCGCTGAGGGGTCGGCCGAGCGCCATCCACGTCGCGTTATGGCTCGCGGCGCCAATGAGCGGCAAGGCCGCTTGCAGCAAGGCAAGCCCGAGGGCCAGCATCAACGCAAAATTGCCCAGTTCAGGGATCACGGCGAAACTCCTTCCACTGCCGGTGCCATGCCGTTGCCGGCCTGTCTGGCCTTGGCCGCCTCCAGCGCCGCCTTCACTTCGGCGGACATGTAGTTCTCATCATGCTTGGCCAGTATGGAACTGGCCTGAAATACGCCATCGGCATCCAGCCTACCCTCTGCAACCACACCCTGCCCTTCCCTGAACAGGTCGGGCAGCACGCCCGTGTAGACGACCGGGATGTCTTCGTTGGTGTCAGTGGCAACGAATTCGATCCGCGTACCTTCCAAGCCTTCCTTGCGCAGACTGCCTGCCTTCACCATGCCTCCGATGCGGATGTTCTGGTCGGGTCGCACCTTGCCCTCGGCAAGCTCGGTTGGGGTAAAGAAGACGTTGAGCCCCTCGTTGAAGGCGTAGAGCAGCAGACCGATGGCCAGCGCGCTGCCGACCAGGATGCTGGCGACGATCATCACTCTCTGTTGGCGGGCCGGGTGCATGCCTACGCTCCTGGGGGTGTGTTGGTCTGCAGCGCTGCCGGGCGCGCTGAAGGCGGGCTTTCACGCGCCGCCTGTCGAGATTGATGGGCTCTTAGCAGGCGCAGCAGTCGGGAACGCTGGTGGTGGGGCAGCCACAGATTGAAGGCCAGCACCACGAAAAAGAACCCGTAGGACATCCACACGAAGTAGGCGTGCCCGCCCATCGCCAGAAAATCCGCCATGCCCTCGAACTGGAATTCAGGCATGGGCGCGTTCCCCGTCAAGCAGTTCCTGCACCCACTGCGCACGGCGCTCACGGTAGAGGATTTCGTTGCGGGTATGCAGGATCACGATCAGAAAGAGCAGACCGATGAGTCCAAAGCCACTGAAGAAGGCTGGAATCCAGATCTCGGGCGGATTGGCGCTGGCATCGCGGTCACCGAGTACCGAGGGACCCTGATGCAGCGTATTCCACCACACGGCGGCGTAATAGATGATCGGCAGGTTGACGACCCCCACGAGGGTCAGCACGGACGCTGCCTTGGAAGCGCTGGTTTCCGAATCGAAGGCGGAGCGCAGGGCCATGACGCCGACGTAGACGAACAGCAGGATCAGGAAGGAGGTCAGCTTGGCATCCCAGATCCAGTAGGTACCCCAGGTCGGCTTGCCCCAGAACGCCCCGGTGAAGAGGGCAATCGCACAAAAACTGGTCCCGACGATGCCACAGGACTTGGCCACCATGTCGGCCACCTTGAGGTTCCAGACCAGATGCATGGCAGCCATGGTTGCCATCATGGCGTAGATCCAGATGGCGCCGGTGGCAGTGGGGACGTGAATGTAGATGATGCGAAAGTTGTCCCCCATCTGGTAGTCCGGCGGGGCAAAGCCAAGCCCCCACACCAGACCGATGCCCAATAACAGGAAAGTGGTCCCGGCCAGCCAGGGCAAAAATCCTGTCGTCATCTCGTAGAAGTGTCTGGGCGAGCCCAGCTTGTACAGCCATTGCAACATGGGATGAGTCTACTCAAATCGCGCTGTCGATGACTCGCTGCTTACGTGGAAACTCGTTGGAAGGTTCATGCTGGCGCGTTCATGGTGGAGCGTCGGCCCCTACTGCACGCTGATGCGCAGCGAGGCTGCGATGGCGAGGGGGGCCAGACTGGCAGCCAGCAGCAACAGCGCTCCCAACAGACTGAAAAGGCCCGCAACAGGAAGGCCATTCAATGCCGTGTCGACCACGCCGGCGCCAAACACCAGCACCGGAATCGAGAGCGGCAATACTAGCACGGCCAGCAGGAGCCCACTGCGGGCGAGACCGACCGTGAGCGCCGTGCCGATGGCAGCCACGAGACTGAGCGTAGGTGTGCCCAACAGCAGCCCGAGGATCAAGGGTTGATAGCCCGCCGCCGGGAGATTCAGCAACAGACCCAGCAAGGGCGCTATCACCACCAGCGGCAATCCGGTCACCAACCAGTGACCCAGCACCTTCACCAGCAAGTGAAAGTAGAGCGGCTGCGAACTCAGCAGCAATTGCTCGAGGGTGCCATCGTCAAAATCGCTGCGAAACAATCCTTCCATCGACAGCATCACGGCAAGCAACGCGGTCACCCAAAGGATCCCCGGCGCGATGCTGCCCAAGACGGCCAGATCGAGGCGGCCGCTCAGGGGGAACAGCGCACTGGCAATCACGAAAAACATCAGAGGATTGACGATCTTGCCCGGGCTGCTGGCGGCAATCTGCAGTTCACGCAGCAGCGTGGCCCGCAGGCAGGCGAGGAGACCGAGTGCCTGCCGCTTCACAGCGCCTCCGGACGCTGCGCGTCGAGATCAAGGATGGACAAGGGCGACGGCGTCTTGAGCGGGTGGTGGGTCGTCAGCACCACCGCCCCACCGGCCGCCGCATGCCGGCTGAGACGCAACTCCAATGCCGCAACCGCCAGGCGATCCAGGGCAGTGAAGGGCTCATCGAGTATCCAGAGCGCGGCCGCCGTGAGTTCGAGCCGCGCCAAGCTCACCCGTCGCTGCTGCCCGGCCGACAATTGGTAACAGGGAATTTCCGCATAGCCTGCGAGGCCCTGGGCCGTCAGCGCCGCAAGGATGGCACTGTCATCTGCGTAACCCTGCAGTGCGCAGAACCAACGCAGATTCTGCAAAGGTGTCAGCGTGCGGTTCACGCTCGGCGCATGACCGAGATAGAAAAGCGACTGCTGGAACTCGTTCAGCACGCTGGCGCGCGGGCGGCCCTGCCAGTACAAATTGCCGGTAAAGTCCTGGTTGAGTCCGGCCAGAATACGCAGCAGCGTGGTCTTGCCGCTGCCGTTGGCACCCTGCACCTGCAGCAGGCTGCCCGGTGTCACGTCGAACGAAAGACGGGAAAAAAGCACCCGTTCGTCGCGCTCGCAATGCAGGTCATCGACAGCCAGCATGGGAATCTCAGGGACGTGGCGGGGTAACCCCACACTGCCCCATATACTTGCCGTTGCGGTCCTTGTAAGTCACCGCGCATTGTTCGTCGGACTCGAAAAACAGCATCTGTGCCACGCCTTCGTTGGCGTAGATCTTGGCGGGCAGCGGCGTGGTGTTGGAAAACTCTAGCGTGACGTGGCCCTCCCACTCCGGCTCGAGTGGCGTCACGTTGACGATGATGCCGCAGCGGGCATAGGTGGACTTGCCGAGGCAAACCGTGAGCACATTGGGGGGAATCCGGAAATACTCGACGGTGCGGGCCAGGGCAAACGAATTAGGCGGGATGATGCAGTAATCTTCCTCGACACTGACGAAACTGGTGGGATCGAAATTCTTGGGATCCACCACGTTGCTGGTGTGCACATTGGTGAAGATCTTGAATTCGCGCGCACAGCGCACGTCATAGCCGTAACTTGATGTGCCGTAGGAAATGACCTTGCGCCCATCGATCTCGCGAATCTGGCCGGGTTCGAACGGATCAAGCATGCCGTGCTGCTCGGCCATGCGGCGGATCCAGTGGTCTGATTTGATGGTCATCGGAATGGGGCTCGGCTATACTTCGCGGCGCTTTTCGAACGGGTCGGCAAGATAGCACAGATCGTTGTGGCGAATTCAGCCGCAATTCAGTCCCTGCCTGCTGTCATGCTGGCAGGAAAGCCTGCCCGGAATCCTGCTTGGAAACCGGATGCAGTGCTTGCTGAAAGCCGTTTCGGCGCCCTCACTACCCCACCCTCCCTAGGAGACTGTAATGAAGTTGCACGTCACTCTGGGCCTCACCGCCCTCACTGCCCTCACCGCCATGTCCAGCCTGTACTCCCCCGCGGCACTGGCAGCCGGCGACCCAGCCAAGGGCAAGACCCTTTACGCCACCTGTGGTGCCTGCCATGGCCCGAACGGCGAAGGCATGGAAGCACTGAATGCACCGAAGCTTGCCGGTCAGGAAGAGTGGTACCTCGTGCGCCAGCTGCAGAACTTCAAGGCCGGCATCCGTGGCACCAACCCCAAGGACACCTACGGCATGCAGATGGCTCCCATGGCACAGACGCTGCCGAACGATCAGGCCATCGCGGACGTGGCCGCCTACATCAAGTCGCTGGGCAAGTAGGTCCATACCCGCTGTACAGCAGCAGTCTTGCAAACCCCGCCAAGCGGGGTTTGTTTTTTTGGAGCACCCAAGGCTTCTCGCAGCACTCCTCTGGCTGGGATCGATCGCGTACACTCGGCGCAACGGTGCTTCATGAGCCCATCTTCGACAGGAGCCTTGCCATGCCACGATGTTCAGCGCGGATAGCGGCCCTCAGCCTGGCAGGTTGGCTGGCTGCCGCCCAGGCACTCGGCCAGAGCAGCACGGCCACGTCCCTGCCGGGAGCCCGTGTTGCCAACCCGGCGTCGACGAGCGCCACCTTCTCGCTCGGCCTCAGCAAAACCAACGGCGCGAGTTTCGAGAGCTCGGCGCTGACCAGCGACAACATCCGGTTGATCGGTACCATTCGGCCCGAGGCGACCCAGATCAATCAAAAGGCCGACATCTACGTGGTCGCGGCCGTGGGTCCCAGTTTCTACATGCGCAACCTTGCCGGGGAGTTCGTGCCCTGGGATGGCCAGGTAGGCAGCCTCCTGCCCTTTCGCAGTCAGGAAACGCTGACCGCTGCGTTGCCGGTGGACTTTCTCACCGGACAGATTCCCGTCGTTGCCACGCTGCAGCTTTTCATGGGCTACAAAGCCGCGGACGGCGTGCTGACCTACACCCAGACACCCCTGCAGATTTCCGTCTCTGCCCCACCGGTGAAAAGCGCCCGCGAGCTGGCCACGGATGCTTACGCAGCCACGGTCTCCAGTCTGGTGCAGAGCAATCCCGCCTGCATCGCCTGCCATGTCAGCGGAGGCCTTGCCAACAGTTCTGGCTTGCGATTCGTCCCGACCAGCAATGCCAACCATCTCTCGCTGAATTTTGCGCAGTTCGAGAGTTTGGTGCAGCGCCGCGGTCGAAGCTACATCCTCACCACGGTTCTGGGCGGCAACGACCACGCCAAGCCGATTGCCGGTGGTGCCCAGTTCCGCAGCACCGACCTCGGCTACCGCAATCTCGATGCCTTCCTGCAATTGGTGGAGAAACTCTGAAATGTGCAGCGGCCCCCTGCCCTCCGGCTCTGACCCTGGGTCCCGGTTAGCAAAGCAGTGGTCCAGACAGGCTTGGGGGGGGGCCAGCAGACTGGCCGTTTTGCTGTTGACCCTCGGGCTAGCCTCCGGCGTGGGCGCCGTGGGTGTGGGTGAGCCGGCGCCTGCTTTCGAGTTGCCGGGTCTGCGGGAGCAGGATGGCGCAGCGCTGCGCAGACTGAGCGACTTCAGGGGCCAGGTGGTCTACGTGGACTTCTGGGCTTCCTGGTGCGGACCCTGCGTGATCTCGGCGCCCTTGCTGGACGACTTGCGCCGCCGCCTCGTGGCCGAAGGAGCCGCCTTCGAAATTCTGGCAGTGGACGTCGACGAAGATCCCGCGAAGGGTATCGACTTTCTGCTCGACCAGCCGGTGTCGTACCTCGCCCTGCGCGATCCTGCGGGTACCGTGCCCGGCCTCTACGCGCTGAGAGGCATGCCCACCGGCTACCTGCTGGACCAGCAGGGGGTGGTGCGACTGGTGCACGAGGGCTTCAAGCCAGCCGACATCCGACTCATCGAAGCAGAAATCCGCCAGTTGTTGGCCAAATGAGGTACCGATGCCCTTGACTCTCACCGCCACTGCCCGCCTCGGCCTGCTGCTGGTCTCGCTGCTGCTCGGTGCGTGCACGCCGGTTGCAGCCTGGCAGCGTGGCACGCTGGCGCGTCCTGACATGGGACTGACCGCGGATCCGCTCGAGCAGGCCCTCGCGGACCACATCCATTTCAGCAAGGAAGCCTCGACTGGCGGCAACAGCGCCAGCGGCGGCGGCTGCGGCTGCAACTGACGAAGAAGACGCGCATGCAATCCTCGACGCTCGCAGCGCTGACTGCCTCTGCACTGGCGCTGCCGGGCCTGCAGGTGCTCGCCGACTCGCCTCCACCGGAGACCACACTGTCCTACCGGGTATCACGGTACCAAGAGGATGATCTCGACCGAGCCAAGCTGCTTGCCGGCAGTGAGCAGCGTTACGACATCGATATTCACCAACTGCAGTTGATCAAGCCCTTGGCGGGGGAGTACGCGCTCACGCTGACCGGCAGCCACGAGAGCATGAGTGGTGCCTCGCCCTGGTATGCCGTGCGCCGGGGCGACTCGGCCGCGATCGTCATGAGCGGTGCGACCATCGAAGAAGCCCGAACCGATGTCAGTGTCAACGCGCGCCGCTATCTCGACAACGGCACTCTCGGTGTGTCCCTCGGTTATTCCAGCGAAAACGACTATCGCGCCCTCAGTGGAGGTATCGATGGCCAGCGGCACTTCAACGACAGGTTGACCACCGTGGCGGCCGGCCTGAGTTTCTCTGCGGATGACCTGAGTCCTACCGATGCCGCTGCCTTCAACCGCATCCGATCGGCTTCTCGCCAGAACCGCTCGCTGTTCCTGGCCGTCACGCAGATCATCAACCAGAACAGTCTGGTGCAGACCGGTCTCAGTCTCAGCCACGTGGCGGGTTTCCTGAGCGACCCCTACAAACTGTTCGACAGGCGACCGGAGTCGCGCACACAACTTGCCTGGACCACTGCTTACCGCCGCTTCATCCCCGCTGCCAACGCGGCGCTGCACGCCGACTATCGTTACTACCGCGACAATTTCGGCGTCGATTCACATACCCTGGATCTCAACTGGTACCAGGATCTTGGCCGCGACTGGCAGGTGATCCCCGGCCTGCGCTACTACAGCCAAGGCGCAGCCGACTTTTTCACGCCGGCCAGCGACTTCGCTGCCACGGCCAGCAACTCGGCCGATTTCCGCCTGTCTGCCTACGGTGCCCTGAGCGGCAACCTCAAGCTGCAAGTGCGCATCGATGCCTTCACGCTGTCGCTCCGCGGCGAGCGCTACCGAGCCAGCCCATCCCTTGGCCTCAGCGCAGCGGCCACCAGTCCGGCACTGGTCAGTTTCACCCACTGGTCCTTCGGCGTGGACTACCGTTATTGACCCGTGGCCGGTACCGCCGTGGCTTGCCTCCCCGGGTGAGCGATACGACAATCCCGGTCTCTGTTTGCCGACTGCCAAGGACTCGCGCTGCCGCGACCCCATGACTCCCCGCGTGCTCACCCGTCGCCGCCTGCTTGCCACTGGACTCCGGTCCGCCACCCTGCTCGGAGGTGTGCCCGCTCTGCCGCTGGCTGCCCGGGCGGCCTCCGCCGACCTCACGTGGCAGCCCCTCACGTCCGATCTCGCCCTGATCAGCGGCGCCGGCGGCAACGTGCTGGTCATCAGTGGCGCGGATGGCGTGGCCTTGGTCGATGGTGGCAACGAGGCCGCGGCGGAGTCCTTGCTGGCCCTGATCGAGCTGCAGACAGGCGGCCGGCCGGAGCTGTTGTTCAACACTCACTGCCACCGCGACCAGATCGGCTGCAACCAGCGGCTGGGCGCAGTAGGGGCCAGCATCGTGGCTCACGAAAACACCAGACTATGGCTCGGCACGATCATCCGCAGCACCTGGGAGAACCGCAGCTACCAACCCCTGCCTGCCGCTGCACTGCCGGGCAAGACTTTCTATTACGACAGCGAAACGCTGCACTTCAACCGTCCTCTCACCTATGGCTACCTGCCGCAGGGACACACCGACGGCGACATCTACCTGCAGATAGCGGATGCCAATGTGCTGTTCGTGGGCGATGTCGTGAGCGTGGGCCAATACCCGTTGGTGGACTTTGCCACCAACGGCTGGATCGGCGGCATGATCAATTCACTGACCCAGCTGTTGACCCTGTGCGATGCGCAAACCCGCGTGATTGCCAGCTCCGGTGGCGTGGTGGGGCGCGCGCATGTCGAAGCCCAGCTCGAACTGTGCTCTGCCGTGGCGGATCGTATTGGAACCCATTACTACAAGGGCGGCAGCTTCGAGGAATTCCTCGCCAGCAAGCCCACCGCCGAGTTCGATCAGGCCTGGGGTGACCCGAGCCTGTTCCTGCTGACGGCCTACCAGGGCACGCTGCCCCACGTCACCGAAATACGTCGCTTCGGACGCCGCCAATGATGCCTCGCTCCACCCAGCCCCGCCTGCTCACGGTTGCCCTGTTGATGACGATGGCGGGCTTTGCCCCGGCCGCTGGCGCGCAATCCAACCTGACCACGGCAGCCGCCCGCCAGTGGCCGCTGATCGAGCGCTACTGCCTCGACTGTCACAACGACGAAGATTATTCCGGCGGTTTTTCGCTGGAGGGCCTCGGGCCGGACTCCCTGGCGCGCGAAGGCCGCTTGTTCGAGGAGGTTATCCTCAAGCTCAATGCCGGCATGATGCCGCCTGCCGGCCAGCAGCAGCCAACTGCCAAGGAGCGACAGGCGTTGGTGGCGGCGCTGGAGACCAGTCTCGACAGCATCGCCGGCGCCTCTCCAAACCCGGGTTCCATGCAACTGCATCGCCTGAACCGCACCGAGTATGCCAATGCAGTGCGGGATCTTCTGGGTCTTACGCTAGTACCTTCGGATTACCTGCCGAGGGATGAGGAAAGCAGTGGCTTCGACAACGTGGCGTCGGTGCTCTCCGTCTCACCCAGCTTCCTCGAGCAGTACCTGCTGGCCGCCCGGGAAGTCAGCGTGATGGCGGTCGGTCGTCCGTCGGCAGCCCCCGTCTCCAAAGTGTATCCAGGCGCCGCCAATGCCAGCCAGAACCAGCATATCGATGGCCTGCCGCTAGGCACTCGCGGTGGCATGGTGGTGGAACACGAGTTCCCCGCCGATGGCGAGTACGAATTTGCAGTGAGTGGCCTGGTCGGCGCGGGTTATGTCTGGGGTGTCATGGACGAGAACACCCTGCTCATCACCATCGACGACGAGAAGATTTTTCAGGGCACACTGGGCGGCAAGGAGGACCTGAGGGCGGTGGATCTGCAGCAGGCCGAGGGCGTCGCCATGATCAACGACCGCTTCAAGGGCATCCGCGCCACGGTAAAGGCTGGCACGCACCGGGTCGGCGTCAGCTTCATCGCCCGCTCCTCTGCCGAGACCATCGAAACGCTGCACGGCTTCGTCCCCGTCGACGGCATGGCCGTGCTGGTGCAGGGTGTATCGGGGGGACCACGCATCGACAATCTCACCGTCAGTGGCCCTTTCGATCCGAGCGGCGTGAGTAATACGGTGAGCCGCGAGCGTCTCTTCAGTTGCTACCCGACCACCGCGGCCGAAGAACTGCCCTGCGCGCGTGAAATCCTCGGAAGGCTGGCGAGTCAGGCCTTCCGGCGCTCGATCAGCGAAGAGGACCTGGCAGGAGCCCTGGCGTTCTTTCGCAGCGGACGTGAGCAAGGCAGTTTCGATGACGGCATCCAAAAGGGCTTGATGGCGATTCTCGCCAGCCCCCACTTCCTGTATCGCGGACACAATGCCCCGGCCGGCAGCAGCGGCGCCTTCGCGTTGAGCGGTAGCGCCCTCGCCTCGCGTCTCGCCTTCTTCCTGTGGAGCAGTCAGCCGGATGCCGAACTGATCGCGTTGGGGGAAAGCGGCCGTTTGCTCGATCGTCGGATCCGCGCCCAGCAGGTGCGACGGATGCTGGCCGATCCGCGCGCAACGGCGCTGGTGGACAATTTCGCCTTCCAGTGGCTGCATGTGAGTGGACTGGAGCAGGTGAATCCCGACAAGACCCTGTTTCCGCAATACACCGCCGACCTGATCCCGGATTTCCGCAGAGAGCTCGCCCTCTTCATCGGCAGCCTTTTTGACGCGGATCGCCCCGTAACCGAACTCCTCACGGCACGCCACACCTTCCTCAATGAACGCCTGTCGCTGCACTACGGACTGAATGTGGTGCGCGGTGGACAGTTCCAGCGCGTGGAACTCGATGACCCGCAGCGCTTCGGGCTGCTGGGCAAGGGTGCCGTCCTGATGGCGACGTCCTACGCCAACCGCACCTCGCCCGTGATTCGCGGCGCCTGGGTACTGGACAAGCTGCTTGGCACGCCGCCTCCCTCCCCGCCTCCCAACGTGGAGGCCTTCCCCGAGACGCAGGAGGGCGCCGTGAGCCTGACCGTACGGGAGCGACTCGAGCAGCACCGGGACAACCCGTCGTGCAAGACCTGCCACAGCGTGATCGACCCGCTCGGACTGGCGTTGGAAAACTACAATGCCGTCGGTCAGTGGCAGTGGAAGGACGTCGATGCCGGCCTGCCGATCGATGCGTCCGGCACGCTCACCGATGGCACTCCGCTGCAGAGCCCGCAGGAACTCTGGCAGGCACTCACCCGCAGGCCCGAGCTGTTCGTATCGACCTTCACCCGCAAACTGCTCACCTTCGCGCTTGGTCGCAACCTCGACTACTACGACATGCCGACGGTGCGCGCCATCGTGCGCTCGGCAGCGCGCGATGATTACCGGCTGTCGGCACTGGTGCTGGGCATCGTCGAAAGCCCCGCATTTCTGCAGGATCAGCCTGTGTCCATTGCGATGGATACGGCAGCCAACGACACCGTACTGCAAGACCACCCTTGAGCGAGGACGTCGCCATGTTCCTGAGCAAGAAGCACCTGAGTCGCCGTACCGTGCTGCGCCGTGCCGGCCTCAGCCTGGCGCTGCCGCTACTGGACGCGATGATCCCGGCCGGCACGGCGCTGGCGCAGACGGCCGCTGCCGCCCGTCCCCGCGTGGGCTTCATCTATTTTCCGCACGGTGCCGTCATGGACAAATGGACACCGACCCGGGAAGGAGCTGACTTCGACCTGCCGCCTATTCTCGGGCCGCTCGCGCCCTTCCAGCGCCATCTGACCGTGATCAGCGAACTCGAAAACGCACCAGCCATCGCAGAGCCGGTGCATGCCATCACGCCTGGCACCTGGCTCAGCTGCGTCCATCCTCGCATCAGTCAGGATCCCTTCGGCGGCGTCACCATCGATCAACTGATGGCGCAGCGCATCTCTCAGGACACCCCCCTGCCTTCGCTGGAAGTAGCCACTGAAGAAGAGGGCGGCGAGGGCTCCTGCGATCGCAACTACGGCTGTAGCTTCGGCAAGACGATCAGCTTCAGCACACCCTCGACGCCGTTGCCGATGGAGCACAATCCGCGCAAGTTGTTCCAGCGCCTATTCGGTCAGGGCGACACCCCGGCAGAGCGTCAACTGCTGGCCCGGGAAAATGCCAGCCTGCTCGACCTGGTCGGCACAGAAGCCGGGGGCCTACGCAAGACACTGGGTGCGCGTGACCAGAGCGTGCTCGATGCCTATCTGGAATCGGTCCGCGAAATCGAACGGCGCATCCAGAAGCTGCAGGCCAACCAGAGCGACGCGCTGGATCTGCCGCCGACACCGGCGGGCATTCCCGACAAGTTCGACCTGCACATCAGACTCATGTTCGACCTCATCCACCTGGCTTGGCAGGCCAATCTCACGCGCGTGACAAGTTTCATGATGGCCGCCGAGGTCAGCAATCAGCCCTATTCGTTCATCGGGGTATCCGACGCCTTCCATCCGCTGTCCCATCACCAGAACAATGCCCAGAAACTCGACCGGCTGGCGCGGGTACAGACCTATAACACCCAGTTGTTTGCCGACTTCGTGCAGAAGCTGGCCGATACGCCTGACGGTGAAAACGACATGCTGTCCAACAGTCTCATTCTGTTCGGCAGCAACATGAGCGACAGCAACCTGCACAATCATTATCCGCTACCGACTGCGCTGCTCGGCGGTGCTGCCGGTGGTTTGAAAGGCAACCAGCACCTGCGCTTCGCACCGAAGACCCCGCTCGCCAACCTCCACCTGACGATGATGCACAAGGTAGGCATCGACGTGCCGGCGGTGGGCGACAGCACCGGCGTGTTCAGCGAAGTGTGAAGCGGAGAGTCCTCATGAAACGTTCGCGCCTGCTGGGCAGCCTTTGCGCCGTGCTCGTCACGATCAGTGCCTCGGGAACGGCCGAGACGCTGGTCGCCGCCGCACGCCGTGATGATGCCGCCGGTGTGCAGGCCCTGCTGCGCGGCGCCGACGATGTGAATCAGCCACAGAGCGATGGCACCACGGCACTGCACTGGGCGGTGTACAACGGCAACCTGCCGCTCGTCAGGGCACTCATCAAGGCAGGCGCGGACGTCACGGTCCGCAACGACTATGGTTCGTCACCGATGTCGGAAGCTGCCGTCCGTGGTTCGGCCGAGTTGCTGGAACTGCTGCTGGATGCGGGCGCCGACGTCGAGTCGGCCACGCTGGAAGGACAGACAGCCCTGATGAGCGTGGTACGTACACCCAATGTCGCTGCTGCCGATTTGCTCATCGAGCGCGGCGCCAACGTCAACGCCTTCGAAACCTGGCGCGGGCAGACAGCGCTGATGTTTGCCAGCGCACAAGGGCAGCCTGCCATGGTGCGCTTGCTGCTTGAACACGGTGCTGATCCTTCGGCTGTGTCGACGTTGGAGGACTGGGAGCGGCAGGTCACCGCCGAGCCCCGTCCACAAAGCCGACCGCTCGGTGCGCTGACTGCCCTGCTGTTCGCAGCCCGGGAAGGCTGTATGGACTGTGCCAGAGCGCTCGTGGAACATGGCGCCGACATTGATCAGGTCGACCCCAATGGCATCACGCCGCTGTTGATGGCCACCTTGAATGCACGGTGGGATGTGGCCGCCTATCTCATCCGAGCGGGGGCCAACGTCAATCGCTGGGATACCTGGGGTCGCGCTCCTCTGTACTCCACGGTCGACTACAACACCGTGCCACGCGGCGGGCGGCCTGATCGACCCTCCCTCGACGCCACACTGCCCCTCGACGTCGCGAAACTGCTGCTGGAGCGCGGCGCCAACCCCAACATGCAGTTGAAGGTGTTTCCCCCGTATCGTTCGCTCGGCAACGACCGGGGCGGTGACAGCATGCTGGCCACCGGCACCACACCGCTCATCCGTGCCGCCAAAGCCGGCGATATCGACATGGTCGCGCTACTGTTGGCGCATGGGGCACTGCCTGAACTCAGGAACTGGCCTGGCTACACGCCCATGATGGCAGTGGCAGGGCTCGGCTCGAACAACATCGACATCAGGGGCCGCTTTCGCGACGAAAGCAACGGTATCGCCGTGGCCGAACTGCTCTGGGCCGCGGGTGCACGCCTCGATACTCGGGAGGAGCAGGGCCGCGCTGCTATCCACGGTGCTGCGCAGCACGGCTGGATTGCCTTTACCCGCTGGCTGGCGGAGCACGGTGCAAATCTCGATATCGAAGACAATCAGGGCAATACCGCTTTGGACTTTGCCATGGGCAAGGCGGCCACCGGCCGCTTTGCCAGCACCGTCAGCCCCAATGAAGCTCTGGCCGGTGTGCTGCTGGAATTGGGAGCCAAGCCCGGTTCGTCACAGACCCGTCCACGTCCAAACCCTTGAAACCCACCCAGAGGAAAAGCAGATGACCAAGGTTCTCGTTCTCTACTACAGCATGTACGGACACATCGAAACGATGGCCCATGCCATTGCCGAAGGCGCCCGCAGCGTCGCCGGCGCCGAGGTCGTGGTGAAGCGTGTTCCGGAGCTGATGTCGGCCGAGGCTGCCCGTCAGGCGGGCGCCAAACTGGAGCAGGCGGCCCCGGTGGCCAGCGTGGAAGAACTCGCAGACTACGACGCCATTCTGTTCGGCACGCCCACGCGCTTTGGCAACATGTGTGCACAGATGCGCAACTTTCTCGACCAGACCGGCGGGCTCTGGTTTACCGGCAAACTGGTGGGCAAGGTCGGCAGTGTCTTCACGTCCACCGCCTCACAGCACGGCGGTCAGGAAACTACCCTGACATCCTTCCATACCACGCTGTTTCATCACGGCATGGTGGTGGTAGGGGTACCTTATGCGATTCCGGAAATGCAGGAAGGCGTCGAGATCTGCGGTGGCAGCCCGTACGGCGCCACCACCATTGCGGGCAACGGCAGTCGTCAGCCCTCGACCAAGGAACTCACCATCGCCCGCTTCCAGGGGAAGCATGTGACGGAAATCGCGAGCCGTCTGTCGGCTCGCTGATCGACAGGCACGCCTGTTCAGGGCACCGGCGCGTCGCCTACCCAGACACCCCACGGCGTGGAGCCTACCGGTATCTTGGCGAGCACGCTGAACGACGCCACATCGATCACGGAAACGTCATTGGAAGGACCGTTAGCCGTATAGAGGCGCGACCCGTCGGGGCTGATCGCCAGACCCCACGGGCGGCGGCCTGCCTCCACGGTCTTGAGTATGCGGCCGTCGGTCACGTCGAGAGCGAGGACGGTCGTGGCCCGACCGTTGGCGACGTACAAGGTCTGGTCGTCCGGTGAAAGCACCACGCCCATCGGCAGGGAACCCTCGGGGAGGGTGTAGGTTGTGAGCACTCGACCCGCAGCAACATCGATGACGGCGATGCTGGCACCGATTTCATTGGAAATGTAGGCACGGCGGCTGTCACGACTGAAGACGATGTCACGCGGCCTCAGACCAACGCCAATAGTGGCCTTGTGGGACCCGGAGGCTGTGTCGATCACCGTGATGTCGCTGTCAACTTCCCCGGTCACGTAGGCGACGCTACCGTCAGGCGATACCCTCACGCCCTCCGGTTCCAGCCCGGTGGCGACCGTACCGATGATCTCGCCTTTCTGGATATCCAGAATGCTGGCCTGGTTGGCATTTTCATTCGCCACATACATGAGGCCGCGGGCCCAGTTGACATCGAACTGCTCCGGATCGAGGCCGCTCGGCAGCACGCGCAGCAGGCGGCGACTGACCGTGTCGACTTCAGCGATGCCATCGGCGGTCAGGTCGGTTTCGAGCTTCTCGCACTCCTCGTCGTCCATGGTTGGCGGACACTTTGGGGCACCGCTGACCGCGACATAGAGGCGGTTGCCGTCAGGGCTCACCTTCAGCCCACGCGGCCGCTTGCCGACCGCAATGGTTGCGACCACCGTGTTGCTGGCTCCATCGATCACGGAGACATCGTTGGAATCTTCGTTGGTCGCGTAGACGAGGAAAGGCGCCTGCGCCAGTACGCTGCCACCCACGCCCAGCAGCAGCAAGATGGCGAGCGTCTTTCCTGATGTAGCAGCTTTCATGTCCTGGCCCCCTTGCCGGTGTTGGAATTGCCCTGCCGGACGGCCCCGAGGGGCGGTGCGGCGCAGGCGGCCATTATGCCCGATGGTCGAGGCCGGCTCACTGTTCTCTGCCAGCCGGCATGAATTGAACTTTTCCCGATTGAAATCAACACGCTGCTAGACAAACCTCAGAATTAGTAAGAAGATTCAATGCGATCGCCTTGCCGGCGATACTTTTTCGACGAGGACAAGCGGACTTCGGGACAGTGGACATGCCTACCAAATTCATTGCCTTGCTGAACACGATGATACTGGCCACGCTGGCTCTCTCTGCCGATGCAGGCGCGCAAACCCTCAAGGGTTCGCGGGCTTCCATGCAGCGGCAGCACTACACTGCCATCACCTACGGCTACACCTTCCTGCGCACACCCACTGCGGTGAAGGACTTTGTCGCGCAGGGTCATCTGATCAGGGTTCAGCCGACGACGGATGTCCTTCTGCACGATGTGTCCTATCCCTACGCACGTCCGGAAGTCAAAACTTTCATCGATCGCCTGAGCAGCCAATACCGCGCAGCCTGCGGTGAGCCCATGACGGTCACCAGCCTCACTCGCCCGGTGAACCGGCAGCCCTCCAATGCTTCATCCGAGTCCGTACACCCTACCGGGATGGCCGTTGACCTGCGCATACCCCGCCAAAATCGCTGCCGCTCCTGGTTGGAAAAAACCCTGCTCTCCCTCGAAAAAACCGGAGTGCTCGATGTCACGCGTGAACGCAATCCCGCCCACTACCACGTCGCCATCTTCACCAAAAGCTATGGGGATTACGTGGCCAGCCTCGGTAATGACGTGCAGCCGCAAATCGCTGTCAGCGGCGCCTCGCCTGTGGACGGCGCGTCAGTGTTGCAAGCTTCCGAGACGACCAGCACCACCGACAGTAGCCCCACTCAACCAGTGGCCACCGAGGTCGAATATGTCGTCCGCAAAGGTGACACACTGTCGGTGATCGCCGATCGCTTCGGAGTGCGCGTGGCGAGGCTGCGTAGCGCCAACGGCATTCGCGGCAACCTCATTCATGCCGGCCAGACACTCGTGATCCCCGCCACCTCCAACATCCAAGTGGCCGCCAGTGAAAGCGTGACGCACAAGGTGCGACGTGGCGATACGCTGTGGGAGATTGCCAACCGCTACGGTGTCACCACCAATCGGCTCATGCGCGACAACGGCTTGAGCGACGCGCTCTTGCAGCCCGGCCAGGTACTGCGCATTCGCTGAACGGCGCCCGCACCAACCGGGCGCCATTCAGGAATGATCCTTGATGTAGTTCCGCTCATACTCGCGCTGCGCGTGATCCTGCTCCTTCTTGGTGGCCGATGCCTTGCGCCGCGCGATGCCGTGGGTGTAACTGCGCGATTTTTGCGTGCTGATGGCCGGGGCGTGAAACAAGCGCTCGAGCGTGGCCTTGCCACACTGCGGGCACTGGCTGGGCTCGGCATTAAGCCTGACCAATTTCTCGAACTGGTGGGCACAGTCGCTGCAGCGATATTCGTAGATGGGCATAGCGGGGGTCCCTCTGTGTGTAACGGCAAACGCCAATGACGCGCCGCGATTGTAGCAAGGGTCCTCCCGCAGCCACCAAGCCGGAGTGCTGGCGCTGGTAATCGCCACGCCGTGAGCGAGTCGTCCCCTATAATCCGGGCTCAAGTACCCGGAAACCCGGTCGCCCTCGGACAACAGAATGAACAAACTGGATTGGACTCGTGGCATCCCAGCTCTCTGGCTGACAGCCTGCCTGCTGCCGGCGTTCCTGGCGGCTCAGGAGCTGCCCGGCACTGATCCAGTGCCGGCGAACGCAGCGCCGTTGCCATCAGGCGCCGCTGCACCCGTCGGGGAATCACTGCAGACCATCGCTCTCGGAGCGTCTACGCTGCAGGTACCGGTCGAAGACGCTACCAATCCGCTGGTGGTGATACAAACCACGGCGGGCGACATCATCGTTGAGCTTTTTCCGCGGGAAGCTCCCACGACAGTCGCCAATTTCATTGGTCTGGCCACAGCCAGCAAACCTTTTCTGGACCCGCTCACGCAAGTGGAAGTCCTGCTGCCTTACTACGACGGCACGACTTTCCACCGCGTGCTGCCCGGCGTGCTCGTCCAGGCCGGCAGTCGAAGCGGAAGGGAAGACGGCTCTCCGGGCTATCGTTTCGATGACGAAATCAGTGCCAGTAGCCTTGGTCTAGACCGCATGTTCGTCGTCGACGGCACCGGCACACCGAATCCCCTGCTGGCCATCGCCAGCGAGAGTGATTTTCAACAGCGCGTGTTGTCGCCGCTCTATCGCGCCATGGGCATCACCGACGCCGATCAATTGGAACTGCGCCTGCCCGAGGTAGACCGTCGCGTGCGGGCGATGACCCTGCAGGAGCACTACGAGATGCTGGGCTACCGCTACCGGAACGACCTGCAGTCACGCGCGCCACTGCGGGGCATGCTGGCCATGGCCAATGCCGGGCCGAACACCAATGGCTCGCAGTTCTTCATCACGCTGACCGACCTGCCCACATTGATTGGCCGCTACACGGTGTTCGGCAAGGTCCGGTCCGGCCTCGACGTGGCGGAGCAGATCGGCCGGGGGCCAACCGACGCCGAGCAGCACCCCTACCAGCCCGTTGGTATTCTGGCTGTACAACCGCTGTAAGTGTCTGGCTGCAACCTATTCGCCACACGGGCTCCGATGACCGCCGCCCGGGCTGTGGTGGATTATCTGCAGCAGCGGGGCATCCTGCGTCACATCAAATGAAGCGACGTTCATAAGGTGGCAGGGAGTCGAGGATGGCACGACCGTAGCTGCGTGTGTGCAGTCGCTCGTCGAGGATACTGATCGTGCCCGAGTCGGTCTCCTGGCGCAGCAGACGCCCACTGGCCTGGATCAGGCGCAGGCATGCCTGCGGTACGCTGATCTCGTTGAAGGGGTTGCCGCCCTGCTGCCGGACCCAGTCACCCAAGGTGGCATCGATGGGATCGTTCGGGACGGGAAATGGAATCTTGGCGATCACGACATGGGTGCAATAGTCGCCCGGCAGGTCGATGCCCTCCGCCAGGCTGGCGAGCCCGAAGACCACGCTGCGCTTGCCCGCGTCGATGGCAGCCCGATGCAAGCGCAGCAGCTCCTGCTTGGAGTGGTCGTCCTGCGCCAGCACGTGCTGGCGGAAAACGGCCGGCAAGCCGGCCTGCACCTCCAGCAGCTGCCGCCTGGAGCTGAACAGCACCAGCACACCGCGGTCGTGCTGCACCAGCCCAGGCAGGGCGGCGACGATCGCCGCCGTGTGCGCCTCACTCCTGGTGGGATCGAACCCGTGGCGGGGAACCTGCAACACGGCAGCTTGTCCGTGACTGAAAGGACTGGCGATACGCAGGTACTGCGTACCGTCGGGCAGCCCGCAGCGCTTGCGCAGGAAGTCGAAATTGCCGAGCGAGGTCAGCGTGGCAGAGGTCAGCACCGCCGCAAAGCAATGCTCCCAGAGTGACTCCTGCAGCGACCCGGCCGCCAGAACCGGGCTGGCAGCCACGCTGATTTCGGTCTCGCTTCCGAGCTCGCGAAAGGTCAGCCAGCGTGCCTCGGGTACCGTCTCGGCTTCATCTGCCCGAGAAAAATGCAAACAGCACTGCGCCGCCGCTTCCACACGCAGTTCTGCACTGCCAAACAGCGGAAACCACTGCTCGGCCAATGTGCGTTCGATCTCGGCGCCCTCGCTGTCGAGCGCGTCCTTGGCGAGCTCGGTCAACTTAGACAGCTTGCCAGCGAGCTCGACGAACTCTCTTGCCAGCGTGTCGAAGATCTCTCGCACCGGCAGTGGTACCACACCGCCCGCAAACAGGAACTGCCGGGTACTGCCATCGGCGGAGGCGGCCTCGGCCCGCTCGGCGAACTGACGGCCGCTGATGGCCGCCTCGCTGAGTTGCAGCCGGACCTCCAGCGCCTTGGCGGCCGACTGTTCGAGCAACGCAGCGGCTCGGCTGGTGGCTTCCAGTTCCAGGCGCAGCCGACCCAGTACCCCGGCGAACTGCTCCAGCCACTTGCCGGTGGCCGCCAGCCGCAACTGGTGTGAAAAGTGCGACAGGCTCTTGTCGGGTAATTGATGGGCCTCGTCGAAGATATAGATGCTGTCCTCGGGGGCCGGCAGGATCACGCCACCGCCGAGCGACAGGTCACTCAGCACGAGATCGTGGTTGGCCACGATGCAGTCGGCCTTGGCAAGTCCTTCGCGCGCCCGGAAAAAGCAGCAGGAGCTGTAGTAGGCGCAGCGAGTACCGCTGCATTGGCCCGCCTCCACGGCCACCGGACGCCATTGCTCATCGGTGATGGCTTCCGCCCAGTCATCCCGATCGCCCGCCCAGTCTCCGGCGCCGAGCCGCGCAAGGAACCGTTCGTAGAGAGCACGGTCCAGTGTTGATGGATCCTCCAGCTCCACCCGGAACAGATCGCGCAGGGCATCGCTACTGCCCGAGGCGCGCAGCGCATTGTCCAGCTTGGCGAGGCAGAGATAACGCGAGCGTCCCTTGGCCAGCAGGTAACTGAACTGCAGCTCGCTGTGGCTGAGCAGGTCGGGAATGTCCTTGTGCAGTACCTGCTCCTGCAAGGCGACGGTGGCCGTCGCAATGATGAGTTTCTTGTCGAGAGCCTGGGCCACCGGAATGGCCGACACCAGGTACGCCAGCGTCTTGCCAGTGCCCGTGCCGGCTTCCACCACGCATACGGCCGGCGCGTCGTCCACACGATGACCTTCGGCATCGAGCTGCAGGCTGGCGAGGGTGTTGGCGATCCCGGCGATCATCTGTTTCTGACCCGCCCGCATCTGCAACTGCTTGCGCTTGACCAGCAGCGAGTAATTCGACTGGATGATCTGCTTGAGAGAGTCCGGCAGCATGCAGGGGGGCCGCAGCGCAGGCGCTGGCGGCTCAACCAAGGCTGCCGGTCGGCAGGAGTCGACGCAGGGCTGGATTGGCGTACATGCGCAGCAGGTAAGGCCTGAGCTCGGTGGGTGCCGTGGAGAGCCTGGCCTCCAGCTCGGCACGCTTGGCGCAGAGTTGCTCAAGGTTCACACCGAGCACCTGGCAAAGCAGATCATCGCTGAGCGAGGCCGGCTCGAGCTGCTGGGCTGCCAGGCAATTCGACGGGTGCAGCCGGTAATTGCCGACGATTTGCTGGTCGATCAGCTCGGCAAACTGCTCGGCTGACGCCTGCGCCGGGGCCGCCACCGTTTGGCCGAAACTGACGTGGATGGCGCCCTTGCGGCCGATCATGCCGCTCAGAATGCTCTGCACATCGCTGTTTTCGTCTTTCACGAAGCGCCCCTGCGTGGCAACAGCATGCAGCTCTCGCGCCTTGGCCACGTCGCAGGGGTCGTACTCGTACGAGATCGCCACCGGCACGATGTTGAGGGCCGAGAGCGCTGCGCCGAGTGCGGCCTTGCCGGCGTTTTCCCGAGCCGCCATGTGCAGCATCTTCAGCAGCGCTGGCTCGGTGCGATCATAACCATCCTTGGCACGCCCCTCGCGCTGGGCAATCCACACGTTTTGGCCGGTCGTGATGCAGTGCGTGATGTAGGCAGACAGCTGTTTGCTCGCCACCAGTTTGTCCTTGCCCTGCACGGAACGCTTGACGATGAAGCTCTTGTTGAGCCGCATCAGCTTGGACAGAAACGGCCGCTTGAGCAGGTTGTCGCCGATGGCGATCTGCAGCGTGTCGAACCCGTGGTGGTAGAGCATGTAGTTCACCAACGCCGGATCCATGGTGATGTCGCGGTGGTTGCTGATGAAAAGATAAGGACGCCCCTTCGCCAGCGCCTCGAGTCCGGTGTGCGTCAAGCCACTGCTGGTGGTTTCGATCAGCTGGTCGAGGTACTTCTCGATGAGTATCTGCACATCGTGGATGCAGCAGGCATTGCGCAACTCCTGCTTCAACGCCGACTGCACGAGCCGCGTGACAGGGCCGGGCAGCCAGCGGTAGGCCCGCGGAAAGCGGAACTTGCCCATGGCCCGCGAAAGATCGAGGTCCTCGAGCAGCGCCTGCACGACCCAACGCACCTCGCTGTCGTGATAGGGACGGATATCGTCGAAGTCGTGCATGCGGCAAACCGGCAAACGTGGTGGCGGAGGATTCTATGCAATAAACGCCTGCCAAGGGAGCGGGCCAACCAGACCACAGGCCCCAGCCACCTCTTGCGCGTACTGCAGCAACTGCTCCAGCAAGCGGGCATCCGCACCCTCCTCTCGCAGGACAGCCACCTGCTTGGCGAATTCCGCACCGGAAAGCCCGGCACCCGGCACAAGGCCCAGCAGGCGGTCGCGGCATAGCGCGGCCCAGCGTTCTCGCTCGGCAGCATCCAGCGATTCCGGGTAGTTGCGGGCACGCAAGCGGAACAGCAGTTCAGGCAGACGTGCATCCTTGAAGCGCTGGGCAAACGCGGCCAAGTCGGCTGAGCGGCTGCTGCGCAGTTGCTGGCAGAGTCGCTTGTCGTGATCGCCGAGGAAACCCTCGTACAGCGCCAGATCCACATCCTCGGCAGGACTGCGCTCAGCGCCCTTGAGCGCCTCGCCGAGTGTGGCGGTAAACGTCCGGGCACCGAGGATCTGCTGCCGGCGGCGCTCGACCAGTTCGAGATCGAGACCGAGCCGGTCGCTGACCTCCGCAGTGACGACCGACAGTGGTGCCAGGGCCGGGCAGCGATTGATGTGCACGGTTTTCAGCGGCAAGCGCTGTTCGCCGGGCGCAAGGGCCGCACTGGGTTTGTAGAGCCGGCTGCGCAGTTCCTCCGCGCTACAGGCCAGCAGATCGGCAGGGTCCTGCAGCAGGTCGACGACCACGACCCCATTGTTTTCCGAGGGATGCAGGCACACGGGGACCACCAGCGACAGGCAGGCCCGACGCGCCGCAAACATGCGGGATACGTGCACGAGCGCGGGCTGCCTGCTCAGGTCGAGCAGCTGCAGAACCCGCTGCTTGCTGCGCAGCTGGAACAGGAAGTCATAGAGGCGCGGCTGGCGCTGCCTGAGCAACCGTGCCAGGGCGATGGTGGCGCGTACATCCGCCACGGCATCGTGTGCATCGGCGTGGGCAATCCCGTTGGCAGCGGTCAGTTGCTCGAGTCGGAAGCTGGGGGTGCCATCTTCGTGGCTGGGCCACTCGATGCCCTCTGGCCTCAGCGCATACGTCATGCGCAGCACATCGATCAGATCCCAGCGCGAGTTGCCCTTCTGCCATTCGCGCTCGTACGGGTCGTAGAAGTTGCGATAAAGCAGGCGACGCGTGATCTCGTCGTCGAAACGCACGCTGTTGTAGCCCACGCCACAGGTGTCTGGCGTTGCCAGCTCCTCTGCGATGCGCCGGCAGAACTCCACCTCGGGCAGACCACGGGCCAGTGCCACCTGCGGCGTGATGCCCGTGATCAGGCAGGCGCGCGGATCGGGCAGGAAGTCCGGCGCAGGGCGGCAGAAAATCTCGACCGGATCATCGATCACATTCAGTTCCATATCGGTGCGGATGCCGGCGAACTGACAGGGCCGGTCACGCCTGGCGTCACTGCCGAAGGTTTCGTAGTCATGCCAGAACATGGTTGCCATGAATGCTTTCTCTCTTGCGTACGCTGTCTCGGGGGCAGGCGACAGGACGAACGCCCTGGCGGCCAGAACAGCGATGGGCGCGTTCGCCCATGCATGGCAAAGCGTGTACCATCCGGCGCGGAAAATCACCGGCCTACGGGTGGCCCATGCAGTTCACCGGCGCGCACATTCTCAGCATAGACCAGTTCTCGCAGGAGGACGTGGAATACCTGTTCCGCGTCGCTGACGCCATGGAGCCCTTCGCGCGGCGCGCACTGCGCACCCGCGTGCTGGACGGCGCCATCCTCAGTAACCTGTTCTTCGAGCCTTCCACGCGCACCCGGGTGAGTTTCGGTTGCGCCTTCAACCTGCTCGGCGGCCATGTGAGGGAAACCACCGAGATCAAGGCCTCTTCGATCAGCAAGGGTGAGTCGCTGTACGACACGGCGCGGGTGATCAGTGGCTACAGCGACATCATCGCCATGCGCCACCCGGTGGCCGGATCGGTCGAGGAATTTGCCCGCGCCAGTCGCGTTCCCGTCATCAATGCCGGTGACGGTCCCGCCGAACATCCCTCACAGGCGCTGCTCGATCTCTACACCATCCGCAAGGAGCTTGGCATCGACGGCCCGCTGGAAAAGCTACGCATCGCCATGGTCGGCGACCTCAAGCATGGGCGTACCGTGCATTCGCTCGGCAAACTGCTGTGCCTGTACCGCAACATCCACTTCACGCTGGTCTCACCGAAGGAACTCGCCATGCCCGCCTATATCGTGGACCTGCTGCGCAGCAAGGGCCACACGGTCAGCGAAACCGACAGCATGGAAGCTGGATTGCACAACTGCGACACGGTCTATCTCACGCGCATCCAGGAAGAGCGCTTTGCCAATCAAGCGGAGGCTGACCTGTATCGGGGGCGCTTCAGACTGAACCAGGCCATCTACACCCAGCACTGCAAACCGAACACCGTGATCATGCACCCGCTGCCGCGTGACTCACGCGCCGAGGCCAATGAACTCGACAACGACCTCAACCAGCATCCCAGCCTCGCCATCTTCCGCCAGACCGACAACGGTGTGCTGGTGCGCATGGCCCTGTTCGCCCTCACACTGGGTGTGGCCGATCAGGTTGCCCGCCACGTGGAAGAGGTGCCCTGGTACACAGCCAAGCGGTTTCGGAACCCGCCGCCTCTCTGAGCGACGAACCCGTGGAATTCCTGCAACTGCTCCTCGATTTCGTCCTGCATGTGGATCAGCACCTGGCAAGCCTGTTCGAGCAGCATGGCGCCTGGATCTACGGCATCCTGTTCCTGATCATCTTCTGTGAAACCGGGTTGGTGGTGACGCCGTTGCTTCCCGGGGATTCCCTGCTATTTGCGGCTGGGGCCCTGGTGGTGGGCAGTTCTCTCAACATCCATCTGATGGCGGCACTGCTGGTGCTGGCGGCGGTGCTCGGCAACCTCGTCAACTATGCAGTAGGGCGTCGCTTCGGGGCAGCACTGTTCAACAACCCGCAGTCACGCTGGTTCCGGCGAGACTATCTCCACCGCGCCGAGCGCTTCTTTTCCGAGCATGGCGCCAAGGCAATCGTGCTGACGCGTTTCCTTCCCATCGTCCGTACTTTCGTCCCCTTCACCGCCGGCATGGGCAACATGCCTTACGCCACCTTTGTGGCCTACAACCTGCTGGGCGGCGTGTCCTGGATCTGCCTGTTCCTCTACAGCGGTTTCTACTTCGGCAATTTCCCGGCCGTGCGCGAGAACTTCACGCTGCTGATCTTCGGCATCATCGCCGTGTCTTTCCTGCCCGTGCTGGTGGAGGCCTGGCGCGCCAGACGTTAGTGCTCGCGCGTCGAGAAGAATCGCAGTTCCGGCCAGCGCTCCTCGGTGAGACCGAGATTCACGCGGGTTGGTGCCAGGTAGGTGAGGTGGCCGCCACCATCGATGGCGATGTTTTCGTGTGCTTTCCTGCGAAATTCTTCCAGCTTGGCGGCGTCACCCTCCACCCAGCGTGCCGTGTAGATGTTGACCGGTTCGTACACGCAGTCCACGCCATACTCGTCACGCAGGCGGAATGCCACCACCTCGAACTGCAGCACCCCCACGGCGCCCACGATGAGGTCGTTGTTGCGTTCGGGCATGAAGACCTGGGTCGAACCCTCCTCCGACAACTGCGTCAGCCCCTTCTGCAGTTGCTTGAGTTTGAGCGGATCCTTCAGCCGGATGCGCTTGAACAGTTCTGGCGCGAAATGCGGAATGCCCGTGAAATGCAGCAGCTCTCCCGACGTGAAGGTATCACCGATCTGGATGGTGCCATGATTGTGCAAACCGACGATGTCGCCGGATACCGCATACTCCGCCTGCTCGCGGTCGCCGGCGAGGAAGGTCACCGCGTCACTCACCCGCACCTCCTTGCCGAGGCGTACGTGCAGCATGCGCATGCCCTTTTCGTAGGCACCGGCACAGATACGCATGAATGCCACACGGTCCCGGTGCTTGGGATCCATGTTGGCCTGGATCTTGAAAACAAAACCGGAGAAGGCTGTTTCGTCGGGCTGCACGGTGCGCGTGCGCGTTGCCCGCGGCTGTGGCGCGGGAGCCCACTCCACGAAGCTGTCGAGCAACTCCTCCACGCCGAAATTGCCGAGCGCCGTCCCGAAGAAGACCGGGGTCTGTCGGCCTTGCAGATAGGCCTCGCGGTCGAAACGATGCGACGCACCTCGCACCAGTTCGATCTGCAGCCGGAAATCGTCGGCGTAGGCGCCGAGCCAGGCCGAGGCCTCGGGACTGTCGAGGCCCGCGATGGTGTTCACCTCGTGGACGGTGTCGGACAGTCCATGCTGGTAGACGTGGATGCTGTCGGTGTACAGGTTGTAGATGCCCTTGAGTTCCTTGCCCATGCCCAGCGGCCAGTAGATCGGCGCACACTGGATCTTGAGGATGCGCTCGATCTCGTCCAGCAGGTCGATCCCGTCACGGATATCGCGGTCCAGCTTGTTGATGAAGGTCAGGATGGGCGTATCGCGCAGGCGGCAGACTTCCATCAGCTTGATGGTGCGCTCTTCCACGCCCTTGGCACCGTCGATCACCATCAGCACGGAATCCACCGCGGTCAACACCCGGTAGGTATCCTCGGAGAAATCCTCGTGACCTGGCGTGTCGAGCAGGTTCACCGTACGCCCCCGGTAGGGGAACTGCATGACCGACGAGGTGATGGAGATGCCGCGCTCCTGCTCCATCGTCATCCAGTCGGAAGTGACCATGCGGTCGGATTTCTTGCCCTTGACCGTGCCGGCCTTCTGGATCACCCGCCCGTACAGCAGCAGTTTCTCCGTCATGGTGGTCTTGCCGGCATCCGGGTGCGAAATGATGGCGAAGGTACGCCGCTTGGCGACCTCGTTGTCGAAGTCTGTCATCGGCGAGGTCAGTGAATGATGTCTTTGGCGGTGGGAACGAGACTGCTGTAGTGCTCCGGCAGCAGTTGGTGCGGCTTGACGATCACGAGGTCATGCGGGTGGATATCGTCGCCGCCGGCTTCCGGGTCTTCGGAGGGTAGCAGCGGCAGTTGCCCGAGGCTGATGCCCTCCAGCAGTACGCAGACCACCTCGTCCTCCTGCGTGCCGACCACGATGCCGCGCTTGTAGCCATCGACGGTGTGCAAGGTGATGTAGTTGCCGACTTCCACCTCCACCTCCTGTGAGTGCAAGTCACCGGGGTCACTGACCAGGAGATCGTCGACCTGCAAGGTCATCCCGAAGCCTGCTGCCGCTACGATATTGACGATCTCGAGGGTGGTGGGATCACTGAGATCCACCTTGAAGGTCTGGGTCACCTGCTGCGGCGTTTGCTGAACTTGCCCGGGATGGCGCGCTGCCAGCAGTTTCAGAAAGAGCTGGATATCCTCCTCGTTCCACTCGAGCGTTTCCTCGGCGGCATTCTTCTCGTGGTCACCGCTGAAACTCATGATGGAAGTCGGGATGGTGTGCTCCAGGTTCTCCGAACCATTCTGGAACGGGATGACCATCGATACATGGCTGAAGCCGTCTGGGGTTTCAGGACTCAGACGCCAGAGAAAGGGAATTTCGTCACTGATTTCCAACATGAAGAACGACGTGGGGACGCGCGAAACAAGGCGGCGGCAGTATAGCACCTCGCTGCTTCCCGGCTTCAAGGCGGGCCTGCGGTAGCGCGGCCGCTCGGTGCCTTGCCCCGGGGACTGGTTGCAGCACTTGCCTTTGACCACTGAGCGCTGGCGACACTTATCCCCAGCGAGGCTGGATAACTTTGTGGATAACTCTGCCCTGCTACGGCAAAAACCTTGTCACGCCGGCACCAGAGCCCAGCTGCTCAAAATTTGCACAAAATTTTTCACTAAAAAAATCAATGTGTTATGAAGCTGCCTCTGGGACCTTTACGGATTACTCAGCAATTACTGGGCTAGCACTCAAGGCACGCGTTTTTGTGCATATATTTCCGCAGTAGTCGCAACAAGACAGAAGAAAACTGGCTTTTTTCAAGGACAAAACCACGCTGCAGAGAGCGAAGCCCGCGAAAACAGCGTGGCTTTTGAGCATCGAGCCGGGAAGTGCCGTTATTTACTGCGTAGCCATGCAGGCATCCGCAGGTTTGTCGGAAAATTTGCCGGTTTTTAGCAAGCTTTCTCATCAGAAGCGCGCCGAAAGCAGCGGCGACTGCCTGCCCTGCGGGTGGCTGCCGCTGACCAGTGATGGCAAAATGCCGCGCTGCCATGCGGCTGCCCCGCCCCTCTCACGCCGGTACCGACACTGTCATGCCCTGGGTCCGCCAGAGTTTTCCGCTGCTGATGCTGCTCTGCCTCGCTGGCCCCTGCCGCGGCGAGCTGCCGACGCTTTCCTCCACCGAACTGGACTGGCTGGGTGCGCGCATTTATGCGAGCGAGTGCAGCAGCCAGCCCGACTGCCTGGTCAGCTGGAACGCCGGCGAAGCGTTCCCATCCTTGGGCATCGGCCACTTCATCTGGTACCGATCGGGTCAGCAGGGTCCCTTCACCGAAACTTTTCCGGACCTGTTGCGGCATCTGCAAGCCTCCGGTGTGCGCTTGCCCGAGTGGCTGCAGCCTCCGGTCTCGCAGCCGTGGCCCGACCGCAGCAGTTTCCTGGCCGCTCGCCAGCAGCCGCGTCTCCGCGAGCTGCAAGCCTTGCTGGAGGCCACCCAGCGCGAGCAGGCCGGCTTCGTCGTGGCACGTTTTTCCCGGTCTGCAAGCGGACCACAGTGGCTGGCGGCACCAACCCAATGGACAAAACTGCAGGCGGTAGGCAACGCTGCGCCTCCCTTCGGTCTTTACGCCCTGATCGACTACGTGCATTTCAAGGGCGAGGGCACCAACCCCACGGAACGTTATGCCGGCGAAGGCTGGGGGTTGTGGCAGGTACTCGAAGCCATGCCAACCGCTGGAGAACAGCCACTGGAGGACTTCGTGACCGCGGCGAGCCAGGTGCTGGCACGCCGTGTGGCCAATGCCCCCTTCGAACGCAACGAACAGCGCTGGCTGGCTGGCTGGCAGAAGCGGGTTGCCGCCTACCTGCCTCCGGTCTCTACCGGTCTTCGCTGAGAACATCACAGGAGCCAACTTGAGCTACGAGCGCCCCAATATCCAGGCGATGCACGGCTACACCTCCGGCGAACAACCGGACAGCACCGACGTCATCAAGCTGAACACCAACGAAAATCCCTATCCGCCCGGGCCAGCGGTTGTGGCAGCGCTGGCCGGCCTGCGAGCCGAGTCACTGCGGCGCTACCCACCGCCGACGGCGCTCGCCCTGCGCCGGTCCCTGGCCACGCTGCACGCGGTCGATCCCGACCATGTGATCGTCACCAACGGCGGAGACGAACTGCTGCGGCTGCTGCTCGCCACCTTCGTGGCGCCCGAGGACGCGGTAGCCACGGCCGCGCCGAGCTATTCGCTGTATGACGTGCTGGCAGCGGCGCATGGTTGCCGCATGCTGCATTACCCACTCAATGCCGACTGGAGCCTGCCCGGGGAACTGGCGGCACGTCTCAATGCCGACAAGGTCAAGCTCTGCTTCATCGTCAATCCGCACGCGCCCTCCGGCACCTTGGTACCGGCCGCATCACTGCAGGCGCTCGCCGCTGACTTCCACGGTGTGCTGGTGATCGATGAGGCCTACGTCGACTTCGTCGATCCGGAGCTGCAGCACGACTGTCTGCCGCTGGTGCGCCAGCGCGACAACGTCCTCATCCTGCGCACCTTGAGCAAAGGCTACTCGCTGGCCGGACTCCGGATGGCCTATGGCATCGGGCCGCGTGGACTGATCGATCCCATGCAGTACAAGACCAAGGACAGCTACAACACCGACTTCATCGCCCAGCAGCTCGCGCTGGCCGCAGTCGGTGATCAGCCGTATGCCCGCAGCACCTGGCAGCGCGTCCGGCAGTCGCGCGCGGAGCTGCGCGCGGCCCTGTCGGCACGCGGACTGCTGTCTCCCCCCAGCCAGAGCAACTTCCTGCTGGCCAGCGTGCCGGCCCGCTGGTCAGCCGAGGCGCTCTACGAGGGACTGAAGGCCGCCGGCGTGCTGGTGCGTTACTTCAAGAAGCCCGGCCTGCAAGACAAACTGCGGATCTCTGTCGGCACGCCCGAGGAGAACCAGCGTTTGCTGCGCAGCCTCGATGCGCTGCTGCACTGAGGCGCGCCATGGGCAATAACTTCCGCTCGCTGCGGGTATTCATCGTCAGCATCGCCCTGTTTCTGGCCTGCCTCTACGGAGGTGTGGCCTTCCTCGGTCTGGACTGGGGGGCACAGGGCCGCTATCTCCTCACGCTCGGCTACCTGCTGCTGACCATTCTGCTCTGCGCGGGCGCGCTGCTGGGCGTGCTGAAGTCGGTTGCCTGGTTATGGGAGCGCTGGTTGGAACGGAGCCGCGGCAGGACTGGCGACGGTGCCGATCAGCACAAGTCCAACGAGTAGAGCAGGGCCGCTTCGCGCGGCCCCTGCCCGCTGAGCGGTGGGTAGTAGTCGCGTCGGCGACCGACCTCGATAAAGCCCCGTGCCTCGTAAAGCCGTCGCGCCGGGTAATTGCCCTCCCGCACATCGAGACTGCAGCGGCGCAGCCCGAGGGTGCTGGCTTCTTGCAGCACCGCGCCGAGAAGGCGGCGGCCAACACCCTGGCGCTGAAAGCCGGGCAATACCGCGATGCTGTGCAACTGACACTCATCCAGCACGCACTGGAATTCGGCGAAGGCGACCGGCGCTCCGGTCGCGCCTCCCCAGACACGCAGCTGATGGCCGGACTGCAGGGCGGCCTGCAGGGACTCTGGTGACCAGTTGCCACCCAATAGGTGCGGCAGCTTGGCGCACAGAACAGCGGGATCAGCCGCAGCCAGTGGCCGATAGCCCAGCCCTTCCAGCGAGGAGTCGATGACCGTCATCGTGCGGCGGAGGGCGAGCCGGCGCGCAGGGGCAGCAGGCGTTGCCAGGTCTCGCGCTTCAGTCCCGCCACCTTCAGCATTTCCCCGAGTCCGGGCAGCGTCCACAACTGCCAGCCACAGTGCTCTTGCTGCAATGGCAAGCTACCGAAAACCAGCAGGTGCTGCAGAGGCTGTTCACGTATGGCCTGATCGAGAAAGGCCGACAGACCGCGCCTGCCCGCCTCGGCAGTCGTCATGGGCAGGCCAGGCAGCGGCCAGCGGTAGGGGCGCCAGTCCTGCGCTTCGCTCACGCCCCAGCCAAGCCAGTGCAGGATGTTGGCCAACAACCGTTGCTCGCCAGCCGAGAGCAGCCCGTTACCGGCACTGGGCAACTGCAGCAGCAGAGCCAGACCGGGAGCCACGTGGGCAAACAGACACTGGAATGCTATCGGGGGGGACTGCTCCGCTGCGGCACCGCTACCAGCAGGAAGCGTTGACTCGTCGGGTGCTGCAACGCGAGTTGACACTAGCGAAGCACGCGGAGGCGATGCAACGAGTACGGCAGCGGATGACGGCTGCTCAGCGGCAGGGATACCGAGGGCCTCCTCGTCCGATGCCGGTACCGCTGGCGGCAACTGAGGCGATCCAACGTCGGTACTTCCGTGGCTTGCCATCTCTCGCGGCAGATAAAGCATGATGCCCAATTGCTGAAGGTAGTAGCGGCGCAGCTGTTCGGCGAGCGAGTCTTGGGCAGGCATTGTCATGGTGTCACTGTGATTTTTTTCCAGCGCCTCGTCAACCAAGCTGGCAGCCGCAGCGTTAATGGCAACAGGTGCCGCCCCGGCCAGGCAGCGCCTCTACTTCACCCCATTCATGAGGAGTCTGCTATGAAGACAACTGTTCTCGGAGCCGCCGTACTCTCTGTCCTGATTTCTGCGGTAGCCACCACACCGGCCTTTGCGGCTGACAGCAGCAAACCCGGCCCTGTCGTGCAACAACGAGCCGAGGGAGCTCGTGCTGATCTCCCGGGTCGCCCGGGGCGCGGTCGGCAGCCGGGTGCCCCTGAGTTCTCGCTCGCAAACCTCGACGGCAACAGCGACGGCAAGATCAGCCGCGAGGAGTTCCTTGCTGGTCGACTGGACCGCGTTGACGAACTGCTGGAAAGGCTGGACGCCAATGGCGACGGTCTGTTGGCAGAGGGGGAGGGCCGCGGCGCGCGGGAAGCACGTCAGGGCCGCGGTGGGCGACGCGCGGGTCCGGGCCCAGGCGCCGGTCGCGGTGGTCAGGGACGGGAGGCAGTACTGGCCTGCGTGCAAACGGCCCTGCCCTCCTACACACCACCCGAACGTCCCGACGCAGAGGACCTGCGCGAAAGATTCACGGACACCGACAGCAACAAGGACGGCAAGCTGAGCCTCGCCGAAGTCACGACGGCCCTCTCCTCAAAAGCCACCGAGCAGTTCGACCGTCTCGACAGCAATGGCGACGGCTCGATTTCCGAGACTGAACGCACGGCAGTGATCCAGCAGCGGCAGGCCGCTGCGAAGGCCATGGGCGATTGCCTGAGAGCACAGCGCGCCGGCTGACTATTTGCCGCAAGCAGCCAGGCTTTTCCCTGATCGGCGGCTCCGCAGCAAGCATGGCTGCGTGGCCGCCTCGGGGCTGCGGGGGATGCAAGTACCCGCTACCCTCCGCAGCCGCCGACGCCACCCCGCTGGCCCGCGCCACGGCGCCGTACCCCGCCCGCACCGGGCTCAACCAGGCGCTGCAGTCCCCCCGAGCAGACCACGCAGCGAGTCAAGGTAACGGAGGAAGGCCTCCCGGCCCCTTTCCGAGAGCTGTACCTCGGTGCGGGGTTTCTTGTCTCGGAAACTCTTTTCCACGGTCACGTAGCCCGCTTCCTCGAGCTTGCGCAAATGCACGGACAAATTGCCGTCGCTGGACCCTAGCTGCTGCTTCAAGGTCAGAAAGTCTGCGCTACCGGCACCCGCCAGATACGCCATGATGCCGAGACGCAGGCGGCCATGAATGACCTCGTCGATCGCCTTGATGTCTAAGGTACTCACGAAGATCACCCTGCCGACTGCGCGGACTGCCGGGCGAGGCGGTATCCGGGCAGCACGGCAGTGGCGAGCAGCGCAGCCGCATACACCAGATATTCGTGGCCGGAACCCATGACCGAGCCGAGCACGGGCACCGTCAGGAAGGCCAGCGCGGCGACGACCTGCATCCAGCCTCGCCGGGCCATGGCCGCTGCCACCATCCAGCCGATACCGTACACGCTGAGCACCTGCAAGCCGATGGTGTTCATTACCCAATCATTACCCTGCTGATAGGCCATTATGGTGACGCCTAGCCAGAAGGCGAAAATGCCAAAGCCTACACCCTGCCAGACGGCATTGACTGCGCGGTTTCCGAAAGACTGACTCCGGTGCCTGTCCCGCCGGCGGAGAATGGCGAGGTGTACTGCGAAGCCGACCGCGGCAAGCAGCCATGCCACCATGGCCTGAACGGCTCCCAGCTGCAGCAATTCCAGCACCACGGGCCACTGCGCCAGACTGGCCGCAGCGAACCAACTCCCGGCGGCTATGAGATAGGGACCCGCGATGAGCGGCGCATCGCGTCCGCTTTCGGCAAGGTTGCGCAGGTAAGACAAGTCATCGTTTGATGGGGTCAAGCTGGACATGCTGATCTCCTTTTGTGAGTGAGGGGGAAGGCTCCTATTTAAAGTACTTTATTTTTTAAAGCATGTAAACAACCCGCTACCAGAGCGTCCAGTTCGATTACTTTCTGTCACGATGCCTGAGCCCGCCAACCGCCCCAGACTTACGGGAGTACGAATGATGAGAAAGGTCAGCCACGTGCTGCTGGCGCTTTGTCTCGCGCCGTCCCTAGCCTTCACGCAAGAAGCGAGGGACAGCAGCGGGAACCTCCTCGTGCGGATTTCTGGCAATGAGATTCGGAGCTCAAGCGGCTCTCTCCTCTACCGGTTCGATGGAAATGATGTTCGAGCCAGCAACGGCAGTCTCTACTTGCAGATCGACGGGACCGATATCAGAGGCGCTAGCGGTAACCTCATCGGACGCTTTGATGGCAGGGACGTTCGAAGCGGAACTGGCCAACTGATGGGTCGTGTCGACGGCAATGATGTCCGCAGCGGGAACGGATCGTTGCTTGGGCGCACAGAAGGACTGAGCGGGCGCCTGGCGGCCCTCTACTTCTTCTTCCTGCGTTGATTGATGGAAAGGGCCGCCCGCAACGTTTCAGGTCAGTAGGCGCACTTGGCATCAGCCCGGTACCTGCCCTCTCGATACAGGAAACTGGGAAGAGCACTCTGCGCCAGCGCGCGTTCATGCTCCGGCGCCGACACTTCCGCTCCAGCAAGCGTCAGTGTTTCACTGGATTGGTCGTAGCTACCGCGCACGCTGCTGCCATCCGGCTTGAGGATGGTGAGTTGTTTGCGTTCTGGGGCGTCAATGTCGGGTTGCATCAAGGCGAAGTAATCGTCGAATTGCAACAAGGCGCGGCCCGGCGCGGCATGATCCATACTCAAATCACGACCTACCATGGGATGGCAACTATCGACTCCAGCCAGTGACAAGAGCGTAGGCGCCAGATCGATCTGACTGGCCAGGACATCCCAATGTTCGGCCTTGACGTCTGCACCCAGAATCAGCCCCGGGATTCGGAATTTCTCCACTGGAATCAGATTGGCACCGTAGACCCGGCTGTCATGATCCGCGACCACCAGGAAGAGAGTGTCGCGCCAGTATGGACTGAGTTTGGCCTTCGCAAAGAACTGACCCATCGCCCAATCCGCGTATTTCACTGCATTATTGACCGTCTGTTTCGGTTGCTCGTACAACTCGATTCGACCGTCCGGAAACTCGAAAGGCGAGTGATTGCTGGAGGTAAAGATCAGACTGAAAAAAGGCTGTCGGCTGGAATGCAGCGCTGTCAGTTGTGCATGGGCCGTATTGAACAGATCCTCGTCACTCACACCCCAACTACCGACGAAACCAGGATTATCCATATCATCGATGTCGATGATTTGACTGAATCCATTGCCAGTGAAGAACGCCCGCATATTGTCGAAATGCGCTTCACCCCCGTAGATGAATTGGGTGTGGTACCCGGCCTCCTGCAGCACGCTGGCAATGGTCGTGAAATTGCGCTGGGCATTGGACAGCTTCACCACGCTTTGCGCCGGCGTCGGGGCAAAACTCGCCGTCACCGCCTCGATGCCGCGCACTGACCGCGTGCCCGTGGCATACAACTGGTCGAACCAGATACCCTGCGCCTTGAGCTTTTCCAACTCGGGCGTCACCGGCAAGCCGCCGAGAGATTGCACAAAGGTGGCGCCGAGGCTTTCCTGCAGCACGATGACGATGTTCAGGGGCCTGTCACGGCGCACCGAAGCCGTCTGCTGATGCAAGGTCGGCATCTCCACCGAGGAAAATTCGTAGGAATGCAACCAGGGCCAGTCCAGTGCCAGTTGCAGCATGTGGTCGGTAGGCATCTCCCCGTAGATCTCGGTCGAGTGCGCCTCATTCTTCAGGCTGTAGGCGGCGTACAAGACTGAATAGCCCGAACTGATGATCAATGAATTGACCAGAGCGTCCGGGGTGATGGCAAACAAGGCCGGGTTGGCCGGTCGGTGCGAGACAGTGGAGCGCACACAGGCAAATACCAGCAGCAGCACCAGCGGCCAACTGAACCAGAGCGTCCGAAGCGGCCACGTCTGCCCGACTGCCGCTGCTTGCCTGAGCAAGCGCACTCCGAGCCACACCAGCGCAACCGTCAGCCCGCAGCCCAGCAGGAGCGGCACGCGAAACCCGTTCCACAAGGTCGCGAACAATTCCTTCGGGTACTTCAGGTACTCGAAATAGAGCCGGTTGGGGCGGATGTCGTACTGGAGGATGAAGGTTGGCGTCGAGAGTTCGAGCAAAACGATCAAGGCCAACGCCATTGCCGCCCACACGAGGGTGAAAGTTCGCCAGACAGGCGCGAAACGCGGCATGGCCAGCACGGGTGCCAGCAGGACCGGAACTGCCACCAGCAAACCCACGAGAATCAGATCGGCACGCAGCCCCTGCAGCAGCAGCCACGGCAACGAGCCAGCCGGCTCTACCCGCGGCCACAGCCAGGCCATCAGGACGCTGCGACTGACAGTCAGAAAACCGAGGAGCAGCAGCCCCATGTGGAGCAGCACTTGATAGGGACCAGCAAACGCCAGCCAGGATCGACGGGGTGATTTCCTCACTCTCATTCTTCAGAGACTTCACTGCAGCACGGCAGTCGGGTCATTGCCAAGCGAAAGCACACTCGCAGAAGCGGGAGTCACAACAGGAAAAGACTCGAATTCGCGGCTGTGGTCGTGTGCGTCTGGAAAGCGCCGGCGTAATCAGTCGCACAATGCGCCAACCACCGGATTTACCGCTGCCAAGAGAACCGCTACCGATCCATTAAAGCTATAAGCTGCGCGTAACATCTTGGCTTCCCTGCGAGTGCATAGGCTGGGCACAAGACCTCAGTCGCGGCCTTAGTCTGAGCCGCAGTCGATGGGGAGACCTGGAGGACGCCCGAAGAGCGTGTGAGCGTGGTGATTGCTGGCGAGTCGAGCAGCAGTCCTCGGGCGAAGCTCAAAATTCAGGATCGGCTGCCAGCCGCTCACTCAATTTCGTCACCGCTGCATCCATGCCAAAGACAGCGCTGGTAATGTTTTCCAGCACGACATAGCGAGTACCGGGTTGCCGGTTGCGATAAGCATCCACCAGATCAAAGGTCCACACCCGCGATTGCGTGTAGCCCTGGAAGAAATTGAAGAAACCTGCGCGTTCTGCACTGTCAAAGAAGCTATCGCCAAAGACCAGCACTGGCGCCAACAGGTCCTCAGGCGAGGTCGAAGCGAATGCCGCCGCCTCCACACCGGCTGGCAAGGACGCTTGCCGGGTAAACGCGGTCGCCGTACCGGTGAAGCGCGCCTGCAAGGTGGTTTCGGTGAGTGGCCACAGCAAGGGCAACGCGTGGGATTCGCCACCGGACCAGTGGGTCGCTTCCACTGGCTCAACTTGCCACTGCGTGGCCAAAGCCGGTTTTTGCTCAGCGGCTGCGATGGCAGTGAGCAAGGCCTGGAACACCTTCACCCCGGCAGGATCGGTCCAGTGGAAATCCGTCTGGTGAAAGATCTTGAGCCCGGCATCCTTGGCCTGGCGCAAGATGGGCCGCGAATCGATGACCTTGATGCTGCCATTGGCCTGCAGTTCATCCATAAACTCGTCATAGAAACGGAACTTCAAGGCATGTTTGCCACTGGAGGGCAAATTTTCGGGGTAGTAATAGTCTTTCAATCCCAGAGGCATGACATACAACTGGATTCCCCGCTCCTGCAGCTGCTGAGAGAGGCGCGCTACCCGTTGCACCATGGCCCGCCGCTCTTCGGGGGTGACTCGGGCAACGGTCATGTTTTCGACATCGAGCACGCTGCGGTAGTAGAGCCAACCTTGCTTGCCGATATGCACTTGCGAGGATTCGCCGAAGAGCGAGTACAGCAGTTGACCATGCAAGCGTACCCAGAAATTCCGCGTCGGAAATTGATCGGAAAACCAGGCACTTAAATGATTGGAGAATCCCAGCCAGTCAACCTTCCCGGGATTGAAGTAGTCGTTCACCGCTGGCTGGGCAACCAGCGTACGGTTCTCCTGCAGCGGCGGGCTGAATGTCGTACCGGTAATGGCACTCAGCGCTGGTGTCAGCAGCAAGAGCACAAAAAGGCCGGTGGGCAGAAAGCGAAAACCTGGCACCCCGCCTCCTAGAACTGAAAGTAGATGAAAGGGTTGAAGCCATTGGCAGCCAGCGCGGCAATTGCCAGCAACATGAACATCAAACCGAGCATCGCACCACGTCCGTTCCAGTCAGTCTGCAGGCGTTGACGCAGCTGCCAACGTTCGACTGGCAGGGCTGCCACCACGATGCCGCTTGCGATCAGGAACAATGTGTACGGTGTCACGGTGTACTGCCAGCCGAATTTTGCCACGCCACCTCGATCTAGAAGGCTGAGTTTGCGCAGAAAGATCAAGGCCTGGTCCAGCGTGTCGGCACGAAAAAGCACCCAGCCTATCGATACCAGCAGCAGCGTCACGATGACGCCCAAAACCCCGCGTACTTCGATATCCAACGCCTGCTTGAGCAGGCGCTCCAGTGTCAACAGTGCTCCATGGTAGGCGCCCCACAACACAAAGGTGAGGGCCGCGCCATGCCACAGGCCACACAGCAGGAACACCACCCACAGATTCACGGACGTCCGAACCAGACCATGTCGGTTGCCTCCCAGGGGAATATACAAATAGTCGCGGAACCACAGTGACAGGCTGACATGCCAGCGGCGCCAGAAATCGGTAATCGAGTGCGCACGATACGGCTGCAGAAAGTTGTCGGGGAACTGGAAGCCAATCATCAGGCCCAGACCAATCGCCATTTCGGAGTAACCCGAAAAATCCAGGAATATCTGCAGGCTGTACCCGAGACTTGCCAGCCACGCCATCCAGCCTGTGACCTCGGCCGCCGGCTGACTGTAGATGAAATCCACCATTCGCCCGAGTGAGTCTGCCAACACCAGTTTCTTTGCAAGCCCCATGCCGAAAAAGAAAATGCCCGCATTGAACTGCGCCAGACTCAGCGTTGCCTGTTGCAGGTTCTGCCTGATCTGAACGTAGCGCACGATGGGTCCGGCCACCAACTGCGGAAACAGCAGTTTGTAGGCAGCAAAGGTCAGCAGGCTTGGTTCGGGTGGCGTCTCTCCGCGCCTTACGTCCAGCAGATAGGAAATGGCCTGGAATGTATAAAAAGAAATGCCCGCCGGCAGGAACAGTTTGAAGGCTGGCAAGGCGGTGGCAAAAAACGGCTCGAAGAACAAGTCGCTGCTGAGCGCCAGCAGGAAGTCCAGGTACTTGAACACCAGCAATGGCAGCAGATTCACGAACACACCCAGCGCCAGCCAGCGCTTGCCGGGCCTGCTGGCGAAGCCGCCACGTGCATAGGCCCAATTGAACACAATCGAACCCAACAGGATCAGGGTGTAGATACCGCTGCCAAAGACATAAAAGCCAAGACTGAAGACAACCAGGTTGAGATTGCGGGCCGTCAGACTGGCCCTGGCAGTCAGCAAGACGCCGAGCAGAAACAGCGGCAGGAACAAAAACAAAAAGACAGTAGAGCTAAAGACCATGAGTTCAGCCTGAATTCACCAGGAGTAGAAGCTCGACGGGAGCCGTTCTCGGCGCTGTGACCGCGTTCGTGATGAAAAGAACCTGAATTGCAGAGTCTTGTCGCGAGAAAAGGCGTAACGAGAAAAGGCGTAACTGGAGCGGGTGAAGGGAATCGAACCCTCGTATGCAGCTTGGGAAGCTGCCGTTCTGCCATTGAACTACACCCGCAAGGGCGAGGCATTGTGCCCGAGCAGCGGCGGGGCCGGCAAGGCGATGCTGGCCGGCAAGCCCGAGCGGCAGTAGCATCCGCAGGGTCCCGTCGCTTCGGAGGTATGCCATGGTCTTGCCCGCTTGCCATTCTCTGATCCGCTCACTGCCAGCCCGTGCGCTGCGGCAGCGGCCGGCCGCGACGGCCCTTGCCGTCTCGCTGCTGCTGTTCACCGGCAACCTGCTGGCGCAGGGCCGAGACCCGGCCCAGTTCCCCGAGCTTTCCCGCACCATCAGTGCACAGATGGAAGCCACCAACCTCGCTGATGAGTTCAAGGGCATCACCAGCGATGGTGAAATCGTCGAGGGCCTGTACCCGCTACGCAGCACCGGCATCGACACCGCGCCGCTGCAGGCCGCCGCTGCTGCCTTCATCGATATCCTTTCGCCAGCGCAGCGCCAAACGACCCTGTTTCCCGTCGACGACCTCGAGTGGCGGCGCTGGGCCAACATGTCGATCTACAAGCGGCAGGGCCTGTCGTTCGACGACATGAGCGACACCCAGCGAGCGGCGGCATGGTCGCTGCTCGATGCGGCGCTGAGTCTGAAAGGCGTCACGCTTGCGCGCGACATCATGCGGCTCAACGAAACGCTCGGCGAGCTCAACAACGGCAACTTCGTGGAATTCGGTGAAGGCAAGTACTGGCTGACGCTGATGGGCACACCGTCACCGACCGAGCCCTGGGGCTGGCAACTGGATGGCCACCATCTGGTCATCAACTTTTTCGTGCTTGGCGACCAGGTGGTGATGACGCCGGCCTTCTGGGGCTCGGAGCCCGCTGTGGCCACGAGCGGCAAATACCAAGGCACCCGCATCATGGACGATGAGCAGGCCAAGGGACTTGCTCTCATCCGAGCGCTGGACGATCGTCAGCAACGCGAAGCCATCATTTACACCAGCAAAACCGGTAACAACCTGCTCACCGAAGCCTGGAGCGACAATGTGGTGCTGGAATATGCCGGCACTGCCGTGTCGCGATTTTCCGCCGAGCAGAAGGCCCTGCTGATCGACCTGATCGGGCTGTACGTCGGCAATATGGAATCGCCTCTGGCCGAGGAGTGGATGCGGGAAATCACCGGTCGCCTGGATGACATGACCTTTGCATGGATCGGCGAAACCGCCGATGACGCCGTGTTCTACTACCGCCTGCAGAGTCCGGTTCTGGTGATCGAGTTCGACCATCAGGCGCCGGTCGGCCTCACCCATCTGTACCCGCGAGGCGTGCCGTATCGCGAGCATGTGCACTCTACCGTGCGCACTCCCAACGGCAACGACTACGGCAAGGACCTGCTGCGTCAGCACTACCTCAGCCACCCGCACTGAGGACAGCACGCGCGCTGCGCGCCGTCCGGGTCGCGACCCCGTCCATCCTGCAGGCGAAGCCGCCGCGCTGGGTCATCCGTACGCGGCGGCGTGGTGCCTGTCGCCGAAACGGCCTATCATCCCGCCCCGCCTCTCACGACCCGCGCCGCAGTTCGCGGGCACTACCCTCAAGGAGCAGTCATGGCCACCATCGTTGGCGGTTTCGCCACTTCCCACACGCCCACCATCGGCTTTGCCGTGGATACCAACAAGCAGAACGATCCTGTCTGGGCCCCCATCTTCAAGGGCTATGAACCCGTGCAGAAGTGGCTGAAGCAGCAGGCGCCAGACGTCATCTTCTACATTTTCAACGACCACATGACGTCCTTCTTCATGGATCACTACTCGCAGTTCGCGCTCGGCGTAGGTGACGTCTTTCCGGTGGCTGACGAAGGCGGCGGTGCCCGCCAGTTGCCGCCCCTGCAGGGGCATCCTGCACTTGCCGAGCACATTGCGAAGTGCCTTGTCGCCGATGAATTCGACCTGAGCTACTTCCAGAACAAGGGTCTCGACCATGGCTGTTTTTCGCCGATGTCACTGCTGTTCCCCGAGCACAAGCAAGGTTGGCCAACCCGCATCATTCCCTTCCAGGTTGGCGTGCTGATGTCGCCGTCGCCCAACGCCTCGCGCTGTTACAAGCTCGGCAAGGCGCTGCGCCGCGCCCTGCAGAGCTTTCCGGGTGATCTCAAGATCGCCATCGCCGGCACGGGTGGTCTTTCCCACCAGGTACACGGCGAGCGCTGCGGGTTCAACAACACGCCCTGGGACATGGAGTTCATGGACCGGTTGGCTTCGGACCCCGAAGGACTGACACGCTACACCATCGCGCAGCTGGCGGAACTCGGTGGGATGGAAGGAGCCGAGGTCGTGATGTGGCTGATGATGCGCGGCGCCCTGTCGGAAAAAGTCGAAAAAACACATCAGACCTACTATCTGCCGTCGATGACGCCGATCGCCAGTCTCATTCTCGAGGAGCGCTCCAACGAGCAGCCGGCAGAAAGCAACGACGCGTTCCTGCGGCGCATCAATCATGAACTCGAAGGCATAGAAAAACTGCAGGGCACCTATCCGTTCACTATAGGCCGCAGCGTCGCCGCCTTCCGCCTCAATAATTTCCTGCACGAACTCATCCACCCGGCACATCGCAAGGCGTTCCTGGAAGATCCGGAATCCAGCTTCACCCAGGCCGGCCTCACCGAGCAGGAGAAGGATCTGGTGCGGCGTCGCGACTGGCGCGGCATGATCCACTATGGCGTGATTTTCTTCATGCTGGAGAAACTCGGTGCCGTGATCGGCACCACCAACCTCCACATCTACGCTGCCATGAAGGGCATGACGTTGGAGGATTTCCAGAAGACCCGTAACGCGCAGGTGCTGTACTCGGTGGCAGGCAAGGAGGCCGGCAAGACCGACTGGGACAAGCAGCAGAGCAAGTGATGCGCGCACCCGCCTTGTTGGTGGCGGCCCTGCTGCCGCCGCTGGCATCGGCCCACCACAGCTACGCCAGCTTCGATCTCGAGGAGCGCAGCCTACTGAGCGGGCGTCTGCTGGAGGTGTTGTGGGAAAACCCGCATATCGTCTTCATCGTGGAAGCCGAGGGAGAGCGCATGCGGGTGGAATGGGTGACCTTGAGTGGTGCCGAGCGCACGGGAGTGCACCAGGGACAGTTCTCCGCGGGCGACAGCATCGAAATCATCGCGAGTCGCCATGAAAATCCCGACATCAAGGTGATGACGGTCGTGAAGGAAATTCGCCTGCCAGCCTCCGACTGGCGCTGGGAAAGCCCCCGCAATCGTGGCGCCCGACCCACAGGAACAGAAAGTCCCTGAGTAAGTGAACAGCAATCACGAGCCGTAAAAATGGCCACTAGGCGGGGCAGCATGGACTGATTACAATGCGCGCCCGCACGACGTTCGGAGTGTAGCTCAGCTTGGTAGAGCACTGCTTTCGGGAAGCAGGGGTCGGAGGTTCGAATCCTCTCACTCCGACCAGTGTGGTCGAAAAATCCCGCCCTGCCGCTCCGCCCTGCCATGGGTGATGCCTCGGCAGACTCCCCCGCAATGACGCCCCGGTCTCTCACGCTGTCCGCTCCCGTGGATCTGCCCTTGCCCCCCTCGCCTGCTGGCCATGGGGCGCCCCCGGCCGCCGGCACGCTTTACCTGCTGCAGCCAGTTGCTTAGGCTTGCGGCCACCAGCGCGCCGTGTCCGCTGCCATCCCTCCCCTCCCCACTGGAGTTCCCGCATGTATCCCGAACGCGCACCCCAACCGTGCATCACTCGTCCGTCGCGCCGGCTGCCGCGACTGCTGCTGGCGCTGATGACCGCCGTGGCGGGTCCGGTCCTGGCTCACCACGGCACCGCCGTGTCCTATGAGCAGAGCAACTGGATTACCGTGAAAGGCACCGTGACCGAATTCCGCTGGCGCAACCCGCACTCCGCCTTGTTCCTCGATACGGAGTGGAATGGCGCCAAGGTGAACTACGCAATCGAGCTGCCAAGCCCGGTGCTGATGTCCCGTTCGAACGGCTGGACCCGCGCCACCTTCAAGCCGGGTGACGTCGTGGAGTTTCGTGTGCACCCATCTCGTACCGGTGCAGCCGTGGGCGAATGTCTCTTCGATTGCCTGGTCTACGTCAACGGCGAACTGCTGCCCTCACGCCTTCCCAACGGCGAAACCCGTCAATAACTGGAGCGCCCGATGAAACTTTTCGCCCTGACTTCGCTGCTGACACTCGGCCTTTCGCTGCAGGCGCTGGCACAACCTTCCCTGAGCGGCGTATGGCTGCGCGGCTCTGGCTCCAACAACTATCCCGAATCGCAGTGGAGTCCGGCACCGCTGCCCTTCACGGCGGATGGCAAGGCAGTTTTCGACGGCAACAAACCCGGCAAGGGCCCACGCCAGCAGATGCCGGCTTTCGGCAACGACCCGCTCGGCCAGGCGAATCCGCCCGGCCTGTACCGCACCCTCGTGTATGGACGTCCCATCGAGATGGTGCAAATGCCGGACCGCATCGTGCAGCTCTTCGAATGGGGCAAGCACTGGCGCACCATCTGGACCGATGGCCGCGCCGTTCCCGATGCGCTCGTGGCCGGACCGTTCTGGTACGGCTACTCGGTCGGCCACTGGGAAGGTGACACGCTCGTGGTCAAGACCGTCGGCCTTGACGGACGCGCCTGGCTGGACGAGTGGGGTACACCTTACACAGACCTCACGGAAGTGGAGGAACGCTGGAGCCGCTCCGCCCCCGACCAATTGAGCCTCACCATCACGCTCACCGACCCGGAGCTTTACGCACAGCCCTGGACCAGCGACGTCAAGACCTTCGATCTGCAGGCTCAGGATTCCCTCAACGGCGAACTCATGGAGCAGATTTTTGCGCCCATCGATGAAGTCGAATTCAACAAGGACATCCGGGACCGCGCCGCGTCGGGTCCGGAAGCTGCCCCCTGAGATCGCAGCCACGGCACCTCCCCCACCGTCACGGAGAACAGTTCCCATGATCGCGTCCATCTATACCGCCCCGCTCGCCCGACTCGCTCTTGTTGCTGCCCTGCTCGGTGCCGGTGGTGGCGTGGGCTCAGCCGCCCTGGCACAGGATGACTTTTCACCGCAGGCACTGCTGCAGCCGCCAACCGACAGCTGGCCCACGAACGGGGGAGACCTCTACAACCGGCGCTTCTCTCCGCTCACGCAGATCACCAAGGACAACGTCGGCAACCTGAAGGGTGTGTGGCGCACCCATCTCAACGGCAGCGGCATGGGAGCGCGGCATTCCGGCGAAGCGGCGCCGCTCGTCCACGACGGCATCGCCTATGTCATCACCGGGGATGACGACGTGTTCGCCCTCAGCATCGACACGGGGGAGATCGTCTGGGAGTACAAGGCCAACCTCAACAACCTGATCAGCACCGTCTGCTGCGGGTGGACCAGTCGCGGCGTAGGCCTCGGCGATGGCCGAGTCTATGTCGGTCAGCTCGACGGCAAATTGAAGGCGCTCGATGCCGCCACCGGCGCCGTCGTGTGGGAAGTGCAGGCCGAAAGCTGGGAGGAGGGCTACACCATCACCGCTGCACCGCTGTACTACGATGGTCTGGTGATCAGCGGCTTCTCCGGCGGTGAGCGCGGCATCCGTGGCAGGTTGAAGGCCTTCGATGCCCGCACGGGCGAGCACAAATGGACCTTCAACACGGTGCCCGGCCCGGGGGAATTCGGCCATGACACCTGGCCGCAGGACAACACGGTATGGATGGATGGGGGCGCTTCGGTCTGGCAGACCCCGGCTGTCGACCCGGAACTGGGCCTGCTGTATTTCTCGACCGGCAATGCCGGTCCGGACTTCAACGGACGCGTGCGTCGTGGGGACAACCTGTTTGCTGCCTCCATCCTGGCCCTCGACATCAAGACAGGGGCCTACCGCTGGCACTTCCAGGAGGTCCATCACGACATCTGGGACTACGATGCGCCCAATCCGGTGATCCTCTTCGACATCGAGATCGACGGGGTGCAGCGCAAGGCGCTTTCGCAGGCCGGCAAGACCGGCTGGCTGTACATCCTCGACCGGGTGACCGGCCAACCCTTGCTTGGCATCGAGGAGACGCCGGTCCCACAGGAGCCCTCGCAGTACACGGCAGCCACCCAGCCGATCCCAGTAGGCGACGCCTTCGTCCCGCAGGAACTGCGCATTGCGCCAGAGGGCTATCCGCTCACCAACAAGGGACGCATCTTCACCCCGTTCTGGCTGGACCCCACCGTGATCGCACCCGGCGTAGCCGGGGGTGCCAACTGGCCGCCCAGCGCGCATGATCCCCGTACCGGGCACACCTTCGTCTGTGCGGCCGACAAGCCATTCATTTTTCAGGCCGTCGACATCGGCACAGAGCGGCCGGAGCCCGGCAGCAACTACACCGGTGGGTCGTTCAACGGCGAACCGCTGCCTAGCCTCGGTGTGATCGCTGCCATGGACATGCGCACCAACAAGATCGTCTGGCAGTACCTGTGGCCGGATGCCTGCTTCAGCGGCATGACTGTCACGGCCAGTGGCCTGCTGTTCGTTGGTCACAACGATGGCCGCCTGGCAGCGCTGGACAGTGCGAACGGCCGTCAGTTGTGGGCGTTCCAGACTGGCGCCGGCATGAACGCACCCGTCAGCGTTTTCGAGCACAAGGGCAACCAGTACGTGATCGCCTATTCCGCGGGCAACACGCTGGCGCCATCGCCGAAAGGCGACAGCGTCTGGCTGTTTTCGCTGAACGGCACGCTGCCGGAATCCGAGCCGCCCGGCATCGAGGTGAGTTCCACCGCCGGGCAGGATGACGCCATTGCCGTTGCCGAGGGCACACCCGACCTTGCGGCGGGCGAAATGGTCTACCGTTCTGCCTGCGTGGCCTGCCACGGTGACGATGGTCGGGGTGGCCACGGGGGTGGCATCGATCTGGCGTCGGCCAGCGACTTCGCCACCGTTGCGGTCACCATCGCCCAGGGACGCAACAACATGCCGGCGCTCGCCGCCCTGTTCACACCCGAGCAATTGCGCGATGTGGCCGGCTATGTCTCGCAGCGCATCGCCGGCGGCAACGGCCGCTGATCCTCACGATACCGGCACCGGCAACCGCCGGTGCCGTGGCACCCTGCTGGCACTTCCAATGACTAACAGCGTTACCCTGCACGCCGGTCGCGACAAATCGCTGCTGCGCCGCCACCCTTGGGTCTTCACCGGTGCCATCGCGCGCGCTGCTGGCCGACTGCAACCCGGTGAAACCGTCGATGTGCTGGCCGCCGACGGTCGCTGGCTGGGCCGGGGAGCCTGGTCGCCGGAGTCGGCCATCCGGGTTCGCGTCTGGTCGTTCACGGCCGGCGAAAGTATCGATCGGGCGTTCTTTCGATGCCGTCTGCAGGCCGCCCTGCGCTGTCGCGCGCTGTTGGCGCTGGACTCATCGGCACAGCGCCTGGTAGCAGCCGAATGCGATGGGCTACCGGGCGTCATCATCGACCGCTATGGCCAGATACTGGTCCTGCAACTCCTCAGCGCCGGAGCGGAGTACCACCGCGGCGAAATCGTCGCTGCACTGCGCGAACTGCTGCCGGACTGCGCCATCCTCGAACGCTCCGACGCCGCCGTGCGTGCCAAGGAGGGCCTGGCACCGTTGGTACAGGTACTGCATGGCGAGGTGCCGCCGCTGGTCGATATCGAGGAGCATGGTCTGCGCCTGCGTGTCGACGTACACCACGGCCACAAGACCGGCTTCTATCTGGATCAACGCGGCAACCGGCTTCGCATTGCCGCCTACGCGGCTGGCCGTCGCGTGCTCAACTGCTTCAGCTATACCGGCGCCATGGCGGCTTACTGTCTGCGGGCCGGGGCCAGTGAAGTGATCAACATGGACGTGTCGGCCGCTGCGCTGGCGCTGGCCCAGCAGCAACTCGAATTGAATGGTCTGGCGGACGGTCGCTGCCAGCAGGTCGAGGCAGACGTCTTTGCCGCGCTGCGCAAGTATCGCAGCGAGGGTCGGCGCTTCGACCTCATCGTGCTCGACCCGCCGAAGTTCGTGGAAAACAAGCAGCATCTGCCGCAGGCCTGCCGGGGCTACAAGGACATCAACCTGCTGGCCCTGCAGCTGCTGAATGCAGACGGCATCCTCGCCACCTTCAGCTGCTCCGGCCTGCTGCCCGAAGATCTGTTCCACAAGGTGGTGGCTGACGCAGCGCTCGATGCCGGCCGGGACGTGCAGTTTCTGGAAAAGCTGAGTCAGGATCGGGACCACCCCGTACTCAGCACCTACCCGGAAGGGTACTATCTGAAGGGGCTCGTCTGCCGCGTCGCCTGAGCCGCGGGCGGCAGCGTACCGCGCCCCACGACTTCCCCCTCGAGAGGCCTCCCTCATGAAGACAGTCAAGATCGCCGCTCTCGCCCTGGTTCTCGTCTATCTCGCTGCGTGCAGCTATCTGTACCTGCAGCAGCAAAGTCTGGTTTTCAATCCCGGCACGGCCGATGTAGCCGAGGCCGTGCAGCAGGTCCCGCGTGCCGAGAACGTAACACTCATGACGCCGGACGGCCTTGCGCTCAAGGCCTGGTGGGTCGCTCCAGAGGACGGCAAACCGGTCTACCTCTATCTCCACGGCAATGCGGGCAACCTGCAAGGCAGCTTCGGTGATCCTTCAGGACGGGCCGAACGCTTCGAAGGCCTCACGCGAGCAGGCGCCGGATTGCTGGCTGTCAGCTGGCGTGGCTACGGGGGTTCGCCCGGCGAACCGTCCGAGCAGGGCCTGAAGACGGATGCCGACACGGCGCTGGCCTGGCTGCGCGATCAGGTCCCGACGGCCGCGATCCTGCTGTTCGGTGAGTCCCTCGGCACGGGCATCGCCGTGGAGCTGGCGGCCCGCGAGTCACTTGCCGCGCTCATTCTCGATTCGCCGTATACGTCGATCGCCGACATCGGCGCCCTGCGCTATCCCTGGCTCCCGGTACGCTTGCTGGCCAAGTATCCCTTCGAGAGCCTGCAGCATGCCGGCGCGGTCACCGAGCCGGTCTTTATCCAGCACTGCAGTGAAGATGGCACCGTTCCCTATGCCCAGGGCCGGGCGATCTACGCCGGGCTGGGCAGCAGCGAAAAGCTTTTCGTGACGGTAGCCGGCCGCTGCCACGTGCCCAGCATCTTCGGGCAGCTGCCGCTGCTGCGGGAACTGGAAGAGCGCTTCAGCAGAAGCTGAGCGAGGCTCTCAGTCGGGAATCGGCAAGCCCAGCCAGCCGTAGAGGCGCGTGAAAATGGCCTTGACGGTATCGGGTCGGTCCTCTCCTGCCAGCGTCAGGTTGGGCGTGTAGCCCTTCAGATGCAGGCTGTAGCAAAGGTTGCGATAAGAGGGCCGGTACTGCGCCAGAAGGTCGGCTGGCAAGCTGGCGGTCTGACCGAGAATGGCCGGGATGAATTCGTCGCGCCGGTAAATCACCTCGAAGCTGGCGAGGCGCCACAAACCGCTGCGCTGCTCGACCTTGTACAGCATCAGGCAGTGGGAGCTCAGAGAAAATTCCTTGCCCTCGATCAGCGTGGGAATGTCGATGATGCCCGACAGTGAGGCCAGCGCCCGCTTGCCGTTCAAGGTGACGTGCACAGGCCCCAGACGGTGCTTGGCAAGCATGCCGCGGGCTGCCATGTCTTTCGAGCCCTCGACGAATTCTCGCGCCGAACCGTGGATCCAGCTGATGTTGATTTCGGCATCCGGGTGAAAACAGTCCAGCATGCGATTCCAGTAACCGAGATCCCGGCTTTCACGCTCCCGCACGACCAACTGGGTGATCGCCACAATGTCATCGGTAGTACCCATGGTTTGCTCCGTCATGACAGCGTTTCGAATGGCAGCCGGCGGATGCGCTTGCCGGTGACCTTGAAGTAGGCATTGGCCACGGCCGGTCCAATCACTGGCGTGGCAGGCTCCCCGATCCCGGTCGGCGATTCCGTGGACTGCATTATCACGACGTCGATCACCGGCGCTTCGTGCATACGGACGATCGGATAGTTGTGGAAATTGGTGGTGCGCACCTCTCCGTTTTCCATGCGGATCTCGCCGAACAATGCGGCGCTGAGACCGAACATGATGGCACTCTCGACCTGGGCCTCGATGATCTGTGGGTTGATGGCGATGCCGCAATCCACCGCGCATACCACCCGCTCCACCTTGACGCGACCGGCAGCGCTGACACTGACCTCGGCAATCTCGGCCACCCTGCCGCCGAAGGACTCCGTGTAGGCAAAACCGGCGCCGCGACCCTCCGGCAGCTCCTTGCCCCAGCCATAACGCTCCGCGGCCGCGCGGATGACCGCCATGCCACGCTCGTCCTGCATGAGTGCGAGGCGACCGGCGACCGGGTCCTTGCCGGCCATGGCAAAAAGTTCATCCAGGAAGGTCTCCTTGGAGAAGGCGGTATGGGTATGGCCTACCGAGCGCCACGCCAGCGTTGGCACGCCCGCCTTGGCAATGTGGGTGTCGACGTGGACATTCGGCACGCGGTACGGCAGGTGGGCAGCGCCCTCGATGGCGAGGGGGTCCATACCGTTCTGCATCAGGAAGCCGAACATGGTGTTCTCGATGAAGCTTTGGCCCACCAACCGGTTCTCCCACGCCACGATCTCCCCTGCGGCGGACAGCGCAGCGCGCAGCCGGTGCACGAACAGCGGGCGGTAGTTGCCGGCACGCATGTCATCCTCCCGCGAATACTGCAGGCGGATGGGCCATTGGCCGTTGGTCGCCTTCACAATGTTGGCAATTTCGGCGTCCAACTCCGGGACGAAATTGCCACGGCGGCCAAAACCGCCACCGGCAAACAGCGTTTCCACCTTCACATTCTGCAGAGGCAAGCCGAGCACCTCGGCAATGCGCTGCTGCTCGATCGACTGCATTTGCGTGCCGGAACGCAGCGTGGCGATGCCCTCTGCCAATTCGAGCGTGGCATCGAGCGGCTCCATGCAGGCATGGGCGAGATAGGGGAACACATAGGTAGCCTCCAGCGTACGGTTGCCGGCTGCCGCCAGCGCCGCCACCGTATCGCCTTCGCTCTGCACCACCATGCCGGGCTGCTCCAGCAGGGCACTGAAGTCACGGATGATCTCTTCCGTGCCCCGGTTCTCGGCCGTGCTGAAGTCCCAGCGCGCTTCGATGAGGTCGCGTGCCCGGAAGGCCGCAAACGTATGTTCGGCAATCACCGCCACCCCGGTTGGAATCTGCACGATGTCGACCACGCCCGGGACGGCGCGGGCGGCGCTGGCGTCGAACGACAGCAGCTTGCCGCCAAAGCGCGGTGCATGCTTCACGGCAGCGACCTTCATGCCTGGCCGGCGCACGTCGATGGTAAAGGGGGCCTGCCCCGTCACCTTGGCAGGCACGTCGACCTTGGGCAGACGCTGCCCGATAAGCCTGAACTGCTCGGGTGTCTTCAGTGGCACCCCCGTGGGGAACGGCAGCTTGGCCGCTGCCTCGGCAAGTTCACCGAAACGGGCACTTTTGCCGGAGGCATGGCTCAACACACCGCTGTTGACGGCGATCTCAGCAGCGGGCACACGCCAGGCCTGGGCGGCTGCTGCGACCAGCATGGCGCGGGCCGTGGCACCCACCGTGCGGTACTGCAGCCAGGCATTGGGCACGCTCATCGACCCGCCGGTGCCCTGGATGCCCAGCAGCAGATGGCGGTACAGCGCGGCGTCGACGGGGGCGGACTCGACCCGCAGTTGCGACCAGTCGGCATCGAGTTCTTCGGCAATCATGGTCGCAAGCCCGGTATAGACCCCCTGCCCCATCTCAGTGTGCTTGGAGATCACGGTAACCGTGTCATCGGGCGCTATCCGCACGAAGGCGCTGGGCGGGTAGGACTCTGCCGGGGCGGCGGCATCCTGGGCTAGCAGCCCACGCAACGGCAGATGGAAGCCGATGACCAGACCGGAGCCCAGAGTCAGTGAAGTTTGCAAAAACTCGCGACGGCGCATGGCGACCCCCCGGGGTGCTTGGAAGAAGCCCGATTGTAGAGGCACAGTGCAGCCAGTTGTAGCCAGTTTTCCGCATTTGCTGGCGGCAGGCGAGCCTCCCTACAATGCCGGCTTTTGCGCCGGGCCCGCCCATGTCGACCTTGCTACTGCAACTGCTGCCGATCTTCGTCTACTTCAGCCTGGGAGCATTGCTGAAGCACAGCGGACTTGCCGACCGTAGCCACGGCGAGTTCCTGCTGCGACTCGTATTCTTCGTCACCCTGCCGCTGCTGATCCTCAACTCGGTGTCACGCACGACGCTCGACGGCGACACGCTGCTGCTGCCGCTGGTGAACATCGCGGTGAACGTGGTCTGCATCGGGACGATGTTCCTGCTGGCTCGTTGGCAGGGTCTGTCGCGCCGGGAACTTGGTACGGCTATCGTCAATACCGGCATCCATAACAACAGCTTCATGTTCCCCTTCGTTCTGGCCGTGCTCGGCGAAGCGGGTTTTGCAGCGGCTATCCTGCTCGACCTCGGCAATTCGCTGTGGATGGCCACCGTGGTCTACCTGATTGCCTTCTCCTTTGGGGGCAGCAGTCAGGGTCGCTGGACCATGTTGTTGAGGGTACTCAAATCGCCGTTGCTGTGGTCACTGTTCATTTCGATGGCGCTGGCAGCCACGTCGACGCCGCTGCCAGCGCTTGTCAGTTCGCTCACTACCCCGCTCGCCCAGATGACGGCTCCGCTCATCCTGATCGCACTCGGACTCTACTTTTCCTTCTCGGTGGCCCGCCCGTGGCTCGCCCTGCAGATCGTTGGCGTGCGCATGGGTATCGGGCTCCTGACCGGGCTGACCATCGCCACGCTGCTCGGCCTGCAAGGCACGACTTTCACGGTAGTCACCGTCATGTCGGCAGCGCCGATCGGCTTCAATGCACTGACGTATTCCTCGCTGGCCAAACTGGATACGGAGCTGAGCGCCAGCGCCGTGTCGATGGCCATCGTGCTCGGCATGATCGCCACGCCCCTGCTGCTGTTCTGGTTCGGTTAGCGCTGTTGTCGACGGCGGTAGCGAATCCGAACCGATCGGTTCTGCAGGCGTCTCAGGCCGTGAGCTGGGCAAAAAATTCTGGCATTGCCAGCGGCTTTCCGGTATTTCAGCACCCGTCTGCGCCTTGCTGCTACGGACATTTTTTGTCACTGGCTGGTCAAGCCTTCACGCACGTCACCACCATCAGAAGAAAAGGGGAAAATATTCATGAGACATCTCTCTCGCTCACCATTCAGGGTCAGTACGCTCGCCTGGTCCGTGACCGCCGCCTTGCTGCTCGGCAATAGCGCCGGCGCGCAGCAAGCGGCACCGTCCAACATCGAGGAAATTGCCGTCACCGGCACGCGTATCCGCGCCACCGACGGCATGGTCACCCCGACCCCGGTCACCTCGGTCACCGTCGAGGAAGTGGCCAATTTCGAGCCGGGCACGACCATTTCCGAACAGCTCAGCAACCTGCCGCAGTTCCTCAATACCCAGACCGCCCAGCGCGGTGGTGCCACGCTGTTCGGTGACGCCGGCGGTTCCTATCTGAACCTGCGCAACATGGGCAAGCAGCGTACGCTCGTGCTGTTCGATGGCTCACGCATCGTACCGGCCGACCGCGCCTCGACCGTCAACGTCGACAACTTCCCGACTGCCTTGATCAAGACGGTGGACGTGGTCACGGGCGGTGCCTCCGCCGCCTACGGGGCCGACGCCCTCGCCGGTGTCGTCAACTTCGTGCTCGACCGCGAATTCCAGGGCTTCAAGTCCAACGTGTCGACCGGCATCACCGAGCGTGGTGATGGCCAGAACTGGAGCATGAGCGTGGCCGGCGGTCGCCAGTTCGGTGAGCGGCTCAACGTGATCGGCTCCATCGAAGCGCAGCGCGTCCACGATATCTATCGCTCACCCTACGACCTCGACAACTGGAACAGCGTCGGTCTCGTGATCAACCCGGCCTGGGTCTCGCTGACCGCCACCCCGAACATCCCGCAGCGCCTGTGGGCACCGCGTGTGCACTCGGCGACGCAGACCGCCACCGGCCTCATTACCCAGCCCGGCTTCTCGCTCAACGGCTACACCTTCACCGACGATGGCAAGGGGGTACGGCCCTTCGTGGCGGGCACCATCCCCAATCGCGTGGGTGCCGGCTCCAACGGCATGCAGTCCGGCGGACCGGAAGCCGACCTTGCCATGCGCTCCTTCATCAACGGCGTGAGTTCCTCGGAAGTGCAGCAGCGCTCCGCCTTCGGCGCCGTCAAGTACGCCTTCACCGATGCCACGGAAGTGTTCGGCCAGATCATGCTCGGCCGTACCGAGTCCAACACCAATGACCGCCTGGGCGCCCTCGAGATGGGTGACGCCTACTTCGTGCAGGCCTACGTCGACAACCCCTTCCTGCCCGACACGGTGCGCAATGCCATGATCGCGCAGAACCGCACCTCGATCCGCATCGACAAGATCGGCCAGGTGAGGATTCCGGGCAAGCACAACATCGCCGATGGTCGTGACGACAAGAACATCAGCCAGCTCTGGTCCGCCACGGCTGGTTTCGATCACCTGTTTGCCAACGACTGGGCGCTGCGTGGTTCCTACCAGTACGGCGAATCCAAGCTGACGACGGCGGCCTACGACATGCTGCGTATCGATCGTCTGGCCATGGCCATCGATGCCGTGCGGGACCCCGCTACCGGCGCCATCATGTGCAACGTGCAGCGCTTCAACCCCACGCCTGCCCAGCTGGCGGCGTCCATGGCCGGCCGCACCGTACCGACCACCCAGATCCAGGCCAACCCCAACGGCACCATGAAGGTCGATTCACCGATCTTCAACGACAATGCCATCAAGGAGTGTGTGCCCCTCAACATGTTCGGCCTGGCCAACGCCTCGCGCGAAGCCGCTGACTATGTCACGACCGACAAGATCGGGGTTCGTGATCTCGAACAGACCTTTGCCGAACTCCTGCTGACAGGCGAACTCTACGAGGGCTGGGGCGCAGGTCCGATCGGCTTCGCCGCCGGTCTCACCTACCGTGACCAGTGGTTCAACCAGCTGAGTTACCCCCTCGATGGCGAGCGCGGCGTGGTAAACGCGCCGGAAATCGGCATTCGCGGCATGTCGGCGGGTACCACCGGTGGCAACCGTTCTGCCCACTACTTCTCGGCCACGTCGTGGGCCAATGGCGAGTTCGATGTCTGGGAGTGGTTCAGCGAAGTGAACGTCCCCCTCTGGGAAGCCGCCTCAGGCGTGCAGCGCCTCGACTCGACCATCGCCTATCGATCCTCTGACTACTCGCTGACCGGCCGCGTGGAAAGCTGGAAGATCGGCGCCGAGTTCCAGCTGCTGGACGGTCTGCGCGTGCGCACCACCAAGTCACGCGACGTGCGTGAGCCTACCTTCGGCGAGCGCTTCGAAGCCGGCGGCGGTGGTGCCACCATCATCGATCCGATCGGCAACCGCTCCTATACCATCACCAGCAACACCGGGGGCAACGTCAACCTGCTGCCGGAGCGGGCTAATACCATCACCGCCGGCATGGTCTGGGCGCCTACCTTCTCGACCTGGATCGACGGCTTCCAGGCCTCGGTGGACTGGTACGAGATCGACGTGAAAGACCGCGTGGGTACGCTCGGTGCCCAGCGCATCGTGGACGATTGCTTTGCCGGTGCCACCGATCTCTGTCAGTACATCATCCGTGATTCGACTGGCCAGATCGGGCGCGTGCTGAACGTCAACCTGAACGTGGCAGCCGCCCTCACCTCCGGTGTGGACCTCGAGATGCGTTACGACGCAGAACCCGACTTCTTCAGTGACCAGAACGAACAGCTCAGTTTCCGTCTGTTCGCCGGCTATCTGGGCGAGAACTCGGTACAGGCCACGCCGGGTGCCATCAACCGTGATGATGTGGGCAGTCTGCAGAGCCCCGAAATGACGGCAACCGCCACTGTGCGTTACAACCTCGGCAACTTCGGCGCCACGCTGATCGGACGTTACTTCGATGACACTCTCATCAACGTGCTGTGGGTAGAGGGCCGTGACGTAGACCGCAACAAGATCTCGTCGCAGACTACCACCAACCTGGTGCTGAGCTACCGTGGCGACACGGCAGACGGTGCCAACTGGACGGCGAGCTTCAACGTCACGAACCTGTTCGATCGCGATCCGCCGATCATTCCGTCGCAGAGCCAGCGCGGTGGTCAGCAGACCGTCAGCGGGCAGCATGACTCCTTCGGGCGTCGCTATCAGTTGAGCCTGAACTACAACTTCTGATCGC
>DAIRDB010000017.1:0-61371 GCA_036796405.1 Gammaproteobacteria bacterium | reverse complement strand
GTGCAGTATAGAACAACAACCGTTCGGTATGTAAAGGGGCGCACCGTAGCCTCCATCACTGGAGCTGGACGTTCTAGCTGTGAGATTGCTCGAAAATGTTTACTCCCTGCGAGGCTGAGGCTATGTCAGTGCGCTAAGCCCCTTGGTAGATAAAAACCAAGTTTGGCAAGACATCCTTCTCGACCGCAGCGAAGTGACTACGTCGGAACGATTCATATCGAGGCCGATAAGGGGGATATTCATCCCTCTGTTCTTCGGTCACAGACCGTTGCGGCGAGGGGTGTATCGGTAGGAAACGCGGGTATCTAAGCGGGTATCAAAGCCGATCAACTTGAGCCACAGTCATGCAGAACAAAAGGATACCTGCTTTATGCTGTTGATGTAGCGTCACGCTGATCCCTCTGCTTAGCATTATGCTTGGTGGTAAGCACAACACCTTCCTGTATTCTGAGGGCATCCAAATAGTCCGCCCACCCCTGCATCATCTGCCGACGTCCCTCCAAATGCGCTGTTCGGTTATAAGCTCGCCCGTTCGGGTCTCTCACCGCATGGGCAAGTTGATGCTCAATCCAGTCGACCCGATAGCCGAGAACCTCATCCAGAATTGTTCTTGCCATGGCACGAAAGCCATGGGGCGTCATCGTGTCGTTGCCATAGCCCAGCGTGCGCAGGGCCGTCCGGACACCGTTTTCCGACAACGGGCGGCTGCCACCTCGTGCGGACGGAAAGACATACTTGCCGTACCCGGTAATCGGCTGTAACTCCCGGAGTAATTTCAAGGCTTGAGTGCTTAGCGGGATCAAATGTGCCTGCTCGCGCGTCTTCATCTTGATCAGGGGGATCTCGATGACTTGGTTCTCTAAGTCGATCTCCGACCATTCCAGTTGGCGCAGTTCGCCAGGGCGGCAGAACAGGAGAGGGGATAGCAACAATGCCGTTTTGGTAACGACGGTACCTCGGTATTCGTCCATCGCAAGCAGCAGTTTCTTTACTTCTTTTGGGTCGGTGATAGCAGCGAAGTGTCGCTTCTTTGGTGTAGCGAGAGCGCCTTTAAGATCTTGGCTGCAGTCGCGTTCTGCCCTGCCTGTAGCTACTGCGTAGCGGAATACTTGGCCGGCCACCTGCTTTGCACGATTCGCTGTTTCCAGGGTGCCCCGGATCTCGGTGCGCTTCAGCGTTGCTAATAGTTCTTGAGGCGTGATCTCGTTGATCGGGCGATTGCCGACCCAGGGGAACAGATTTTTCTCCAGCAACCAGAGGGCGCGTGTGCTGTGGCTGTCAGACCAATGGGGCTTTTCTTTCGCATACCATTCCAGTGCAACGGCACGGAATGATGTCTCTGCGCCTACTTGCCTAGCTAGCTTGTCCTGACGTCGCTGGTTACTTGGGTCGATACCCTCGGCCAGTCGCTTTCGGGCCTCCAGACGCTTACTGCGGGCCTCCTTTAAGGACACTTGCGGATATACCCCCAAGGCGAGGCGCTTCTCTTTACCCCCGAAGCGGTACTTGAGCCGCCAGTACTTGGGCCCATTTGGCAACACTTCCAAGTACATGCCAGCCCCGTCGGCCAGCTTGTATACCCTGTCCTTGCCCTTGGCGTTCTTGACGGCGACCTCGGTGAGTTTGTCATTCACTGCCATTTATGCCCCCACGATCCTGGCTGTATGCCCCCATCTATGCCCCCAAAAGTAGGTTGATGCCCCCGGACGGCCTTGGACTAGATTGGACGCATCATAAACAAAAAACCCAGCATTTACGCTGGGTTCAGGACGATCTTGGACTTGCTTGGATGTGAATGTGGTGGAGGCGGGGGGATTTGAACCCCCGTCCGTCAGTCCGCACCCCTTGGCTCTACATGTTTAGCGTCGTCAATTGAGTTAGCCAGTGACCACCCGACGGGCAGGGCTGCCATTGGCGATTCCGGATAGTTTTAGCGGTTTGGCCCCGGACGTGCCTCCCCGCGATCCTGTTCTATATGACGATTGCGATCACTGGTTTACAGGCATCCCGGTGGCAATCGCTCGCTGCGCCTAATTAGGCAGCGAGAGCGTACGTTTCGTCGTTGGCAACTATTAAGTTGCATGAATTGATTTACGAGAGTCCATACCCTCTCGACATGCACCGCAGGCCTTGTAACCGGCGTCGAATCCAGAACGCCCCCGTTGGTGCAGCCATGCTAGCACGCCGGGTCGCCACCCGGCTGCGGCAAATGCTGCGCCCGAGCAGCGATCTGCGGCCCTTGCAGGGAGTTTTCAACTGGCGTTCAGGTTGCCGCGGCGAGGCGGGCGGGGGTGCTCAGGCGCCGCCTTGTCGGACCAGCGTGAGGCGACCCTGCTGGCCGTTGGCCTGCCAATCGACGTTCAGCACGCGCAGCGGGGAGCCGATGTTGTCCAGCGCACCGCTGGCGCGGAAACGGAAGGGCTGGCCGTTGTCGTCCTTGAGTTCGGTGTCGATGGTGACCGTCCAGTCGGACGAATCCAGCTGCACGCTGCCGACCTCCGCCTGCGTGCCGGGGCCCGGGTTCGCCACGCCGGTGATGGTCTTGCCGTCCCAGCTGAGGATGAGGGTCAGGAAGTGGCCGTCCCACTCGCCCTGCCAGGTGCCGGAGAGCGGGTGCCCCTCCTGGGCCTGCAGGGGCAGGGAGCAGAGGCCGAAGAGGGTGAAACGGGCGAGCAGCGAGCCGGTGGTCAAGGTTCTCATGGCGGTTCCTGCGGAGGATCAGGGCACAACGGTGCTGTAGCGCCCTTCACCGATCATGGCGTCGGGCGACAGATTGTTTTCCTGGCAGACGTATTCGAACAGCTCTTCGCCCGGCGTCCAGCCGACCGTGTAGCCGCTCTCCCACGGCGCGGTGTAGGCGCCGGGGTCGTCGATCAGCACCCGGTAGTCGAGCGTGTCCATGTCGCGACGGGTGAAGCGCTCCACGAGGTGCAGCTGCTCGGTGGTGGGAAGGCCGTCGCGGTTCTGCCACGACACTTCGTTGTAACCCACGCTGTCGATCACCAGCGTGTCGCCTTCCCAGTGCCCCACCGAATGCCCGAAGTAGCTGGGCGTGAGGTTCTGCGGGTGCTCGCGCCCGTCCATGTAGACGATGCGGTACGTCATGGCGTTCGACGTGGTGACGATGTAAAGACGCTGCAGTTCCGGCAGGTCGATGATCTCGAACCCGTAGGGCGACATGATCTGGCGGGGGCCGCCGGCCGGCTTGCAGCGCGTGTAAGGTTCGCTGGCGAGGAACAGGTCGTGGCGGAAATTGGTGAGCTTGAGCGCCCAGTCCTGCAGCGGAATGTCCTTGATGTGCACCGGTGCCCGCTGGGCGCGCTCGGCTTCGTAGGAGTCGGGATTCACCACCAGGTTGGCGGTGCGACGTACCCAGAAGCCGACCTCGCCGTCGGGCGGGCCGAAATTGATGCGTCCATCGGCATGGCGCGGCGCTGGACGCGGTGGCTCCTTGGGCGCTGCCGGCGGCTGGGCGAGAGCCGCAGTGCAGGCGAGTCCCAGCGCGAGGGCGCTGGCGACGGCACGGCGAAGCAGGGTTGGCATGATCATGGTCTCCTCCAACGTCGGCGCGTTACTGCCGGTTGTCCTGGCAGTAATACTCGGGTAGCTCCTGGCCGGCCACCCAGTGCAGGTCCCAGCTGCTGGTCCAGGGTCGGGTGTAGGCGCCGGGGTCGGCCACCGTCACCGCGTAATGCAGGGTCCCGAGATCGCTGCGCGTGAAACGTTCGGTGAGCGTCAGCAGGCGCGTGTGCGGCAGACCGCCGTTGCTGAACCAGAAACCCTCGTTGAAACCGCTCACCTGCACCACCAGCGTGTCGCCTTCCCAGCGGGCCAGCGAGCGGCCGAAGAACAGCGGATTGTCATCGTTACCGGTGACCTGCCCCACGCTGCTGCGGCCATCGGCGTACAGCAGGCGCCAGTTGCCGTTGCCGCCGGCGTGCAGCAGGAAGATGCGCCCACGGGCCCGCTCTTCCACGAACTGGAAGCCGAAGGGGCTCTGGAACTGCCGGGGTCCGGCCGGGGGAATGCAGTTGAGGAACTGCGGGTCGTCCTTCAGGAAATTGCGCTGGCGCAGCACGTAGAGATCCCGCGCCCAGGGCTGCAGCGGAGCCACCTTGCCGGCGTCGCCGAGGTCGGCCAGCAAGCCATCGGCATCCATGGCGACGCTCACGCCGTCTTCGACCAGTGCCGTGCGCTCGGGCAGGGCCCAGTAGCCCGTCTCGCCGGGAGGTGGACCGAGCCGCGGCTGGTTGTCGGGCCAGCGCGGGGTCGGCCCGCGCAGCGGCGTGGCTCGGCTCGCAAACACGTCGTCGCGCACCGTGAATACGTCGCTGCCATCGGAGCGCTGGACGCGCGTCCCCCACACCTGATGGCTGCCGTTGCGGGCGGTGGGCCCCGAGACCCAGATCAGGTCGCCGGCCTTCAGCGACGACGCCTGCCAGCCACTCCACGCCAGTTCCACCGCACTGGCCAACTCGACCGCCCAGTTGGTCTCGATGCCATCGGCGCCCGTCACATTGAAAAAGACGTGCACGTGCGGATTGGCCCAGTCGACGGCGGTGATGCGGCCGCTTAGCGTGGCTTGTTTGCTGTCATCGAACTTGGCAGCCACCGGGTGGTGGGCTACGGCCGGTTGAACGGCCAGCACCAGCAGGGCGGCCAAGGCCAGGCAGGCGCCGAGAGGCGCAGCGCGGAAAGACATCGGTAGGTTTCCACTCTAGATCTGAAAAAGACGGCACTGTTGCAGAAGCTGCCCGCCACGGCGGTGCTTCTGTCGTCGTTGGTGCGGGGAGTATTGCAAGTTCCGCCGCCGCTGCAACACTGGCGGCCCGGCTAATTCACATTAGATGCAGAGTCTGCGGCAGCGGGCGGCGGCAGCGCCGCGGTCGTGCCGGCGCGGCGCTCAGAAGTCGGCCTGGGTCTGCCCTTCGGCATCCAGCGGGTGGCGATTGTTTTCGGCGCAGACGTACTCGAGGATTTCCCAGGTGCGATCGCGGCGGAACGTGTGGTTCTGATGCCAGGGCTGCGCCAGCACGTTCGGGTCTTCGTAGGTGAAGTCGACGTGCAGCAGGTCCTTGTTGGCCGCATCGAGATAGATGCGCTCACTGATCTTGAGCTGGTCGCTGTTGGTGATGCCGGGCGTGCCGAGTCGCTGGCCTGCCTTGGTGCCCACGGTCTCCACCACCAGCGTCTCGCCTTCCCAGCGCCCCACCGAGTAACCAAAGTAATTCGGGTCGACCTCGTCGACACTCGGCAGCGGGCGGCCATCGGTGAAGATGCGCCGCACCATCATGAGGGCTTCCTGATTCACCACGATCTTGCCCGGTGTGAACAGGAATTCGAGGCTGTAGGGCATGGTCATCATGCTCGGCATGCCGTCGGGCTCGCAGTTGTCGAGCGTTTCCGGCACTTCGTAATTGGGGTTCGCCTTGAGCTTGGCCTGCTCGGCTTCGTAGCGCGCCTTGTATTCGCCGATCAAAACCGGCTGGTCTCCGCTGACGCGGCCGATGTTGGGCTGCCAGATGCCACGCCAGTCGGGCAGGCGATCGAGCTCCGCATAGCTGACCTGCTCGGCATTGGCCGGGAACACCGAACGGGCAGCCGGCTGGGCTTCGACGCTGGACAGCAGCGACAGGTCGGCCGTCAGGGCAACAGCCAGGGCGGCAAGCAGGGGGCGACGGGCCAGCATGGAAGGTTCTCCTGGAAAACGGCGGCAGGCGCCAGAGCTCAGTGGTTGTTTTCGTCGCAGACTTTCTGCGCCGCGCCGACGTCGCAGTAATAGCGGCCGTTGGCCATGCGGATCGTGAAGAAGCGGCCGCCGGGCTTGCCGTTGGCGTAGGGGCTGACGGTGAACTCGACGTTGTCACCCACCTTGACCATGTCCTGGGTGAAGTTGCGACGGGCCAGATGTACCTTGCTGGTGAACTCCATGCCCCATTTTTCCATGGCGCCGTCGTCACGCTTCACGTCGACGAAGATCCACACGTGCGGATTGGTCCACTGCACCTCCGACACCACACCGCTGTGGGTGACTTTCCTGGTCTGGTCGAACATGGAAAACGAGTGATGGGCGACAGCGAGTGGCGCGAGGGCGCAGAGCGCGGCGGTGGCCAGCAGACGGGCGAGAGCGGCTTTCATGGCAGGTGCCTCTGGGAAGACCGCGGCAGGATAGCAGCAAGCTCGCGCCAGCGGCAAAGCCAGCGCGGGACGCCGATTGCCGTTCGGGACAAGGTCGGTGCGGCCACCGTTCAACCCTACTAAGCGGCGGTATTTCGCTGCGGCGGCCTGTGGTTAGAATGCGGACTCAGCGCGGGCGAGGGCGCTGTTGTCGGTCTGACGGCAGCCTTGCCCGCCACAGGAGCTCCACGGCATGGCGACAGACGGGGACGGCCCGCAGCACGACAAGAACGGCAGGCTCATCGTGGCACTGGAGCCCCGCGCCGATGGCGCCGCCAGCGGCGCAGCCGCCGATTCACCCTACGGACGCTCCATCCTCGACGACATCCGCCAGCTCAACACCGGCTTCTGGTCCACACCGCATGCGCGGCCCATCATCGGTCTGCTGGCGGCGATCGTGCTGATCATCGTCGCCAACATGTTCGGCCAGGTTTTCCTCAATCGCTGGAACGGGGCCTTCTTCGATGCCATCGAAGTGCGCGACACGGTCGCCATCCGCAAAGAGCTCGGCAACTTTCTCGTCATCGTGGGAGGGCTGCTGGTGCTGGTGGTCACCCAGACCTGGCTGCACGAGACCGCCAAGCTGCGGGTGCGGGCCTGGCTCACCGAGCACCTGTTCGATGCCTGGCTGGTGGGTGGCCGGCCCTACCGGCTGGGGGCGCGCGGCGACACCGGCGTCAACCCCGACCAGCGCATGCAGGAAGATGCGCGCCACCTCAGTGAGCTCTCCACCAATCTCGGCATCGGTCTGCTGCATCAGCTGCTGCTGCTGACCACCTTCATCGGCGTGCTCTGGCAGCTGTCACGCGACGTGGTGTTCGACATCGCCGGCCTGCATGTCGCCATTCCCGGCTACATGGTCTGGTGCGCCGTCCTGTATGCGCTGCTCGGTTCCCTGCTGACCTGGCTGGTCGGTCGCCGCCTGGTGGGACTCAATGCCTCGCGCTATGCGCGCGAAGCCGAACTGCGTTACCGCCTGGTCCGGGTGAGCGAGCGGGCCGAGGCCGTGGCCCTGTATCGCGGAGAAAGCGGCGAGCGTCGCAACCTCGACGCCGCCCTCGGCAACGTGCTCGACATCACGCGTCAGCTGATTTTTGCGCTGGCTCGGCTGACCTGGATCACCTCGGGCTACGGCTGGCTGGCCATCGTGGTGCCGGCAGTGGTGGCCCTGCCCGGTTACCTGCAGGGCCAGCTCACGCTCGGCGGACTCATGGTGGTGATTGGTGCCTTCAACCAGGTACAGCAGGCGCTGCGCTGGTTCGTCGACAACACGGCCGGCATCGCCGACTGGCGGGCAACGCTCTACCGGGTCGCCGTATTCGACCACTCGCTGCGCACGCTCGACGAGTGCGGTGCCTGCCTCGACCAGATCCGCAGCAGCCCGCACCCGCAGGGCTGGCTGGCGTTCGAGAATCTCACCATCCAGACCGCCTTCGGCAAGGTGGTCATCGTCAATGCCAACGAGGAGATCCGCAGTGGCGAGCGCGTACTCATCATGGGGGACTCCGGCGCTGGCAAGAGTACGCTGTTCCGCGCTGTTTCCGGCCTCTGGCCCTGGGGACACGGGCGCATCCTGCTGCCGCCGCAGCAAGCGATGATGTTCATGCCGCAGCATCCCTACCTGCCCCTCGGCACGCTGCGGGCTGCCGTCTGCTACCCGGACCCACCGGACCAGTTCGACAGCGCCCACATCGAAGCGGCGTTCCAGCGCGTGGGCCTGAAGGAACTGGTGGCCTCGCTCGATGTGGAGGAGCGCTGGGACCGCGTGCTCTCGCAGGGTCAGCAGCAGCTGGTCGCCTTCGCCCGCCTCTTGCTGCACAAGTCGTCGTGGATCTTCCTCGACGAGGCGACCAGCGCGCTCGACCTCGACAGCCAGGCTAACGTGATGTCCATGTTCGAGCAGGAATTCAAGGACGCCACCGTGGTCAGCATCGGACATCGGCCGAGCCTGGCGCAGTTCCACCAGCGCCAGCTGCAGCTGAAGGTCACCCCGGAGGGCGCAGAACTCAGCCGGCGTGAATCCGTTGCCCCGCCCACCGGCTTCGTTGCCCAGGGCCAGCACTGGTTCCGTGCCTTGCTCGGCAAACTTTCCGGCTTCATCCGGCGCGCAACGCACCGCCAGCCGTCGTGAGAGAGGTGTCCATGCCGTCCCCTGTCGTGCCCTTCGTCGAAGACCTGCTTGCCCGCCTGACGCTGGAGGAAAAGGTCGGCCAGCTCAATCATCCCAATGCCTTCGGCGGCGACAGCACCGGCGCCGGCGGGGCCGTCGACAACATCGAGCAGCGCATCGCCCGTGGCGAGGTGGGTTTTCTGGCGGCCGGTGCTGCGCCAGAGCAGCTGCGGGCTTGGCAGCAGATCGCCTGCGAGCAGTCACCCCACGGCATACCGCTGCTGTTCACCATGGACGTGATCCACGGGCACCGCACCATATTTCCGCTGCCCCTCGCGCTGGCGGGCAGCTTCGATACCGAGCTGATCCGTGCCACCGCGACCGTGGCTGCCCGTGAGGCCAGCGCCGAGGGTGTCTCGCTCAACTGGGCGCCCATGCTGGACGTGTCGCGTGATGCCCGCTGGGGGCGCTGCGCAGAGAGTCCGGGCGAAGATCCCCTGCTCGGTGCCGCCTATGCGCGCGCCATGGTGGAGGGCTTCCAGGGGAGCGACGCAGCAGCCCCCGGTCGGCTGCTCTGCTGCACCAAACACTTTGCGGGCTACGGTTTCGCGGAGGGTGGCAGGGATTACAACACCGTCGACATGACGCCCTACCGTCTCCACAACGTGGTGCTGCCGCCCTTCCGTGCGGCGGTGGACGCCGGCGTTGCCGCCGTCATGGTCGGCTTCCACGATCTCGGGGGCATACCGTGCACGGCTCACGGCGAGCTGCTGGATGGCGTGCTGCGTCGCGGGCTCGGTTTCGACGGCCTGCTCATTTCCGATTACACGGCCATCCTCGAACTCGTCCACCACGGCGTGGCCGCCAATCTCGAGGAAGCGGCCTGGCTTGCCTTCAGCGCCGGTGTCGATGTCGATCTCATCAGCGACGCCTATCGCCGGTATCTGCCGGGGCTGGTGCAGAGCGGGCGTCTCGCCATGTCGGCGATCGATGCGGCCTGTCGCCGGGTGCTGCTGGCCAAATGGAAACTCGGGCTGTTTGCCGAGCCCCGTCGGGGGCTGCAAGGCGGCGTTGCCACGACACTGCCGCCCGAGCATCGGCAGCTCGCCCGCCACGCCGCTGCCAACTGCTGCGTGCTGCTGAAGAACGAGGGTGTGCTGCCGCTCGCGCCGCAGACCAAGGTGGCGCTGGTGGGGCCCTTGGCGGCCAACCGCGAGAATCTGCAGGGGACCTGGGCCGTCGCTGCCCGCAGCCAGGACAGCGTGACGGTGCTGGAGGGATTGCAGGCCGCCGGCCGTGACGTGCGGCACGCGGTCGGCGTCAACCTCGAGGACGATGCTGACCGGGCGGCTCGCGTCAACGTGTTCGGCACGACCTTCACGCGCGATCCGCGCGCTGCCGCCATACTCATCGCCGAGGCGGTCGCCTTGGCACGAGAGGCCGACGTGATCGTGGCCTGCGTCGGCGAAGCCAAGGAACATACCGGCGAGTCGTCGACGCGGACCGATCTGACCCTGCCGGGTCGTCAGCGCGAGCTGCTGGCGGCGCTGGTTGCCACCGGCAAGCCACTCGTGCTGGTCACGCTGAGCGGGCGGCCGCTGGCCCTCGACTGGGAGCACCATCACGCGGCGGCCATCCTGCATGCCTGGTTCGGCGGCAGCGAAACAGGTCCTGCCATTGCCGATGTGCTCTACGGGCTGGTGAATCCTTCGGCGCGCCTGGCCATGGGCTTTCCCCACGATTCGGGACAGTGTCCGCTCACCTACGCCGAGCCCCCCACCGGGCGTCCGCGTGAGCGAATTGGCGTGGATGTCGGCGGCGACTCCGAGGTGGACGCCGCGGGCCAGCGGGTGTTCCGCAAGTTCACCACCGCCTGCCGGCTGGAGGGACCGCATACGGCGCTGTATCCCTTCGGCCACGGCCTCAGCTACACGCGCTTCGAGTACCGCGACCTGCAGCTGCTGGCAGCGCCCCGTGGGGGTGAGCAGGCCACGCTGCAGTTCAGCGTGACGCTGCACAACGTCGGGACCCGCACCGGCACCGAGGTGGTTCAGGTCTATGTCAGCGATCCCGTGGCGAGTCGCTCGCGACCGCAGCGCGAGCTCAAGGCCTTTCGGCGCGTGACGCTGCCAGCCGGACAGCAGGGCACGCTGCACTTCGAGTTGCCGGCAGCGCTGCTCGGATTCTGCAGGGCGCCGAGCTTGCTGCAGCCCGAGCCGGTGTTCGAGCCCGGCGCCTTCATCGTGCATGTCGGCGGTAGCTCGCTGGCGGCATTGTCGCTCCACGTCGACTGGCAGGCGGGCTGAAACATGGCGAGGCAGAGCGGCGCCGACAGCGTTGCAACGGCCCTGCAGCGGGCCGGGCAGGTGTCCACCGCGGCGCTGCTCGATCTGGTGCAGCGCGGCACGCTGTCCTACTTCCACGAGTTCGCTCACCCGGTGAGCGGCATGGCGCGTGAGCGCAGCAACCCGGCCGCCTACGACTTCCGGGAAACCGTGACCAGCGGCGGTACCGGTTTCGGCATCATGGCTCTGCTGGCCGCCGTGCAACGCGGCTTTCTGTCGCGACGCCAGGCGAGAGCACAGGTGGCGCGCATCGTGGCCTTTCTGGGGCGGGCTGAGCGACATCACGGCGTGTTCAGCCATTTTCTGCATGGCACGACAGGCGCCACCATCGCCTTCTCGCCTCTCGACGACGGCGGCGACCTCGTGGAGACCGCCTTCCTGATGATGGGCCTGCTCGCTGCGCGCCAGTACTTCGATCGCCCGACGGCAGCCGAGGCGCGCCTCTGCAGCGACATCGACGCGCTCTGGCGTGGTGTGGAGTGGGACTGGCATGCCCGGCCAGACCGCGACGCACTGCTCTGGCACTGGAGTCCGCGACACCACTTCGCCATGAACCATGCCATCACCGGCTGGAATGAAGCGCTGATCGTCTACGTGCTGGCCACTGCCTCACCCACCCATGCGGTGGCGCCGGAGCGCTACCATCGTGGCTGGACAGACAGCCCGCACTTCCGCAACGGCAAGCGTTACTTCGGCATCGAACTGCCGCTGGGTCCGCCGGGCGGTGGGCCGCTGTTCTTTTCCCACTATTCGTTTCTGGGTCTCGACCCGCGTGGCCTCGTGGATCGCTACGCCGACTATTTTGCGCAGAATAGAGCGCACACACTGATCAACCGCGCCCACTGCCTGGCCAATCCCCACGGCCATCGTGGCTACGGACCGGAGTGCTGGGGCCTCACTGCCAGCGATGGCGAGGCGGGCTACTCCGCCTTCGCCCCCGACAACGATCAGGGCATCATCACGCCCTCGGCGGCCTTGGCGGCGCTGCCCTACGCGCCGGAGGAGTCGCTGCAGGCCCTGCGGCACTTCCTGCTCACGCGTGGCGCTGAACTCTGGACGGCGCTCGGCTTCCGCGACGCCTTCAGCCCGGTCACCGGCTGGGTGGCCGAAGGCCAGTTGGCCATCGATCAGGGACCGATCATGGTCATGATCGAGAACTACCGGTCCGGCCTGCTGTGGTCGCTGTTCATGGCGGTTCCCGAGGTCCAGGTCGCCCTGCGCCGCCTCGGTTTCAGCAGCCCCCACCTGCAGCGTTGAGTGCGGGCGTGGCGGCCTCGGCCCGCTGTCGCAGTCGGTCAGTCGAGATGAGCGCCGCGTAGCTCCAACTGAGATGCCGGGCCGAGCGCGGTGTGCCGCTGTCGCGGTCGACCTGCTCGCACAGCGCACCATCGACGGGTGTCAACCAGCGCACCGTCTCCAGCCAGGCGTCGCCGCGGGCGAGCCAGGGCGCCGGCGCGTCGAGGCCGGCCAGCGCGCGCCGGTAGCAAAACGCCGCGGCGGCCAGGGTCGTCACATACCAGGCGCCGCCGCCAAAGTAGCGATCGCGCAGCGAGCGACCGAGGGCCGGCGCGGCAGCGGACGGTCGTTGCCGATTGAGTGGCAGCGCCCGGTCAAAGGCGGCCGCCAGGGCGTCGAGCGTGGCGAGCGCGCGCGGGTCTCTCACGCTGTGCTCCGCACCGGGCAGGTCGGCCTCGTTGATGGCGAGCAGGCACGCGCTGTCGAGCGGCTGGGTGGCGTGGGCGGCTGCCGTGACCGAGCCCTCGGGCAGCCCCTGTACGGCGCGGAATGCGCCGGCCTCCGGACTCCAGAAACCCTGCAGCTGCCGGTGCAGCGTCTGTTCGGCACGGTGCCAGCGGGCCGGGTTGTAGACGCTGAAGACCCGGCCGTGTATCAGCGCCGCCCACTGGACCAGGGCGACGAAGTAGTGATGGGCCAGTTCGTCGGCCTCTTCCCAGGGACCGATGCTGCGCCGACCCGCCTGCCGCAACGTGAATTGCAGGTCGCCCTGCAGCAGTTCCAGCAAGGGCGCTGTCGCCGTGCCGCCTTCGGCCAGCCAGGCGAGGCAGGCCAGCGCCCGCAGTGCCGGGCCATCGAGCTGCGGCCGCGACCAGCGCAGGAAATCGGCCGTGCCATCCGGGTTGAAGCGTGGCTCGGCCAGCAGCCGGTCTCCGGTCAGCCGGCGCAGCTCACCGCGCGGTCGCAGGAAACGCCGGCAGGAGTCCAGCGTGGCGGCTTGGTGATCGCCAGAGGCAGGCCGCAGCCGCGCTGCCTGCGCTATCGTCAAATTGAAGTCGACCATCTGGTGGAAACGGGCCTGCCAGAACTCGCGCTCGGCGCGGTTGCTGCTGAGTGCCACCAGATCGACGACCGCCCGCATGACGGCGGCGCTGTCGCGTGGCCAGTGGAAGAAGTAGTCGGGTTCCGGGTCCCAGTTGGCGATCACCGGTGACGCGAGGACCGAGCCCGGCCGTGGTCTTACCCGCTGGCCGAACTCCGGTCGCTCTCGCTGCAGGTCAGTGGCCGAGATCGCCGCTGCCAGCCGTTCAGCGCAGACCCTGCGTTCTGTCTGCAGCCAGGATTCCAGAGCGACCGCATCGTTCATGCAAGTGGACTCCGGTCGGCGCTGCCGTCAGTGCTTCACGGCGTGCGACATCGCCCGGCGCTTGCTGATGTTCCATTCGCGCTCCTTGGTGACGTCACGCTTGTCGTAGGCATGCTTGCCTTTCGCCAGCGCAATTTCGGCCTTGATGAGGTGACCTTTCCAATAGAGCTTGGTACACACGCAGGTGTAGCCCTTCTGCTGCACGCCGGCGAAAAGACGCGCCAGTTCCCTCTGATTGAGCAGCAGCTTGCGGGTGCGCGTGGGGTCGGCCACGCTGTGGGTATTGGTGCTGGCGAGCGGCACGAACTGGGCTCCGAACAAAAAAGCCTCGCCGTTCTTCATCAGCACGTGGCTGTCGACCAGTTGCACCTTTTTTTCCCGCAGACTCTTCACTTCCCAACCGACCAGCGCCAGTCCGGCTTCGAAGCGGTCCTCCAGGAAGTAGTCGTGAGTGGCCTTCTTGTTGATGACGATGGTGTTGTCATCGAACTTGGGCTTCTTGGCTTTGCTCATGGCAGGGCGCGGCTCGGACAGGGCCGCGCATTATAGACTCGCGGCTTCGGGCTGTCGTGTTGTCTAATGCCGGCTCACTCTGACTCCCCGTCGCGCATGGCCCGTATCGCCCGCTCAGCCCTGTTGCCCCAGTCGGCAGCCCGCATGTTTGCGCTGGTCGATGACATCCCCAGCTATCCGCACTACCTGCAAGGTTGTCTGGCCGCGGAGGTACTTGAGCGTGGTCCGTCACACGTCACCGCGCGTCTCACGCTCGGCAAGGCGGGACTGCGCCATGCATTCACCACGCGCAACCAACTGGAACCACCGCTGCAGATGACCCTGCAGCTGGTCGAGGGGCCGTTCAGGAAATTCGCGGCCGTGTGGCGCTTCGAGCCGCTGTCCGAGGGGGCCTGCAAGGTGAGCCTCGATCTCGACTTCGAATTCGGCAGCGGTTTGGTGGATGCTGCGCTCGCCGCCCTGTTCGAAAGTACGGCCAGCGACATGGTGAGCGCCATCGTGCGCCGCGCCGAACAAGTCTATGGCGCGGGCAGCTCCGCAGGAGACCGCTCATGACCGACGCCACGCTGCTGACGGTGGAAGTCGTCTATGCCCGGCCTTGGCAGCAGCGGCTCGTCACGCTGCAGGTGGAACCGGGGACGACCGCCTTGCAGGCAGTGGAGCGCTCGGGCCTCCTCACCGAGTTCCCCGAGATAGTGCTGGCCGCTGCCCGCATGGGCATCTTTTCGCGCGTGCTTGACGGCAGTCTGCTGCCGACGCCGGACCGCTACGTGCTCCAGCAAGGGGATCGTGTGGAAATTTACCGGCCGCTCATTGCCGATCCCAAGGCGGCGCGCCAGCAGCGGGCGTCCAAGGCACGGTCGGAGTCGGCGAAGGGCTAGGCGCTTACTGCGGTTGGCGGGCCATTGGCAGCAGGGGCGTCGGTGTCGTGGGAGGCGCCGATGGACCGGTCGCCGTGGCCGGGAATTGCGCATTCTCCGGCGTTTGCTCGAAGTCGCCCTCGAGGCGCGTGAGTTGGTCGTTTTCGAAATACACGGTCAGGCGCTCCTGCACCCGCTCTCCGCCACCCGGCTGGAAGCTGTACAGGTAGTCCCAGCGGTCTTGGTCGAAGGTGTCGCGCAGCAGGGGCGTACCCAGAATGAAGGTGACCTGGCGCTTGGTGAGGCCCGGCCGCAGTTGATCGATCATCTCCTGCGTGAGGAGATTTCCCTGTGGAATATCGATGCGGTACACGCCGGGGAAACTGAAAGAGGTCACCGAGCCACAAGCGGTGAGCAGCACACACAGGCTGGCTATCAGCAGGCCTTTTAACGCGCCAGAAACACTGCCTGCACGGCAGACCTGCGAGGTAGTGGCCGCAGGCAGGCGAGCCGCTGTACCGGTCGATTGTGTTGGAGAGACTGCGAGGAAGGGCATGGGAAACTGCGGTTCTTGTGCTTTTATGGACCTGCGATAAGCGGGCATAATACAAGAAAGCAGGAAAAGCTGTCAGGGCTGCCGCAGCGGCGTTGATGGTGTGTGCAACTGACGAGGTGCCGCATGCCGGGAGAAAATCAGGAACTGCGCAAGGCCGGCCTCAAGGTCACGCTGCCGCGAGTGAAAATCATGCAGATTCTCGAATCTGCGCCTTCGCGCCACATGAGCGCGGAGGATGTCTACAAGGCGCTGCGCGATGCCGATGAGGACGTCGGCCTTGCCACGGTGTACCGCGTACTGACCCAGTTCGAATCCGCCGGCCTCGTGATGCGGCATCATTTCGAGGGCGGGCATTCCGTCTTCGAAATGAGCTCCGACCACCACCACGACCACATTGTCTGTACCAAATGCGGTCACGTGGAAGAGTTCATGGACGAGATCATCGAAGAGCGCCAGCGCAAGGTGGCGCGCGAGAAGGGCTTTACGGTCAGTGACCATTCGCTCTACATCTACGGGCTGTGCCAGCAGTGCCAGCAGCTTCCCTGAACCCGTAACGGAGCGTCAGTCCAGCATCAACTCACGGGCATGGGCGAGCGAGCGTTCGCTGTGCTCGTCGCCGCTCAGCATGCGCGCGAGTTCGCGCACGCGCGCCTCGTCGCTGAGCGCGAGCAGCGTGGTAAGCGTCTGTTGGCGCAGGCTGGTCTTGCTGACCAGCAGGTGCTGATGTGCCTGCGCGGCCACCTGTGCCTGATGCGTCACGCATAGCACCTGTCCGCGCTCCCCCAGTTGGCGCAACAACTCTCCGACCGCCCGCGCGGTGCTGCCGCCTATTCCTACGTCGACTTCATCGAAAACCAGGGTCGGAATCGCGGAAGTCTGTGCCGTCACGACCTGAATGGCGAGGCTCACCCGCGACAGTTCACCGCCAGAGGCTATTTTCACCAGTGGCTTGGGCGACTGGCCGGGATTGGTGCTGATCAGGAATTCGATGGCATCGAAGCCCTGTGGCCCCGGTGCCCGTGCTTCGTCGCTGTTCAAGGCTATTTCGAGGCGCGCTGCTCCCATACCCAGTTTGGTAAGTTGGGCATTGACCGCTTTCTGCAGCCGCGAGGCGACAGCCAGGCGCTTGCCGCTGAGTTCTCCCGCCAGTCGCCGGTACTGCAGCAGCTGCTGCTCCCACTCCTGCTCCAGTGCCGCCAGTTTGTCGTCGCTCACGGCGAGGGCGTCGAGTTCCCTGGCGAGTGCGAGGGTATGGGCATACAGCTCTGCGGGTGACACCCGATGCTTGCGCGCCAGCCGGTGAATGGCACCCAGTCGCTCGTCGACCTCCTGCAGGCGCTGCGGGTTTGCCTCGATGCGGGCGCTGGCCTTCTGCACGGCGCTGCCGGCTTCCTCGACCTGGATGAGCGCGTTCTGCAGCAGGCTCAGGGCCTCCTGCAACTGCGGGGTCTGGAAGGGCAGGTTCTCCAGGAGGGCGGTCGCGCGCTGCAGACCCTGCTCCAGGCAGAAATCTTCGGCTTCCGAGCAGAGACCGAGTACCTGCTGCAGGGTCGCCAGCGCGCTGTCGGCGTGACTCAGCTGGCCGTGTTCGGCCTCCAGGGCGGCCAACTCGTCGGGACCGAGGTCGAGCTCACGCAGTTCCTGCACCTGATAGCCGAGCAGTTCGATCTGGGCTGCGTCGGCCGAGCTGCGGCTGCGCAGCGCGTCGAGGAGGTTGCGCTGCTGGCGCAGCTGCTCCGCTGCAGACTGGACGCGACCGGCCAGCGTCTGCAGACCGCCAAAGGCATCCAGCAGGCGCTGGTGCGTGGGGGTCTTCAGCAGTGACTGGTGTTCATGCTGGCTGTGGATGTCGATCAGCAGCTCGCCCAGTGCTTTCAGTTCGGCAAGGCTGGTGCTTTGGCCGTTGACGTAGGCGCGGGAGCGTCCGTCGCGGGTCAGGACTCGCCGCAGGATGCACTCGTCGCCTTCCAGAGGGAAATCACGTTCCCGCAGCCAGTCGAGGGCAGGATTACCCGGTTCGATCTGGAAACTGGCACTGATGTCGGCGCGTTCGGCCCCCTGCCGGATCACATCCTGATCGGCGCGATCTCCCAGTGTGAGACCCAGCGCATCCAGCATGATGGACTTGCCGGCCCCGGTTTCGCCGGTGATCGCCGTGGTGCCGCGCTGCAGCTCGAGATCGAGTTTTTCGACCAGCGCGAAATTGTGGATAGTCAGGTGGGTCAGCATCGTCGAAACAACACAGGGTTCGCCCGGATTGTAGTACAGAACCCGCCTGTCGACCGGCGCCTGCGCCGCGGGACAACGCGGCCACTGGCCGGCTTTGCGGCGCTGCTCTTGAATCCCCGGGTTTCAGCCCCATATCCGCCGGCATTCCTCAGCAGCCACGGAGCTCCGACTTCCATGTCCGGTGATCAATCCCACACCCCGCCACCCAACGGCGCCGACGATCAAGGCCAGAGCCCGTCGAACGACGGCGCAGGCGGGCCAACGGTCGAAGCGGAAATCGAAATCGCTGCGCGCATCCAGCAGGCAGTGGCAGCGGCGCTCGCTGAGCAGCGTGAATCGGTGCTGCGTGCCCAGGCCGAAGTGCAGAACATGCGCCGGCGCTGCGAAAGCGATGTCGAAAAGGCCCATAAGTTCGCCCTCGAAAAGTTCAGTGGCGAACTGTTGCCGGTGCTCGACAACCTGGAGCGGGCCCTGCGTGCCGTCCCCGATGCCCAGCGCGAGCAGGTGCGCAGTCTCTATGAGGGCGTGGAGCTCACGCTGAAGGGCTTTGCGGAAACGCTGGCCCGTTTCCAGATCAGGCAGGTCAACCCGGTCGGCGAACCATTCGATCCGCAGTTGCATCAGGCGATTGCCCAGGTACCGAACCCGTCGGTTGCACCGAATTCCGTGCTGGAGGTCATGCAGAAGGGCTACACCCTCAACGGGCGGGTGCTGCGGGCTGCCATGGTCGTGGTGTCGCGAGCCCCCTGAGACTTGAATTTCCAAAGGCCGTACCTACATAGGGGGCATGTGACGCTGCCCGGCAGACCGGGCGGCCCCCAACCAACAGACAATTTGCGGTAAGCGAGGCAGACGATATGGGCAGAATCATTGGCATCGATCTTGGTACCACCAACTCCTGCGTGGCCATTCTCGAAGGCGGCAAGGCGAAGGTCATCGAAAACTCGGAAGGCGATCGGACGACGCCCTCCATCATCGCCTATACCGAAGACGGCGAGATCCTCGTGGGCCAGCCGGCCAAGCGTCAGGCGGTCACCAACCCCAAGAACACCCTGTTTGCAGTCAAGCGTCTGATCGGTCGGCAGTTCAAGGATGATGTCGTGCAGAAAGACATCAGCATGGTGCCTTACAAGATCGCGAAGGCCGACAACGGCGATGCCTGGGTGGAAGTGCGCGGAGAAAAAATGGCGCCGCCGCAGATTTCCGCGCAGGTGCTGAAGAAAATGAAGAAGACCGCCGAAGATTACCTCGGCGAAGCAGTCACGGAAGCCGTGGTGACCGTGCCGGCCTACTTCAATGACGCGCAGCGTCAGGCCACCAAGGATGCCGGGCGCATCGCGGGTCTGGACGTCAAGCGCATCATCAACGAGCCCACGGCAGCGGCGCTCGCCTTCGGCATGGACAAGAAGGCCGGTGACACGACCATTGCCGTCTACGATCTCGGTGGCGGTACCTTCGACATCTCCATCATCGAAATTGCCGAAACGGACGGTGAGCACAGCTTCGAAGTGTTGTCGACCAACGGCGATACCTTCCTCGGCGGCGAGGATTTCGACCTGCGGGTCATCGAGTTTCTGGCTGAGGACTTCAGGAAGTCCACTGGCATCGATCTGCACAATGACCCGCTGGCGCTGCAGCGACTCAAGGAAGCGGCCGAGAAGGCGAAGATCGAATTGTCCAGCGCCCAGCAGACCGAGGTGAACCTGCCTTACATCACGGCGGATGCCACGGGTCCCAAGCATCTCGTGGTCAAGCTGACACGCTCCAAGCTGGAGGCGCTGGTCGAAGATCTCGTTACCCGCACCATCGAGCCTCTTAAAGTGGCCTTGAAGGATGCTGGTCTGTCGGTCGACAAGATCGATGACGTCATCCTGGTGGGTGGTCAGACCCGCATGCCGCTGGTGCAGAAGAAAGTGGCTGAGTTCTTCGGCAAGGAGCCTCGCAAGGACGTCAACCCCGACGAAGCCGTGGCACTGGGAGCCTCCATCCAGGCCGCTGTACTGGCCGGGGAAGTTACCGACGTCCTGCTGCTCGACGTCACGCCGCTGTCGCTCGGCATCGAGACCTTGGGGGGTGTGGCCACCGTTCTTATCGAGAAGAACACCACGATCCCCTGCAACAAGAAACAGACGTTTTCCACGGCCGAAGACAATCAGCGTGCTGTCACCATCCACGTCGTGCAGGGTGAGCGCAAGCAGGCTGCCCAGAACAAGTCCCTGGGTCGCTTCGATCTGTCGGACATCCCGCCGGCGCCGCGAGGCATGCCGCAGATCGAGGTCAGCTTCGACCTCAATGCCGACGGCATCCTCAACGTGTCTGCCAAGGATGTGGCGACTGGCAAGCAACAGTCGATCGTCATCAAGGCCTCCAGTGGCCTGACCGAGGAAGAGATCAAGAAAATGGTGCGGGACGCGGAGTCCCATGCTGCCGAAGACAAGAAATTCGAGGAACTGATCACCGCCCGCAATCAGGCGGATGGCTTGATCCATTCCACCAGGAAGACGCTGGCCGAGGCCAAGGACAAGGTCGAGGCCGGAGAGAAGGAAAAAATCGAAACGGCGATCACCGCGCTCGAAGCCGTTGCCAAGGGCGATGACCTGCAGGCAATCAAGGATCGCACCGAGGACCTGTCGAAGGCAGCTTCCGGTCTGGCTCAGCGCATGTACGAAGAGGCGGCCAAGAGTGGTGCTGGCGCCTCCGCCGGAACCTCCGACGCCGGTAGTTCCGGTGCCGGGGCCGGCGGCAAAGCCAGCGATGACGCCGTCGATGCCGAGTTCGAGGAAGTCAAAGACGACAAGTAGCCGGCGCGTCGGGCAGCGGGCGGTGCGGGAGATCCCACGTGCCGCCGGGTGCAGCGACGGGCTCGCTGGCTCTCAGGGAAATGCCGATGTCGGAGCGGGTCACCCGCTCCGACTTTTTCGTTTTGCATGCAGTGGGTGAGTCATGGAAAAGCGCGACTATTATGAGGTGCTCGGGGTTGCCAAGGGTGCAGCCGAGCAGGACCTGAAGAAGGCCTACCGACGCGTTGCCATGAAATATCACCCGGATCGCAATCCCGGGGATGCCACAGCCGAAGCAAAATTCAAGGAGGCCAACGAGGCCTACGAAGTGCTGTCAGACAGTCAGAAGCGTGCCGCTTATGACCAGTTCGGCCATGCCGGTGTCAACGGTCAGGCGGGAGGCGGCGGTCCGGGCGCAGCCGGCTTCAGCGATATTTTCGGGGATATCTTCGGGGATATCTTCGGTGCTGCCGGAGCGCGGCGCAGCCATGTGCAGCGCGGTTCCGACCTGAGCTATACGCTGGAGTTGTCTCTCGAAGATGCCGTGCGCGGCACCAGCGTCAAGATTCGCATCCCCACGCGCGTTTCCTGCAAGACCTGCGACGGCAGTGGTGCTCGCAAGGGTTCGTCCGCCGAGAACTGCATCACCTGTCAGGGGGTGGGTCAGGTACGCATGCGGCAGGGTCCGTTTTCCGTACAGCAGACCTGCCCGCGCTGCGGGGGCGCCGGCAAGACCATCAAGGACCCTTGCCATGCCTGTCATGGCCGCGGTGCGGTCCAGGAAAACAAGACACTCTCGGTCAAGGTGCCCCCGGGTGTCGATACCGGCGATCGTATCCGGCTCACCGGCGAAGGCGAGGCAGGCACCCACGGGGGGCCGCCGGGCGATCTCTATGTGCAGGTCGTCGTCAAGGACCATCCGATCTTCACGCGGGACGGCGCCGACCTCCACTGCGACATTCCCATCAGTTTCGTCGATGCCGTACTCGGTGGCGAGTTGGAGATTCCGACCCTCGATGGCCGGGTGAAGCTGAAAATTCCGCCGGAAACTCAAACCGGCAAGCTGTTCCGACTGCGGGAAAAAGGTGTCACGCCGGTGCGTGGTGGTGCCGCCGGTGACCTGCTCGCGCGTGTCATCGTCGAGACCCCGGTCAACCTCACCAAGCGTCAGCGCGAATTGCTTGAAGAGTTCAAGGAAATCGAAGACAGTCACGGCAGCAAGCAGAATCCCCGCAAGACCTCATGGTTCGACGGCGTGAAGAGTTTCGTGGATTCGCTGAAGTCGTGAGCGCAGTACGCCTGCCTTACCAAGGAACCTCCATGCTGCGCATAGCCGTTGCCGGCGCCTCCGGGCGCATGGGCAAGACCCTCATCGAAGCCATCCACGAGCATGGTGAGCTGACCCTTGGTGCTGCCACGGTGCTCCCGGGAGACGCCGCACTGGGTCGCGACGCCGGCAGTGCCTGTGGTTTGCCTGCGACTGGCGTGCTCGTGGTGGCAGACCTTGCCGAGGTGCTCGGAGATTTCGACGTTTTGGTGGACTTCACCACGCCGCAGGCCACCGTGCAGCATCTCGAGCTCTGCGTGCGGGCGGGCAAGCCCCTCGTGATCGGCACGACCGGATTAACCGAGGCGCAGAAGCATCTCGTCACGGAGGCGGGGACCGCCGCGCCCATCGTCTTCGCGCCGAGCATGAGTGTGGGAGTGAATCTCTGCTACAAGCTTCTCGAGCTGGCGGCCCGCGTGATTGGCGAGGAGTCCGACATCGAAATCATCGAGGCCCACCATCGCCACAAGGTGGATGCTCCGTCGGGTACTGCGCTACGCATGGGGGAAGTGGTTGCCGCTGCCTTGGGACGCGACCTGCACAGCTGTGCCGTGTTCGGCCGGGAAGGGCAGACTGGCGCGCGCGATCGCAAGACCATCGGTTTCTCCACGATTCGTGGCGGGGAAATCGTTGGTGATCACACGGTCATGTTCGCCACCGCGGGAGAGCGCATCGAAATTACCCACAAGTCCCAGAGCCGCCGACATTTTGCCGATGGTGCCTTGCGGGCAGCACTGTGGCTGCGCAACAAACCCTGCGGTGTCTACTCGATGATGGATGTCCTTGGGCTTTGATTTCCGCAACAGCGGCCTGCAGCAGAAAAAGTCAGGCAATTTCGCGTAGACAACGCCGCGCGGCTTTACCTAAAATGCGCGCTCAGTATGAAAGACACTGAGTCAGCAAAGCCTAGCGGCAAAGTCTCGAGAAAAGCGGAATGAGCGCCACGCATTCCGCTTTTTTTTGGCTGTAATTCCGGACGATTCCGCTGGGCGGAGCCGCACGTCGACTCCGAGGTCTTCATTCCTTTCTACCCTTGCACCTTTCGACCCCCTCGCTCACCCGAGGCAGTTTCGTGCGGCCCGATGATCTCCGCGTCGCGCCGTCCGGGCAGCAGGGCAACGACAACGACGCAGTTGCTGCGTCACTTGAAGAGGACATGAGCTTGGCAGCCGCTTCCACCGTACCCGCACTCCTGGTTCTGGCCGATGGCTCTACCTTCGTCGGCAAGGCCATGGGTGCCACCGGCCTCTCCACCGGAGAGGTGGTCTTCAATACCGCCATCACCGGGTATCAGGAGATCCTCACCGACCCCTCCTATGCGGGCCAGATCGTCACCCTGACCTATCCCCACATCGGCAATACCGGAACCACGCCCGAGGATGACGAGTCCCCCCGCGTGTGGGCGGCAGGCCTCGTGATCCGCAACCTGCCCATGCTCGCCAGCAATTTCCGCAGCACGCAGGACCTCGACGGTTGGATGAAGGCCCGCAATGTGGTCGGTATCCACGATATCGATACACGTCGTCTGACCAGGATCCTGCGCAACAAAGGCGCCGCCAACGGCTGCATCCTGGCCGGGCCCGAGATTACCGCCGATCCGGCAGCAGCGAAGGCAAGGGCACTGGAAGCGGCAAAAGCCTTTCCCGGTTTGGTCGGAATGGATCTTGCCAAGACCGTCACCTGCGCCAAGGCATATGAGTGGAAGGCAGGTACGTGGCAGTTGGGTCACGGTTTCCCCGAGCCTGCGGCGGGCAGGCATCACGTGGTCGCCTACGACTTCGGCGTCAAAACCAACATCCTGCGGATGCTGGTTGACCGCTCCTGCCGGGTCACCGTGGTGCCTGCCACCACGCCGGCCGCTGACGTACTGGCGCTGAACCCGGATGGCATCTTCCTGTCGAATGGCCCAGGGGATCCGGAACCCTGCACCTACGCCATCGCCGCCATCCGACGCTTTCTCGATACCGACATCCCGCTCTTCGGTATCTGTCTGGGGCATCAATTGCTGGGTCTCGCCAGCGGTGCCAGGACGGTCAAGATGCCCACCGGCCACCACGGCGCCAATCATCCCGTGCAGGATCTCGCCAGCGGCAAGGTGTTCATCACCAGCCAGAACCACGGTTTTGCGGTGGACGAAGCCAGCCTGCCCCCCACGCTTACTGCCACACACAAGTCGCTGTTCGATGGCTCGCTGCAGGGTATCCACCGCACCGACCGACCTGCCTTCGGCTTTCAGGGACATCCGGAGGCCAGTCCCGGACCGCATGACATTGCCCCGGTGTTCGACCACTTCATCGAGCTCATCGAACAGCGCAAAGCCCGCTGAGACGACCGCCTACCACGAGACAGTGAAGCCATGCCAAAACGCTCAGACATCAAAAGTATTCTCATCATCGGTGCAGGTCCCATCATCATCGGTCAGGCGTGCGAGTTCGACTATTCCGGCGCTCAGGCCTGCAAGGCGCTGCGTGAGGAGGGTTATCGCATCATCCTCGTGAATTCCAATCCGGCGACCATCATGACCGACCCCGGCATGGCGGATGCGACTTATATCGAGGAAGTGAACTGGCAGACCGTCGCCAAAATCATCGAGAAGGAGAGGCCGGATGCCATCCTGCCCACCATGGGAGGGCAGACGGCGCTCAACTGTGCCCTGGCGCTCGATCGGGAGGGCGTCCTCGCCAAGTACAACGTCGAGTTGATCGGTGCCAAGAAAGACGCGATCAACAAGGCCGAGGACCGCATGCTGTTCGACAGGTGCATGGTCGAGATTGGCCTGGCCACACCAAGACACGAACTGGCGCACACCATAGAAGAGGCATTCGCTGTCCAGAAGAAATTGGGATTCCCCTGCATCATCCGTCCCTCCTTCACGCTGGGGGGCAGCGGGGGTGGCATCGCTTACAACATGGAAGAGTTCGAGGAAATCTGCCGGCGCGGACTGGACCTTTCACCTACCAGCGAAGTGCTGATCGACGAGTCGCTGATCGGCTGGAAGGAATACGAGCTCGAAGTGGTTCGCGACCGCGCCGACAACTGCATCATCGTCTGCACCATCGAAAACTTCGATCCGATGGGCGTGCATACCGGGGACTCGATCACCGTCGCGCCTTCGCAGACTCTCACCGACAAGGAGTACCAGATCATGCGCAACGCGGCGATCGCGATCCTGCGCAAGATCGGCGTGGAGACCGGTGGCTCCAACGTACAGTTTGCCGTCAACCCCGCAGACGGTCGCATGGTGGTGATCGAAATGAATCCCCGCGTCTCGCGCTCCTCAGCGCTGGCGTCCAAGGCAACGGGTTTTCCCATCGCGAGGGTCGCAGCCAAACTCGCGATCGGCTATACGCTCGACGAATTGCGTAATGAGATCACTGGGGGCGTAACACCGGCCTCCTTCGAGCCGACCATCGACTACGTGGTCACCAAGATCCCGCGCTTTACGTTCGAAAAATTTCCGCAGGCCCAGAATCGACTCACTACCCAGATGAAGTCCGTGGGTGAGGTGATGGCGATAGGTCGCACTTTCCAGGAGTCGATGCAGAAGGCGCTGCGCGGGTTGGAGATCGGTATTTCCGGCTTCGACCCCATTCTCGACTTTGGTGCCAGCGATGCCGATGACCGGCTGCGCTGGGAACTCAAAGACCCCGGTGCAGAGCGCATTCGTTACGTGGGTGACGCTTTCCGACGCGGTCTCTCGGTGGCCGATGTGCACGAATTCTCGCGTATCGATCCCTGGTTCCTTGTGCAGATCGAAGACATCATTCTCGAGGAAAAGGCGCTCGCCAAGCTCACTGCCAGTCAGATCACCCGTGACCACATGTGGCGATTGAAGCGCAAAGGCTTTTCCGACATGCGTCTCGCGAAGGTCCTCGGTGTGCAGGAACAGGTGGTGCGGGATCTCCGGCACGGCATGGAAATCCGGCCGGTCTACAAGAGAGTGGATACCTGTGCTGCGGAGTTCAGTTCCACGACCGCTTACATGTATTCCTGCTATGAGGAGGAGTGCGAAGCCAACGTCTCCGATCGTCAGAAGATCATGGTGCTCGGGGGAGGTCCCAACAGGATCGGACAGGGCATCGAGTTCGATTACTGCTGTGTCCATGCTGCCATGGCGGTCAGGGAGGAGGGCTATGAGGCAATCATGGTCAACTGTAACCCGGAAACCGTGTCCACCGACTTCAACGTGTCGGATCGACTCTACTTCGAACCGGTCACGCTCGAGGACGTACTCGAAATCGTCCACCTCGAGAAACCGAAAGGGGTCATCGTGCAGTTCGGCGGACAGACGCCGCTGAAGTTGGTCACCAGTCTCGAGCGCCTCGGTGTCCCCATCATCGGCACCTCGGCAGATGCCATCGACAGGGCGGAGGATCGCGAAAGATTCCAGCATCTGATCCAGAAGTTGGGCCTCAAGCAGCCACCCAACAGCACGGTGCGCAGTCTCGAGCAGGCGCTCACGGAAGCGGCCAAGATCGGTTATCCGCTGGTAGTCCGTCCCTCCTACGTGCTGGGCGGCAGGGCCATGGAGATCGTCTACAACGAGGTTGAGTTGTCTCGCTACATCAACGAGGCCGTGCAGGTCTCCAATGACAGTCCAGTCTTGCTGGACTACTACCTGAATGCGGCCATCGAGATCGACATCGACGTCGTCAGCGACGGACAGGATGTCGTGGTCGGCGGCATCATGCAGCATATCGAGCAGGCCGGTGTTCACTCTGGTGACTCCGCCTGCTCCCTGCCGCCCTACAGTCTGCCCCAGGACGTTCAGGACAAGATCCGTAGCCAAAGCGTCTATCTCGCCAAGGAACTCGGCGTGATCGGGCTGATGAATACGCAGTTCGCCTATCAGGATGGTGAGGTCTACGTGCTCGAGGTCAACCCGCGTGCCTCGCGTACCGTGCCTTTCGTGTCGAAGTGCATCGGCACTTCACTCGCCAAGGTAGCTGCCAAGTGCATGGCCGGCATCAGTCTGCGCGAGCAGGGATTCACCCGAGAGATCATCCCGACCTTCTATTCGGTCAAGGAAGCCATCTTCCCGTTCAACAAGTTTCCGGGTGTGGACCCTATCCTTGGTCCGGAGATGAAGTCGACCGGGGAGGTCATGGGGACCGGTACCACTTTTGCGGAGGCGTATTACAAGTCGCAGAGCTTCGGTGACCAGAACATCGATCGCAACGGCACGGTCTTCATCAGTGTTCGCGATGCAGACAAGAAAGCCCTGCCCGAGGTGGCGCGCAGTTTCCGTGCGCTCGGTTTCCGTCTGGTCGCCACGCGAGGCACGGCCAAAGTCATCGCCGATGCCGGTATTCCGGTAACACAGGTGAACAAGGTGATGGAGGGCAGGCCGCACATCGTCGATATGTTGAAAAACGACGAGATCGATCTTATCGTCAACACGACGGAAGGGCGTCAGGCCATCGCTGATTCGGCAACGATTCGCAGCACCGCCTTGCGCCATCGTGTCTACTGCACGACCACCATTGCCAGCGCGCGGGCAGTCTGCGAAGCCATGGCCTTCGGTGGTGCGATCACGGTGAACAGCCTGCAGGATCTACACAAATTGCCTCGCCGCTGAAGTGCAGTGAGTAGCCGAGAGAGGTTGAGCCGATCATGCGTAGGGTACCAATGACCGTAGGCGGTGAGACCCGCCTGCGCGAAGAGTTGAGTGATCTGAAACTGGTGCAGCGTCCGCGCATCATCCAAGCCATTGCCGAGGCCCGAGCCCACGGCGACCTGCGCGAGAATGCCGAGTATCACGCGGCCCGCGAGCAGCAGAGTTTCTGCGAGGGTCGCATCAAGGAAATCGAATCGAAGCTCTCGGACTGCGAGGTGATCGACGTTACGCGGCTGCCGAACAATGGCAAGGTGGTTTTCGGGGCTACCGTCACACTAGCAGATCCCGATCAGGGTAAAACCGTGGTCTATCAGATCGTCGGCGAGGACGAAGCTGATGTGAAGTCAGGAAAGATTTCCTACACCTCGCCGGTTGCCCGCGCCATGATGGGAAAGCAAGAGGGTGACGAGATCGTGGTCAAGGCACCCAGTGGCGATATCGCCTACGAAATCGACAAGGTGGAGTATCGCTGATCGCGTCAGCCCGACAGCAGTTCTCTGAAACGAACCAGGTTGGACAACTCACGCTTCTGTTTGAGTGCCGGTCGGTACAGCAGCGCAATGTGGCCGGTCAGCTGAATCAGTTCAGCGCCATGGGTCCTGCACAACGTCTCCAGCAGATGCTGCTTTTCCTCGCGGTCCTCCGCATTGATGCGGATCTTGATCAACTCGTGGTCGGCGAGGGCCCGCTCGAGTTCCGCCGCCACCGTTTCGCTCACCCCGTTGCTGATGATCAGTACGGGATGCAACTTGTGGCCGATCGTGCGGTACAACTTTCGGGTCTGGTTGTCGGTCTTCATGGGCGGATCTTCCGTGCGGGGTCGAGCATTCTACTTTATTCCGGGTATCCGTCATGGCGAGATCGAGCAGCAGCGACAAGTGGTTGAAGGAGCATTTCGACGACCTGTGGGTGAAGAAGGCGCGTGATGCCGGCTACCGTTCGCGGGCCAGCTTCAAGCTGCTGGAGATCCACCAGAAAGATCGCCTGTTTAGACCCGGCCAGCGCGTCGTCGATCTTGGCGCTGCACCCGGCGGCTGGACCCAGGTCGCGGTCAAGCTCGTCCAGCCGGCCGGTGTCGTCATTGCTTCGGACCTGCTCGACATGGAGTCGGTGTCCGGCGCGCAGTTCATCCGGGGGGACTTCACGCAGGATGACTGCTTTGCAGCCATCCTGGCAGCCGTCGGTAGCACACAGGTCGACCTTGTAATCTCCGACATGGCACCCAATCTCAGTGGTATGAGCGATATCGACCAGCCCCGCGCCATGTATCTGGTTGATTTGGCCATGGATTTTGCAGATCGCACCCTGCGTACCGGTGGCGATCTGCTTATGAAAGTGTTTCAGGGCGAAGGCTTCAATGAATTGCTGCAACGGTTGCGACAGGACTACTCGACGGTGCTGGCGCGCAAGCCTGAGGCATCGCGGCCGCGCTCCCGCGAAGTCTACTTGCTGGCGCGTGGCAAAAAGTGACGCCGAGCTTCTGTGTTGCTGGTCTGTTCGGTAGGCAACTTTCGTACGTTCATGCCAGAATGACCGAAATTTAGGCCCGAATACGGGCTCTGCTGAGAGGTGTAGGCCTTGAACGACATGTTTAAAAACCTGCTGCTGTGGGTGATCATCGCCGGCGTTCTGATGTATGTCTTCCAGAACTTCAACCAGCCTACCCGTTCCGACCAGCTCATCTACTCCGACTTCATTCGTCTCGTGGAAGACGGCCAGATCACCGAGGTGACCAACACAGGTCTCAACCTCACCGGCACCCGCAGTGACGGGTCGCAGTTCAATACCTTGCTCCCCTACATCGATGATCCGAAGTTGATGGACACGCTACTGGCCCACAATGTCCGCATCCGGGGCGCAGAGCCCGAGCGCGACAGCGTCTGGGTACAACTGCTGGTCAGTGCCTTCCCAATCATCATCATCATCGCAGTGTTCATGTTTTTCATGCGCCAGATGCAAGGAGGCGTCGGCGGCAAGGGCGGTCCCATGGCCTTTGGCAAGAGCAAGGCCAAGATGCTCAGTGAGGATCAGGTCAAGGTCACTTTTGCCGACGTTGCCGGCGTTGACGAAGCCAAGGAAGACGTCAAGGAACTGGTGGACTTCCTGCGGGAACCCGACAAGTTCCAGCGGCTTGGCGGGCGTATTCCCCGCGGTGTGCTGATGGTGGGGCAACCGGGTACGGGCAAGACGCTGCTGGCCAAAGCGATTGCCGGTGAGGCCAAAGTGCCGTTCTTTTCCATCTCAGGCTCGGATTTCGTCGAAATGTTCGTCGGCGTGGGTGCTTCCCGCGTGCGTGACATGTTTGACCAGGCCAAGAAACAGTCGCCCTGCATCATCTTCATCGATGAAATCGATGCCGTTGGTCGGCATCGTGGCGCCGGGGTCGGTGGCGGTCACGATGAGCGCGAACAGACGCTAAACCAGTTGCTGGTAGAGATGGATGGTTTCGAGGGCAATGACGGAGTGATCGTGATCGCGGCGACCAACCGTCCCGACGTATTGGATCCCGCGCTGCTGCGTCCCGGGCGCTTCGATCGCCAGGTCGTGGTGGGTCTGCCGGACATTCGCGGCCGCGAGCAGATTCTCAAGGTGCACATGCGCAAGGTGCCGATTTCCGAGGGTGTCAACGAGGCAGTCATCGCACGCGCCACGCCAGGGTTTTCCGGGGCTGATCTCGCCAACCTGGTGAACGAAGCAGCCTTGTTTGCAGCACGTGGCGGCAAGCAACGCGTGAACATGGAAGAATTCGAAAGAGCCAAGGACAAGATCATGATGGGCGCCGAGCGCAAATCGATGGTCATGTCCGATAAGGAGAAGTTGAATACCGCCTACCACGAGGCGGGGCATGCCATCGTCGGACGCTTGGTGCCTGAGCACGATCCTGTCTACAAGGTCAGCATCATTCCCCGCGGGCGCGCGCTCGGTGTGACGATGTTTCTGCCGGAGGAGGATCGTTACAGTCACAGCAAGCAAAGCATCCTCAGCAAGATTTGCAGCATGTACGGTGGGCGCATTGCTGAAGAGCTCACTCTCGGCCCCGACGGCGTGACGACGGGAGCCTCCAACGACATTCAGCGGGCTACGCAGATGTCACACAACATGGTCAAGAAGTGGGGTCTCTCGGAGCGTCTCGGTCCCCTGCAGTACGATGACGAACAGGAGGAGCTTTTCCTCGGTCGCAGTGGGCTCGGAGGTGGCGGCAAGTCGCTGTCCGCCGAGACACAGCGCATGATCGATGAGGAAGTCCGCCAGATCATCGACAGCTGCTATCAGCGTGCCAAGACCATTCTCCAGGACAACCGTGACAAGCTCGAGGCCATGAAGGATGCCCTGCTCGAGTACGAAACCATCGATGCCGGCCAAATCGACGACATCATGGCAGGGCTGCCGCCGCGCAAGCCCGCTGGCTGGAACGACGATATGCCACGTCCGGGTCGGCCCAGTGCTCAGGACAATACCTCCGGTCAGGCATCGCAGGCTCCCATTGGGGGACCTGCAAGCGAACATTGATGATTCGACCCTGAATCCACAATAGGGAGCTCAGTGAGCTCCCTTTGTTTTGATGGCCTCTGCATACCGCGTTGACTGCATGCATTTCGGTTCGCGAATCCTCGATCTGTCCCTGCCCCATGTCATGGGCATACTGAACGTTACGCCAGACTCCTTTTCCGACGGCGGTGAATTGCTTGAGTCGGGTCGCCCGATTCTCGACAAGATCATTGATCGTGCTGCAGGTATGGTGGCGGCAGGCGCCAGCTTTCTCGACATTGGTGGAGAATCCACTCGACCCGGTGCCCCGGAGGTTGCTAGCGCAGAGGAGTTGGCGCGCGTCATCCCTGCGGTGTCGGCCTTGTCAGCGCGCTTCGACGTGGTCATCTCGGTCGACACGAGCCGCCCAGAGGTCATGAGCGAGGCTGCACTGGCTGGCGCCGGGCTGATCAATGACGTGCGGGCGCTTACCAAGCCAGGTGCGGCAGAAGCAGCCGCTGCGACGGGCGTGGCGGTTTGCCTAATGCATATGCAGGGTCAACCGGCGACCATGCAGGCCGCACCGCAGTATCGGGCCGTCGTTGAGGAGGTGCGCGACTTTCTTCGCGCCAGGATTGCGGCCTGCCTTGCAGCCGGCATCTCCTTCGAGCATTTGCTGGTAGATCCTGGCTTCGGCTTCGGAAAAACCCTCGAACACAATCTTCAGTTGCTCGCTGGGCTTGAGGCCCTTCAGGTGCTTGGCGTGCCATTGCTGGTCGGGCTCTCCCGCAAGCGCATGCTCGGCGCCATTACAGGCAGGCCCGAACGGGAAAGGCTGGCCGCCGGTCTGGCTGCGGCGGTATTGGCCATCGAACATGGCGCCCGCATCATTCGTACTCATGACGTGCCGGAAACGGTAGATGCGGCGAGACTGTGCCGTGCGATCATGCAGTCCAGAAAAGCAACAGGTCGCAGACCATGACAAGAAGACATTTCGGAACGGACGGAATTCGCGGCACTGTGGGTGAATATCCGATCACGCCTGACTTCGTGCTAAAGCTGGGCTGGGCGACGGGCAAGGTGTTCTCTGCACGAGGTAAGGGCAAAGTTCTCATTGGCAAAGACACCAGAATCTCAGGCTATATGTTCGAAGCGGCGCTGGAGGCAGGACTGAGTGCGGCAGGTGTCGATGTCAATTTGCTCGGACCCATGCCAACACCCGCCATCGCTTATCTGACGCGAACGTTTGGTGCGCATGCGGGGATCGTAATAAGCGCCTCTCACAACCCCTATCAAGACAATGGCATCAAGTTTTTTTCCTCCGATGGGACCAAGCTTGATGACGAGATCGAAGCTGCCATCGAGGCTGCACTGGATCTAGAGTTTCAAACCGTCCAGTCAGATCGTATAGGCAAGGCGTCCCGAATTCATGATGCTGCCGGGCGCTACATCGAATTCTGCAAAAGTACCTACAAGTCGCGTAGTCGCCTGCAGGGCCTTAAGATCGTGCTCGACTGTGCCCATGGAGCGACATACCACATCGCGCCCAGTGTTTTTCAGGAACTGGGGGCGTCAGTCACCGTGATCGGTAACGCACCGGATGGGCTCAATATCAACAACGGCTGCGGATCCACCCATCCCGAGCGATTGGCCGCCGAAGTGTTGATGCAGAAGGCCGACTTGGGCATTGCATTCGATGGGGATGGGGACCGTGTGATGATGGTCGACCACACGGGAGCCGTCGTTGATGGCGACGAGTTGCTGTTCATCATCGCCAGCAGCAAATGGACTCCTCACAGTGGCTGGCGGGGTGTGGTGGGGACGCTCATGAGCAATCTCGGGCTCGAAGTGGCTTTGCAGGCAAGGGGCATTCACTTTGCCAGAGCGAAAGTCGGTGACCGCTACGTCATGGCGGAATTGCAGAATCGCGGCTGGATCTACGGGGGCGAATCCTCTGGACACATCATCTGCCTCGATGCAACGAGCACCGGCGACGGAATCATCTCGTCCTTGCAGGTGCTGGCCGCGATGCAGGCGCGTGAACTCGGTCTTCGCGACTTGAGGTCAGGGATGTCCAAGTATCCACAGACCATGATCAATGTGAGAGTTGCCGACCGAGACAGGCTGGAGCGGAGCCCTTCGATAAAGGCCGCCCAGACCGAAGTCGAGCATCTTCTGGGTAATCGAGGGCGTGTCTTGCTGCGTGCCTCCGGTACCGAGCCCCTCGTGCGCGTGATGGTGGAAGGTGAGGACGGTTCCCTCGTTGCTACGCTGGCGGCCCAGCTTGCAGAGAGCGTCAGACGTGCCCTCGTCTGAGGGGCGGTTCCTTGCTTGTCCCGGCCTTCTTGGCTAGACTTGCCCGCCTTTTTAGCCGGCCCGAACAGCAGACTGCTAATGCCATGAAGCGCAATGTCTTGGTCGTGGCCAACTGGAAAATGCACGGCCAGCTCTCGTGGATCGAGAAGTTCGTAAAAGAACTCAATCGTGGTCTTGCGCAGGAGACGGCCGAGCATCTCGTGCTTTGTCCTCCCTTCGTATACTTGGAGCACTTGTGTCGGGTGTTGATCGGAACGGGTATCCGGGTTGGCGCGCAAAACATGCATGGCACATCACAGGGCGCCTTTACCGGTGAGGTGGCAGCCGCGATGTTGGTGGATGTGGGCTGCAAGTTCGTAATCCTTGGCCACTCTGAACGTCGAACCCAGTGTGGAGAAGACGATAGGCAGGTAGCGGCCAAGTTTGAGTTGGCAAAGCAGTCTGGCCTGACTCCCATTCTCTGTGTTGGAGAAAATGCAGAGGAACGCGCTGCAGGCCTGACAGAGGTGGTCATCCAGAGACAGTTGGATGCCGTCTTGTTGCATGCGGGGCAGGATGCCTTCAGTGGCGCCGTCATTGCCTATGAGCCGGTGTGGGCCATTGGCACGGGCAATTCGGCGACGCCGGAGCAAGCACAGGCCGTGCATGCTTTCGTGAGGCGGCATGTGTCGCGGCATGACCCAGACGCTGCGGCCTTGATGCCAATTGTCTACGGAGGCAGTGTCAAAGCCGCCAATGCTCGGCTTCTAGCAGAGCAGTCGGATGTGGACGGGGCGTTGGTTGGCGGTGCATCGCTGGTGGTGTCGGATTTTCTGGCGATCAGCGAAGGTTTCATGTCCGCTGTGACTCGTTGAGATTTACGTACAGGGTGAGGTTTATGGAGTCATTGATCGTTGCCATACATATCGTGGTGGCGTTGGCCATCGTGGGTCTCGTGCTGATTCAGCAGGGAAAAGGCGCAGATATGGGCGCCTCCTTCGGCAGCGGAGCTTCTCAGACGATTTTTGGCAGTGCTGGCAGTGGGAATGTCCTCACGCGTTCTACGACCTGGTTGGCGATTGCCTTCTTCGTCACCAGCTTGAGCTTGGCGGTGCTCGCCAGAAACCGCTCGGCTGCGGGCATAGAGGAGGAAGCCCTGTTATCGAATCCAGAAGCGGCTGCCGCAGAGGCAGTGCAACCTGTCGCGCTGCCCGATCTGGCAGCAGATGCAGCGGTTGTCCCGGCAGAGGCCACTGCACCGGCGGCAGGCGCTGCAGCGAGCACCGACGCCCCTTCTGGTGAAGCGGCTGCCGCCGTGGATACGGGAGTAGAACAATCGGCTACGGAAACAGTTGAGCAGGACCCGCAAACAACGCAAAATTGAACGCACGGCCCAAGTGGTGAAATTGGTAGACACGCTATCTTGAGGGGGTAGTGACTTCGGTCATGCCGGTTCAAATCCGGCCTTGGGCACCATCTTTCTTGTCTGATTCATACCTTCAGTTCTATCTGCACGCGTCCGCTGCTCGCCGAGGCGCCACTGCTCTTGACAGTACAAGCTCCTTGGCTCCGTTTTGGGCCTGTCTTGCGCGACTGAAAACTTCACGCCGCAGTGATCACGTCTTTCCGGGATGGGGCAGCGAGGGGGCGCGAACGGGGGGACAATTCCCTAGCGCGTTGTATACCGGGTTGACCTTAGCAGGTGTGCTCCCTATACTGCGCAGCCTTAGTCAGTGCCATGTTATTGCGGGGTGGAGCAGTCTGGCAGCTCGTCGGGCTCATAACCCGAAGGTCGTAGGTTCAAATCCTGCCCCCGCTACCAACTTACCGTCCCCATGAGGGGCGAGAGCTGGTCAAAAGCAGTCGCGAAGTGCGAACCAGAAAGGCCCCTTCAAGGGGCTTTTTATTTGGTGCTCTCGCTGCGCACAGGTCAGCTTCGGGTAGCTGAACAGAAAGCTGCGGTAAAGAATTCGGTGTCATAGCAGAAGTGTTGGAAGTGGGCCTGGTGCCCATTTTTTGTTTGTGCGGAATCAAAGCAATGGCAACTAAAGCCGAGCTTATCCAAAAGCTGGTGCGGCCCTTGGTCGAGGCGCTGGGCTATCGACTTTGGGGAATCGAGTATCTCGGTCAAGGTCGCCATACGCTGCTGAGGATTTATCTGGACAAGCCTGGCGGCATAAACATCGATGATTGCGCCGAAGCCAGTCGACACATCAGCAGCATGCTGGACGTGGAGGACCCCATCAAGGATGAATACACGTTGGAGGTGTCGTCCCCGGGCTTCGATCGACTGCTTTTCGAGCCAGAGCAATACCAGCTGTACCTGAACCAGGTAGTACGGATCAGGCTATCCCAGGCGCTTTCCGGACGGAGGAACTTTTCCGGAACTCTCATGGGAATCGACGAAATGAATGACGAGTGGATGGTGAAGCTGCAAGTCGGTGCGGAACTCCTGCAACTGCCTTTCACCAACATCGAGAAGGCCCAATTGGTTGGCGAGTAACCTTTGGTGCCAACGGAATCATTGATGTAAAGATGCAGGTAAATTGCATATGAATAACAAAGAAATCTTGCTGGTAGCCGATGCGGTATCGAACGAGAAAGGCGTGTCGCGCGAAGTCATTTTCAAAGCCTTGGAATCGGCTCTGGCCTCTGCCACCAAGAAGCGCTACCCGGAGGAGGAAACGATCGATTGTGAAGTCATCATCGATCGCCAGACCGGCAACTACGAAACATTCCGCAAATGGACCGTCGTTCCCGACGATCAACTTGCTACTCTGGGTTCCGAGTTCACCATCGAGGAGGCGCACGAGGTCGATCCTGCTCTGAAGCCGGGCGATGTCTACCGCATCAAGATCGACAATGTGGAATTCGGCCGTATTTCTGCTCAAACGGCCAAGCAAGTCATCGTGCAGAAAGTACGGGAAGCCGAGCGTGAGATCGTGGTCAACGAATATCTCGGCAAGGTCGGCAAGTTGGTGTCAGGAACAGTCAAGAAGGTGACTCGCGACAATGTCATCGTCGATCTTGGCAACAATGCCGAGGGGCTTTTGCCGAGGGAAAATCTGATCAGAGGCGAAACCTTTCGTATGAACGACCGGATTCGCGCCCTGCTCCTGGAGGTGCGTTCCGAAGTGCGAGGCCCCCAGTTGTTGCTGAGTCGGACTTCGCCACAAATGCTGATTGAACTCTTCAAGATCGAAGTGCCGGAAATTTCCGAGGAAATCATCGAGATCAAAGCCGCCGCGCGTGACCCGGGTTCGCGAGCAAAGATCGCAGTCAAGACCAACGACAAGCGTATTGATCCTGTGGGCGCCTGTGTAGGCATGCGTGGCTCGCGTGTACAGGTGGTGTCTGGCGAGCTTGCCAATGAACGTATCGATATCATTCTTTGGGATGACAACCCTGCACAGTTGGTCATCAATGCCATGTCCCCCGCAGAAGTTGCCTCGATCGTGGTGGATGAAGACACACACACCATGGATGTTGCTGTGGCGGAGGAAAACCTCGCCCAGGCCATCGGTCGCAACGGGCAGAATGTGCGTCTGTGCGCCGAGCTCACCGGTTGGGCCATCAACGTCATGAGTGAGGAGAAGGCGGCAGACAAACTGCAGCAGGAATCTGCGTCGATCATCGATATTTTCATGAAGGCGCTCGATGTCGATGAGGAAGTGGCGGATATCCTGGCGCAGGAAGGATTTACCTCCCTCGAGGAAATTGCCTACGTTCCCATCGAAGAGATCACCCAGATTCCTGATTTCGACGAGGAAATCGCCAATGAGCTTCGCAACCGTGCCAAGGATGCCCTGTTGACCCGGGCTATCGCCTCGGAGGAAGACATCAGCAGGGCTGGCATCGCTGACGACCTGCTGAACATGGAAGGCATGGATAACAAGCTGGCCCTAGAACTCGCCAAGCTCGGCATCAAAACCATGGAGGATCTCGCAGAGCAGGCAGTAGACGACTTGCTCGTCATCGATGGGATGGATGAGGAGAGAGCCGGCAAGTTGATTCTCACGGCGAGGGCCCCCTGGTTCGCATAACGAGTAGTCAAGGGCAAAAGGGCAAGGCAGGTTCAGGGACTAGGCACGAAAATCGCTGGGGCAGGAGTTAGAGAATGGCGGATTTGAGCATACAAGACTTGGCAAAGGTGGTTGGTGTGCCGGTCGAGCGCTTCCTTGAGCAAATCAAGGAGGCGGGCCTGCCGCAGACGGCTGCTGCCGACAAGATCAGCAACGAGCAGAAGTCCAAACTGCTTGCTTTCCTGAAGAGCCGGCACGGCGACAATTCCGGTGGTGAAACCGCACCCGGCCGTATCACGCTCAAGCGCAAAACAGTCGAAACACTGAAGACCTCGGACAATCAGGGGCGCAGCAAGACGGTCAGCGTAGAGGTTCGCAAGAAGCGCACATACGTCAAGCGCAGTGTGGAGGAGGCACAGAAGGAGGCGGCAGAGAAGGAGCGGCTGGCAGCAGAACAAAAGCTGCGCGAAGAGGCCGAGCGGAAGGAACGCGAGGCAGCAGAGGCCAAGCGTCGACAGGAAGGCGGATTCAAGCCGGCTGCGGCCGCGAAGGATCGTGCGCGCCTTGGTGACCCACGGGCAGAACCGAAAGTCGAGCCCGCACGCAGCGACGCCAAAATCGATGGCAAGCTGGAGTTCAAGAAAGGAACCATCAGGAAGGATGGCAAGCCCGGTCAGGATGAAGAGGCAGAAGTTCGCAAGCCGCTGTCGCGTAAAAAGGAAAAAGAACAAGCACCCAAGAAGTTCAAGGGTGTCAGATCTAGCGATGACTTCGTTCTCGATGACGATGCGGACGGCGGTACTCGCTGGCGCGCCAAGAAAAAGCCCTCGCAGCCCAAACAGCATCAATTCGAGAAGCCCACCGAGTTCATTGTGAAAGAAATCGAAGTACCCGAGGCCATCACGGTCTCTGAATTGGCGTCCCGGCTGTCTATAAAGGCGGGTGAACTCATAAAGGCATTGATTAAGATGGGTGTCATGGCCACCGTAAATCAGGTGCTGGACCAGGACACTTCAGTGCTACTCGTGGAGGAACTCGGCCATAAACCCAAACTCATCTCCGCCAACGAACTCGAAGACAATCTGGTGACTTCGATTGCACACGAAGGTGAGGCTGTTCCAAGAGCACCGGTGGTCACGGTCATGGGCCATGTCGATCACGGCAAGACTTCGTTGCTCGACTACATTCGCAAGACGTCCGTCGCAGCCGGAGAAGCCGGCGGCATCACGCAGCACATCGGCGCCTATCATGTAACGACCGAACGAGGCATGGTGAGCTTTCTCGACACGCCGGGTCACGCGGCCTTCAGTGCCATGCGCTCCCGCGGTGCCAAGGCAACTGACATCGTCATTCTCGTAGTAGCAGCCGATGACGGCGTCATGCCACAAACGGAGGAGGCCATTCAGCACGCGCGCGCTGCCAACGTTCCCATCGTTGTTGCGGTAAACAAGATCGACAAAGAAGCGGCCGATCCCGATCGTGTGAAGAATGAACTGGCTGTCAAAGGTGTCATCCCGGACTCTTGGGGAGGCGACACCCAGTTCGTCGAAGTATCGGCTATTACAGGGCAGGGGGTCAGCCAGTTGCTGGATGCCGTGCTGTTGCAGGCCGAGATGCTCGAGTTGAAAGCGATCGTCGATTGTCCTGCCCGCGGGGTCGTGATCGAGTCCAGTCTCGACAAGGGCCGCGGTGCCCTTGCTACCGTTCTCGTGCAAAGTGGCACGCTCAAGTTGTCGGACATCATCCTGGTTGGCCACGAATACGGCCGGGTCCGTGCCATGCTCGACGAAAATGGTCGACAAGTTAGCAGCGCAGGCCCTTCTATCCCCGTCGAGATACTGGGCCTCAACGGCACGCCCGAGGCGGGTGATGAGTTCGTGGTTCTGGACAGCGAAAAGCAAGCGCGTGAAGTCGCCGAGCACCGTCTGGATCGCTACCGTGAGAAACACTTGGCCAAGCAGCTGGCGATCAAGTCCGAGAACCTGTTTGCGACCATGGGCAAGGCCAACAAGCAGATTCTCAACATCGTCCTCAAGGCAGACGTCAGAGGATCACTCGAGGCCATCATGTCCGCCTTGGCCGGTATCGGCAACGAGGAAGTCGCCATCAACATCGTCGGCTTCGGCGTCGGAGGAATCTCGGAAACCGATGCGCAGCTGGCGGAGACCTCCAATGCCACGATCATAGGCTTCAATGTCAGAGCCGACAAAGCGGCGAAGACACTGATCGAGTCGGCAGGATTGCAACTGCGTTACTACAGCATCATCTACAACTTGCTGGATGACGTGAAGGCTGTGTTGGGCGGTATGTTGGCGCCCGAGTTGAAGGAGGAAATCCTCGGTGTGGCGGAAGTGCGAGGCATTTTCAATTCGCCGAAGTACGGTGCCATCGCGGGCAGCATGGTGGTGGAGGGAACGATCTACCGTAACAAACCCATCCGCGTGCTGCGCGACAACGTGGTGATCTTCGAAGGCGAACTCGAGTCCTTGCGTCGATTCAAGGACGAGGCCAGCGAGGTGCGCAGTGGCATGGAGTGCGGCATCGGCGTCAAGAACTACAATGATGTCAGGATCGGTGACAAGATCGAGGTCTACAACCGAACCAAGGTGGCGCGCTCGCTCTGATCCCCATGCGCAAAGTATCCAACAGGCTGAGCAAGATTGGTGATGCCATCAAGCAGGATCTGGCGCGACTGATACAGTTGGAGTTGCGCGACCCGCGGCTTGGCATGGTCTCGGTCACCGATGTCGAGGTGAGCAGGGACCTTGCCCACGCCGATGTCTATGTGACCACGCTGGCAGAAGACAAGCGGGCTTCGTTGGCGGCACTCAATGCTGCCGGGGGGTTGCTGCGCAGTTTGCTGGCCAAGAATCTGCAGTTGCGGGTAACGCCGAAACTCCGTTTTCACTATGATGAGTCCGTCGATCGAGGGCATAAGCTGTCTGCCCTGATCGACCGGGCCATCGCTGCCGATGGCCAGTTCCGACCCTGACAGAAATCGCCGTGCGCCGACACGGGTTCTCCAAACCCGCTCCTAGGCCCTGTCATGCTTCCCAACGCCTCCACTAACGGCATCCTCATTCTTGACAAGCCACTGGGCTTGACCTCGAACCGCTGCTTGCAGATCGTCAAGCGACTTCTGGGCAGTGACAAGGCAGGCCACACGGGTGCGCTTGATCCTCTGGCCAGCGGTGTACTACCACTGTGTTTTGGTGAAGCCACCAAGGTCTCGCAGTTCCTGCTTGATGCCGACAAGGGCTACCGCGCCGTCATCGAGTTGGGTATTGCCACCGCGTCTGGCGACAAGGATGGCGAGGTAACGAGGTGGGAAGCCGTTCCCGACCTGGCCCTCCCGGAGCTGACCGCCGTCCTTGCCGGTTTCGTCGGTGCGCAGGTTCAGGAAGCGCCAGTCTATTCGGCGCTCAAGCAGGGCGGGGTCCCGCTCTACAAGCTGGCGCGAGCCGGCCAACCGGTGATCCCAAAGATTCGTGAGATCCACATTCACACGCTCGATCTGTTGCGCTGGCAAAAGCCCTTCCTTGAAATACGCGTCAATTGCAGCAAGGGCACCTACATTCGCAAGCTCGCGGAGGACATCGGAATCGCACTGGGAACGGTAGGCTGCCTTGCGGCCTTGCGCAGGGAAAAGGCCGGTCCTTTCACGCTCGAGCAGGCACTGACTCTAGAACGGGTGGAGGAATTGTTACGAGTCGAACCCCGACAACTCATCGAGTGTCTGCTACCGCTGGACCAAGCCCTCAGTCATCTGCCAGCCCTGCAGGTTTCGGAAGAACAGACACTGCACTTACGGCAAGGCAAGCGAGTAACTGCTGGTACTGACCCCATTACCGATGGCTGCCTGCTGCGCATTTACTGTGGAGGTATCTTCATCGGACTGGCAGAGAATGAGTCAGGAAAACTGCAGCCGAAGAGATTACTGAGTTACTGATTAGCTGGTACACCAGCCGTTATCGCCTACCGTGGTACTCACGATACCAGTCGGCAAAGCGAGCAATGCCGGTCTCAAGAGGAGTCTCTGGCTTATAGCCAACATCCCTGACCAGTGCGCTGACATCTGCCTCTGTCTCGAGAACATCTCCTGGCTGCAAGGGCAACAGCTTCATGATGGCGCGCTTTCCAAGGCACTCTTCCAGCAGTTCGATGCAGCGCAGCAAGGTCACTGGACGGCTGTTGCCGATGTTGTAGAGGCGATATGGGGCCGTGCTCGAGGCTGGATCGGGCAGGGCCTCGGCCCAGTGAGGATTTCCGCGTGGCGGCCTATCGAGCACCCGGACGACACCCTCTATCACGTCGCTGATATAGGTAAAGTCTCTGCGGTGGTGGCCATGGTTGAATACTTCGATGGGCTCGCCAGCCAAAATACGCTGGGCGAATAGGGATAGGGCCATATCAGGACGTCCCCACGGCCCATACACAGTGAAGAAGCGCAGACCTGTGGTCGGGAGGCCAAAGAGATGACTGTAGGCGTGCGCCATCAGTTCATTGGATTTCTTGCTCGCAGCATAAAGACTCACCGGATGATCGACGCAGGCCTGTTCCGAGAAAGGCAGTCTGCTGGTCGCGCCATAGACCGAACTGCTGGAGGCATAGACTAGATGCTCGACCTCGTGGTGACGGCAGGCTTCCAGCAGCACGAGAAATCCCTGCACATTCGCGCTGATGTATGCCCCAGGGTTCTTCAGCGAATAGCGCACGCCAGCCTGCGCAGCGAGGTTCACGACCCTGACCGGCTGATGCCGTGAAAAAATTTCCGCTATTGCGGGCGCATCTTCGAGACTCGCCCGATAGTCGTGATACTGCGGGTGAGCCAACAGAGGGGCAAGACGCGCTCGCTTCAACTCTACATCGTAGTAGTCGTTGAGATTGTCGAGGCCGATGACCTCATGCCCGTGCTGCAATAGTTCCAGTGCCAACGCCTGTCCGATAAAGCCTGCACTGCCTGTCACCAGAATTCGCATCATGGCCTCTCTTGGCTAAGACTGGCGCGCTGCCAGTTTGTGTTCCCACGCCAGAGAAGTCTGGACGATCTTGTCGAGATCGTCGTAGCTCGGCGTCCACTTGAGCGTGGCGCGGATTTTCTCGACATCCGACACGAGAGAGGGTGGATCGCCTAGCCTGCGTGCGTCTTCGACTACCATGATGTCCCTGCCATGGTTCCTGTTAACGGCCTCGATCACCTGCCTGACGCTGTAACCATGTCCGTAGCCACAGTTGAGCGTGGTGGTGGTACCTCCCTCGCGCAGATAATCGATGGCCGCGAGATGCGCTGCTGCGAGGTCGTGCACATGTATGTAATCACGAACACCAGTGCCATCTGGCGTCGGATAGTCGGTCCCGTACACGGTCAGGTGGGGCCGCTTCCCAAGCGCAACTTCGCAGGCCACCTTGATCAACAAGGTTGCAGATTTGGTGGACTGCCCGATCTTGCCCGCTGGGTCACAACCCGCCACGTTGAAGTAGCGTAGTACTACTGCCCGCATGTCACTGGCTTGGCAGAGGTCGCGCAACATCAACTCGCTCAGCAATTTTGATGTGCCATAAGGATTGATGGGCTGCGTAGCACTGGACTCCGTGGCTCTTCCTGCCTCCGGCAATCCATAGACTGCGGCCGTGGAGGAAAAGATGAAATGCCTGACCTTGTGGCGTTGACAGCATTTCAACAGAGAAAGTGTCGCTGCGGTGTTGTTGCCGTAATACTTCAGAGGATCCGCCACCGATTCCGGAACGATGGTCTTGGCAGCGAAATGCAGGACGGCCTCGACGTTGTGCTCCTCAATGAGGCGGTCCACGAGGGCCGAGTCGCCGGTATCTCCTACGATCAATTGACCATACAGCACGGCGTCGGCAAATCCGGTGCTGAGATTGTCCAACACCAGCACCTGCTCACCGCGCTCTCCCAACTGCTTGACCACATGGCTGCCGATATAGCCAGCGCCACCGGTCACGAGAACCTTGCCACGCATGCCTGCTCCTGACCCCACGAGGGTCGCTCAGAGATCCAGTACCTTCCGAAGGAACCTGCCGGTGTGGGACTGCGGCATCACGGCGACCTGTTCGGGAGTTCCGATTCCAATGATCTCCCCACCGCCGTCACCACCCTCCGGCCCGAGATCCACGATCCAATCGGCCGTCTTGATTACGTCTAGATTGTGTTCGATGACGACGACGGTGTTGCCCTCGTCCCGCAGCGTGTGCAGTACCTTGAGCAGTTGCTTGATGTCGTGGAAGTGCAGGCCAGTGGTGGGTTCATCGAGGATATACAGTGTCTGACCGGTGTCCCGTTTGGAGAGTTCTTTCGCCAGCTTCACACGCTGCGCCTCGCCCCCGGACAGTGTGGTCGCGGACTGCCCGAGCTTGATATAGGAAAGTCCCACATCAACCAAGGTCTGAAGTTTACGAGAAACTGCCGGCACCGCATCGAAGAACTCCCGTGCATCTTCGATGGTCATGTCGAGCACCTCGGCAATGCTCTTGCCTTTGTATTTGACCTCGAGAGTTTCGCGGTTGTAGCGCTTACCCTTGCAGACGTCGCAGGCGACGTAGATATCCGGCAGAAAGTGCATCTCGACCTTGACGACCCCGTCACCCTGACACGCCTCACAACGTCCACCCTTGACGTTGAAGCTGAAACGCCCGGGCTGGTATCCGCGGCTGCGAGCCTCCTGCGTGCCGGCGTAGAGGTCGCGGATGGGTGTGAAGATGCCGGTATATGTGGCTGGATTGGAGCGAGGCGTGCGACCAATCGGGCTTTGGTCGATATCGACGACTTTGTCGAGCAACTGGAGACCTTCGATGGCATCGTAGGGTGCCGCGTCCAATGTGGAGGCCCCGTTCAGGGCCGTGGCGACGATTGGATAGAGTGTATTGTTGATCAGTGTCGATTTTCCGGAACCGGAAACACCTGTCACGCAAGTCATCAGTCCTAACGGTATGCTCAGCGTGATGTTCTTGAGATTGTTGCCCCTGGCACCCCGAAGCACCAATTCCTTACCGACCGATGCTTGATGACGGACCGGGGGAATGGAGATCGTTTCAGCACCGGAAAGGTAGCGTCCGGTCAGGGACTGCTTATTGCCCATGATCTCGGCAGGCGTACCTTCAGCCACCACGCAACCTCCATGCACGCCGGCGCCTGGTCCGATGTCCAGCACGTGGTCGGCGCTGCGAATGGCATCTTCATCATGCTCGACGACGATGACGGTATTGCCGATATCCCGAAGATGTCGGAGCGTCGTCAGTAATCTTTCGTTGTCTCGCTGATGCAACCCGATGGAGGGCTCGTCGAGGATGTACATGACGCCCACTAGTCCGGCTCCGATTTGACTGGCCAATCGAATGCGCTGTGCCTCTCCCCCGGACAAGGTCTCTGCGCTGCGGCTGAGGGTGAGGTAGTTGAGTCCGACGTCCACGAGGAATTTGAGACGATCGAGAATCTCCTTGAGGATTTTCTCGGCGATACTGGCTTTCTTGCCACTGAACCTCAGTTGGCCGAAATAGGTGGAGGCTGCTCCGATGGTCATGTGTGTAATCGAGGGCAGGTTGCGCCCATCGATGAACACGTGGCGTGCCTCACGTCTCAGGCGAGTACCGCTGCACTCCGGACAGTCGTGTGAGCTCAGGTATTTGGCAAGGTCCTCCCGGACCATCTGCGAGTCGGTCTCGCGGTAGCGGCGCTCCATGTTGGGAATGATGCCCTCGAAGGGATGCTTGCGCCGGAAGTTGTCGCCTCGCTCGTTGATGAAGGTAAACGCTACCAGCTCGCTACCGCTGCCATGCAGCACAATCTTGCGATGCTTCGCTGCCAGCTTCCTGAATGGCACATCCAGTGCAAACCCGTAGTGCTCCGCCAGTGCCGCCAACATCTGGAAATAGTAGATGTTGCGACGATCCCAGCCACGAATGGCACCCTCTCCCAAGGAAAGGCTGTCATCCGTGATGACGCGCTTTTCATCGAAGAACTGCTTGACGCCCAAACCGTCACAGTTTTCGCAGGCCCCGGCCGGGTTGTTGAAGGAGAAGAGTCGTGGCTCCAATTCGGCGATGCTGTGTCCGCAGTCCGGGCAGGCAAACAGCGAGGAAAAAACCAGTTCTTTGCCACCTCCTGCGTCCATGGGAACCACGAGGGCGAGACCGTTGGCGATGCTCAACGCGGTCTCGAAAGATTCCGCCAGCCGCTGCCCCTGATCCTTGCGGACTTTGAACCGATCCACCACGACTTCGATGGTGTGCTTTTTGTTTTTTTCCAGTTCAGGAGGAAAGTCCAGCTCCACCACGAGGCCATTGACCCTGGCCCGGATGAAGCCGTTGCTCTTGAGTTCGTGAAAGACATGCAGGTGCTCACCTTTGCGTTCGCGAATGACTGGCGCAAGCAGCATCACAGCGGTGCCTTCTGGAAGGGTCAGCACCTGGTCAACCATCTGGCTTACCGTCTGTGCCTCTAGCTTGCTGTTGTGAACCGGGCAGTGTGGATCCCCTACGCGCGCGAACAGCAGTCGAAGATAGTCATAAATCTCGGTGATGGTGCCCACGGTAGAGCGTGGATTGTGGGATGTGGACTTCTGCTCGATGGAGATCGCCGGTGATAGACCAGAAATTTGGTCTACATCTGGCTTTTCCATCATGGAAAGAAACTGACGAGCATAGGTCGACAGGGACTCGACGTAGCGGCGCTGCCCTTCTGCGTAGAGGGTATCGAAGGCAAGAGAGGACTTGCCGGAGCCGGACAGCCCGGTGATCACCACCAGTTTGTCTCGCGGGATACTGACGTCGATGTTCTTCAGGTTGTGGGTGCGGGCGCCCCGTACGAGAATGGTATCCATGACAAACCTGTGCCGAAAAAGCAGCCGGTGATTATAAGCCGCGTCGGCAAATAAACAGGTATTATTTGGGTTTGATGCTAGACTCTTTGCAGCAAAGAAAAGTCCTTTGGGGAGGTCAATATGGCGAGCAGAGGTATCAACAAGGTCATCCTGGTGGGGAACGTGGGACAAGACCCAGAAACCCGCTACATGCCCAATGGCGGCGCCGTGACCAACCTCAGTCTGGCCACTTCCGAGAGCTGGAAGGACAAGAACACCGGAGAGCAGCAGGAGCGCACCGAGTGGCATCGTGTGGTGTTCTACCAGAAGTTGGCAGAAATCGTTGCCGAGTATGTCAAGAAAGGCTCCAAGCTATACGTCGAAGGCAGCCTGCGTACCCGCTCCTGGGAGCAGGACGGCGTCAAGCGCTATGCCACAGAGATAATCGCCAACGAAATGCAGATGCTTGACGGTCGCGGTGGGCAAGACAGTGGTGAGCATTCACGTGGCAGTCAGCAGTCCGGAGCGGGCGCCGGCAACTGGCAGGGCGGTGGTCAATCCGCAGGATCCGGCGGAGGGGCGCGTCGAACGAGTCCCGCGCAGCCGGCACCCGAGGTAAACAGTTTCGACGACGACATCCCGTTCTAGGACGACCCGTGAGGCTGCTTGTCGTCGGCGCAGAAAGTCTGGTCGGCCGCGCACTGAGCCGACTTTTTACGGCAAAAAAAGTCGAGTTTCGGGAGCTTCCCGGCGAGGCTCCCTCAGCATCCAGCAAAGCAGGCTTGCTTGGTGCTCTCTCCCTCCACTCCCCCAGCATCGTACTCAACGTCACGGACGTCGCTGGCCCGGTGCTTGCCGAACAGAATGCCGAGGCTGCCCGGGCCTGCGACGAGTACCACACCGTGCTCCCGGCTCTTCTGGCAGACGCCTGCAACAGCTTGGGCATTCCGTTGCTACAGCATTCCACCGCCTTGGTGTTTGATGGTCTTAAGGCGCACCCCTACACGGAGGATGATGCGATCAACCCGGTGGGCCGCTATGGAAAAAGTAAATGGCAAGGCGAGTGCGCCATCCGCCAGCAAACGGCGCGGTTCATCATCCTGAGAACCGATTGGGTTTTCTCTGCCTTGCGCCCCGAGTACTTCACCAAACTACTGGCCGCCTGTGGAGAGAAGCCAGCAAGACTTGCTCTGATGAATCTCCGCTTCAGTCCCACGCCGGCCCCCGATGTGGCGAGGGTTCTGCTGGCCATAGCCCGACAGATCGATTGCGGCGCGGAGCCTTGGGGCACTTACCACTACTGCGCACAGCCACCACTCAGCCAGGACGCTTTTGCCGAACATGTTCTGCAGGAGGCCGCCAAGCTTGACTCCGTTCTTGCTACTTGCCTCGCCGGCTTTCAGATTGAAAGACAACCGGTCTTGCCACCTTTTGTGCCTAACTCCGTTCTGAACGGCCAGAAGTTGTTTGAGACGTTTGGCATCAAGGCCCGCTCGAGGGGGCAGGATGTGGCAGACATGTTGGGCGTCATTTATGGCAAGTCCACACGCCAGCAAGTCCAGGTTTCAGGCGGGGCCCAGCAGTAATGATCTTGCGGCCGCTCCCAGCAGGCGCAGCGCGAATAAGGTGATGACCGACTTGATGAGCAGGCGGAAGTAGTGGTCGGGCAGAATGTCGAGGCAGCGCTTGCCCAGCATCGTACCAGCGATTCCCATGCCCCAACTGGCGATGATTACCGGCAAGTAGGGCGTATAGTCAAAACCAGCGAGCAAGTAACCCGCGGACTTGAAAAGCGCCATGAAAAGCAGTGTCGTGGCAATCGTGGCCACCAAGGCATCCTTGGACAGCTTCGAGTTGATGATCACCGACTGAAATAGCACACCTGCGCCAGACACAGTCGACAGGAAGGTATGCGCGATGCCAACCCAGAAGAAGGGAACTGGTAAGGCGCTACCCAAGCGACGACCCAACGCGGAGGGTGGAGCCCAGCAGAACCAGAGCAGGATCACGCCCAGCAGCAGTGTCAGAACCTGCTCATCCAGACCGAAATAGACAAACGTACCGAGAGCCGCGCCCAGAATCGAGCCGGGGATGAATGGCAGGGTTATTCCCCAGTCCACATGGCGGTAGAACTGCAGCACTCGCGTGATCTGGCCAGCCAGTATCAGCACACCGTTCAACGGTACTACCACGGCGATCGGCAGAAACAGCGATGTGCTGGCCAAGGTGAACAGCCCTCCGCCCAAGCCAGCGAGGGTTGAAAAGAAACCGCCGATGAAGCAAATCGCCGGAATGTAAAGAAAAAGGGTAGAGGACACGCGAGAGCTTGGGTCGGCTGATGGACAGAGCTTGTTAAAATGCGCCGTGGATTATAGGGCAGGGTAGTGGTGTGGCAGCGGTTAATTTGATGCCGGTCGAGACGGCAATTGAGCAATTGCTCGAAGTGGCTGCTTTACGGGCCAGGTCACGAAGGGTATCTCTGGAAGATGCCTTGGGTCGTGCACTAGCCGAGCCGCTTTTAGCCGAGTTCTCCGTACCGGGATTCGATAATTCGGCGATGGATGGTTATGCAGTCAATACTGCAGATTGTCTGGGGGCGGAGGCTGTCTTGCCGGTCTCGATGACGATAGCCGCTGGCCATCCGATCCGCGTGCTGCCGCGCGGCTCGGCTGCCCGCATATTCACCGGCGCACCCGTGCCGCAAGGAGCAGACGCCGTTGTCATGCAGGAATCGGTGATCCGCGAGAAGGATGGGCGGGTTCGGCTGCTGAGGTCACCTATTACCGGCGAAAACCTGCGACGAGCCGGTCACGATATTGCTGCTGGCACGGAGGTTCTGCCGGCTGGAAAACTGCTGTCGGCGCAGGACCTTGGACTGGCCGCTTCTCTCGGTAGAACTTCGCTTTGCATACGCGAGCCCCTGCGCGTCGCCATCATCAATACCGGAGATGAAGTCGTTGCCCCCGGACAGCCCCTGCGCTCTGGTCAGATTTATGACTCCAATGGGTTTACCTTGGTCGGCCTGCTCAAGAACTTGGGTATGGAGCCCATCAGAGTCGGCATCGTTGCAGACTCTCTGCCTGCCACTGTGCATGCACTGCAGCAGGCGGTGGCGCAGGCTGACTGCGTCATCAGCACCGGTGGTGTGTCGGTAGGAGAAGCGGATTTCGTGAAGGACGCCGTGGAGCAGTTGGGTCGGCTCTCACTCTGGAAGCTCGCAATCAAGCCGGGCAAACCTTTTTCATTCGGCTGGTTAGGAGAAGTCCCGTTCTTCGGTCTTCCCGGAAATCCGGTAGCCGTTTTCGTGACATTTCTCGTGCTGGTCAAGCCATTCCTTCTGAAGATGCAGGGAATTCAGGGCTCCCCCCAAACCGGTTATCCTGTACGAGCGGGATTCCAGGTTGAAGAGCCCGGAACGCGACAAGAGTATCTGCGGGTGCGCTTGGAGGCTCGTGAAGGAGAAGTGCCAGTGGCAGTGCTGTATCCAGACCAAAGTTCCAGCGTGCTTACCTCGCTTTCATGGGCCGAGGGTCTGGCCATCGTACCTGCCGGGAAGGTGGTTCGACCCGGCGAACTGCTGTCCTACTTGCCATTCAGAGGGCTTCTGTGAACCGCGCTATCTTGGGGGCCAGTTTCGCTTTGCTTTGCCTCTTTGCTGGCTGCTCGACGCCAGAAAAGGTGGTGACCTATCCGGCCAAGCCGCCAGAAGAGGCGCCTCCGCCGGAGCCAGTTCCGACAGACGAGTCAGCCTTGCGCAGGGCCCGGCTTCTCGCCGATATGCTGTATGACGCCAAGAACGCTTTTGACGACAACCGTTTGATGTTGCCAGCTGGCAACAGCGCCTACGATCTGTACCAGCAGGTCCTTGTCCTAGACCCGGGCAACGCCGTGGCGCTACAGGGCATTGAAGAGATCGTATTGCGCTACGTATCCCTGGCAGATGACGCGCTCAACACCGGCAAGTACGACGAAGCGGGAGGATTGCTCGACAGGGCGGCTCGGCTGAATCGCGAAAGTCCTGCAGTGGCAGACGGCCGCAACCGGCTTTTGCAGGCAAGGCAAAATCGCGTGGATGTTGTCGAACTGGATCCGCAGGGTCTTCGCGATCGAAGTCTCGAAGTCATGTCGACACTGGCGGAAATCGCCCAACGCATCCAGTCCGATCAGTCGACGTTCCTCATCAGGGCGCGAACGGATGAGGAGGGACGGTGGATCTACAAGACCATGCGTGAGGCAGTGGGTGGCTATCGTCTGCGAGGAAATATCGATATTGCCAGTGACCCGGGTCTCGTCATTACAAATACGCCCGCAACGTTGTCCGGAGGCAGTCCATGAAGTGGCATTCGCTTTTCTCACTGGGCTGGTTCTTGCTGCTGCAGCCTTTTGCCTCCGCGTGGGCACAGCTCGAATTGGGTACTGGTCATGTCCGGGCTTCCTTGCCGGGAGTGGATTCGAGTGCCGCCTATCTGAGCCTCTTCAACCCTGGCGATCTCGAGGTAACCATTGTGGCGATCACCGCCCCCGGCGCAGGGGCGGTGACCCTGCATCATTCCATGAACCACAACGGTATGGTTCACATGATGCAGATGTCCAGCCTGCCGGTGCCGGCCCGTCAGCAGATCAAGCTCGAGCCCAACGGAACCCACATCATGCTTGAAAATTTGGTAGAGCCCCTGCGCGCTGGGGTGCAGCAGCTACTGGTTCTTCACTACGCAGATGGCCGCCAGCAGGAACTGACCCTTCCGGTGCTCAGCGTGCTGGATGAGTAAGGTATGCGCTCGCTGTGGCAGGCCTGAAAAGGGTCGCGGTCGGGTCCAGGGCTGTGTTAGCATCCGGGTCCCTTTTGGGCAGGTATGATGTGGCTTCAGGCTGCTAGCCGAGCTCGAAAGGCTTGGAAAATACCAGCTGACTCCCAATATGCGTGGTCAGTCTGGATTGAAATGGACTTTCTTTCTCATTTGCATATTTTTGGAGAAAAATCATGGCCTTGACGGCAGATCAGAAAGCAGAAATCGTTCGTGAATACGCCTTGTCCGAAGGTGATACAGGCTCTCCGGAAGTGCAGGTTGCCCTGCTCACCGGCAACATCAACCAACTGCAAGACCACTTCAAGACGCACGAGCATGACCATCACTCGCGGCGTGGTCTCATTCGCATGGTCAACACGCGTCGCAAGCTTCTGGATTACCTGAAGCGCAAGGACTCCGTGCGTTACAACACTCTCATCCAGCGACTCGGTCTGCGTCGCTGACCTTTCGCGTCCTCGCATCTCCTGGTCAGCATGGGGCTGGCCAGGCTCATACGCCCGGCAGAAAGATACTCAGGAAAAACTCATGCTGAATCCCATCAGAAAAGAATTCAAATACGGCAACGACACCGTGGTACTGGAGACTGGGCGCATCGCCCGTCAGGCCACGGCAGCGGTGCTCGTTACCATTGGCAATACGCAGGTACTGGCGTCGGTAGTGGCCAGGCGCAAAGCTGATCCGGACGCGGATTTCTTCCCGCTCACCGTGCACTATCAGGAAAAAACCTACGCGATCGGCAAAATCCCCGGCGGCTTTTTCAAGCGTGAGGGGCGTCCGACCGAGAAAGAAACGCTGACCTCCCGCCTGATCGATCGTCCGATCCGTCCGCTATTTCCGAAAGGATTCCTCAATGAAGTGCAGGTGGTCGCCACCGTGCTCTCGGCCGAAAAAGATGTCGATCCGGATATTGCAGCCATGATTGGTGCCTCGGCTGCGCTGACCATATCCGGTATCCCTTTCGCCGGCCCCTTGGGGGCGGCACGCGTGGGATATACCGATGCCGAGGGCTATGTCCTCAACCCTGGCAACAGGAAGCTTTCCACCTCCGATCTCGACATGGTAGTGGGTGGCACCGAGACCGCCGTTTTGATGGTTGAATCCGAAGCGAAGGAACTCAGTGAAGACCTCATGCTGGGTGCTGTTCTGTTTGCCCATCAAGAAATGCAGGTCGTTATCAAGGCAATCAACGAGTTCAAGCACTTGGCCGGCAAGCCGGCTTGGGACTGGTCGCCGGTGACGAAGAAGGAAGCCTTGGTCAAGGCTCTCGCCGAGGGGTTCCAGTCCGAGCTTGGAGCCGCTTACCAGATTTCCAATAAACTGGCCCGCCAAGATCGTGTGGCTCAACTGCAGGCTGATGCTGTCTCACGCTTGAGCTCCGACGAAATTTCCGGTGGTGAGGTTCAGGATGCGTTTGCATCGCTGGAGAAGAAAATCGTGCGTGGTCGCATCATCGATGGGTTTCCCCGTATCGATGGCCGCGACAACAAGTCCGTACGCCCCATCGACGTCCAGGTTGGTGTACTTAGCCGTACCCATGGTTCAGCGTTGTTCACGCGCGGAGAGACGCAGGCTCTCGTGGTAGCCACACTCGGTGCGCTTCGTGATTCGCAGGTGATTGAGGATCTTGGTGGCGCCAAGAAAGATGGATTCATGCTGCATTACAACTTCCCTCCCTACAGTGTGGGCGAAACGGGACCGATGAGTGGACCCAAGCGCCGCGAGATCGGACACGGGCGACTGGCCCGGCGTGGCGTAGCCGCCGTGCTTCCCAGCGAGGCCCAGTTCCCCTATGCGATTCGCGTCGTTTCCGAGATCACCGAGTCGAACGGCTCCAGTTCGATGGCGAGCGTTTGCGGTTCCTCTCTTGCCCTCATGGATGCGGGCGTTCCGCTGAAGGCGCCTGTTGCCGGTGTAGCCATGGGACTCATCAAGGAAGGTGATCGCTTTGCCGTTCTGACTGACATCCTCGGTGACGAGGATCACCTTGGCGACATGGACTTCAAGGTGGCCGGTTCAGCCAAGGGTGTGACTGCTCTGCAGATGGACATCAAGATCCAGGGCATCACCGAGGAAATCATGGAGAACGCCCTGGAGCATGCCTACAACGCCCGTCTGCATATTCTCGGTGAGATGAACAAGGTATTGAGCGCTCCACGCGACAAGATTTCCGAGAACGCTCCCTCTATGGCGACACTCAAGATCCAGGTCGACAAGATCCGTGAGGTCATTGGTAAGGGTGGTGCCACGATACGTTCCATCACCGAGGAGACCGGCGCGTCCATCGATATCGATGACGATGGCAACGTGCGGATCTACGGTGAGGACGCCACTTCGCGCGATGCGGCGCTGTTGCGCATTCAGGCCATCACGGCGGAAGCTGAGATCGGCAAGACCTATCGAGGTCGCGTGTCGAAAATTGTCGACTTCGGGGCTTTCGTGACGATCCTGCCCGGCAAAGATGGCTTGGTGCACATATCGCAGATCTCCAATGAGCGAGTCGACCGGGTGAGTTCCTACCTGTCGGAGGGTCAAGAGATCATGGTGAAGGTGCTCAAGATAGATGACCGCGGTAAGATCAGTCTGAGCATGAAAGAAGTGACGGAGGACGATACGTCTTCACTGGGCTGATACTGAGATCCGCTTGAGTAAAAAGGCAGCTTTGGCTGCCTTTTTTGCGTCCGGCAATAAAGCGCGGCGAGCCCGGATCGTCAGGACCCCAGCACGGTTGCCTTGATGTCCTGATGCGCCTGTGGGGGCAGGCGCGGCCCGAAATGCATCACCGTTCTCGACGCTGCGCAGCTGGCGAGACGTCCGGCGGTAGCGTGATCGTGGCCGCTCGAAAGTGCATAGAGAAATGCCCCTGCAAACATGTCGCCGGCACCATTGGTATCGATGGCTTTCACAGGATAAGCGTCGACCGAAATGCTTTGCTTGCCGTCGAAGATTACTGCTCCCTTCGAACCAAGCGTCATGACGATCACCTTCGCAATGGCCTTCAAGCCTTCCATTGCAGCCTGCACCTGATCCTGCCCGGTCCAGGCCTTTGCCTCGGTTTCGTTACAGAACAGCAAGTCGACGCCATCACCGAGCATTTCCTCCAAGCCACCTCTGAAAAACTGCACCATCGCCGCATCGGAGAGAGAGAGCACGGTTTTCACGCCATTGGCCTCGGCTATCTTGCGTGCATCTATGCACGCCTGACGTCCGCTTGGTGATGTCACCAGATAACCTTCCAAGTATAGGTACTGGGAATCCTTTAGAGCTTCGACATTGAGGTCCATTGTCGAAATTTCTGCGGAGATGCCGAGAAACGTCAACATGGTCCGCTCCGCATCGGGACTGACCATAACCAGACACTTGCCGGTATCGCCATAGTCTCTTCTCTCCGAAAGATTCGTTTTGATGCTGTGATCCCCAAGCTCTCGGACGTAGAAGTCGCCAGCTTCGTCACTTGCTACCTTGCAGGTGTAAAACGCCGATCCTCCAAACTGGGAGATGGCGTACATTGAGTTGGCAGCCGAACCCCCACCAGCCCGTTTCTTCACACCGAATTTCGCAACGAGTCGGTCGTAAAGAACCCGCTGTGCCTCACCATCCACCAGGGTCATCAAGCCCTTCTGAATATTTTCGTGCGTAAGAAAGTCATCACTGACCTCGAATTCCGCATCGACCAGTGCATTCCCTATGCCGTAGACGTTGTAAGTTTTCATAGTGCTCCCTGTTGTTGTCTGACTGCTGTTGTTCTAATGCGCACGTTGTGCCACTTCCCCAAAGGCTCGGGCAGCCGCAGCGATTGTCTGTGCGATATCTTCTTCCGAGTGCGCTTGCGAAATGAAGCCTGCTTCGAAGGCCGAGGGAGCCAGATAGACTCCTTGAGCCAACATCAGGTGGAAGTAGGTCCTGAAGCGGGGCACATGGCTGTCCATCACATGCGCCAAGGACTCGATCCGCCGATTTTCGTTGAAGAAGCAGCCGAACATGCCGCCAGCCTGAGTCGTCGTGAATGGGATACCGGCCGAGTCCGCAGCACGTTGCAGACCATTAAGCATCTGAGATCCCTTCCTCCCGAGTTCGGTGAAGAATTCGGGCCGACAGATCTCTTCCAGCACTACCAGTCCGGCTGCCACTGCCAAGGGGTTACCAGAGAGCGTTCCGGCCTGATACACCGGGCCTTCAGGGGCCAGTTTGGCCATGACGTCGCGACGTCCTCCAAAAGCGCCGACGGGCAACCCACCACCAATGACCTTGCCGAGCGTAGTGAGGTCGGGCTTCACTTCATAAAGCGACTGTGCTCCACCCAGCGCCACCCGGAAGCCGGTCATGACCTCATCAAAAATCAGCAGGGCACCGTGCTTTTCTGTCAGCTGACGTAAGGCATGCAGAAAACCGGGGGCAGGGAGCACGAGGTTCATGTTGCCGGCCACTGGCTCGACGATCACGGCCGCGATCTCATCTCCGTGGGTAGCAAACAGTAAGGCAGCAGCTTCGGCATCGTTGTAGGGTAAAACAAAGGTTTGCTTGGCGGTGTCTGCCGGTATACCAGCCGAGTCTGGGGCGCCAAAGGTCAACGCGCCAGACCCTGCCTTCACCAGCAACGAGTCCACATGGCCGTGGTAGCAGCCGTCGAATTTCACGACCTTGTCCCGGCCGGTAAAACCCCGCGCCAGTCTGATGGCGCTCATGGTCGCTTCCGTGCCTGAATTGACCAAACGTACCGACTGAATACTGGGCATCAAGGCGCAGATCTTTTCCGCCATGAGGACTTCCAACTCGGTGGGCGCCCCAAAGGCCGTCCCGTCATTGAGTTGCTCATGCAAAGCTGAGACTACTTTGGGGTGGCTGTGGCCAAGAATCATTGGCCCCCACGCTCCCACATAGTCGATGAATCGATTGCCATCGGCGTCCGTGATATGCGCCCCCTGACCTTTTTTGAAAAAGAGAGGTCCACCCCCCACTCCTTTGAAGGCCCGCACCGGAGAGTTCACACCGCCGGGTATGTGTGCCAGTGCACGCTGAAACAAGTCGGCGGAGTGTGTGGTAGACAACGGTTGGATCATGAGGACTGAACCTTTCTGGGGTAAACTTCAGAGCGAAATCCGGCACATTATCCGGCGGCCGGCCTGTTACGCGGGCCTGCACGACCAAGGATCAGCGGTTTCCAGAACACTTAGGTCGGGGCAGCATTGTGGCGTCCGTCAAGGGCAGCAAACAAGAACAAATGATAGTGGTCCCGCTGCGATTTTGGCATCGATGGACGGGAAAGCTGCTATTGGTTGCCATGGCAGTGGGTTTGCCCGTGCTCGCGCTTCAGTGGGGCATCGTAGTGGGTCGTGAACAGGTGTTAGCTGAAGACAGCAGCTTCTCGGCATCCGAAGACGGTGGTTTTGGTGAGCAGATAAGCAGGATGGTGGATGGAGATGATTCGGAAGTGCAACGGCTGAATGAGGAGTTACTGAGGCTGGATCAGGCAAGCCAGGTCGACAAACTCACGATGCAAAACTTGAGGGTGAGTGTCCAACGTCTTCGGCAGCAAATCTCCTCCCTGGAGGAAGATGTGCTTTTCTACAAGAACATTGCTGGTACCGGTGTGGAAGAGACTGGTCTTGTCGTCAGCAAGCTTGATCTCCTCGCCTCAGAAAGTCCCAACCATTTTCGCTACAAGCTGAGGTTTGAGCAGGCAGGGCGCACCGCAAGAACCTTAGAAGGATTTGTAAACTTGGCCATCGTCGGCGTGAGGGATGACATGGAGCAGACATTGCCTCTGGCTGCGATTACCAGCAGCACTCAAGGCGAAAACATCAAGCTTCGCTTCAGATCCTTTCAGGACGTCGAGGGCGAGTTCACGTTGCCCGTCGGGTTTGAGCCACTTAGGGTAGAAATACTCGCCATAACTGAGGTGCCCGACAGCAAGACACTCCAGAAGAATTTCAGCTGGCTGGTCGAGTCCGATCAACCACCGACGGATTCGCGGAAGTAATCCCATAAGGAATGTGCATGAAGAAGCCGGCTACGATCACGAACAATACTTCACTCATTGCTAAAGGCATGGAGTTTCAGGGAGACCTACGTTTTTCCGGCATCTTGGAAATAGAAGGTTTGGTGGTGGGCAATGTCATCGCGGTCGACGAATCGACAGCCGAAGTGCGTATCAGAGAGACAGGAGTCGTGAAGGGATTGATCAATGTCCCTGTCGTCATCGTAAATGGTGTCGTCGAAGGGGACATCTATTGCAGTAACCACATGGAGCTTGCTGCAAAGGCGCGGGTTACCGGCTCTGTCTATTACCATTTGCTGGAAATGGTGCTGGGCTGCGTGGTGCGGGGGGTGCTTACACACATGGCATCCAACGAAATAATGAAGACCCGCAAGCAGTTGCAGATGGTGAATGCAGATTGAACCCGCGCCAAAGTTCTTCGCGCTTTGAAAACTACATTTCTGCCCCCAATACTAGGGCAGTGTTCGAGCAATGGCATAGGTACTCTTATGGCAGTCGTAGAAACCTTTGAGGCCACACCGCTGCGCTTGACTGACAGCGCTGCGCGCAAAATGAAAACCCTCATCAGCGAGGAGGGAAACACAAAACTGAGTCTGCGCGTGTTCGTTACCGGAGGAGGTTGCTCAGGGTTCCAGTATGGATTCTCTTTTGATGAGACCTTAAATGATGACGATACCATCGTGACTCACGACGGGGCTCGTCTGTTGGTTGATTCTTTGAGCATCCAATATCTGACGGGGGCACAAGTCGACTACGTCGAGGGACTTCAAGGATCTCGTTTTGTGGTCGAAAACCCCATGGCGACGACCACTTGTGGTTGCGGAATGTCCTTCTCCGTCTAGGGTCTATAAATGCCCCCAGCACTCACTGGACGTGTCGCTCCAGTAAAAGGCCGAAAATCAACTTGCGCGCCTTCGATGGCCTGCTTTGCGAACCAAGCGAAGGCAACTGCCTCAACTGCATTTGGCGGAATTCCTAGGTGGACCGTCGTGTCGAGAGAAAAACCAGGGAGTTTGTCCCGCAAGGACTTCAGCAGTCTGGAATTGTGTGCGCCACCTCCACACACCAAAACTTCACCGGCAGCAGCATGAGAAGCAATCGCGGCCGCGATGGAGGTGGCTGTCAGTTCCAGCAATGTGGCCTGAACGTCTTCGGGGGTGAGACTTTTCAGTTTTTCTGCCGCCCTGCTTGAAACCCAGTTCAGGTTGAATAGTTCACGACCAGTGCTCTTTGGCGGAGATTTGCCAAAGTAGGGGTCCGTCAACAAAGCGTCGAGCAGCCCCTCATCTGGGCTGCCGCTGGCAGCCCAGCTCCCTGCGGTATCGAAAGGCTTTTCCAAATGAAGCCTTGTCCACTCATCCATCAGCATATTTGCGGGGCCTGTGTCATAACCGAGGCACTCGCCCGAAGGAAACATGACGGTGATGTTGGCAATCCCTCCGAGATTCAGTACAACCCTGACGCACTCCCGGGAAGCAAACTGTGCTACGTGAAAGGCCGGCACCAAGGGTGCTCCCTCGCCACCGGCAGCCATGTCAAAGCGACGAAAATCCGCCACTGTCGTGATTCCGGTCAGCAGAGCAAGAAGGTTGGGGTCTCCCAGTTGCCAGGTAAAGCGGTTGCCGCGGGCTGTAGTGGTCGGCTGGTGCCAAAGTGTCTGGCCATGACTTCCCAAGGCAACAATATCCGCTGCGGCCAGCTGATGTCTTTGCACCATGGAAAGGGCAGCGCTGGCGAAAAGGCGTGCCAGTTCTATATCCAGATCTCCGAGCTGTGTCCAAGTAATGGCGCCTGCGTTCGTGGTCGCCAGTATCTGTGTCTTGAGCTCTCGTGGAAACGGAATTTGCAGAAAATCGACCAGGGAAATTCGATTTTGCGATGCATCGATAAGGGCGCAGTCGACTGCATCCATGCTCGTGCCGGACATAAGCCCAATAAAGAGGCTGGCTCTCATTCGATGGCCGACTTTTGGCCGCTACTGCCGCCAGAACTCAGTGCCATTAGCCACGGTTCGATCTGTGACCTGAACGTTGGTACCTCATCCTGGGCGATGACTTCGGCCTGGGGCAGATCCGCGAATACTTTTCTAGAGTCTTGGTGCGTGCCATCAACCAGAAGTTCGTAATGCAGGTGTGGTCCGTTGGCAGCCCCGGTGGCTCCCACATAACCAATGATGTCATTTTGTCGCACTCTTACGCCGGCTTTTATCCCCTTGGCATAGTCGTTTAGGTGGGCATATTTGGTGACATACCGATTGCCGTGCTGAATGACTATTAGCTTCCCAAAGGAGCCGTTCCTATCAGCAAAAGTAACGCGACCATCCGCAGTCGCCTTTACTGGCGTGCCTACTGGCGCGGCATAGTCCGTGCCCTTGTGTGCTCGAATAGTGTTCAAAATGGGGTGCTTTCTTGAAAGGCTGAAACCATCGCTTATGCGAGTCCAGTCTACCGGATTCAAGATGAATGCTTTTCGAAGACTTTCACCCTCCGGCGTGAAGTAGCCTGATTCTCCATCCGTCCTGGTGAAGCGAACGGCAACGTAAGGTTTGCTCTGGTTGATGAATTCAGCCGCCAGTAGGCGCCCGTAGTCGATCTGCCTGCCATCCAGATAGTGCTCCTCATAGAGCACAGTGAAGGTGTCACCAACCCGGACGTCCTGAATGAAATCAATAACGCCACCAAATATGCCATTGGCAAGCTCCAAAGCTAGACCAACTGGTATTCCCCCACGCTTCGCTGCTGCAAAAAGTGAATCCGAGATTATTGCCTGCTTGCGAACGATTCGTATCTCGGGGTCTCGCAGTACCTCTTGGTAAACAAAGCTGCCCGTCTCTACTCTGCTGAAGACATGGCTCTCGAGAGGAGACTTCCTGATGGCTAGTCGTGCCACCGTTCTGTCTTCAAGGTAGCTTATTTCGATCTCATCACCTGGCGTTAGGTCGCCCAGCACCTGCGGCGATGCGCCTGCCCTCATCAAGCCATCAATGAGAGCGGGTCCGTAGCCAGCCTCCTGAAAAAGTGACGAGAGCGTATTGCCTCTTTCGACCCTGAGAACGATTGAGGGCAAGGGCGCCATATCCGGTATCTGCCCAGATGAGCCGGAAGTCTGAAGTGGTTCTGATGCTAGCTCTGGCAAGCTGGCTGGCCCCTCATGAAGTGGTCGAGGAGATTCCGCGATGAGGACCAAGAGCAGCAAAACGGTGGCGAGCATACACAATGCACGAATATGCCCCGCTGGCAGCCAAGTCCGCAGCTTTTTAGTGTCAATAGGCCGTATTTGGGTCACAAGATTTGCTGGATTGAGCGTGCGAGTGTTGGAGTGTATTACAGACAAAAACGATTGCGCCAATCTGTGGATCTGCAAAGTGCTTGTTGCCGCGTAGCGGCAGATTACACGGCAAAGGCTTGAAAACTCGGGTGGAGTTTGTAAAGTGCCCGGCCCTTGATACTGAATCGCTCATTGTGGCGAGCAAGGAATTTTAATGAGCAAGAATGTTTTGGCGGAACTCCAGAGCCGTGGGTTAGTGGCATTCGTCTCCTCCGAGTCCGAATTGGCGGAACATCTGGCGGGCGGCTGTCGCACGCTTTACTGCGGGTTTGACCCAACAGCAGACAGCCTTCACGTAGGGTCGCTCGTGCCGCTATTGGCCTTAAAACGGTTTCAGCAGGCTGGCCATCGACCCGTAGCCCTGGTTGGCGGCGCCACGGGCATGATTGGTGATCCAAGCTTCAAAACGAAAGAGCGAAAGCTCAATACTCTCGACACCACTAGGGCCTGGACTGACAAGATTCGTGCGCAGGTTTCACGCTTTGTCGATTTCGACTGTGGAGAGAACTCGGCGGTCGTTGTAAACAATTACGACTGGACTGCCAGTCTGGATGTCCTCACGTTTTTGCGGGACGTTGGAAAGCACTTTTCTGTTAATTCCATGGTTCAGAAAGAGAGTGTCAGACAAAGGTTGGAGCGAGAGGGTGATGGCATCTCGTTCACTGAGTTCACCTACATGATTCTTCAAGCCTATGACTTCGCTGTTTTGAATCGAGATATGGGCTGCACATTGCAGATAGGTGGGAGCGATCAGTGGGGGAACATCGCTTCGGGAATTGATTTGTCACGACGTCTGAATCAACAGCAAGTTTATGGGCTCACGTTGCCCCTAATAACCAAGTCGGACGGTACAAAGTTTGGAAAAACGGAAGATGGAACAATTTGGTTGGATTCTTCAAAAACCTCCGCCTACGCCTTCTACCAGTTTTGGCTCAACACGGCCGATGCTGACGTCTATCGATTTATCCGCTTTTTCACCTTTCTCCCCGTCGAGGAAGTGTCTGCTCTCGAGATCGCCGATAAGGCGGCTGGCAAACCGGAAGCGCAGAAGGTGCTCGCCAAGGAGGTCACAAGGCTTGTTCATGGAAGCGAGGGCTTGATGGCGGCTGAAAGAATCACAGATGCTTTGTTTACCGGGCAATTCGCACGGTTGAGCTCAGATGACTTTCAGCAGCTTGCTCTCGATGGTCTGCCGTGCTCTCGGCATGTAGGTATGGCTGCGGGGCTGGTTGAACTGCTTGTCAGTAGCGGTCTCGCGAGTTCGAACCGAATGGCCAGAGAGTTCATCGCAAATGGCTCTATCCAAGTGAATGGCGAAAGAATTTCCGATGTCGGTGCGCAGTTGCCAATTGCCCGCGCACTTCTTGGGAAGTACTTTTTGATCCGACGAGGGAAGAAGCATTTCCATCTGGTTGTGCTGGGCGATTAGTGGAGAATGAAATTACTAGTTGCGCGATAGTCTGTCCTGTGTAAAATGCGCGCTCTCCCAAGGCGAGGGTTTTGGGGGGCATGCTGGGGTTG
>DAIRDB010000016.1:0-61841 GCA_036796405.1 Gammaproteobacteria bacterium | reverse complement strand
GTCCTGCACCGGGGCAACATCGCCGAGATGAAGACCGGCGAAGGCAAGACCCTGGTCGCCACCCTGCCGGTCTATCTCAATGCCCTGGCCGGCGACGGCGTGCATGTCGTCACGGTCAACGACTATCTCGCCAAGCGCGACAGCGAATGGATGGGGCAGATCTACCGTTTCCTGGGCATGAGCGTGGGCGTCATCGTCCACGGTCTCAGCGACGAGGAACGCAAGGCCGCTTATGGCGCCGACATCACCTACGGCACCAACAACGAGTTCGGCTTCGATTACCTGCGCGACAACATGGCTTTCCGACTGCAGGACCGCTTCCAGCGGGGACTCAACTACGCGGTCGTCGATGAAGTGGACTCCATCCTCATCGACGAGGCGCGTACTCCGCTCATCATTTCCGGCGCCGTCCAGAATTCCTCCAAACGCTACCTCGAGATAAATGCGCTGGTTCCCCTGCTCAAGAAAGGCGACAAGAAGCCGGAGAAATCGCTGATCGAGCGGCAGACCGAGGTCTACGAGGCCCCGGATTGCGACTTCTACGTCGATGAAAAACAGCGGCAGGTGGAGTTGACCGATCCCGGTCACGAAAAAGTCGAGCAGCTGATGGCAGGCCGTGGCCTGCTGCGCCCGAACGAATCGCTGTATGCCGCTACCAACCTCACCCTGCTGCATCAGTTGAGTGGCGCCCTCCGGGCCCACTACCTGTTTCACAGGGATGTCGAGTACATCGTGCAGGACAACCAGATCGTGCTCATCGACGAGCACACGGGCCGCACCATGCCGGGTCGCCGTCTGTCGGAGGGCTTGCATCAGGCCATCGAGGCCAAGGAAGGTGTGCCGATCCAGAACGAAAGCCAGACGCTGGCTTCCACCACCTTCCAGAACTATTTCCGCCTATACAACAAACTCGCCGGCATGACCGGCACGGCCGACACGGAAGCTTACGAGTTCCATCAGATCTACGGTCTGGATGTCGTGGTCATTCCGACCAACAAGCCCATGGTGCGCATCGACGACAACGATCTGGTATTTCTCAGCACCGAGGAGAAATTCGAGGCGATCCTGCGCGACATCAAGGCCTTCCGTGACAAGGGTGCCCCGGTGCTCGTCGGTACCGCCAGCATCGAGACCTCCGAACTACTCTCGCGCTTCCTCACCAAGGAAAAGATCAAGCACAACGTGCTCAACGCCAAGTTCCATGCCCAGGAGGCCGAAATCATCGCCGAGGCCGGCAGACCCGGCGCGGTCACGATCGCCACCAACATGGCGGGTCGCGGTACCGACATCGTGCTCGGGGGGCGCTGGCAGGCTGAGTTGGCGGCGTTGCCGGCAGAGCAGCGCACGGAGAGCCGCATCGCCGAGATCAAGGAGCAGTGGGCGGCGCGACACAAGGAGGTGCTGGCGGCCGGTGGGTTGCATATCGTGGGCACCGAGCGGCATGAAAGTCGTCGCATAGACAATCAGCTCCGTGGTCGCGCAGGGCGGCAGGGCGATCCCGGCTATTCGCGCTTCTACCTCTCGCTCGATGACAACCTCATGCGGCTGTTCGCCTCGGAAAAAGTGGTTGGCATGATGCGCAGTCTGGGGATGGAGCGAGGCGAGGCCATCGAGGCCCGTATCGTGACCAACTCCATAGAGAAGGCACAGCGCAAGGTCGAAAACCGCAACTTCGACATCCGCAAGCAGTTGCTCGAATACGACGATGTGGCCAACGAACAGCGCAAGATCGTCTACCAGCGCCGCAACGAGCTGATGGAAATCGACGATATCGCACAGGTCATCAAGGACATGCGCGAGACGGTGGTGATCGACTGCGTGGATGCCCACTTGCCGCCGGGCAGTCTCGATGACCAGTGGGATGTGCCGGGCCTGGAGATAGCGCTCGCTGCCGATTTCGGCGTGAAACTGCCGGTGCACCAGTGGCTGGCCGAGGACAAGACCCTGTCCGAGGAGGCGATCCGCAAGCGCATCGTGGCGGCCGTTGCCGCCGACTACGAGGCGAAGTGCGCTGAAATCGGGCCGAACATGCGGGTGTTCGAAAAGCAGATCACACTGCAGGTGCTCGACAACTTCTGGAAGGAGCATCTGGCGCAGATGGATAGCCTGCGGCAGGGCATCGGCCTGCGAGGTTACGGCGGCAAGAATCCCAAGCAGGAATACAAACGCGAGGCCTACAACCTGTTCGAGCAGCTGCTGAAGAGCATCCAGACCGAAGTCATCAAGTTCCTCAGTCTCGTGCGAATCCGCAAGGAAGAGGAAGTCGATGCCATCGAGAAACAGCGTCAGGCGGAGGCGGCCAAGCTGGTCAGCAAGCCGGTTCACGAGCAGCCGGTGGCCGAGGCCAGCGAACCAGTCGCTGCGGACGCCAAGGCGCCGGTGACCAGAACGGCACCCAAGGTCGGGCGTAACGACCCCTGTCCCTGCGGTTCAGGCCTGAAATACAAGGCCTGCCACGGCAAGCTGGAGGTCTGAACATGGCGGTGGGCAGCGGGGACTGCGGGGTTTTGTACCCCGTGGCCGGTGTGCGGATGGCAGCCGTGTCGGCAGGCATCAAGAAGCCGGGCCGACTGGATCTCGTCCTGTTCGAGCTGGCCGAGGGCGCGGTGACGGAGGGTGTATTCACCACCAATGCCTTCTGTGCTGCCCCTGTCGTGCTCTGCCGCGAGCACCTTCGGCAGACAGTGCCGCGCTACCTGCTGATCAATACGGGCAACGCCAACGCCGGCACCGGTGAGCCAGGCCTGCTGGCGGCTCGCCAGTGCTGCGAGGCGCTGGCCGGACAGGCCGGTACCGCCGCGTCTGCCGTGCTGCCTTTCTCCACTGGTGTCATTGGCGAGCCCCTGCCTACCCAGAAAATAGTTGCGACGCTCGGGGCGGCCCTGGCCGCGCTCGATCCCGCAGGCTGGCTGCACGTGGCTCGGGGCATCATGACCACCGATACCCGGCCCAAGGCCTGTTCCCGGCAACTGCAGTTGCAGGGTCGCACCGTCACCATCACCGGCATTGCCAAGGGTGCTGGCATGATCAAGCCCAACATGGCGACCATGCTCGGCTTCGTATTCACCGATCTCGGCATGACCCAGGCCGAAGTCGGTCAGCAGGTGCGGCGGGCTGCCGATCGTTCCTTCAACCGCATCAGCATCGATGGCGATACCTCGACCAACGACTGCTGCATGCTGTCGGCAACCGGCCAGAGTGGTGTGCAACATGCTGCGCTCGAAGAGGCGCAGCGCGCGGCTTTCGCTTCTCTGCTCGACGAGGTATTCATCGAGCTGGCTACGGCAATCGTGCGCGATGGCGAAGGCGCGACCAAGTTCGTCACGATCAGTGTCGAAACTGCCGCTACCACGGCCGAGTGCCTGCAGGTCGGTTACGCCATCGCCGAGTCTCCTCTCGTGAAGACGGCCTTGTTTGCCTCCGATCCGAACTGGGGGCGCATCCTGGCCGCGGTAGGGCGCGCCGGTCTTACCAACCTGCAACTGGATCGTGTCGATATCTGGCTGGACGACGTCAACATCGTGCGGGGTGGCGCGCGGGCGAGCAGCTACACGGAGGCGGCGGGTAAGGCAGTGTTTTCGCGCAGCGAGTTCTGCATTCGAGTGCTGCTGGGTCGTGGTGACTGTCGCGAGACGCTGTGGACCTGTGACTTCTCGCACGACTACGTCACCATCAACGCGGAATACCGCACTTGAGCCAACGCCTTCACGTTGCCGCGGGTGTCATCCTCAACGACGAGAAAGCCGTGTTGCTCGCCCTGCGCCCGTTGCACAAGCATCAGGGTGGGCTATGGGAGTTCCCGGGAGGCAAGGTGGAAGCAGGTGAATCGGCCGAGCAGGCGCTGACTCGCGAATTGTTCGAGGAACTCGATCTTGAGGTGCTGCGCGCCGAACCCTGGCTGCTGACAACGCACGATTACGGAGATCGACAAGTGACGCTGGATGTCTGGCTGGTACGTGAGTTTGCCGGAACGCCCTCGGGTCGCGAGGGGCAGTCCCTGCGCTGGGTGGCCCTGCCGGACCTGCACACCTACCGCTTCCCAGCCGCCAATCTGCCGATCGTGCAGCGGCTGCAGGGCGGAGACTGGATGCACAGCACAGCGCAGGCAACAGCGCCATGATCGTGGACTGGGTAAGAAATCTGCTGAAAAAATCCTCACCGCGTCGCCTCGATCGCGCGGCGGTGCTGCCATGGCACTGCAATCTCTGCGGGCAAGCGAATGCCACTGTCCTTGGCGAGATCGAACGTGAGCATGGCGCTTGCAGCGCTTGCGGTTCCGTGATGCGCTTCCGCAGTCTCATGCTGGCCTTGACCGAACGCTTGCACGGAAAGTCCACGGCAATGGCTGCACTGCCGCCTGCCAAGCAGATCGTGGGTCTCGGCATGAGTGATTCCCACACCTATGCCGAGCACCTGCAGCGGCTTTACCACTACACCAACACCTACTATCACTGCGACCCGTTGCTCGACATAACGGACCCGGCAGCGCACTGGCTTGGTGTAAACGACTTCGTAGTCTCGTCGGATGTCTTCGAGCATGTGCCGCCACCGATCCAGCCGGCCTTCGACCACTTGTTCCGTTTGCTGAAGCCCGGAGGTGTACTGGTGTTTTCCGTGCCGTATTCCCTCGAGGAAACGACCGTGGAGCACTTTCCGGATTTGCATGACTTCCACCTGCGTCAGGACGAGCAGGGGGGCTTCGTGCTGTGCAACACCACGCGAGAGGGACTACAGCAGGAATTCAGGGACCTGGTCTTTCATGGAGGGCCGGGTTCGACGCTCGAGCTGCGCCTCTTTTCCCTGGCTGCGTTGCGTCGGCACTTGGCGGATGCCGGGTTCGTGGATGTGAGGCTGCATGATCAGCCCGATCACCGCCATGGGATCGACTGGACCCTGCCCTGGGGTGTCACGCTCACGGCCCTGCGACCACGGGCCTAGGCCGCTGCGGTCGGACGCAGGGCCTGACAGCGGCCCTGGTCTAGCGCGACTGCAGCAAGGCTGACCGCTGCGACAGGATGAAATGCTTGATAGCCTCGACGTCCGTTTCGCTGAGGTATTCCCCGAGCTTCGGCATGCCAAGACCTGCATAGGCGCCGTCCCGCACGATGTTCTGGAAGATATCGTAAGTGGCCGGGGTCGCGTAGCGCAGATCGGCAAGCGCACCTCCACTGGCGGCGTTGCGCCCATGGCACATCGCACACCGTTCCGCGTACAGGTCACTGCCTTTTTGCAGAAGCACCGTGTCATTGTCGAACGGCACGGCGCTCAGCTCTGGCAGCGGCTGGCCGCGCACCGGGACGATGTTCTGGTCACCACCGAGCACGAAGGTCCACAGTCGCCCTTCCGGTTTGTATTCGCCCGTCGGGTTCACGCCAAACAAGGCCGTGGCGCCGCCCCAGCCAGCCAGTACCGACACGTACTGCCTGCCATCCAGAATATAGGTGATGGGAGGGGCCACCACGGCCACGCCCAGATCGACAGACCACAGCAATTCACCGTCGTCTGCCGCGTAGGCGCGCAGCTGGCCATCCGAGGTGCCCTGGAAGACCAGATTGCCTGCCGTGGCCAGCGTGCCACCATTGATGGCGTTGGGGTAGTCGATCTGCCAACGGGGTCGCATTTGCAGCGGATCCCAGGCCAGCAAGGCGCCCGGTGTCGGGTTTTGCGGGCCTGCCCCGTCGGCATACTCGGAAGCAGGCCGCTGCGGTAATCCGGCGGAATTGCCCAGCACGATGCCGGTGTTCCACTTGCCCGGTTGGTACTGGAAATCAGGCGCCTTGACGTAGTTGAAACGGCTGCCCTGCTGCGTCGGGAGATAGACCAGTCCGGTCAACGGGCTGTAGGACATCGGATGCCAGTTGTGCGCTCCGCCGGGACCGGGCATCACCGTGGACACGAAATCCCGGTAACGCGCCTGGGGTGTCTCGATGGGACGCCCGGTTTCCTTGCTGACACCGGTCGCCCACGTGACGTTGGCATAGGGCTCGGCTTTCAGCAGTTCACCGGTGACACGGTCGAGCACGTAGAAAAAGCCGTTCTTCGGCGCCTGCATGATGACCTTGCGTTCCTGTCCGTCGACGACGAGTTCGGCAAGCATCAGCCCCTGCACTGCAGTGAAATCCCAGTCATCGCCGGGTGTGGTCTGGTAGTACCACGCTACCCGACCCGTATCGACGTGCAGCGCCACGATCGACGACAGAAACAGATTGTCGCCCTGTCCAGCACTGCGTAGCTCTCGGCTCCACGGGGAACCGTTGCCGGTCCCCACGTAGACCAGCCGCAACTCGGGATCGTAAATGATCGAGTCCCAGGCCGTGCCGCCTCCGCCCACCTCCCACCAGGTGCCGAACCAGGTTTTGGCCGCGAACTCCATGTCGGGATTTTCGAAGCCTGCCGCCGGGTTGCCTGGTACCACCCAGAAACGCCACGCCTCTGCGCCAGTCTGGGCATCGTAGGCAGTCACGTAGCCCCTCGCCCCGAGTTCAGAGCCACCATTGCCGATCAGCACCTTGCCATCGGCGATGCGCGGTGCGCCGGTGATCGTGTAGGGGCGGGATTGATCGACCGTGACCACCGACCACAGCTCTTCTCCGGAGGTCGCGTTCAGGGCAATCAGGCGGCCGTCGATGGTGCCGACATAGATTTTGCCGTCGTACAAGGCCACACCCCGGTTGACGACGTCGCAGCAGGCCTTCCAACCGATGCTTTTGTCGACCTTGGGGTCATAGTCCCACAGCACCTTGCCGGTTCTGGCATCGAGCGCGAACACGCTGCTCCAGGGCCGGGTGGCGTACAGGATGCCATCGTGCACCAGCGGTGTGGCTTCCAGGCCACGAAAGGAGTCGGTATCGAAACTCCAGGCCAGCCCGAGTTCGCCCACGTTGCCGTCGTTGATCTCGGTGAGGGTGCTGAACCGGGTCTCGGCATAGTCATGGCCGTAGGTCAGCCATTCGTTGCTCTGGCTGGCGTTCGCCAGGTCGCTGTCGTCTTGCGCGCGGGCGCACAGCGCGCTGAAAAGGCTCAGCGCAAGCAGGGTGCGGGAAGCGGTCATGAACATCTTGAAGCCTCTTTGCAGCGGGGAAACAGGGGCGGGAGCACCCGGGCGGCGATTCTGCGCGCGCGTGCGGCACGCCGGCAATGCCTGCCGCGCAGGATAGCGAACGACGGCTTGGCTTGGCTTGCGCTTAGGACTTAGTATTGGCGCAAAAAACAAAGCCATACAAACTTGAGGGGGTTACATGAAGTTCACGACGAAGTCCAACACGACACGACTGAATACGGCGCTGCTCGCCGTGCTGCTGGCCGCCGCGCCGGCCCTGGGGCAGGAGCCACCCAAGACCCCGGTTTTCGTCGAGCCCGTGCCGCTGATGCAGGAGGGGCGCTTCCAGCCCGGCGTGCGTGTCGAGGGGCTCATCACCGCGCGCTACACGGTCAAGGCCGACGGCAGTACCGATGACATCGAAATCCTCGGCGGCTTCACCAATCCCTTCTACGAGAATGCCATCCGGGAAACCATCAAGAAGTGGACCTTCACACCGGGTTCGGTCGATGGCACGCCGCGCGACTTTCTCAATCAGGAATACACCTTCAAGTTCCGGGTTTCCGACACGCTGGCCATTTCCAAGGAAGTGAACGATCAATTGCAGGTGATCCGCGAAACCCTCGACAAGAAGGAATTTGCCGATGCCGGCAAGCAGATCAACAGCATCCTGCGTCGCGGTGTACAGAGTGTGCTCGACTACGGTCTCATGAACGAGATGATGGTGCAGGTCAATCTCGGTCTGGAGGACCCTTTCGCGGCGCTGGAATCCAGCCAGCTCGCAACCGCCAGCTCCCCCGGCATCAACGGTGAGCCGGAATACCTGCTGACCCCCGGTCTGCTGCAGGACGCGCTGCGCCAGCAGGTCATGGTAGCCGCCACCATCCGTCAGCAAGGTACGGTATTGGAATCCTGGAAGCAGCTCGATGCCCTCTTCGACCTGCCGGCCGATGACAGCGTGCACCAGTGGATCAAGGCCGCCGAGGACGCCGTGGCCTCTCCCGATCAACTGGTATCGCTCGCCAAGATCAACGAGGACGGGCACTGGGTACAGGCACCGCTGCGCAGGATTTTTTCGGTTTCTGACGTTCGCGAAGGCAAGCTCAAGAAGATCGTGGCCCACTGCCAGCGACGGACTCTCGAACTCGAGTTCCAGGAGGGTGTCGACTGGAACCTGCCGGCCGGCCTTGGCCACTGCGAACTGGATTTTCAGGGCGATGAAGGCACGCTGTTCGCCATCTATGAATTCGCGCAGTAACACCACCCAAGCCGTCCCTACGCCAGGCAGGAGCCCCGCATGATCCCGACACTGTTGCACGGCGCACTGCGCCCGACCCTGCTCTGTGCAGTCCTGCTTGGCAGCGGTTCACTGCTCGCGCAGTCGCTGCCGGGGGAGCGTCCCACGCGGATAACGGGCCTGCCAGGCATCGTGGCGGAGGGTGCCAGCTGGGAGGTGGTCTGGGCAGACTTCGAGACCGCCGATGGCATCGTCGGCACAGCCGATGGCGGCATCCTGTTTGCCCAGGAGCAAACCGATAGCCTCCGCAAGCTCGATGCCAGCGGCAAGGAGTTTGTGCTGGCCGACGATCTGCCCGGACCGGGGGCTATCTCCGTGGATGCCGAGGGTCGGATGTTTGCCGTGCTGCGCACCTGCACGGATCCCGGCAAACCGTTTTTCCAGAGCTGCGCCAAGCTCACGCGGGTCGTTCAGCTGGCTCCCGTCTACCGGGAACTGGCGACGAGTTTCGCCGATGGCAGGCCCCTCGGACGCCTCAATGACCTCATCGCCGACGGCAAGGGCGGTGCCTATTTCACCGTGGGTGGCGCGTTCCACGTCAGCGCGACCGGCAAGGTCAGCGTCGTGGAGGACCAGAACCTGCGTTCCAACGGCATCCTGTTGAGCCGGGACGGGCGCACGCTCTACGTCACCAATGACACGGTGGTTCTGGCTTTCGACGTGGCAGAAGACGGCAGCACCAGCAATCGCCGGGATTTCGTGGCGCTGGACGGCGACAACGGCGGTGATGGCATGGCCATCGATGCCGAGGGCCGCCTGTTCATCACCGGCAACAAGGGCGTGCATGTGGCATCGGCGGCCGGTGACTATCTTGGCCTGATTCCCACCCCGCGTCGTCCGATCACCCTGGCCTTCGCTGGTCCGGAAGGCAACCTGCTCTACGCTCCCTCGATGGGTGCCGTCGGCCCCGACGGCAGGGCCTGGGCCACGCCGGAAGGCGTGCGTAATACCGCCATGACCATCTATCGGCTGACGACGGCGACCAAGCGCTTCGAAGGCCGACCGAAATAGTCCGACTCCTCTGCCGCTCTATGCGTCAGGGTCCTCCCTGTCCAGCGGCTCCTCTGCCGGAATGGCGTGGCGTTCGCTGGCCCACTCACCGAAGTCGATCAGCTGACACTTGCGGCTGCAAAATGGACGGAAGCGCTCGCTCTCCAGCCAGGGCACCGGCTTGCGGCAGGTCGGGCAGGAGACACTGCGCTCGGTCTCGCGTGGAGTAGGTACCGCAGGCCGCTGCCGCTGAGCGGCCAGGCGCTGGTAGCGCTGGAAAAGGGCGTCTACCTGACGCCGCAGTGACTCGCGGTCACCCTCGTTGCTGATGACATCGTCGGCCTGCTGCAGGCGCTGCTGCCGTGCGAGTTGTCGTTCGAGGATTCGCGCGATGTCTGCTGGTGCGACGCCATCGCGCGCGGCGGCACGTGCGAGCTGCAGCTGCTCCGGCAGGTCCACCACCAACACGCGATCGACGAAACCATAGGCCTTGCTCTCCAGCAACAGAGGTGCCACCAGCAGCACCCAGGCAGCGCGCGATTGCTGCAAACGCTCGACGATGGCCGCCCGGATGGCTGGATGCAGCAGCGCCTCAACCTGCAGACGGGTGGACTCGTTCGAGAACAGGCGTTGGCGAAGACCGGGTCGATCCAGTTCGCCGTTGGGCAGCAGGATGTGGGGTCCGAGGATGGCCACCAGTTGCTGCAGCAGCGGCTGGCCTCGCGCCACCAGTGCGCGGCTGATCAGATCGGCATCGACGACCTCCACGCCCTTGGCGGCAAACAGGTCGCTGACCGTGGTCTTGCCGCTGCCGATACCGCCGGTCAGACCGATGACGAGTGGAAAGCTGTGGCTCATGTCAGTGAAGTAATCCGAAGAGGGCCAGTTGCAGTCGCTCTCCACCCAACAGCGCCGTGCAGCCAGCGACGGCGAGGAAGGGCCCGAAGGGGATGGCCGCATGGCGATCCCGTTGGTGGAAGACGATGAGAACGAGGCCGGTGAGCGATCCCAGCAGTGAAGCAAGTACGATGATGAGCGGCAGTGCCTGCCAGCCCAGCCACGCCCCGAGCGCTGCCAGCAGCTTTAGGTCACCTTCGCCGATGCCCTCCTTGCCGGTCAGCCGCCGGAAAGCCCGGGACACCACCCACAGCAGCAGATACCCGGCCACTGCACCGTACAGCGCCGCGTGCAGCGGGACCACCCAGGCCATCGAGTTTGCCAGTAGCCCCAGCCAGAGCAGTGGCAGCGTGAGATCGTCGGGCAGCAGCAGGTGCTCGGTATCGATGAGCGCGAGTGCAACCAGGAACCAGACGAAGACCAGCAGTGCCAGACTCGGCAGCGTGGCACCGTACTCGGCAACCACCACGACGGACAGCAGTGCAGTACCGGCTTCAACCAGTGGGTAGCGCCAGGAAATCGCCGCGCCACAGTGCCGGCACCTGCCGCGTCGCCGCAGAAAACCCAGCAACGGGATGAGGTCCGCCACACCCAGTGTCTGCCGGCAGACCGGACAGTGCGAGCGCGGGTGAGCAAGGTTTAGGGCAGGCGAGACCTCATCGACGTCCTCGGCTGCCGGGGGCAGGGCCAGCACCTCGCGGCACTGCGCGCGCCATTGCCGCTGCAGCATGAGCGGTAGACGATGGATCACCACGTTCAGGAAACTGCCTACGCACAGGCCCAGCAGTGCGGTGGCTGGCAGCAGCCAGAGTTGGTCGGTTAAGGCTTCGATCGACATCATGCTGGCCTGTTCAGAGCACGGCACCTATCCGGAAAATGGGCATATACATCGCAATCATCAGGCCACCGACCAAGGCACCGAGCACTGTCATCAGCAGCGGCTCGAGCAGCGCTGCCAGACTGTCCACGGACCGGTCGACGGCCGCTTCGTAGAACATGGCACAGCGCTCGAGCATGCTGTCCAGTGTGCCGGATTGTTCACCGACCAGCACCAGTTGTATGACGAGAGGGGGAAACACCCGGGCAGCTCGCACTGCGTCCGTCAGGGACTGGCCCTGCAGGAGGGTCGCACGAACCTGCAGCACCGCTTGCCGGTACACGCCGTTGCCCGTCACGCCGGCGCAGGTCGCCAGCGCGTCCACCAAAGGCAGCCCGGCACCGAAGGTGGTTGCCAGTGTGCGCGTGAAGCGCGCCAGCGCAGCGGCCGCCAGGATGCTACCCAACACCGGTAGCTTCAGCACCAGACGATCGCAGCAGTCGGCAAACCACGGCGACTCTGCCAGAGCGTGCCGCCCAGCCAGTCCGGCCACAGTCACAGCGAGCGCAAGAGGGTACCACCACGCAGCGGCCAGATCGGAAAGGGACAGCACTGCCCTGGTGGCCAGCGGCAATTCTGCCCCGAAGCTGGCAAACGTGGCGGCAAACTGCGGGACCACCTTCACCAGCAGCAGTCCACTCACCAGCACGGCGACCACCAAGACGGTCAGCGGGTACTGCAGGGCCCGGCGAACCCGGGCTCGAAGCGCCTCCGACTTTTCTCCCAGCGTCGCCAATCGATCGAGCATGATCTCGAGCGTGCCCGACTGCTCGCCGGCTTGGACCAGATTGCAGTGCAAGGCATCGAATTGCCGTGGGAAGCGCCGCAGCGACTCGCTGAGCGTCATGCCGTTGGCCACAGCTTTGCCGAGCGCCGACACCACGTGACGGAGACTGCGGGACTCCAGCCCTTCACCGACGATCCGGAACGCCTGGACCAGGGGCAGCCCCGCTTTCAGCAGCGTGGCCAGTTGCCGCGTGAAGAGCACCGTATCGGCCACACGGATCCGGCGCGTACTGCTGCCTGCCGGTTCGGCGCCGGGAGTCAGGCGGTCGATGCGAATGCCTTTTCCACGCAACAGGCGTCGTGCTGCCTGCCGCGAGGCAGCGCTGATCTCGCCTTCACAGCGCGTGCCGCGCGCATCTCTGCCCTGCCAAACAAACGAGGCCATTGCCGTTGGCTCCCCTGTTATCCGCCGCCGGTAACGCGCTGTACCTCCGAGAGGCTGGTCAGACCGCGTGCCGCCTTGCGCAGTCCGGCGCGGTGCAGATCGGCGTGACCCTCGCGAGCGGCGAGCTCCGCCAACTGCCCGGCGCTGCCCCCTTCCAAAATGGCTCGCGCCAGACGCTCCCCGATCGGGACGACCTCATGAATGCCGAGGCGCCCCCGGTAGCCCGCATGGCAGGCCGCGCAGCCAGCGGCTTCGAAGAGCTGCAGGTCCTGCAGCTCTGCCTCCGCAAATCCTCGCTGCAGGAGTTGCTGCTCCGTCATCGTTACTGGACGCTTGCAGTCACTGCAGAGCCTGCGCACCAGACGCTGGGCACTGATGAGGGTCACCGACGTGGCCAGCAGGAAGGCGGGGATGCCAAGGCTGGCGAGTCGCGTGAGGGCAGCCGTGGCACGGTTGGTGTGCAGGGTCGACAGTACCAAGTGGCCCGTATGGGCCGCCTTGACGGCGATCTCCGCCGTTTCCGGATCGCGGATTTCGCCGACCATGATCACGTCTGGATCCTGGCGCAGAAAGGCACGCAGGGCTGTGGCAAAGTCGAGCCCGATCTTCGGATTTACCGCCACCTGATTGATGCCGCCCAGCGTGATTTCCACCGGATCTTCCACCGTGGCGACGTTGCGCTCCGCGGTATTGAGCAGATTGAGGCAGGCATACAGTGAAACGGTCTTGCCGCTGCCGGTCGGCCCCGTCACCAGCATCAGACCCTGGGGTTGGGCGAGTGCCGCCAGCAGGTGCCCGAGTTGCTCCGGCTCGTAACCCAGCGTATCGATGCCGAGCTGGGCCGTGCTGCCGTCGAGCAGGCGCAGCACCAGTTTTTCTCCCCACAGCGTCGGCAGGGTGCTCACCCGGAAGTCCACGCAGGGTAGACCGGGCTGCCTGATGCTGAGGCGCCCGTCCTGCGGAAGCCGTCGCTCGGCGATATCGAGCTGGCTCATGATTTTCAGTCGCGCACAGATTCGGCTCGCGCTCGCCAATGGGGGCTGCAGCACTTCTCGCAGCAGTCCGTCCAGACGGAAGCGAATGCGGTAGCAGGCTTCGTACGGTTCCAGATGGAGGTCCGAGGCGCGCAGGCGGATGGCGGCTGAGAGCAGGGCATCGACGAAGCGCACCACCGGGGCTTCTTCGGGACTGCTGGCGCCGTCCATCGCGGCGAGATCCGCGGTTGGCAGCTGCAGGTGGCAATCGAGTTCGCTGAAGTCCGCGTCCTCACCCGTTCCACGCGGCACGATCAGGGCCCGCCGCCGCTGGTGCAGTGTCGTCAGCAGCACACCCAACTTGTCGTCCTCCACGACGACGAGATCGATCGGGCAGCCAGCGGCTCGTCGTACGGCCTCGATACCCTCCTCATGGGATGGATCCACGACGCCGAGCAGCAGCTTACGGCCACGTTGTCGCAGCGGTAGTACGCGATGCTGGCGTAGCAGCGCAGCGTCCACGAGCGGGCCTGGTAGTTGCCCGGGATCGATCGAGGACAAGTCGAACAACGGCAGTCCGAAGTGCTGGCTGGCGGCTCGGGCAACGACGCCAGCGTTGACCTGCTGCTGGCGCACGAGAGCATGGACGAGGGGGACTCCTTCGGCGCCGAGGCTGGCCGTGGTTCGCTGCAGGCTCTCGCCGTCGAGCACAGCAAGGGCGATCAGCAGGCGCACGAGCGCCGTCGTGGGAGAGGGGGCTGCCTCGGTCGACAGCGGCATGGGCGAGATGAGCGGGTCGGTCATGGCGGAGCGTGCAGGGCGGGGGCTGCCTGCAGTTTAGTAAAGCCTTGCTGGCTCGCCAGCAAATCGCGGGGGTGTCGCAGATACTGACAGCCCGCTGCGGCCCCTCCATCGGCGGCGCCCGCGTGCCGCAGATGCTCGCTTGACTTGGTGCGTCTGTCCGGGCAAAAAGAGGTCCCCTCGGCCGGAGACCTTCCCATGACCTTTACACGCAGTCTCAAATCGTTGTTGGCCACCACGTTGCTGGTGCCAACCCTCCACGGTTTCGCAGCCGAGGAGAACTGGATCAACCTGTCGGGCAGCTTCGATGGCTGGCGGCAGATCGGCGATGCCAACTGGCGCATCGAAAACGGTGAGTTCGTGGCAGACAAGGGCAATGGTCACCTAGTCACCCAGGAATCGTTGACGGACTTCCGAATCAAGCTCGAGTTTTTTGCGAGTGATGGCAAGGCCAACAGTGGCATCTTTTTCCGGGCATCGGACCCCAACCGCATCGTCGACACCAGTGCCTACGAGGCCAACATCTACGACGAGCGCCCGGATCAGAGCGGCCGTACCGGCGGCATCGTCCACTTTGCTGCCCCGAGCGAGGCCATCAATGCCGGGGGCAAGTGGAATACCTATGACATCACGGTGCAGGGCGATCACATCGTCGTCGTGCTGAATGGCACCAAGACGGTCGATACACATGACGGTACCTACAAGAGCGGCCCGCTGTCGCTGCAGTACGGGGCAGGCGTGATCAAGTTCCGCAACGTGCAGTTGCAGAAACTCTGAAGCGGCCGGGCCGGCCCCGCAGATGGGGGCCGGCTCTGTCAGTCCAGCCGCAGCGAAAAGTCGATGGCACGCACGTGCTTGGTGAGCGCCCCTATCGACACGTAGTCCACACCGGTCTCGGCCACCGCCAGCAGCAGCGACTCGTCCAAGCCGCCGGAGGCCTCCAGTTTGGCCCGCCCGGCGGTGAGCGCCACTGCTTCGCGGATCTGTGGCAGCGCAAAGTTGTCGAGCATGACGATGTCCGCGCCGGCATCCAGCGCTTCCTGCAGTTCCCTCAGGGATTCGACCTCGATTTCCACCCGGCGATCGGCGTGCAGGGAGCGTGCGCGCTCGATGGCCAAGCCGATACCACCACAGGCAGCGATGTGATTCTCCTTGATGAGAAAGGCATCGTAGAGGCCGATGCGATGATTGTGGCAGCCGCCGCAGCGCACTGCGTATTTCTGCGCGAGACGCAGGCCGGGCAGGGTCTTGCGCGTGTCGAGGATGCGCAGTCGGCTGTGCTGAACGAGGCGCGTATAGCGATTGGCCGTGGTGGCAACCCCGGACAGGGTCTGCAGGAAATTCAGCGCGCAGCGCTCGGCAGTGAGCAGTGATCGGGCCCGTCCGCTGACACGAAATACTTCGCTGCCGGCAACGCCCGTTTCACCTTCGCCGATCCGCCAGACGGGGCGGCAATCCGGATCGATCTGCCTGAATACTTCATCCACCCACGGTCTGCCGCAGATGACCGCTGTCTCGCGCGTGATCACAGTCGCCGTGGCGGTCTGGTCGCGGGCGATGAGTTCGGCCGTGATGTCTCCGCTGCCAATGTCCTCGGCCAGCGCGGTGGCGACCGTACGGCTGAGGTCTAGCAGGAAATCCGGTGAGGGCATGACAGGTCGCCTGAAGTGAAGCCGGCGCATTGTAAGGGGTTTTTTCGCTGGGTCGGAGCGGGCCTGGCGGCACTGCTATCATGCAGACCGCAGTGCCAGTTGCCTGCAGGTCCTGCCGCGGCGGCCTGTCGGAGTACGACCTGTCCCGGAGGATAGCCCCAACATGCCCGCCTATCGCATCGTCGACCACTGGTTGCAGGGAGCCCAACGTCAGCTCTCGCCCAATCAGAGCGCGCGGCCGGAGGGCGCCGACATCAGTTTGCTGGTGATCCATAACATAAGCCTGCCACCGGGTCAGTTTGGCGGACCCTGGATCAGCGACCTCTTCTGCAACCAGCTCAGCGCCGACTACCACCCGTACTTCGCCAGCATCTGCGATCTCAGGGTGTCTGCGCATCTGCTCATTCGCCGCGACGGCGAAGTACTGCAATTCGTGCCCTTCGACAGGAAGGCCTGGCACGCCGGCCGCTCGGTGTTCGAGGGCCGAGCAGACTGCAACGAGTTCTCCATTGGTATCGAGCTGGAGGGTACCGACGAGCTGCCCTTCACCGATTTCCAGTACGAGCGTCTGACCGCGCTGGTACGCCTGTTGATGGCGACCTATCCGCTCATTACGCCTGCCCGCATCACCGGACACGCCGACATTGCTCCCGATCGCAAGACCGACCCCGGACCGTGCTTCGACTGGCAGCGTCTGCGCGCTGCTTTGCTCGCCGGGTGACGGTGGGCAGCCGGGCGCTCAGCCCGGCCCGCAAGGTCACTACAAAGCCAGGACGCCGAAATGCCTGCGCGTTTCCGTTGCTCGGTCGCCTGCAGGTCGGCCATTTTGTAGTTTTGCTACATATGGCTGCCCCACGTTTGAAAAATTCGGCTTTGCGCGAGTAGAATCCGGCCGCACTGTAATTTCACTACAGCATCAAAAATCCTTGTAGAGCATACAGATATGGCCACAAACCAACGCGACGTTGACCCGCATGAAACCCAGGAATGGCTCGACTCCATCTCGGCGGTCATCCGCCGGCAAGGCATGGACCGCGCGCAGTTCCTGTTGAAGAGCCTGATCTCCAAAGCCACGGAGTCCGGCCAGCAGTTACCGGTCGATTCGCTGACTACGCCCTACCGCAACACCATCCCGTTGGCCGAAGAGCCCAAGATGCCGGGCGACCTCTACATAGAGCGGGCGGTGCGCGGAGTGGTGCGCTGGAACGCGCTGGCCATGGTGATGCGGGCCAACAAGCTCGGTTATGACCTCGGTGGCCATATCTCCACCTTCGCGTCGTCGGCCACGCTCTACGACGTGGGGTTCAATCACTTCTTCCGAGGTGCCCATGGCGACTTCCTCGGCGATCTGGTGTTTTTCCAGGGGCACGCCTCGCCGGGCATCTACTCGCGCTCCTTCGTGGAGGGTCGACTCACCGAGCAGCAACTCGAAAACTTCCGTCAGGAAGTGGACGGCAACGGGCTCTCTTCCTATCCCCATCCGCGCCTGATGCCCGATTACTGGCAGTTTCCGACCGTTTCCATGGGTCTCGGACCCTTGCAGGCCATCTATACCGCACACGTGCTCAAGTATCTGGAAAACCGTGGTCTGGTGAAGCAGGGAGACCGCCAGATCTGGGCCTTCCTCGGTGACGGGGAGTGCGACGAACCCGAGAGCCTCGGTGCCATCAGCCTTGCTGCCCGCGAGCGTCTCGGTAACCTGAACTTCGTCATCAACTGTAACCTGCAGCGTCTCGACGGGCCGGTGCGTGGCAACGGCAAGATCATCCAGGAACTGGAAGGCATCTTCCGGGGTGCCGGCTGGAACGTCATCAAGGTCGTCTGGGGCCGTGCCTGGGATGGGCTGCTGGCCAAGGACAAGGACGGTCTGCTGCAGGCCCGCATGGACGAAGTGGTGGATGGTGAATTCCAGACCCTGACCAGCCGTGGCGGGGCTTACATGCGCGAGCACTTCTTCAACACCCCGGAGCTGCGCAAACTGGTCGAGCACCTGAGCGACGACGATATCGCCAACCTCAATCGCGGGGGTCACGATCCCTACAAGGTCTACGCGGCCTACAAGAACGCCGTCGACTGCACTGATCGCCCCACGGTAATCCTGGCCAAGACCATCAAGGGCTATGCGCTGGCCTCGGTCGAAGGTGCCAACACCACCCACTCTGCCAAGAAGCTTGCCGTCGAGGAACTGCGGGAATTCCGTGATCGTTTCGGGATTCCCATTCCCGACGACAAACTCGAGGAAGTCCCGTACTACCGGCCGGCGGAAGACAGTCCGATCATGGCCTACATGCGCAAGCAGCGCGAAAAGCTTGGCGGAGTATTGCCCGCGCGCCGTATCCATGCCGAAAAACTCACGGTGCCGACGCTTGAAGCCTTCTCGGCGCAGACCAAGGGCACGGGTGAGCGAGAAATCTCCACCACCATGGCCTTCGTGCGCCTGCTGTCCAATCTGGTCAAGGATAAGGAAATCGGCCAGCGCGTCGTTCCGATCGTGCCAGACGAGGCCCGCACCTTCGGCATGGAGGGCATGTTCCGACAAGTGGGTATCTATGCTGCCAATGGCCAGCTCTACGATCCCAACGACTCCGGGCAGGTGATGTACTACCGCGAGGACAAGCAGGGCCAGCTGCTCGAGGAAGGCATCAACGAGGCCGGCGCCATGAGCTCCTGGCTGGCGGCGGCGACGTCCTACAGCGTCAACAACTACCCGCTGATCCCGTTTTACATCTACTACTCGATGTTCGGGTTCCAGCGCGTGGGAGACCTCTGCTGGGCCGCCGGGGACCTGCAGGCCCGTGGTTTCCTGATTGGTGCGACCGCAGGTCGTACCACGCTTAATGGCGAGGGTCTGCAGCATGAAGACGGGCACAGCCATCTGATGGCAGCCACCATCCCCAACTGCGTGAGCTACGATCCCACCTACTCCTACGAGTTGGCGGTCATCATCCAGGATGGCATTCGTCGCATGTATCAGGATGACGAAAACGTCTGGTACTACATCACGGCCATGAACGAAAACTACACACATCCCGACATGCCTGAGGGTGTGCAGGAAGGCATCCTCAAGGGCATGTACCTGTTGGAGGACGGCAGCAGCAAGGAGTACCACGTTGCCAAGAGTGAGCTTTCCGTGCGGCTGCTTGGCAGCGGCACCATCCTGCGCGAAGTACGTGAGGCGGCTGCGCTGTTGCGGGCCGACTACAAGATCAATGTCGATGTCTACAGCGCGACCAGCCTGAACGAGTTGGCCCGCGACGGACTGGCCTGCGACCGTTGGAACATGCTGCACCCCGGCGCCAAACAGCCGCAGGTCCCGTATGTGACCCGGTTGCTGGGCAGCAGCAAGGCGCCGGTCATTGCGGCCACCGACTACATGAAGCTCTACGCGGACCAGATACGTGCCTTCGTACCGGCTCCGTACAAGGTGCTCGGTACCGATGGTTTCGGCCGCAGCGACAGCCGGCAGAAACTGCGCCACTTCTTCGAGGTGAACCGCAAATTCATCGTGGTGGCTGCATTGAACGAGTTGGCCAAGGCGGGTGCGATCAAGCCGGCGGTGGTCAGCGAGGCCATCGTCAAGCTCGGCATCGATCCGGAAAAAACCAATCCGCTGTTTGCCTGAGCGCGAACAGGGGTAGTCCGCAAGCGCGGATGCAGTAATCAACGAAAGCGATCAAGGCAGGAGAAGGCCAGTGGCTGCAGAAAAACTCAATGTCCCCGACCTCGGTACCGACGACAGCGTCGAAGTGATCGAGGTGCTGGTAAAGCCCGGTGACACCCTGAAACTCAACGACTCCGTGGTCGTACTGGAAAGCGACAAGGCTGCCATGGAGATTCCGGCCACGCTGGCCGGCGTGGTCACCGAGGTGCTGGTGAAGGTCGGTGCCCAGGTCAAGACGGGTTCGGCCCTGGTCGTGGTCGAGACAGCGGTCGCTGCACCGGCCAAGGCCGCCGCTGCACCCGCCGCCGCGGCGCCGGTCGCCAAGGTCGAACCCGCCCCCGCCGTGGCCTCGCCCAAGGCAGCCGAACCTGCTGCCGCGCCCGCAGCAGCGGCAGGGATCGAAGCCATCGCCATTCCCGACCTCGGTGGCGCCAGCGATGTGGAGGTGATCGACATCCTGGTGAGGGTGGGTGACAGCATCAGCAAGGAACAGGGTTTGATCACGCTCGAGACCGACAAGGCGGCCATGGAAGTGCCGTCGCCCAAGGCCGGCAAGGTGACCGCCATCCGGGTCAAGCTTGGCGACAAGGTGGCGCAGGGCAGCGTGATACTCGATCTCGAAGTAGCCGGTGCGCCCGCTGCAGCGACGCCCGCCAAGCCAGCCGCCCCCGTGGTGCAGCCGACGCCAGCGCCACCGACGGCAGCGCCTGCGCAGCCCGTTGCCGCAGCTCCTGCGCCGGCCGCGCCGGCTTCTGTGCCGGATGCCGCGAAGCCCGTGTCAGCCAGTGACGTTTATGCTGGCCCGGCGGTGCGCCAGCTCGCGCGCCAGCTCGGTGTCGATCTCGCCCAAGTGAACGGTAGCGGAGCCAAGGGTCGCATCGTCAAGGAAGATGTCGAAGCCTGGGTCAAGCAGCGGCTCAGCCAGCCTGCCACGGCAGCGGCGGCTGTGCCCCTCCAGGGCAGCGGCATCCCTGCCGTGGAAGACATCGACTTCACTCGCTTTGGCACCATCGAAGAAGTCGACATGAGCAAGCTGCACCGTGTCACGGCCCTCAACATGACCAAGTGCTGGCTCAACGTGCCCCACGTCACCCAGTTCGACGAGGCTGATATCACCGATCTGGAAACCTTCCGCGCCGAGCAGAAGGCGCTGGCGGAGAAAAAGGGCGTCAAGCTGACACCCTTGCCCTTCATCATCAAAGCCTGCGCCAAGGCACTGCAGGAACATCCGCAGTTCAATGTTGCGCTGCATTCGTCAGGCACCAAGCTGATCCGCAAGCACTACATCAACATCGGTGTTGCCGTGGCGACGCCAGCCGGCCTCATGGTGCCGGTCATCCGCCATGCCGACCAGAAATCGATCTGGCAGATTGCCAGGGAGATCGCCGAGCTCAGCGCCAAGGCCAAGGAGCGCAAGCTGTCCCGTGAGGACATGGAGGGCGCCTGTTTTACCGTCACCAGTCTGGGCAATCTCGGCGGCACGGGCTTCACGCCGATCGTCAATGCGCCCGAGGTAGCCATCCTTGGCGTGTCGAGAGCGTCCATCAAACCAGTCTGGAAGAACTCCGCGTTCGTGCCGCGCACGCTGCTGCCGTTCTCCCTGTCCTACGACCACAGGGCCGTGAACGGCATCGACGGTGGCAATTTCTGCACCTATCTCGGCAGCCTGCTCAGCGACATCCGGCTGATGATGCTCTGACACCGACATGACGGAACGCGGCGCCCCGACCGACCCTGCAGGAGCCTGGGCCCGCTGGCTGCGCGAACCGCGCAGCCTGACGTTCCGCAAATGGCTGTTCCAGATTCACCTGTGGAGCGGGCTTGCGCTCGGCCTCTACGTGTTTTTCATCAGCCTCACTGGCAGCATCCTCGTCTACCGCAACGAACTGCAGCAGGCTGCGCAATCGCAATCCGCCATGCGTGCCGTCACCTGGCTGATGGAGGTCCATGAAGACTTTCTGCTGGGTCGCCCGGGCGAGATCATCAATGGCAGCGCGGCGGCTGCGCTGCTGCTCATCATCGCCAGCGGGTTGGTGCTGTGGTGGCCGGGCGTCGGTCGTTGGCAGCGTGCACTGCTCATCAGGACCCATGTCGGCTGGCGACGGCTGGTGTGGGACTTGCACGGCATGCTCGGAGTGTGGACCTTCGCCGCCAGCTTCATTTTTGCCTTGAGCGGCATCTACCTGTGTTTTCCTGAGTCATTCCATGCCCTGGCTGACTGGCTACAGCCCGGTAATGCCAGCAATGCCGGTGAACGTCTGGTGGATTGGCTACTGTACTGGCTGGCGTTTCTGCACTTCGGTCGCATCAACGGCATCGGCATTTTCTGTGACGGTGCCGGTCTTTGCGACCAGGCCGTCAAGGCAACCTGGGCACTGTTCGGTCTGGCGCCGGCAGCCATGTTCGTGACCGGTGCCGTCATGTGGTGGAATCGCGTGCTGAGGCGCAGTCTCGCGCGGTTGCGGGCGACCTGAGCCGGCTTGCCAAACCCGCCCTGGCTCTGCTTCCATGCCGGCTGCTTGCCCAGTCGAGGATAATCGCCATGCCGTCGTTCGACGTCGTCTCCGAAGTCGACCTCCATGAACTCACCAATGCCGTCGACCAGGCCGGTCGGGAGCTGGCAAACCGCTTCGACTTCAAAGGGGTGGAAGCGCGCATCGAGCTCAAGGACAACGTGATCACGCTGTCGGCGCCCAGCGATTTCCAGATCGAGCAGATGCTGGAACTTCTGCGCAACAAGCTGGTGAAGCGCAGCATCGACATCTCCGCCCTCAAACGAGGAGACATCGAGCGACTCGGCATGAAGTCGACCCTGAAGTGCGACGTGCAGCAGGGGGTGGCTACGGACATCGCCAAGAAGATCGTCAAGCACATCAAGGAGCTTGGCCTCAAGGTGCAGGCCTCCATTCAGGGAGATAAGCTGCGCGTCACCGGCGCCAAACGCGACGATCTGCAGAAGGTCATTGCCAACCTGCGCCAGCAGGATTTCGAACTGCCTCTGCAGTTCGACAATTTTCGGGATTAGCGTCCATGGGGGTCTGTGTGTTCACCACGTCGCGACGTGCGCCGGGCGCTTGGATTGGCGCGCTGCTGCTACTTCTGCCGGTACTGTGCGGGGCGGCCGAGCCACAGGCGCCGGCCTGGGCCTATCCGGTGAATCCCCCGGGCTTCACGCCGCGTGCCGAGACCGGCATTCCGCAGCAGGTGCCCGGCAGTTCCGCCAGCTACACCATCACCCAGTTGCGTGATCGTTTCATCGCGCCAGTCTGGCACCCCGACGAGCATCCGCCATTGCCGCCGATCGTCGCCGAGGGCCGTAAGCCCAGCGTGTATGCCTGTGGTTTCTGTCATCGGGCCGATGGCCCGGGCGGACCCGAGAACTCGAGTCTGGCGGGACTTCCAGCCGCCTACATCGTCCAGCAGGTCGCCGAGTTCAGGAGCGGTGCCCGCAAGACGTCGGTGCCGGGTCGCAACGTCGATCTCATGATCGCCCTCGTGCAGGACCTTACCGATGCCGAGCTGCAGGCTGCTGCCGACTACTTTGCGGCCCTCAAGCCACGCAGGAACCTCGAGGTACGCGAAACCACTACCGTCCCCGTCACCGAGGTGGCGGGCTGGTTCCTGGCAGCAAAGGAGGAGGCTGGTACAGAGCCGCTTGGCCAGCGCATCATCGAAGTGCCCAAGCATCTCGAGCAGTTCGAAAACCGTGACACCCATGCAGCGTTCATCGCCTGGGTGCCGGTGGGCAGCGTGGCGCGCGGCATGGCACTTGCGCAAAGTGGCGGGGATGGCAAGACACTGCCCTGTGCCACCTGCCATGGAACGGAACTGCGCGGTCTCAATGGCACGCCATCGATCGCCGGTCGCTCACCGAGCTACCTGATGCGTCAGCTGTGGGACATCAAGCACGGTGCCCGCGCCGGCACCAATGCCGTACTGATGCAGCCGGTGGTGGCCAACCTCGCAGAGACCGACATGATGGATCTCGTGGCCTACCTGGCCACGCTCGAACCCTGACGTCGTTCGCCGGCGCGCGTGCTCACAGAACCAGCTGTGACTTCTGCCGCAACAGCGACAGAAAGTCGCCATGCAGCATGCAGGCCCGAGCCAGGTGCTGGTGTTTTTTCGTGAGGAATGCAGCTTGCTGGTCGAGCTGGTTGCGATCCCATGCCGAGGCCAGTCGTGCAAATGCCGGGCGCTCGAAGAAGTGTACGCCATCCCCCACTGACAGCCAGCTGGGTGCGGTGAACATCTGCAACGGCAGCATGTCGGCATCGAACAGTGGAATCTCTTTCCACAACTGCTGTTTTGCCCTCAGTGAATCCATCATCAGCGTTTTCTTGCGAAACTCCTGCCAGAACGGCGAGTCGCTGCGGCGTGTCAGGTAATGCAGGTAGAGAAATTCCGGTACCGGCTCGATGACGAGGCGGGCGCGTTGGTTGAAGTAGTCGGCGAGTTCGGGAGTGAGGTGGGTGATGGCGCCTGACTTGAGGAAGTTGATCAGATTCTTGCTGAAGGTCCAGATGGACGTGGCCTCCAGCGGCTCGACGAAGTGCTGGGACAGCCCGACCCCATAGCAATTCTTTACCACGGTGTTCTCGAAGGTGCCGGCGCTGAACTTGAAGACCTTTGGTGGATCGATCGGATGCCCCAGCAGGGCTTCGACTTCCTGCCTGGCTTGCTCCTCGTTGATGTAGGAGGAATCGAACACGTAGCCGCAGCCATAACGGTTCTGCACGGGAATACGCCACATCCAGCCATACTTCATGGCCGTGGCCTCCGTGTAGGGCGGAAAATTGCGGCCATCGTGTGGAACGAAGAAAGGCAGGGCCGTGTCGAGTGGCAGGTGCTGTTTGTAATCGATCCACCGCTGACCATAGTGTTTGCCGAGCAGCAGTCTCGCAAAGCCGGAACAATCAAACACGAAGTCACAAGGAACCATGCCGCCATTTTGCAGATGGATGCCCGTGATGTTGCCACCGTCGTCCGTGCTCACGTGGGAAAACCGGCCCTCCACACGACTGATGCGCCGCTGCTGCCTTGCCAACCGTCCCAAAAAGGCGGCCAGCAGGCGGGCATCGAAATGCAGTGCAAAGTTACCGAGGTGCTGGACGGCCGCAATCGGGTCGCGGTAGTCGTTCAGCAGCACGTCGTTGAGATCATTGAGAACGAAGGGCACCTTCCACTCGTCGGCCAGACGTGCATAGAAGTTGACGGTATCGAGATGAACCCCCTTGCCGACCAGATGAGTCACCAGTTTGTTGTAACGGAAATTATCGTCAAAGGCCCACTCCTCCAATTCGGTCTTGGCGGCGAAGTCGTGGAAATATGAGGTCCCGTCACCGTTCCAGTTGGTGAAACGGATGCCGATCTTGAGGGTGGCGCTGCACTCCCGTACCAGGGCCGAAACCGGAATACGCAGGAAGTCGATGAGCTCCACGAAGTGCGGCACGGTTCCTTCGCCCGCACCGAGGATGCCTATCTCTTCGCTCTCCACCAGGGTGATCTCGAGCTCCGGATGGAACTCGCGAGTCAACAGTGCGGTGAGCCAGCCAGCGGTTCCCCCTCCAAGCACAACGATCTTTTTCATGGACTGCCCGCTCCTTTTCGTGCCGTGCTCAGGTCGGAGCGGACTTGCCGCTGCGCAGCTGCCGCTCCTTGTACTCGGCCAGAGTGTAGGTACTGAACCAGCCGGTGATGATGTACTTCTCCTCGGTTGCCGACACCTCACCTCGATGGGTGTGGGTCCATTCCGCCGGCCAGACTAACGTGAGGCCTTTTTCTGCCTTGATTCGCAGTTGCTGATGCAGGAACAGCGTGCCCCCACCCTCCTCCACCGTATTGAGGTAGGTCATGAAGGCAAGATGCCTGCGAGCAATGAGGTCACTGCGGTTATCGCGCTCGAAGTGCCAGACCTTGTAGCCGCCCCCGGGCCGGTAATGCTGGATAGCCATGGGTTCGATGACGCCCCACGGCACAAGCTTGTTGCTGAACGGGTAGCGGGCAACATACTCGCGCGTAACTGTCGCGAGTGCGCGCAGGTAGCGCCCCGCCAGCTCGCAGGCGGGCAGGGTGACGTCGGTACTGTCCTTGGCACTCTTGTCGACCCTGCCCCCGCCATCGGACCCCGACATGAGGCCATCATGCTTGTCATCGGACTTGCGGTGGTAGTCGATGAGCGCTTCGCACAACGCGTCGTCGTCGAGGTACCAGCCTGCAATGAAGGCATCGGGTGAGCTCAGGTTCAGCGGGCGAAACGACATGGGGTGTTCGGTGATAGGCGGGCCATTTGGCGGAATGCTGCTGCTTGCAGCCAGCGATATAACAGTCCAGCGGTGTGCCCGAAAAATACATGTTTGTGCGGGAAAATGCTATTCACGTTCCCTGTCACTCGGCACAGACTCTTAAAAAAAATACGTTCCGAGTCAGCTCGCTCGATGTCTGCAATTGCAGACAAAAAATACTCGGAAATCGCATTGCAGTTGGGGAAATTCCTGCCGGGGTCCGGTGTTATCTGCCCACGCTGTGGGCTTTTCTGTCGCCAAGCTGGTATGGGCGACGATAGCAGCAGGGCTCTTTTCGCCTGTTTTTCAGGCCCCGGCGTCAATTGAGCGTCGAGCGTATCTTTGCGCGGTCCCGGATGACTTGTAGAGTCTTGAGAAGGATCTCGCCAAATCGGAAAAAAGAATTGGCAACGCTGCCAGTCAACTTGCGGTCAGATGCAATACACATGCGATTCAAACGGCTTGATCTCAATTTGCTGGTGGTGCTCGATGCTTTGCTGCGCGAGCATAGTGTGTCTCGTGCGGCAGAGCAGCTGAACCTGAGCCAGCCAGCTGTCAGTTCGGCGCTCTCTCGTCTGCGGGAGTACTTCAACGACGACATACTCGTCATGCATGGCAAGAAGATGCTGCCGACGGCGCATGCGCTCGGCATAGCGCCCCTCGTTCAGCGCACACTCGCGGACATCAATGAACTGATAGGGGCTTCGACAATCTTCGAGCCGGCCACGTCGCAACGTGTTTTTCGGCTGGCTGCGCCTGACCACCTCGTGCTCACACTCCTGCTGCCCTTGGTGGCGGAGCTGGAACGCAGCGCACCCGGGCTCCGCTTCGACATTCGCCACTTCACCACAGATTCCGCGCGGGCGCTCGACCAAGGTGAATTGGATGTTGTGCTGGTTCAGCAGGCGCGTGCGCGACCCGATCATCCGCAGCGGTTGGTGTTCGAGCATGGCTACGTATTCGTCGGCTGTGCGGGGAATCCCTTGTTCTCTGCAGCTCTCTCAGAGGACGGTCTTCCTGCACAGTCGACGCTGGTTGTAGCGTCGGAGGATACTTTCTGGCTGGAGGATGGTGTTTGGCAGGAAATCAATCGTCGCTGGCAAGTCGATATGCTGCCTTACTCGTTCCTGGAGGTGCTGTGGATGTTGCCAGGTTCGCGGCGCATCGCAGTCACCACCGAGCAGGTGGCGAGCGCGATGGCCTCGCGTCTGCCGCTGGCTGCGCTACCGCTGCGGCTCTCGGTACCACCGCTGCGTGAAGTGCTCCAGTACCACAGAGCCCGTCACAGTGATGGCGGGGTCCAGTGGCTGGTAGCGCAGGTACTGCGCCACGCTGCGGCTGGAAGAGCGGTTGGGGCTGCCTAATTGCCCTGACCAAAGCTGCCGAACGGATCGGCGCCGCCGTCACCCTTGGGCGCGGCCGCTTCCGTGTTCTTTACTTCCAACCCGGAAAAATTGGCCACATCATCGACCTGGTGTCCGGTCTGGCGGGCACGCGCTTGGACGATGGTGATGGGCAGGGCAGCACGCGGGTCCATGTCGGTTGCAGCGCAGGTAAAGCCTCGCAAGGTGCACTCTGACGTGGTATGCGCGATGCCGCGTTCCTTCATGATGCCCAGCATCAGGTTGTAGGCGTCCTCGTTGAATACGATGGCATTGTTTGGGCGGAAGGTGCCGACGCCGATCGCATAGTCGATGGGCATCAACGGTTCGATGCTCGCGCCGAACGCGCCGTCGTTTTTCTTGCCAAGATCGTAGGCACCGAGGTCTGCACCCTGGTCGATGAGGTACTGGATGATCGGTACTTCCCCCAGATTACCAGCCACCATGAGTGGGGAGATGCCGTAGTTGTCCTGCCAGTTCACATCACTGCCCATGTCCACCAGGATCTTGACGATTTCCAGGCGCTCGCCGCGCGTACGCTCTTTATGGAACCCGTGAACCCAGCCCAAACCGGCGGCAGCGGCCAGGGTGGTTTCGTTGTCGCTCGACTTGATGTGGGGATCGGCGCCGTAATCAAGCAGCAGGCGTACGAGCTCGAGATCGCCAGAAAACGCGGCGCGCATAATGGCTGTCGCAAAAACGATACGCGGTGAGCCGCCACGCATGCGGGCCATCGGCGTGTTGTTCACCACCCAGTTCGGGTTTGCACCACGATCCAGCAGTTTCTTGATGAGTGGCAACGGATCTTCCGTAATCACCCAAGGAAAGTTGGGGGCGGTTTCCATGTTGCGGCGGTCGACTGCCCAGAAGAGCGGGGTGAAGCGCTGGGCATCAGCCTGGTTGATGTCGATGCCGGCCTCGATCAGGTAGTCGGCAATCGCGTAGCCGCCATTAAAAAGCGCAAGCCCGAGGGCATTCTTGCCGTCGGCCGCCAGGGCGTTGATGTCAGCTCCGGCCTCCACCAGCAATTTCACACTCTCCAGATGGCCATCGCGCGCGGCGATGAGCAGCGGTGTCAATTCGCCACTGGCATACACTACGGCGCCGACCTCCTCGGGCCTGCGCTCGCGTGGCAGGGCCCCGGCAAAGCCGCGACCCGTGTCTGGTGGTACATAGACGGAGCGGGCCTCCACATTGGCGCCTGCGGCGATCAGCATGCGCGCAACTTCTACCTGGTTCTGGGCCACGGCCCACATGAGCGGCGTCGTCTTGCCCCAACCTTCGGCAGCATTGACGTCTGCCCCGGCGTCCATGAGTGCTTTTACGGCGGCAGCGACGCCGGTGCGGGCAGCCAGCATCAGAGGCGTGTCTCCCGTAGCACTGACGGTCTGGTTGGGATCAGCGCCCGCCTTCAGCAGCAGGTCCAGCATCTGCGGACTGCCATTGATGGCGGCGGACAGGATGGGCGGCGCGCCGACCCGATTGCGTGCCGAGGCATCAGCGCCGGCGTTGATCAGCAGTTTGGCCATCTCGAGGTCGTCGGCCTGGGAGGCAAAGTGCAGCGCGGTCGTGCCGTCGACCTGCGGCTCATTCACATCGAGCTTTTCACGCAGTAAGCCTCGCACGGTTTCGAGATCATTTTTTTGTGCGGCATCGGCGATGGGCCCTGCGTAGGCCGCAGAAAAACCCGCGCAAACGATCAGCTGTGTCACCACGGTCGTGATCAATGATTTGCGAAATTGCATGAAACAGCTCCTGTTTTGAAAAGCGGAAATGGAATGCACATCGTCGCGCGCGAGCGCTCGGGCTTGGTGCCGTACTGTGCCGGAATCCTACCTCAAGACACAAGACGCTCGCTTATTCGTGTTTTGTCGGGTGCTTCACCGACTTCCATAAACACAAAAGAATTGACTCATTCGGACCGTGCCACCTAGGATCACGCCGCACTCGGTAATTCGCGGGGTTTTCGTACCAGTTGGTTCGGCAAATCACCCGCGCGAAGCGCAGCGAGTCGCACTCGCAGAAAATCATCAGAACCGAACGGTTCGGGTTCGGCACTCAAGCGTCCCGAAGCGCAGGTCACAAGCGTCAGGCAGTCAGGCAAGAGGGGGTTCGAATGAAGGTGCAGTCCAGGGCGGCGCGCGGTTTGCTGGTTGCGGTGGCGGTAGGTGCTAGTTTCGTCACCCAGGCCCAATCCGCCTCTGAAGTCGCGCAAAAGCAGGCGCTGAAGCAGTACTGCGGCGAGTGTCACAACCCCGATGACTACGCCGGTGGTCTGGACATCGAGAGCATTCTCGACGCGCCCGTCCACGAGCATGCTGCCGAGTGGGAGCGGGCGATCCGCCGTCTCCGTGCCGGCGTCATGCCGCCCCCGGGTAAGGAGCGGCCACCCCGTAGCGATTACATGGCCATGACCGAATGGCTGGAGACCTCCATCGACCAAACCGCTCCGGTCAATCCGGGTTCCGTGGTCCTGCATCGCCTGAATCGGACCGAATATGCCAATGCCGTCCGTGATCTGCTCGGACTCGACATTGACGTGTCCTCCCTGCTGCCAGCCGATACCTCAGCGCGGGGTTTCGACAACATCGCTGGGTCCCTCACCCTTTCACCAACCCTTCTGGAAGCCTATGCGACGGCAGCCGCACGAGTATCAAAAATGGCGGTCGGGTTCTGGAATACGCCCACCGAAGTGACCTACATCGAGCACGGCGACGCCTCCCAGAACTACCAACTGGAAGGCATGCCGATCGGCACGCGCGGTGGCATGGCCGTTCGCCACAACTTCCTCGCCGATGGCAACTACACGTTCCACATCCAGAATTTCGGCGTCGGGGCCTTCATTCCCGGTGAGGAGTTGGAGCTCAGCATCGACGGTGAAAGAGTGCAGTTGTTCAAGTACGAAAACATGGGTCTCAACGTCGGCATGGGCGGCGATCGTGATGGTTCGCTGGATGTGACCCTGCCGGTCAAGGCCGGTACCCGGCTGGTTGGCGCCACCTTCATCGAAACCGATTACCGTCCGCCGCTGGATCTGGTGCGACAGTACGACCGCAAGTCCATCGAAAACGAAAAGATGCCGCAGGTGCAGTATCCACCGGTGATTGGCCTGCTGAAGATTTCCGGTCCCTTCGACGCGACGCGACCCGAAGATTCTCCAAGCGTCCAGAAAGTCATGACCTGCCGGCCCGCCAGTACCGACGAATTCGATCGCTGCGCGCGCCAGATTCTGTCGCCACTGGTGACCAAGGCTTATCGGCGGCCCATGAAGGCTGAAGATCTCGACGTACTCATGGATTTCTTCCATACCGGCGTACAGAAGGGTGGCTTCGAAGAAGGCATCGAACTGGCACTGCGCCGCCTGCTGGCCGACCCGGAGTTTCTCGTGCGTCTGGAAGTAGAGCCCGAGGACGTCAAGCCCGGTGAGTCCTACCGCATCGCCGATCTGGAACTCGCCTCGCGGTTGTCGTTCTTCCTGTGGAGCAGCATTCCCGACGAAGAGCTGCTGCAACTGGCCAGCGAAAACAAGTTGGGCGATCCACAGGTGCTCGAACAGCAAGTCAAGCGCATGCTGGCGGACCCACGCTCGCAGGCCCTCGTTACCAATTTCGGGCAGCAGTACCTGTACCTGCGCAACTTGCCGACCACCGCGCCGGACGGCATCTTCTACCCCAACTGGGACAACGAGCTGCGGGTCAGCTTCCAGAAAGAGTCGGAGCTGTTCTGGGAGAGCATCATTCGCGAGGATCGCAGCCTGCTGGATCTCATCGACGGCAACTACACCTTCCTCAACGAGCGGCTGGCCAAGCACTATGACATCCCGAATGTCTTCGGCTCGCACTATCGTCGGGTCGAGCTGACGCCAGAGTTCGACCATCGTCGCGGCATTCTCGGCAAGGGCAGCTTCCTGGCGATGACTTTCACCCAGAATTTCCGTACGTCGCCGGTCAAGCGCGGCGTGTGGGTGCTGGAAAATATTCTCGGTACCGTTCCTCCCGAGCCGCCACCGAATGTGCCGGCATTGGAAGACACCACTGGTGGCGAGGTGGTGATCAAAACCCTGCGTGACCAGATGACGCTGCACCGTGCGGATCCGACCTGTGCGTCCTGCCACCGCATGATGGACCCCATCGGCTTCGTGCTGGAAAACTTCGACGCCGACGGGAGCTGGCGCGTCGCCGAGGGCCATCCACGCAAAGGCGATGGGTTAGCCGTACCGCTCGACACCCAAGTGGAGTTGTGGGATGGCACCGAGGCCAACAGCGTGGCCGACCTGCGCAACACACTCAAGTCCTATGCCCCGCAGTTCGCCCGCTTCATGACAGAGAAACTGCTGAGCTATGCGATGGGACGCGGCACGGAGTACTACGACATGCCGGTCGTGCGGCGTATCGTCAAGGATTCCGAAGCATCGCAGTACCGCTTCTCCGACGTGCTGCTGAACATCGTGTTGAGCGAACCGTTCCAGATGCGCGTCAAGGAAGTACCAGACGCCGCGCAAGCCACAGCGTCCATCCAATGAGTTACCCGGTCCGACATTCCAGTAGTTCCATGTTTTCCATGCACCATATGCTGCCGTTCAACCAAGGGGGGAAGCAGTCATGAATTTCATCAGCAAGAAGAGTCTCGATCGTAGGGCGTTGCTGCGGGCCGCCGGCGCCGCAATCGCGTTGCCGATGCTCGACGCGATGATCCCCGCCATGGTGCCCATGGCCAAGGCGGCCGAGCAGCTGCGTCCCAAGCGCTTCGTGGGGATCTGGCATCCGCACGGGGCTGCACCCGGCTACTGGTCACCGCTGCAGACCGGCTCCGACTTCGAGTTTTCCTACATCACCAAACCCCTGGAACCCTTCCGCAAGCATATCGTGCTGATCAGCGGTCTTGATGTGCCTGAAGCCTTTTCCACCGAGGAAGAGCCTGGCGGCAACCACGCCAGGGGTGCTGTGTTTCTGTCGGGCGCGCGTCCGCGTCGCAACGCCGTCAGTCCCTTCCTGGGTGAAACGATAGACCAGGTCATCGCCAAGCGCTTCGGCAGCGATACCATCCTCGGCTCCATCCAGCTCGGTGTCGAAGATGCAGGCAACTATGGCAACTGCAACTGGGGTTTCAGCTGCGCTTACACCAACTCCATGTCATGGGTTTCACCAACTCAGCCGCTGCCGACCGAAATCAACCCGCGCGTGGCCTTCGAGCGGCTGTTCGGGGACGGGGCGAGTGCCGAAGAGCGTCAGCGTGGCCGCGAATACAACGCCAGCGTGCTCGATTCGGTGGCCGAGAAGATTCCGGGGCTGAAGCGTCAGCTGGCTGCCGGTGACCAGCTCAAGCTGGACACCTATCTCGAAAACATCCGTGAACTGGAGCGTCGCATCCATATCGCTATGAACAACTCGGTGGCCGAGCCCACCGAGGAAGTGCCGTTCGGGCTGCCACAGAGCAAGGACGTCCATTTCAAGTTGATGTACGACCTCATGGCACTGGCTTTCGAAGGGGACATCACCCGCTCGGCGACCTTCATGCTGGGTCGTGACCTGTCATCGATTACGCACCCGGAGTCGGGCTTCACTGGCGGCTGGCACGGCACTTCGCATCACGGCGATGTTCCGGCCAACATCGCGAACTATGCCAAGGTGAACCGTTATCACGTGGCCAACCTCGCCTATTTCCTCGACAAGTTGAGCAAGATTCAGGACATCGAAGGCACCGCACTCGACAACGTGCTGATCTACAAGGGCAGCAACATGGGCAACTCGCACCGCCACGCCCACGAGAAGGTCCCGGTCATCCTGGCCGGCGGCATCGATGGCACGTTCAAGGGAAATCGGCATATTTCCTATCCGGACAACGTCGAGCGTACGTCGAACATGCTGCTGTCCCTGCTGCATCTGTACGGTATCGATGTGCCTACTTTCAACGGCGGTACCAAACCGCTGGAAATCGCATAATTCGTGGGCCGGCACGACCGGCCCCAGCCTTCCGGAGAGAGGACAGTAGATGAGGGGATTGTTGGTGAAGTCTGCGGTTGCCACGGCATTGCTGCTGTCGTCCGCGTTGGCGCTGTCACAGGCAAGAGTGACGCGGCCGCAGGTACCGCTGCCCGAGGGGCCGCTGCGCAATGTGATCCTGCAGAACTGTGTGTCATGCCATGGCATCGACGATTATGCCTTCCATGCTCTCAGTCGCGAGCGCTGGCAGGACCTGCTGCGGGATCGGCATGTGAACTATCCGGTCAAGGCCATGCCAGCCACGGATGAAGCGCTGTTGCTCGACTATCTGGCCAAGAATTTTGGTCCTGAAGGGACACCGTTCCCTCGCAAGTACATCCCGCCGGAGCTCGACAGCTTTTACGACGACGAGCAGGGCCGACAGCAGCTGGATGTAGTGTGCACCGAGTGCCACGAACTCGATCGTGTCTACGAAACCCGTGGCTCGCTCGATCGCTGGCGCGTGTTGCTGCTGGAAATGCGGGCCCGCGGCGCCCACCTGCCAAACGATCCGGACATGGAGCGGCTGGCCGAGTGGCTGAGTCGGGTGCAGAAAGCGAACTTGTTCGAGTAACAGCGCAGTCAAAATCCGCATGTTGACGTTGCTGGAAGCAATTCCGGCCCGTGCGAAGTCACGCCTGAAATAGAGGAGGAACGAAGCGTTCAGCCGCGCAGTGTCGAAGCGCTGGCCACTAAGCAGCACGCAGTCATTGGCAAAATCAAGATTCATCAAATCACGTAATGCCTGACAACCTTGAGACCTGAAGAGGGGGACCCATGAACGACAACAGAAAGCCACTCAGTGGCAGAAGTCACCGACGCAAGATACTGGCCACTTCGATCGCAGCGACCCTGCTCGGCGTACCGCTGGCGCAGGCCCAGCAAGCTGGCGTGGAGGAGATCAGCGTCACCGGTTCACGCGTGCGCATGACCAGCGGTATGGCGACACCGGTGCCTGTCACCGTCGTGACCATCTCGGAGTTGAATTCCTTCAACCCCGGGGCCAGCACGGTGGAACAAATGTCGCAGCTTCCGCAGTTCTTCAACACGCTGAGCTCTCAGCGTGGTAGCGGTACGCTGTTCGCCCAAGCGGGTGGCAGTTACCTCAACATGCGTAATCTCGGCACCAACCGCACGCTGATCCTGCTCGACGGTTCCCGGTTGCCACCGGCTGACAAGCGCGGTTCGGTCAACGTCGACATGATGCCGACTGCGCTGATGCGTTCGGTGGATACGGTCACCGGCGGAGCATCGGCCGCTTACGGAGCCGACGCGCTCGGCGGTGTGGTGAACTTCATCCTCGACCGCGAGTTCCAGGGCTTCAAATTCAATGTGGGTGCCGGACGCACGGCATGGGGCGATGGGAATCGCTACTCGGTTGAGGTGGCTGGTGGTACCAACATCGGCGACCGCTTCAACATCATCGGATCGTTCAACTCCAACGAAGTGTCGCAGATCAATCGCATCGCGGCGGATGTGCAGGAGGGCACGGACTGGTACAGAAACATCGGTCACGTTACCAACCCGGCCTGGACGCCGGGTTCCAAGGTCCCGCAGCGCCTCACCGTGGAATGCGTTTCTCCCACCGATCGTGCGCCGGGTGGCATGCTCTGGTCGCGCGTCAACAACAGCACGTCGGTGACGACGCCACTTACCAGCTTTGCTCTCAATGGCATGGTCATGACGGACGATGGCAAGGGCGTGCGCAACTTCATTCGTTCGCCGATCTACGCCCGTCCAGGTGCGCCGGGTTCCACCGCCACCATGGGTGGCGACTGCGATAACCCGGAGTACAAGGAATACATGCGGGCGCGTAACGGCATTAGTGGCAACGAGGTAGTCAATCGTTCCGGCTTCGTGGGTGCCAAATACGACTTCACCGATAATCTGGAAGGCTTCGTGCAGGCCATGGCGGGACGCTCCGAATCCCGCACTACAGCCAACCTCGGTGGTGTGACCTTTACCGGTAACTGGACAGGTACGCTGTTCCGCGAAAACGCCTTCATGCCGCCCGTGGTGGCAGAGGCCATGGACCGCGCCAACGTCAACGTGCTGCAGATCTGGAAGCAGGAGGCGCCGCTCACGACGAACAACCTGGAGGGTGGCAACGAGGAATCCGGCGTATTCGGCACCTGGGCCTGGTCGACGGGTTTCAACTACACATTGCCCAATGACTGGCGGCTGCGCGCGTCCTGGCAGTCCGGTGAGTCGCATCGACGCACCGGTATCTTCAACGAGCAGCGTGTGGACCGCACGTATCTGGCGCTCGATGCCGTGCGCAAGCCCGGTACCGGTGAAATCGTCTGCAACGTACAGCTCTTCAACCCGACCCGTGAGCAGCTCAAGGCGTCGGTGGCGGGGCGTCTGGCCTCCCCGGGTGGCGTGCCCGGTGGCACAGCCGGTCGCATCACGACGGCGCCGCTCGAATCGCCCATCGGTCTCGATCGCACCATCGAGGACTGTGTTCCGCTCAACATCATGGGCGTGGGTACCAATACGCAGGCCGCCAAGAACTACATGAATACGCCGAAGATGGGCCAGGGCATCGTCGCCCAGGATTTCGGTGAGATCCTCCTGCAGGGTGATGCGTTCGACGGATGGGGTTACGGAGCGATCAACTTCGCGGCTGGTCTCACGTGGCGCGAGCAGGATTTCTACGAGTACGCGCTGCCGCGTGACATCGACCAGCTCGGACCGCCGCTGAATGCGCCGGCCCTGGGTATTCGCGGTATTCCCGGGGGCTACACGGCGGGCAGCGCCAACCTGCATGCCCGCTCGACGGTACCGGATGTCTCGGGCCTCTACGACGTCTGGGAGTGGTTCGGCGAGGTCAACATTCCCATCTGGGAGTCCGAGTCTGGTCAGCAGGTGGTGGGCAGCAGCGTGGCGGTGCGGCAGAGCAACTATTCGAACCTCGATGACTCGCTGGATTCCTGGAAGCTGGGTCTGGACGTGCAGGTGTTCGAGGATCTGCGACTGCGCTTCACCAAGTCGCGTGACATCCGCGAGGCTACCTTCTCCGAGCGCTTCGATACGCAGAGCACAGGCACGAACATCATCGATCCGTTCCAGAGCAACTCGACCTACCAGACCACCATCACCTCCGGCGGCAACCCGGCATTGTCACCCGAGAACGCCGACACGCTGGTGGCCGGGTTCGTCTATCAGCCGAGTTGGCTGCAGGGCGCCAGCCTGTCGGCCGATTGGTACGACGTGAAGGTCAGTGACTCGATTGCGCAGCTCGGTGCCCAGCGTATCGTCAATGAATGCTTTGCGGGCAACCAGTCCCTGTGTGCCCAGATCCGCAAGGACCAGGGCAACATCGGCAGGATATTCGACGTGTTTCTCAACGTGGCGCAGGCACGGGTCCGCGGTATCGACTACGAGCTGGCTTATCGTCTCGAACCGGACTTCTTCGACTCCGAGCAGGAAACCCTGTCTTTCCGCACCCTGGCTGGCTATGTGGCAGAGCGTTCGGATACCCCGTTCGGCATTCCGAAGTTCGACATCAGCGGCTGGCTAGGCAATCCGGAGCTCAACGGGATTGCCACGCTCAACTACGGCGTGGGTCCCTACTCCGTACAGTTGCAGCAGCGCTACATCGGTGACGTCGGCTTGAACCGGCTGTGGGTGCAGGGCGTGGATGTCGACGACAACACGGTGGCGTCCGGCAACTTCACCAACATGCAGCTCGGCTATTCGGGAGAGCTCGACAGCGGTGCGTCGTGGACGGTATCGCTCGACATCACCAACGTGTTCGACCGTGGGCCACCGACCGTGGCGGGCGCCAACCAGGGCACTCCGCAGGACTACGATATCTTCGGACGTCGCTACTTCGTGACACTGCGGGCAAACTTCTAGTCGCGCAGGGCCTTCAGGCTGCTGCCAGTGCCACAAGCACTGGTGGCAGCCGTCACCTCAGCCGCGTTGGCGTCACCCTGTTGTGGTGGCCCGCCGCCGCGGTTTCGCGCTCGGCATCACTCCGCTTCCAGCGCGAACACCCAGACCACCCCACCCTGCGGAACCACCGTGCTGCGCCCCTGCAGTGCATCGATGCGGGCCTGCATGCGCATGGCGTCGACTCCCCAGCCGGACTGGATGGCCACATACTGCACGCCGTCCACCTCATAGGTCGTGGGAACGCCGGTGATGCCAGAGTTGAGCCGTTGCTGCCAGAGTACTTCGCCTGAGCGCGCGTCGAAGGCGCGAAAAAAGCGGTCCGCAGTGCCACCGCTGAACACCAGTCCTCCTCCCGTCGCCAGCACCGGCCCCCAGTTGGCCATGTCAAATTCCTGGGTCCAGACCTTTTCGCCCGTGTTGACGTTCCAGGCCTGCAATTCCCCCACGTGGTCAGCGCCTTCCCTGAGATTGGCACTGCTGGCTGTGGTGCCGGTGTAATTCTGCCCCGGACGGTATTCCACGGGCGCGCCGGCGAAGGTCGAGCAGTAGTTTTCGTTGGCAGGAATGTAGAGCAGACCCGTCTCGGGACTGTAGGCGGCTGGCGTCCAGTTCTTGCCCCCCGACAGAGAAGGACAGAAGGTGCCAGGTTTGCCGAGACCGGGCTTGGCATCCTCGTTGTAGGTCGGGCGCCCGCTCTCCGGATCCAGCGACGCGAACACGTTCTGGTAGACGAAGGGCTTGGCATCGACGTAGCGGATACCATCGGCGGCGCGCTCCAGCACCCACAGGTAGCCGTTGCGCCCGGCGTGCACCAGGCCTGGAAAGGTGCGCCCGTTACGGGTGACGTCCATCAGGATGGGTGGCGAGACCTCGTCCCAGTCCCACGAGTCATTCCAGTGGTATTGGTGGTAGCCCTTGAGGGCGCCAGTGTCCACGTCAAGCGCGAGCACCGAGTTGGCGTAGAGGTTATCGCCGGGACGCGCGTCGCCGACCCAGGGACCTGCGTTGCCGGTACCCCAGTAGCTGAGGTTGAGGTCGGGATCGTAGTTGCCGGTGACCCACACGGGGGCACCGCCGGTCTTCCAGGTCTCGCCGGGCCAGGACTCGCTGTTGGGTTCGCCCGGCGCCGGGATGGTGTGCGTTCTCCAGACTTCCTCGCCGCTGCTGGCGTCGAGCGCGGCCACGAAACCGCGAATACCCCGCTCCCCGCCCGACACACCCACCATGATCTTGCCATTGGCCGCCAGTGGCGCCATGGTCATGTAGTAACCGGTCTTGTAGTCGGCCACCGGTTTTTCCCAGACCACCTCGCCAGTCCGGGCGTTCAGCGCCACGACCACGGCGTCCGATGTGGCCATGAATACCTTGTCCCCGTAGAGCGCAACGCCGCGATTGGTCGGATGCATGAGGCTGAGATCAAAGGGCAGGGTACGACGGTACTGCCACAGCACAGTGCCATTGGTGGCATCGACGGCGTAGACCAGATTGAGTGGCGTCGTGATGTACATCACCCCGTCATTGACGATGGGAGGGCTCTGATGGCCCTCGGTAACACCGGTGGACAGCGTCCACACCGGCTTCAACCGCGTCACGTTGGCGGGGTTGATACGGGCCAGCGGGCTGTATCCGGAACCACTGTATTCCCGGCGAAACATCAACCAGTTTTCTGGCTCCGGGTTGCGCAGGCGCGCATCGGTCACGTCGCGTAGCCCGGCCGGCACCTGTGCCTGCAGGGCGCCGGAGAGCAGGCCGGCGCCGAGCAGGGCGCCAGTGGCGAGCAGTACCAGTCTCGTATTTTTTTTCATGGAGCTTCCCCTCTGCTTGCTGTGGATGGTTGTCTGGCCGGTGACCGCTCTGGTGCGCCCCGTGGCTCAAATGCCGAAAGGACTCAGGCCGGGCTGCTGGAAGCCCAGCCGTCCCTCGAAGCTGCCGGCAACGGCCAGTTTGCCGTTGACCGCCTTCAGCGGCAGCGCCGCCAGTTGCCACGGCGCAGGGCCACCCACGACCCTGGCTCCATCGCCGGGGTCGAATTGCGATTCATGGCAAGGGCATTGAAAGCGGCGCGAATCCGCGTTCCAGTCTGTCACGTCGCAGCCCGTGTGGCTGCAGACGCCGGAATAGGCCACCACACCGTTGACACTGCGGGCCGCCGTTTCCGGCGCGAGCGTGGCGGGGTCCAGTCGCACCAACAACAACTGATGCAGGCGCGAACCATTGCGCAGTTGGCCGGAGCTGGCATCGATGGCGTAGGCGAAAACCTGCTGGGCACCGGGCTGGAGGTCGTCGACCCCCACCGGCTGACCGGCCCGCTCGCCGAAGGCATAGCCGAGCAGGTCGTCCACCTGCGGTGCTGCCGCGTTGCCGGTGTCCTGCGCGCTGACCGCCGCAGGCAGTCCGACGCCCAGGGCGCAGACGCAGCCCAGCAGCTGGCGGCGCTGCCGGTTGAATGGTGTTGGTTGCTCTTCTTCCATGTTCCCCTCGCTACGGTGCTGGTCCAGACAAGCCGCAAGATACACCAGAAAGCTGCCCCCGCCGCCAGGGGTGGCGGGGTGATTGCCAGTGCGGAGCGGCTGCGCGTATCGTGCCGCGTTGGTCCGGCGTGCACCTTGCGCTTGCGCGGTCCGTACCGACTGCCCCGGTCCACTGTGAGTCGATGTCGTCATGCTGCGAATGCTGCTGTTCAGCCTGCTGTTGCTGCCGTTGGCCGAGATCGCCGGTCTCATCGCCTTAGGCCGCGTGCTGGGCCTTTGGCTCGCACTCGCCTGGCTGGGCCTGGCGGGATTGGCTGGCCTGAGGATCCTGCGCTGGCAGGGACGCCGTTCGCTGCAGCAGTTCGCCGGTTTCACCCCGGAAAGCCCAGGCGCCGCCGATCTGCTCAACGCCCTGCTGGTCAGCGCCGCCGGCTTGCTGCTTCTATTGCCCGGGCCGTTCAGCGATGCCATGGCAGTGGTCCTGCTGCTGCCACCACTGCGCCGCGGTCTGGCCCGCTGGCTGCTTGGCAAGGGCCTGTCCGCGTCGGGCTTTGCCGGTCATTTTGCGGGCGGGGTCCGCTTCGGCGCGGCGCCGGGTGAGCGCCCTACCGGGAGCTTCACGGTGGTGGAAGGGGTTTTCAGCCGCGAACCCGGCCCGGACGGCACCCCGGCGACTTCCTCTACCCCAAGGCTGGCTCCGGGAGATCAGCCTCCGCCCATCTAAGGGGCCAATCCCGCATTTTTTTGGTGGGGCCGCCTTGAAACGTCCTGCCCGATCCCCATCTTTGACGCGCTCAGTCCTGGACCGGAAGCGCTTTTTCCGGTGGCTGGGGCAACCCGGGCCCGGCCGGCGTCTGCCGGCGCAGAGCCACTCCAACAACATCCAACACTCGCAACCCTGGAGAGTACTACCGATGAAAATCCGCCCATTGCAAGACCGCGTGATCGTGAAGCGCAAGGAAGAGGAGACCAAGACCGCAGGTGGCATCGTGCTGCCGGGCTCTGCAGCCGAGAAGCCGTCGCAGGGCGAAGTCATCGCCGTCGGCCCCGGCAAGCCCCTCGACAACGGGACCCTGCGCATGGTCGACCTCAAGGTCGGTGACAAGGTGATCTTCGGCAAGTATGCCAGCAACACCGTCAAGATCGGCGAAGAAGAGTTCCTGATCCTCAGCGAAAACGAAATCTACGGCGTGCTGGAAGGCTGAACAGCCAGCGCATCCGCTTCAATCACTTACTCGAGATAGGACGAAGACAATGGCAAAAGACGTACTGTTTGGCGACGTAGCCCGCCAGAAAATGGTCAAAGGCGTGAACCTGCTGGCTGACGCCGTCAAGGTCACACTCGGCCCGAAAGGCCGCAACGTAGTGCTCGACAAGAGCTTCGGTGCCCCCACCGTCACCAAGGACGGTGTCTCCGTAGCAAAGGAAATCACCCTGAAGGACAAGTTCGAGAACATGGGTGCGCAGATGGTGAAGGAGGTCGCCTCCAAGACGTCCGATGTGGCCGGTGACGGCACCACCACGGCCACCGTGCTGGCGCAGGCCATCCTCAACGAGGGCCTGAAAGCCGTGGCCGCCGGTATGAACCCGATGGATCTCAAGCGCGGCATCGACAAAGGCGTCGCCGCCGTCGTCGAGGAACTGGGCAAGATGAGCCAGCCCTGTGCCGACAGCAAGGCCATTGCCCAGGTCGGTTCGATCTCCGCCAACAGCGATACCAGCGTCGGTGAGATCATCGCCAAGGCCATGGACAAGGTCGGCAAAGAGGGCGTGATCACCGTCGAAGACGGCTCCGGTCTCGAAAACGAGCTGAACGTCGTGGAAGGCATGCAGTTCGACCGTGGTTATCTCAGCGCCTACTTCATCAACAACCAGGAAACCATGACGGCGGATCTCGAAAACCCGCTGATCCTGCTGGTGGAAAAGAAAATCACCAACATCCGCGAAATGCTGCCGGTGCTGGAAGGTGTAGCCAAGAGCGGTCGTCCGCTGTTCATCATTGCCGAAGACGTCGAAGGCGAAGCGCTGGCTACGCTCGTTGTGAACAACATGCGTGGCATCGTCAAAGTGGCCGCCGCCAAGGCACCGGGCTTCGGTGACCGCCGCAAGGCCATGCTGCAGGACATCGCGACCCTCACCGGTGGCACCGTGATCGCGGAAGAAGTGGGGCTCAGCCTGGAAGGCGCCACGCTGCAGGATCTCGGTCATGCCAAGCGCGTGATCGTCAGCAAGGACAATACCACCATCATCGACGGCGCCGGCGATTCGAAGGCCATCGAGGGACGTGTTGCCCAGCTGCGTCAGCAGATCGAGGAGACCACGTCGGATTATGACCGTGAAAAACTGCAGGAACGCGTGGCCAAGCTGGCTGGCGGTGTGGCGGTAATCAAGGTCGGTGCCGGTACCGAAATCGAAATGAAGGAGAAGAAAGCCCGCGTCGAAGATGCGCTGCACGCCACCCGAGCGGCCGTCGAAGAAGGCGTGGTTCCTGGCGGCGGTGTTGCCCTCGTGCGTGCCCTGCAGAACATCGTCAAGCTCAAAGGAGACAACGAAGACCAGAACGTCGGTCTGTCCATCCTGCAACGGGCCCTGACGTCGCCGCTGCGCCAGATCGCAGCCAACTCCGGCGATGACGCCGCCGTGGTGCTCGACAAGGTCAAGTCGCTGAAAGGCAACAAAGGCTACAACGCGGCGACCGGCGAGTACGGTGACATGCTGGAAATGGGCATCCTGGATCCAACCAAGGTGACCCGCAGCGCACTGCAGGCCGCCGGCTCCGTGGCCGGCCTGATGCTGACCACCGAGTGCATGATCGCCGAGCACCCGGAAGAGAAGCCGGCGGCTCCGGCCGGTGGCATGGGTGGCATGGGCGGCATGGACGGCATGATGTAAGCCCGTTTTCCGACGTCCTCGACCAAAAGTCGAGGGGATACGAAAAGCAGAACCCCGGCGCTTGCCGGGGTTTTGTTTTGCGGGGCGACAAAAAAGCCGCCGTCGCGAGACGGCGGCTTGTGTTGGCCGGGTTACCGCCTTCGGATCAGAATTTGCGTTCTACCGATAGGGCCCAGGTCCTTGGCATGGCCGGTACGCCGGTCACGAGGCCAAGGGAGGTAGTCACGTCGCTGACCGACAGGAAGTAGTACTTGTCGAACAGGTTCTGCGCTTCCAGTGCCAGTTTCCAGCCATCGTCGTTGGACCAGGCGATGCGGGCATTGCTCACCAGTCGGCCCGGTATCTTCGACCAGTTGGTGTTTTCGGCGTTGGTGTAGAGCTTGCCTTGGTAGGCGCCGTCCAGCCGGTAACTGATCGCGCCGACACTGAGCAGTTGGTCGTACTGGATACCCACCGAGTAGGAAAGCTCGGGGGTATATGGCGTGATGGCCGAAGCCGGGATGCTGGTGTTGGCCAGAAAACCCTTGGCGTCGCGCGGTGAGGTGTACTCGAAGTCGAGGCCACTCACGCTGGCATCCACCGACCAGCCATCGGCAGGGAAGATCGTGGCTTCGAGCTCCCAGCCCGACACATCGGCGGCACCAATGTTGTCCGGCCGCAGGCACGGTGTCGGCAGCACCGACTCTGGGCAGACCGTTTTGCCGAGGATGATGTTGTCGTACTTGTTGAGGAACACTGCACCGTTCAGACGCATCGCGCGATCGAACAGGTCGGCCTTGAAGCCCGCTTCGTAGGTCTTCAGCGTCTCGGGCTGGAACGACAGGCGCTGGTCGGCCACGAATGGACGTGGATTCACCCCGCCACCCTTGAAGCCCGTCGATACCGAGGCATAGGCCATGAGGTTGTCGGTGAATTGATAGTCGCCCACCAGACGCCAGTCGGTACGATCGCCTCGGAAGCTGCCGGTGATGTTGTACAGGCCGGCCAGCAGGCAGTTGGGCTGCGTGAACAGGGCACAGGCCGTTGCGCTGGGGATGGTGCCATCCGGGTTGGACCGGTAGTAGGTGTAGTCCTTGGCATCCTCGGTGTAGCGCACACCGCCGGTGAAGCTCAGTACGTCACTGGGGTGGATGGTTGCCGTGGCGAACACGGCCTGCGTATCGCTGGGCGTGGTGTCGGGACCGTGCAGGAAGTCGATGGTGGCTGGCGCGACATAGTTCAGGTCGACGCGCGCCGTGTACGTGCCTTGCTGCTCGAGATAGAACGCACCGACCGTGCCTTCGATGAAGCCGTTCTCCGACTGCATGTTGAGGCGCACTTCCGAGGTGAAGGCATGGTGATTGAGTTCGTTGTCGAGCTGCGCGACCGGCAGAGGAGTGGCGTCCTGATCCTGACCGAACTTCGAGTTGTATTCGCGGTACGAGCCGATATAGACGAATTCGACGTTGTCGCTCAGCTGGTAGCTGAGCGTGGCGTGCACGCCGGAGCCGGTGAACTCGGTGACGGGCAGTGCGAAGTACGGCTTGGCCGGAGCCTGGACCGTCGGTGCCATGCCATCGAGGAAGTTAGAGTAGCTGATGAACTTGCGGTCCCAGCCAAGGCTGTAGCCACCGGTGTCACAGCTGTAGGGTCCGGCCGGCACGAAGGCGCAGCTCATGTTGACCGGCTTGCCATCCTTGCCGAGCAACCAGGGATTGGCGTAGGTCGGTGGCGGGAATGACGACAGCGAGGCCGAGTTGCCGACTGAGTTCGGGTTGAACGTGGTACCACCGGGGGCGATGGCCCCAGCGGCGATCACGACCGCCGGAATCGCCTCGGAACGCTCGCGAGTGAAGTCCGTGGACAGGTTGATCTCCAGATCGTTGGTTGGCGTGTAGCGCAGGGCACCGCGCACGGCCTGCACGTTCTGACCACCCATGGTCTGGTAGTCGGAATTGCTTCGGCCGCGGGTATTGGTCTGGGGTACATTCGAATTGGGATGCGTCTGGCCATAGTCGAGCATGCCCACATAGCCATCGTTGCTGCGGCTCATGCCGGACACACGCAGCGACAGGTCGTCGCTGATCTTGAGATCGGTCATGCCCCGCAGGTTGAGTGCGTTGAACGTGCCATAGGAGGCGCGCAGGGAGCCGGTGTTGCTGCCCTCGGGCTTGGCACTGAACAGCTTGATGGCGCCACCAATCGAATTCTTGCCGGCCAACGTGCCCTGCGGGCCACGCAGGATTTCCACGCGGTCGAGGTCGATGAGTTCGAGCAGCGAACTGGACAGGGTGGGGATGTACACGTCATCCACGTACACACCGACGCCCGGGTCGAGCGCGTAATTGAAATCCACCTGGCCCACGCCGCGGATGAAGGCGATGAGACCGGAACCGCCGTTCTGCGGCTGCGGCCGCAGCGAGACGTTCGGTGCCTGTGCGGCGACCTGCGCGATGTTGGTCTGACCGCGGGCCTCCAGCATTTCGCTGTTGACGGCGGTGATGGCGATCGGTGTCTCCTGCAGGTTTTGGGCGCGGAACTGCGCCGTTACGACGATTTCCTCGACGCCCGTGGCCGGAGCGGCTTGCTGGCCCAGGGCCTGCATGGCGGCAAACAGCGCGGTCGGCACGAACAGATTTTTGGTGTGGCTATGCTTCAAGGGCTCTCTCCTCGGTATTGGGGAACGGAGTAACCTTGTATTTACTCCGGGTTAGGATTGCCGCATGCACGGAGACAGACATCAATCCACCGGGTGGATTTGTGGCGCAAAACTTACGCCTCCCCCGTCTGAAGCCCTCTTTGGGCCAATGCCGCAAAAAATTTACGGAAAAACGCCGATGGCCGGCGGCTGGCAGGACAGTATCTGCGCTAGAGTGGCATCGCCGTTGTAATCGCTGGCCCTTCATGGCTGGCGAGCTGCGGTTAAAAGCACTACTCAAGACAACGTGACATCCGTGAGGGGATATTCCATGACTGATAAAACACTGTTGGACTCGCTGCTCAATGACGTGCAGCCCACCCGTCGTAGTTTCCTGAAGCAGAGCCTGCTGGTGGCCGGCTTGGCCGTTGCCGCAGCGCCTGCTTCCACCGTGCTCGCCCAGGCTCCGGCCGGCGGTGAGGGCAAGGGCAAAGGGGAAGGCAAAGGCAAGGGTGAAGGCAAAGGCAAGGGCGACGGCAAAGGCAAGGGTGAAGGCAAGGGCAAGGGCGAAGGCAAGGGCAACTGAGCCACCGCTGCTACGCTGTGGCGGTCGGTGCACGATGGCGTGCCCCGGCCGCTTTGCACGATGACTGAACCCCAATTCTTCAGCAGCCCCGATCTCGCCATCTGCCCCGAGGCAGAGGGCTATCTGGTGTATCACCTTGCCACCGGCAAGCTGCATCGCCTCAATGCGACAGCCTCACTGATTCTCGAAGTCTGTGAAAAGGGTCGGACCCGGGACGTGCTGGTTGCCGCACTCGCGGACCTGCCCGGTGCGGCCTCGTCAGCCGTACCAGAGTGGCTCGACTTTGCGCTGCGGGAGCAACTGCTCGTCGGCAGCAGACCGGCAACCGCCGCTGCGCGTACGGCCAGCGATTACGCTGATACCGCCGATGAATTGCGCCAGGACGGTGAAATCCTGGCGGCCTACGTCTGTCAGGACCACGCCACGATGCTGGAGCCGAGTGCGCCGAACTGGCGGGCGCGCGGCAATCTGGCCCATATCCTCGGCCGCCGGGACGATGCGCGGTACTCCTTCGAGCAGTACCTGACGCTGCGCCCCGACTCTGCCGAAATCCGGCACTTGCTGAGCGCACTGCGCGACCAGCCACCACCACAACGCGCGCCCGACGACTGCATACAGCAGCTTTATTCACGCTTTTCCGGTTTCTACGAACACAACATGTGCGAGCAGTTGCTCTACCAGGCGCCGGAGCGACTCAAGGAAACGCTTGATCTGGTGCTGGGACCGACCGGCGCCCTCGACGTGCTCGAGCTCGGCTGTGGCACCGGGTTGGCGGCCAAGTACCTGAGACCGCTGTCACGGCTTCTCACGGGTATAGACCTGTCCCCCGAGATGGTAGAAAAAGCCAGCGACACGCAGTTGTACGACGTGCTGGCCGTAGCGGAAATCACCGACCATCTGGCCCGGCAGACGCTGGCGCTGGACCTCATCGTCGCCTGCGACACCCTGATCTATTTCGGTGACCTCGCCCAGATAACCCAGCCCGCTGCCCGACTGCTGCGCCCCGGCGGCTATCTGGTGTTCACCGTCGAGAAGGGTACGCAGGCGCCGTTCAAGCTGATGGACTCCGGACGCTACTCCCACACCGAACAGCACATTCGCGAGGTGGCCACCGCGGCCGGCCTGACCGTAGTCAGCGTGGCTGAGGGATTCTTGCGCAAGGAATACGGGGAGCCGGTGACCGGGCTGATCGCTGCACTGCGAAGGCCCTGATCCTCCTAGCGCTACGCTCGGCGTGCGACGCCGGGCCTAGCCCGCCGCCCGGCGGAACCGGTGCGCCTTGGCGGCTTCCAGCAACAGCAGCGCAAGTCCGGCAGTCGTCGCGGCCAGCAGCAGATCCTGCCAGCCGAGCGGGCCGAAACCGAACAGTGTGCGCGCCGGTGACCAGAGCAGGGCAGCCGCCAGGATGCCACCCACGGCGCCGAGCAACACCCACAGCGAACGGTTCGGACGACGGAACGCGCCGGCGAGGGACGCACTGAAGCTGCGGTTCACCAGGATCAGTCCCATGTTCATCAGCACCAGCGCGGTGAACACCAGCGCCCGCAGTTCCGACTCCGCGCGGCCGGTGGCAGCACTGGTCAGCAAAACCGTGGCGAGCAGACCCAGCACCAGTGTGCCCTGCAGCAGGGCCCAGCGCAGACGTTGTGGCGGCAGCAGGCGGCTGGCCGTGTGACGCGGGGGGCGCTGCATCACATCATCCTCTTCCTGCTCGGCTTCCAGCACCACGGAGCAGGCGGGATCGATCACCATTTCCAGAAACGCGATGTGGATCGGCGTCAGCATGAGCGGCAGACCGCCGAGCAGCGGCAGCAGCGCCAGACCAGCGATGGGGATGTGTACCGCCACGATGTACTCGGTGGCCTTGCGCAGGTTGTCGTAGATGCGGCGCCCCAGCCGGATCGTGGCCACGATCGAGCTGAAATCATCATCAAGGAGCACGAGCGAGGAGGCTTCGCGCGCGACATCGGTGCCGCGTCCTCCCATGGCGATGCCGATGTGCGCCGACTTGATCGCCGGGGCATCGTTGACGCCGTCGCCGGTCATGGCCACCACTTGGCCGTCGGCCTTCAGGCACTCGACGATGCGCAGCTTCTGCTGCGGCTGGATGCGGGCGAAGACCGCAGTGCTGCGGACGCGTGCTGCGAAGGCAGCAGTCGACAAGCCATCGATCTCACGCCCCTCCAGCACGGTGTCCGCCTCGATGCCAGCCTGGCGGGCGATGGCCTTGGCAGTCAGCGCGTAATCGCCGGTGAGCATCACCACCCGGATGCCGGCACGTCGGCACTCCGCCACGGCAGCAGGGGCACTGGCGCGCAGCGGATCGGCAAAGCCGAGCAGCCCGAGGGCCTCGAAGGGCAGTCCGCGCGGCGATGCCGCGGGCCGCTGCGTGAGGGCAGGAGTCAGCAGGCCGGTGCTCGCCACCCCAAGCACGCGCATACCGGCTTGCGCCAGCGCATCGGCCTCGGCGCAGAGCGCAGCGCGTTGCGCGGCGGACAGGCAGCACAGCTCCGCGATCGCTTCCGGCGCCCCCTTGGCGAAAGCGCGCGGCCCCTCGCCAAGGTCGACCAGTGTGGCCACGGCGAAAAGATCGGCACGCAGGCCCCACGTGTGCAGCAGGCGGCGCTGACCCTGCTGGGGTATGACGGCGGCCAGCGAGAGAACGGCGAGGTCCATCGGATCGGCGGTCTGGCCAGGGCAGGCCTGTGCGGCTGACCGCAGCAATTCGCTGACCTCTATCCCCATCTCGCGTCCGAGGCCCGGCGTCCAGCGTGCAGCACCGGCCACGATGGCTGCCACCGACATGCGGTTTTCGGTCAGCGTGCCGGTCTTGTCCGTGCAAAGCACCGTGGTTGCCCCGAGGGTTTCGATGGCGGCCGCCCGCCGCGTCAGCACCCGGGCCCGGGAAATGCGCCAGGCACCCATCGCCATGAACACGGCCAGCACCAGCGGAAACTCTTCGGGCAGCATCGACATGCCGAGCGCGATGCCGCTCAGCAGGGCTTCCAGCCAAGATCCTCGCAGCAGCCCGAACAACAGCACCGCCGTGAGGCCCGCCGCTGCGCCGAACAGGGCAAAGTCACGCACCAGTCGTTGTACCTGCCGTTGCAGGTGCGGCTGCTCGGTCGCAATCCCGCCGAGTGCGCCCCCGATGCGACCGATTGCAGTCCCGGCTCCGGTGGCCAGGACGCGCGCCACGGCATGACCGCGCACCACCAGCGTACCGCCCGCCACGCGGCCCTCGTCGCTGCTGATGACCCGTTTGGGCACGGGCAGTGACTCGCCGGTGAGCAGTGACTCGTCGAGCAGCAGATCATGGGAGTCGAGCAACTCGGCATCGGCAGCCACGCGATCGCCTTCCCTGAGGACGAGCAGGTCCTCGCGCACGACCTCACGGCCGGGGATCAGGTGGCGACTGCCATCGCGAATCACCAGTGCGCGGGGACTGGCGAGCTGACGCAGCGCTTCCAGCACGCTCTCGCTGCGGGCTTCCTGGACGACGGTGATGGTGAGCGAGAAGCTGGCAAAAAACAGCAGCAGCAGTGCTTCGACGCGGTCACCTAGCAACAGGTAGACCAGTCCGCCTCCGAGCAGCAAGGCGAGCATGGGCTGCCGCAGCGCCTCCAGTACGATGCGCAGACGACTTCTCCGCTCGCCGGAGGGCAGTTCGTTGGGCCCCTCGTGCTGCAGTCGCGCGCTGGCGGTGGCAGTACTGAGACCGTTGCCGACGTCCAAGACGGCGGGAACCTAGCTCTGCGCTGCGCGCAGCGCCTCCAGCACGCGCTCGGGACGGAACGGGGCCCTGCGCAAACGCACTCCCGTGGCGTCGAAGATGGCGTTGGCCACGGCTGCAATCATCGGCTTGTGGCTGGTTTCACCGGCACCGTAATGCGGCAGGTCGGGGCGGTCCGGGTTGGGATCGCCGTTCACCAGCACGATGTCGATGCGCTCAGGCGTGTCGGCATGGCGCAGGCTGGGGTGGGACTCCCAGTCGACGCTGAGGACCTTTTCGCCGTCGAACTGCACTTCCTCGTACAGCGCGCGGCTAAGCCCATGCAGCATGCCGCACTCCACGGTATGCCGGAGCCCCAGTGGATTGATGGCCAGTCCACAGTCGTGCGCGCACACCAGTCGCTTCACCCATACGCGGCCGCTGTCGCGATTGACCTCGACATCGGCAATGACAGCCACCACCGTGTTGCTGCGATAGGTGTAGGCAATGCCGCGTCCGCTATGGATCGGGCCGCGCGCCGGCGCCTTCGGCGCCGGGCGGGATTCCCAGTTGCCATAGGCATCCACCGCCGCTTTCAGCACGGCCAGCGAGCGACTCTTGCGGAAGGCGTTGTCCTCCGTGCTCGCTTCCACCAGCGCCTGACGGAATTCCGCCGGGTCGCGCCGGGCAGCGGCGGCCAGTTCGTCGATGAAGCCCTCGAAGGCAAAGGTCACCTGTGGGCCATCCGGGTCACGCAGGTTGCCAGTGCGCAGCGGGGTCTCCCACACCAGCGGCAGCGATACCACATGGCCGCTGAAGCGGGTATTGGCGATGCCGTACTTCACGCTGGGCAGCGCTGCGCCGCCGTCGGCGATCCGCGCGGGTCGCCTGCCCATCAGTTGGGCGATCAGCACGGTGTCGGGCTCGTTGTAGCCAAGGTGGGCGTAATCCGCTGCGCGTGCCTCGTAGTCGAAACCGGTGACGGCCCCGGTGGCATCAAGGGCTCCACGCAGCCTGAAGGTGTAGGCCGGTCCCTTGGTGTCCCAGGCGGTCTCTTCTGCACGCGTCCACTGCACGCGGACCGGTCGACCCAGTTCATGGGCCAGAAAGGCGGCCTCGAAGCCGGCATCGTCAGCCGCCGTGCGCCCATAGACCTGGGGTCCGTCCATGTAGACCACGCGCACCCGGTCGCGCGGCAGGCCGAGGAAGTCGGCAACGCCGGTACGCAGTCCATAGGACTTCATGTCGTTGGAGTAGATCGTCAGCTGGTTGTCGGAGGGGTCGGCCACCGCGAAAGCCGGTCCTATGGCCGTGTGGCCCTGGAATGGCACTTCGTAGTCAGCTTCCACCACGCGTGCTGCGGCAGCAAACGCGGCAGCGGGATCGCCGCTGACGCGGGCTTCCTCGCTCGATGTCGGTGTGGCGTTGCGGATGTAATCGAACAGGGCGTCGGAGGGCGGGAAGGGCGCCTCGGCCGGCGCCACCCAGTCCGCCTGCAACTGCCGAGCGGCGGCGATGGCCTGCTCCTCCCGTTCGCACACCACGGCCAGGTAATTGCCCCGACTGACCACACGCACGACGCCGGGCAGGCCGGCGATCGAGCGCTCGTCGACGCTGCGCAGCACCGCGCCCGCCACGGGCGGCCGCACGTTGCGGGCGTGCAGCATGCCGGGCAGTTTCACGTCCACCGCCCAAGTCAGCGAGCCGTCCACCTTGGCGGGAATGTCGTAACGCGGAATCGGCTGGCCTACCACCCGTAACTGCTGCACCGGTTTCACGGCCGCCGTGCCCGTGGTGGCGTTGACGTTGTTGCCGGTCAACGCCACGTTGAAGCGCTTGCCACCGACAAGTTCGGCATAGCGGACGGTCTTGCCAGCGCTACCGCGCACTGAGACCGTACCGTTCTCCACCGTCAGATCCGTCACCGGTGTCTGCAGGTGCTCTGCTGCAAGATCGAGCAGCACGCGGCGCGCCTCGGCAGCGACGCGGCGCATGGGCTTGCCGTCGGTTTCGATCGCATCGGAACCACCGGACCCACCCTGGTCGGGCGTGGTGTCGGTGGTCCCCATCACCAGACGGGTCTGCTCGTAGGCCATGTCGAGTTCATCACACATCATCTGCCGGAAGGCGGTGCCGGTGCCCTGACCTCCGTCGGTCTTGCCAACGAAGAACGTGGCGGTGTTGTCCGGGTGGATGACTATCCAGGTGTCGAGCTGCAGGAAGTCGGGATCCGGATAGGGGCCGGCTGCTGCCTGCGCCAGCACCCGGGCGCCCGGCAGGGCAGAGGCGCCAACGCTCAGTACCAGCGCGCCGGAGGAGGCGAGAAACTGGCGCCGCGACGCCGAAGGAGCCACACCCTGCAGCGCCTCCTGAATGAAACGGGGAAAACTGGTCAGGGTGTTCATACGGCAGCCTCCTGCGTACTGCTGTCGGTACCGACTGCGGCGTGGGCGAGGCCGGGTCCCTGGGCGTCCACCACGCGCTTGATCGCGGCGTGGATGCGGTAATAGGTCATGCAGCGGCATAGGGCTCCCTGCATGCCCTCGCGGATTTCGGCGTCGGTCGGTGTGGGGTTGCGGTCGAGCAGGGCCTTCGCCGTCATGATCTGGCCGTTCTGGCAGTAGCCGCACTGCGGGACCTGTTCGTCGATCCACGCCTGCTGCAGCGGATGCAGCGTGCCGTTCTGCGACAATCCTTCGAGCGTTGTAATGGCGCCGGTGGCCGCGGCCACGGGCAGCTGGCAGGAGCGCACCAGCGCGCCGTCGACGATGACCGAGCAGGCACCGCACTGGCCCAGTCCGCAGCCGAAGCGCGGGCCACGCAGTCCGAGATCATTGCGCAGGATGTACAGCAGTGGTGTGGCCGGATCCACATCGACCTGCTGCACTGCGCCATTGACGTTCAGTGTGATCACGCTCATGCAATCCCCTCCGTTGAACCCACCGGTACCGTAGCGCAAAGCCTCGGCGCGATCCACCCCGATCCCACTCCCGTACAGCCACACGCTGCAAGGATTCCCCGCCCATTTCGTCAGCCAGCCGGAGCCGTCATGAAACCATTCCGTCCATCGATCCTGGCCAGTGCCGTGGTCGCCTGCATCATGCTGGCGGGGCTTGCTCCGGTCGCGGCGCAACCCCCGGCGCGGCAGGGTTCACCACAGCCTGACTGGACGCTGACTGTGGGGGCTGCGCCTGTCGTTGCCCCTGTGTTCCAGGGGTCTGACCAGTATGGGCTTTCTGTGTTCCCCGATCTGCGCGTCAACTACAAGGACCTGTTCTTCGCGTCGGTACCCGACGGTATCGGGTACAACGTGGTCAATACGGCGCGCTGGAAACTGGGCCCACTGGTGAAGCTGCGGTTTGGTCGGCAGGAAGACACCGGCGGTTCGCCCTTTCTGATTACCGGCGCTACCGACGGTCTGCGCGGACTCGGTACGGTCGATCTCGCCGGTGAGCCCGGCGGCTTTGCACAGTACGACAGAGGGGCGGTCCGCGTGCGCGCGGAGCTGCGCCGCGGCTTTGGCGGCCACAGCGGAGTGGTGGGCGACCTTGCGCTGAGTCTGCTCGGCCGGGTTGGCCGGGTGAGCTACAGCGTGGGCCCACGCCTGACCCTGGGCACGGATACCTTCCTGCAGCCCTACTTCGGCATCGATGCCCGCCAGGCGGCTGCCACCGGCTTGGCACCGCATGAGGCCAGCGGTGGTGTCGTATCGCTCGGCATCGGAGGGGCGGCGGTGTGGCCGCTCGGTACGCGCGCAGCGGTCACCGCCTTTGCAGGGCTGGACCGGCTCGGTGGTCCGCTGCGGGACTCCCCGTTGATCCGCGAGCGCGGTACTCCGCTGCAGTTCAGCGCCGGTGTCGGTTACGGTTACCGCTTCGGCTGGAGCCGCTGAGCCACGGCTGGTCCGCCCGCAAGGGCGGAACACGCGCGGCGGCGTCACGGCAGCGCGGCCAACCTCCTTAATTGTTGAATTGTTCCTGCCTATTCTGCCAGCGCATCTTCTTCGTCCTCGATGGCTGCCCGGGAGAATCCACGTGTCTCTGCCACCTCTTCGTTCCTTCATCTGTGTCGTCGGTCTGGCGGCCGCGTTGCTCAACGCCACGCCAAGTCAGGCGCAGTTCCGCTCGCCGCCGCTCGGCGATGGTCCCTGGGAGATACAGACTTTCCAGGCCAAGCTGCACGTCGAAGTCGTGGCGCGCGGTCTGGAGCATCCGTGGAGCGTCGCCTTCCTGCCCGGCGGAGACAGGCTGGTCAGCGAGCGCGCCGGCCGGCTGCGCGTGATTCGCGACGGCAAACTGCTGCCCGACCCGGTGGCTGGCATGCCGCCGGTCAAATCCGAGGCCCTGCTCGGGTTCATGGAAGTCTTGCCGCATCCGGCCTTTGCGCAGAACCAGTGGCTCTATCTCACCTACCACAAGGAGATCAGCGCGGAACCCAAGGCCATTGCCATGGTGTTGGCGCGTGCGCGCTTCGATGGCTCGCGCCTCTCCGATCTGCAGGAGTTGCTGGTCAGTGACACCTGGGACGGTGCCGGTGGGGCTGCCGCCAGACTGGTATTCGGGCCGGATGGCAAACTTTACATGGGGCTCGGTGCCACGCGGGATCCCTCGGCGCAGAACCCTGCCAGCCTGCGCGGCAAGGTGCTGCGCCTGAACGACGATGGCACGGCACCTGCCGACAATCCCTTCGTGGGCCGCGCGGGTTACCGGCCGGAAATCTTTACGCTCGGCCACCGTAACCCGGCGGGGCTGGCCTTCAATCCCAACACCGGCGAACTCTGGGCATCGGAATATGGTCCCAATGGCGGCGACGAGATCAACATCCTGCGCGCCGGCCGCAACTACGGCTGGCCGGAAGTGAGCTTCGGGCGCGACTATCCCGGTCCCTTCATTTCGCCGGTGCCCTACAAGGAAGGCATGGAAATGCCGATATCCAGCTTCATTCCCGGTATCTCGCCCTCGGGACTGGCGTTCTACAGCGGCACGGATTTTCCGACCTGGACCACCAGCGCCTTCGTCGGTGCCAACCGCGTGGGGCAGGTGCCGGGCACTGGCCGCCTCGTGCGGGTCTTCTACGATGACAAGGGCAATGAGCGCTCGCGCGAAGACCTGCTGGCAGGTCCTGACTTCGGTCAGCGCATCCGCGATGTGCGCATGGGTCCGGATGGCCTGCTGTATCTGCTCACCGAGGAACAGGACGGTGCACTGGTGGTGATCAAGCCAGCCGCCCAGTAGCGGCACCCAGCGGCGGCGCGCAGCCCCAGCTGCCTTGGTCTCCAACAACAAAAAGCCCGGCATGCCGGGCTTTTTGTTGTCGATCAGAACAGGCGACCGCAGGCGACTGCCGGCCGTGGCTGGTCACTGCTGTGGCTGTGCGAACTCAGGGGTCATTTCCTTGCAGGTCTGCGCCTCGAAGGGCACGTCGGACAGGTACATGACGTCGTAGCTGGCATAGGGCTCTGCCAGGTAGACAGGGTCAGTGACCGAGTACTCGCGTTTCAGGGCCATTTTTGCCGTGTCGAGCGAGAAGCGTTCGACGATGTGCATCTGGTCGCTGCTGCGGGTGGGCGGCGACAGCACGCCCGGTTCGAAACCGACCGTGTCCACGACCAGAACGTCACCCTCCCAGTTGCCGATGGAATGACCAGCGTAGCTGGGCGTAAGGTTGGCCGGGTGCGCTTGCATGCCCACGTGGATGCGGCGCTTGAAGTTGTAGAGGCCATAGGTGATGTCGATGACCTTTTCGCCTTCGGCAGTGGTGGACTGCACGAACTGGTTGATCGGCCAGTCGGCGGTCCAGTCGCGGATGAAGCTGGTGGGTTTGCAGGCAAACCAGGGATTGTCCTGCGGGGAACGGCTGTTGAAGGCCTTGGCAGCAGCATCACCGGCCGCGGTGTAGACCGCGCGCGGACGAGGAGGCTGGGAAGCCTGGACCTGTTCCAGCGTGATCTTGCCGGCGCGGAAGTCGGGGCTCAGGCTCTTCGGGATCATCGAGCCGTTGCCACCGCTCGGGGGCACGGTCAGCACCAGTTGCTCCACCGCCCAGTCGCCGCTGAGGTTCAGTTGGCCATCGGCGAGTCGCAGCGGCCGGGTCGACGTATCGACCGGGGCGCCGGTGGAAATCTGGTCGTTGCGGTTCATCATCTTGCCGCCATCGATGGAGAAGTTCTCGATGTAGCAGGCGCCGGGATCGTCACGGTGCGGGTTGCCTTCGATGTGCACCGTGGAGCCGACCTTGAACATGTCGATGGACCAGCCCGAACGCTTGATCAGCGTGGCGGCCCGCATTTCGCAGCGCATGTGCTGGATGCTGCCGTCGGCCTGCGTTACGTCCAGCTCCATGTAGGAGTGGGGGTTGATGAGGTTCATCTTGGTGAGGGTGCCGGTCCATTCCTTCTTGATGTCGAGCTGGAACAGGCCGAAGCCGTGGTGTGCAAGCACCGGCGTGGCAAGACAGGCGACGGCGGCTGTGGTGACGGCGAGGCGGAGCGGCTTGAACTGGAACTGCATGGATTTTTCCCCGTGGACAAGTGGTGGCGGCAGTATAGGGAGCGGTCGGTTCAATGCCAGCGAACCACCGCTGAGTTCGTGGTTTTTCCTCAATCGGAACAGCAAACCGGTAGCGTGGCGGGACTCAATCGCCTACCGCTTCGATGCGCAGCAGCAGACCGTCGTCTTCGTCGGTGAGCAGGTACAGGCGACCATCGGGGCCCATCTTCACGTCGCGAATGCGCTGCCTGAGATCGCCGAGCAGGCTCTCGCGGCGGATCTCCTCGCCCCGTTCATTGAACTTGATGCGCTGCAGTTGGCCGGTGCCGGGAATCTGGCCCACCTGCATGGCGCTCACGAACAGGTCTCCTCGCCACGCCGGAAATTCGTCGCCGTCGTAGAACGCGAGGCTGGAGGGCGACACGCCGGGCATCCAGAAGGCCACCGCGTCGAGGGTGCCCTCCTGCTGGAAGCGCTCGCTCTGCCAGTCGCCGCTGTAGGAGCGGCCGAGACTCACCAGCGGCCAGCCGTAGTTGCCGCCGCGCACCAACCGGTTCACTTCGTCGCCGCCGTTCGGTCCCATCTCGGTTTCCCAGATGTCGCCGGTGGCCTTGTTGAGCGTTAGCCCGGTGGGCGTCCGGTGGCCATAGCTGTAGATTTCTGGCAGGAAGCCCTCGCGACCGACGAAGGGGTTGTCGGCCGGCACCTTGCCCTCCGGCGTCAGGCGCAGCACCTTGCCCTTCTGGATACCCGTGTGGAAATTCGGTTCGGGGTTGTCGGTGGTCACATACACACCGACGTAGAGCATGCCGTCAGCACCGAACAGCAGGCGCACGCCGTTGGTGGTGCCTTCCTCGCCTACGAAGATGTCCTGGGTGTTCTGCAGGTTGTTGCCGTCCCAGCGGCCACGCGCCACGGCGATGGCCTCCTTGTCGCCACCGAGTGACTTGTTATAGCTCAGGTAGACGTAGGGCTGACTGGCGAAGTCCGGGTGCAGTGCCACGTCGAGCAGTCCCTTGTAGCGGCTGACGATGGCACCCTGCGGCGAGCCGAGCACCGGCTGCTCCTGCAATTCATCGCCGATGATGCGGCGCAGGGTGCCGGAGTTCTTTTCGGTGACGAGCGCGCTGCCATCGGGCAGCCAGGCCATGCTCCAGGGGTGGTCGAGTCCGCGCGCGACCACGCGCACGCGGATGTCCATGCCCTCGGCCGTGTCGTAGTAGAAGGGTCCGGCACCGACCGGATCGATGCGCAGCCCACTGGCGCGCTGCGGCGCGCTCTCGGCAGCCAGCACGCACGCGGGAACCGAGAGTGCCAGCAGCAGGCCGGCCACGATGCTGTTGCGGTACGAACCATTCATGAACCACCCCTCTGGAAATAGTTGTCGTCAGGCAGGCTGAGCCGGCCGAGGGTAACTGCTGCCGCGGTGGCAAGTCCATGCGCCCCGCCCGGTCGGCTGGGATGCAGCGATTGACCGGGCCAGGCCGCTACCGTTATATTTTTTTGAATATATCGAGAGGCCCATTGCCGGGCCGGGCCAACCACACCGTGCAATTTCCTACTGATTCGACGGGCTGGCCGTGTCGGCAGGCTGCCGAGCGCCTTCAGGCCTTCCTGCTGGCGGCACTGCCCGTGGCGGCCTGTCTGGCCGGCGCGCCGGCAACGGCGCAGCCGGGCCCGACGGCCAGCCAGCAGGCCGGGTTGGAAGACATTCTCGTCACCGCGCGGCGGCGCGCGGAAAACCTGCAGACTGTCCCAGCGGCGGTGTCGGTGATCGGCGGGGACCTGCTGGAGGCGTCGTACACGGTGAACACTCAGCAGCTGAGCCTGCTGGTGCCCACGCTGTACTACAACTCCGCCAACCCGCGGAACACCGCCTTCACCATCCGCGGTCTTGGCTCGAGCACGCTGTCCATCAGCGCCGCCAACGACGGCATCGAGCCCGGTGTCGGCTTCTACGTCGATCAGGTCTATCACGGCCGGCCGGCCACGGCGGCCTTCGACTTTACCGACATCGCACGCGTGGAAGTGCTGCGCGGTCCCCAAGGTACGCTGTTCGGCAAGAACACCACGGCGGGTGCCATCCACGTGATCAGCCGGGAGCCGAGCCAGGAGCCGGAGGCCGACGCCGAGCTTTCCCTCGGCAGTTACGGCTTCCTGCAGGGCCGTGCAGCGCTGGCAGGGCCACTGCCGGGCGCCGGGCTGGCAGGCCGACTTTCGCTGCAACTTTCGCAGCGCGACGGGCTGCTCCACAACGTGCGCAGCGGTCAGGAACTCAACAGCCTCGACAATCTGGCCGTACGTGGCCAACTGCTGTTCGCTCCCGGTGACGCGCTGCGGCTGCGCCTGATCGCCGACGTGGCAACGCTCGATGCGATCTGCTGCGTGCAGAACTATCTGCGCACGGGCACGAGCCTACGCAGTCCGGCACGGCAATTCCCGGCGCTCGCCGCCGGTCTCGGCTATGTACCGCCCAGCACCGACGTGTACGCGCGCCGCAGCGATGTCGACATCGAACCGATGATCGACACCGAAGACGGCGGTGTTTCACTGATCGGCGAACTGAGACTGCAGGCCGCCACACTCACCTCGGTGAGCGCGTGGCGCTACTGGGACTGGGATGTGGCCAACGACCGTGACTTCACCGGACTACAGATCCAGCGCGTGCAGCGCATTCCCTCGCGTCAGGACCAATACAGTCAGGAGTTCCGGCTGGAGTCGAACCGAGAAGGCGCGCTGCACCATGTCGCTGGCCTGTACTGGTTCCAGCAGGAAATCGGCGGGCACCCGCGCAGCGTCTATGGTGCGGATGCCACCTACTGGCTGCTCAATCAGGCCAACTTCGCGGTGCCGCTGCCGCGCAATCTGCTCGATGGCTATGGCCAGACCGGGGAATCGGCCTTTGCGCTGCGGAGCCACGCCGTATTCGGCGAAGTCGACTACGCGGCCACGCCGCGGCTAACCGCCACACTGGGCGTACGCTACACCGACGAAGACCGGCAGGGTCGCTATGCCACCACGGTGTTCGGTGGCGCCGATCTGACCGCATTGGCCCCGGCCACTGCCGCGGAACTCGATCGCGCCAAGCTGTCCATCCTGCGTCCGCAGGACTACACGGCCGCCGATGCGGGCGGCAGCACTTCAGGGCGAGCCAACCTGGCCTTTGCTGCCCGCCCGACGCTGCTCGCCTATGCTGGCTACGCGCATGGCTACAAATCCGGCGGCCTCAACATGGCGGGACTGCCGCTCGATGCCGGGAACCGCCCTGCGCTCGCCACCGCCATCATCGACGATGAACGCCACACCACGCTGGAACTCGGCCTGAAGTCGACCCTGCGCGGTGGTGCGGCCACGCTGAACGTTGCCGCCTATCGCACGCTGGTCGAGGACTACCAGTCTAATGTGGTCTCCAATCTCGAGACGGCAGCGCTGCGCTCGTACCCTGCCAACATTCCCGAAGTGCGCGTGCAGGGTGTCGAGGTCGACTTCACCGCGCTGCTGCGAAGTGGCCTGCTGCTGCGCGCCGCGGCGGCGTTCGCCGATGGCAGGAACATCGACTACCGCGAAGGCCCGTGCCCGCTGGAACTGCAAACTGCCGCCGCGCTGGCCTGCGATCTCGGCGGCAAACCTTTGCCGGGCATGTCGCGTTGGTCGGGTACGCTGGGGCTCGACTACACGCGGCGCCTCGGTCGCGGAGAACTCGTGCTGCACGCCGACACCAGCCTGCGCAGTCGCCACAACAACGACACCTCCGCGTCGCAGTACACGTGGATCGCAGGCTACGGCGTCACCAATGCCAGCCTGGGCTATCGTGCAGCGACCGGCTGGGAGCTTGCCGTGTTCGTGCGCAACCTGTTCAACGCCGACTACCTGACGGCGCTGACGATACAGACCGGCAACTCGGGCTTGATCCTCGGCCAGCCCAGCGATCCGCGCCTGCTCGGGTTCACGCTACGGCAGCGCTGGCGCTGAGCCTTACGGCGGGCAGCACCAAAGAAAAGGGGGCCGGCACCCGCGGCACCGGCCCCCATCAGGTCCAGCGGGTGGCTGCCTATTCGAAATTGAACAGGTCGTCGCTGGTTTCTTTCGGACGTGTCATGCCCTGTTCGAAGTACTTCTGCCAGATGGCATCCCAGGGACGACCGTACATGTCGGGGATCTCGAATTCGATCACGTCACCGGGCGACATCGGCGTATTGATGCCTTCCTTGTTGAAGATGCTCTGGTTGCATTCGATGAAGGCGTAGGGCGTCTCGTTGTCGTCGGTATAGTCGTTGATCTTGTCGAGGTTGCGCACGATACGGATCGGTTCGACCAGGGCCTCCGGGTCGTAGAACACCGACTCGTGGTTGAGGCCGAGGAACTTGCCGCTGGCGTCGCGGTTGGGTGTGTAGATCTCCACCGTCTGCATCTTGCTGGAGAACTCGAAGGCCGAGTGGGCTTTCCAGCCCTGGATGTTCGAGGTCCAGGTGATCAGCACGTCGCCGTCCCAGAAGCCGATGGTTTCGCCATACCAGCGCGGCACGGCATCGCCGAGCCGTGGCACGCCGCCGGCAGCGACGTCGTCCATCTTGAAGTTGCGGCCCACGTGGATGCTGGTGATGAAGTTGTCGGCAACACCGGCGAGGATCTGCACCATGTCCGGGGTGGCGGTGATGTAGTGCTCCCACACCGAAAACGAATACCAGCGACGCATGAAACCCTCGGGCCAGCAGAAGGTCGAGGGCCACAGTGCATGGCCGCGAACCTGGTGATAGGCCTCCTGCACCATGCGCTGTTGGTACTCCGGGGTGAGCAACGACAGGGCGGTGGGGTACTGGCTGTGGCGCAGCCAGTACCAGGTCAGCTGGTCACGCGCCGCGGTCGGGCGCTGGTAAACGCCATTCCATTCGGCAGCCGGAAAATTCTGGAAGGTGTACTTGTTGGGACCGCCGCGGCGCGTGGTTTCCGCCAGCAGCGCCTGATAGTGTTCTTCGGCCGTGGCAAAGCCGTAGGGGCTGACGATGGCCTCGCGCGGCAGGTCGTTGTCGCAGTAGCCCCAGGGGCCGTCTTCCGGTTTGTCGGCCAGTGGCGGTGGAAACAGGATGCCCTGTTGGATTTCCGTGGCGAACGGGCTGTTGCAGCGGAAGTAGCGTGGATCGGTCCACAGGTCCTTGTCGGCGTAGAAGTCCGGGCTGTTGAACAGGTCGCGTTCCAGCGGCTCGATGCCGGCGGGCAGCTCGTTTTCGCGGAAACCGTACAGCGTCCACTCGGTGCGGGGCCGGCCCTCCACGAAGTTGCGGTCCGGACCCACGTTGGGGTGGTCAACGACCTTGGCGGCCAGTGGCTTGCCGCGGCCCACACTTTCAAAGCCGATGTCGGGCATCTCCTGGGCGGCAACGGGCAGCGCAGCCGCCGCCATGGCGGCCAGGGCCAGGAGTTTGCGTGGTGTTTTCATCATGGATTTTCCCTTTTGCTTTTATTTGTACGGCGTGATGTTAGGAGGCTGGTGAACGATACGGGCGCTGGTGTGCAGTACGCGAGCGCTCAGAATACCAACAACCAAGGGAACCGTAAGAGAAAATTCTCTGCGTCCGTGGGAGTGCTGTGGCCGCCTGCTCCACGTTGCGTCGAGCTTCCGTTGCTGCGCTACACAGTCGCGCAGAGACAGAAAGCCCCTGCAACACCACCCCTGCTTGATTAATGGACGAACGTACAATAACATGCCGGCATGGCTCGCCCCAACTACGATCACCAGTACCTCGCTGCCCTGCAGGACTACTACGCCCGGCATCGGCTGATTCCGTCTTATTCGGTCATCAGCGAGCTGCTGGGCTTCAGTGCCAAGAACGCTGCTGCTGCGTTAGTCGGGCGGTTGGAGGAGGCCGGCTATCTCACCCGAACCTCCGCGGACAGACGGCTGACTCCAACCGCCCGCTTTTTCGAGCGCCCGCGCTCCGTGGTGGCCGTGCGGGCCGGCCTGCCGGAGGTGGCGTTCGACACGTCGGCCGACCTGGTGAGTGTAGACAGCCTGCTGGTGCAGAAGCCGTCGCAGACCTTCCTGGTGCCGGTGATGGGCGACTCGATGTGCGAGATCGGTCTCATGGACGGCGACACCGCGGTGTGCGAACGCCGGCAGCAGGCCAAGGTGGGGGAGATCGTGGTGGCGCTCACGGGCGAGGGGCTCACC
>DAIRDB010000015.1:0-62163 GCA_036796405.1 Gammaproteobacteria bacterium | reverse complement strand
AAAGAAGTCGTGGTAGACCGCCCGGGTCAAGTAGGCGTTGTAGGCTTTGTAGCCGACCGAGCCGACGACGGACACATTGTCCATCTCCATGCCGGCGGTGGCGGGCAGGTAGAGGCCACGCCGTTCCTTGATCGATCGCTCGCCCTTCGAGCTGTCGCGGCAGAGCTGCCACTCCGGGAGGAAGCGGGCATACTGCGGATGCGTGGAGCTCAGTGCCATCAGTGTCCTCCGGTCGTCTTGCCCGACCCGCTCTTGTTGGTCAAGTGGCGGACACGGTAGCGTGTCTCGTCCGCGATGTGATCTTCGGCCTCACTGTCCACGTCGTCCATGTCCTTCTCGTCGCGGGGCAGCACAGGCACGGTGCGGATGAAGTTGTCGCAGTTCGAGAAGATAAACAGCCCCGGGTGCTCACGAATGCCCACGGCCGGGCGCTTCGACTGCTTGAGCATCTTGCGCATCTGCTCCCAGCCGGTCTTGCGTGAACCTGGGCTCTTGTCCGCCGGTTCGAACTTCGGGCCGGGCATCTCACGTCCGTCCGCCAGGCGCACAGGCTTGGCCATGTCATCCGCGATGCACATCCCGTTCTCGACGTCGAAGATGGACCGGTCGGCCGGCCCTGGCTTGACGCGACCGAGCAGGTTCCACCGGGCCTCGCGTTCCATGATCTCCTTGCCGATCTCGACGGCCAGCATCTTGAGGCCTTCGTTCGGCTTGCCATTCCATCCGTAGTACTCGGCGATGCGGAACAGGTCGCCACGCACGGTCGACCGCACGTTGCCCTGGGCGTCAATGTAGTCCGAGCCATCGCTCTCGGCCCACCACCCAACAGAGAAGGGCTTTGAGCTGCCCCAGTCGAACGAGCGGTCGATGCGCCACGAGCGCGGGATGTCGAAGGGCTTGACCACGTGGGTCTTCGGATGCCACACGTCATCGAACATGCCGCCGGCAACAATGTCCCATGAGCCGTAGAGCCAGGCCTTCAGCTCGGCCTCGTTGCGGGCAGAGGCGCGCAGCTTCTCGATGTAGGTTGGGTCAGCATCGAGCAGAACGCTGTTCTCCCAGATGTGGCCGTGGATGGCCATGCGCGCTGGTTCCCTGTGGCCCTCCTCGTCGGTCGCATCGCGGATGATGTGGCCGCGGTAGGCAGGCAGCCGGAAGCGGTGCTTGACCCAGTTGTGGCCAGGACCGTAGGGGTTGGTGGTCGACCGAACGCGGGCGATCTTCGCGACAGCACGGTTGGTCGAGCGGCACGTACTCATCATGCGCTTGTAGCCGGCGGGCTCGTGCCAGTTGCACAGCTCTTCCCAGCCGATCCAAGGATATTCGTGGCCGTGGTAGTTCCAATAGTCGCTCTCACGCTGGAACTGGCGGAGCAGGAGCATCTCGCCATCGGGCCATGTCCAGTAGTGCTCGGCCATGTTGTACTTGGCCTTGGGGAATATGAGGGGGAACCACTTCCGCGTCTTGTTGATGACGTCGGTCAACTGCTTGTAGGTCTGACGAAAGAGGATGCCGCGCCACGCAGGGCCGTAGCCCATGCCGGTGTCCTGCGCGAAGTCCATGAGCAGGCAGTCGGTCTTGCCAGGGCCGCGCGTGCCTTCGTACAGCACCTCGAACACCGGGCAGGTGAGGAACTTGTACTGGGACTTCGAGATCGGCTTCCACTGCACACCGTCGCCGATGTGCTTCTCGTCGTTCAGCACGCCGTCGAAGTCGAGTAAAATCTTCTTCTTCGCGTGCTCGCCGACGTCCTTCTTGCCGATGAGGTACTCGGGCCGGTCCATCATTCGTCCTCATCCGCGGGCTGCGTCGGGTCGTTCTTCTCCTCGAACAGCTGGGACCAGCTCTCCATGGTGAGGCGACCGGGGACGACGAGCACACCACCGCGGTGGGTCACGTCCATCTCCTTCTTGTCCACGTACTCAGGGTCGTGCCGGCGAAGCATGGCCAGTCGGAGCGGGGTCTCGTACTTGGTTTGCTCGGAGATCAGCGCGCCAGTCTCCTTGTCGTAGTGCAACTGCTGGCTGCCATTGAGCGCATCCTCCTCGAGCCGGTCAACGACCAACTGGCTGCGCATTCGCAGGGCCTCATCGACGTCGGAGGCGAATTCGGGGTCGGCCTTGATGTGCTCGCGGATGGTGTTGTAGTGGACACCAATCTCGACGGCGGCCAGTCCCTTCTTGCCATGGACCATGAGCCGGTCGCAGTAGAGCTGCTTGTGCTCATCCGTGACCTTGACCCGCTTGAGGTCCTTGTACATCCGCGTGAAGCCGGTCATGTCCAGACCGAGCTCAGCGGCCGATCGACCGGGGACAGGGAGGTTGGATGTCCGCTTAGGACGGCGGAGCTTCTCCTTCCACTCCTCGGGCATCTGACTGCCCTTGACCAGTCGGAAGGGAACATCCACGTGACCGAGGATCGGGTTGTCCGGTTCGCCCGCCTCTGGTTCGGGCGTTTCGTCCGTCTGAACGATGTCCTTTTGTCCGCTCATTGTGTCCGCTGCTTTGTCCGTTCCGTGAAACGGACATTTTTGCTGTTGTCGCCGTTATGGGCACATTGCCGTTGCCGCCGTGAAAAGGGAGCGGGCGGGGCGGGGTTGGGATGGCAAAAACCCAACAGAGAACGGCCAATCTCGGCTTATCTCGGCTTATCTCGGCTTCATCTCGGCTTGTAAATTGAGCAAGTCCTTGATCCGATTATACAAACTCAACTTCTCAGCTTTTTGGCCCCTCCGGTAAGTCTTACTGGATTTATGGCATTATAATCGTATATACCTTAAATCCATATGACTTGTAAATGAATAAAAGCTAAGAAAGCCGATCTCTGCTAACAATTTCATGGACTTAGACCCGAGATGGCACCCGAGCGCTACCCGAGCAAGCCGAGATGAAATTGCCCTTTTTGGGCTCCGGACGCTCATTTTGGGCTCATTTTCTGATTAGGTCGAGGTATACTCATTCTAGAGACTATACAAAGGAAAGATACATACGATGCGACATGCCTGGTACAATCAACCTGCCCCAACTAAGATGCAGTCGTTCCATTTGGACCAATCCGCCAGCGAAATACTCAAGGGGTCCAAAGAATGGACAGGGCTCAATTTCACAGGTATCATGCGCAACTTGGTCTACGGGTTCGTCGTGATGTCATATCCGCGGGACTACTGGTCATCCACCATTGCCCAATGGTACGACATGTTCGAGCAGCAGGACCGCTACCCCAACCCAATATGGGAGAAGCTGCCGGATCGTCGATTGGTACTCCGCGGACGGATTATACCTAAGGGCCAAGGGCAGTAACCCTCAGACCTCCTGCACACTGTCTGCCGCGTCGAGTTTCTTCTCGACTAGCGCCATGCCGTGGCGTGCACAGATCGCGAGCATCTCGCCAGATACGGACATTCGCTTCTACGGTTAACGGACCGCTATCCGCCTGTTGGGTCTCCGCTAACCATGGATGCAGTCTATCGTGTAAATGTCCGTCGGAACGGACTATTCTATTCTCACACGCACGATGAACCCAAGGAGAACCATCATGTCCTTCGCCTCTAAAGAACTGGCCGAACTGGCCAAGAGCCACCTGCTCTGCGTCGCCAGCGAACTGAACAAGCTCGATCCGTCGGCCAACGCCACGGCCTCGGTCAAGGAGATCGATCGCTGGGGCCGGCCTTGGTGGATTGCAACCTTCACCTCGTGGGACAGCAGCTACTCGAACATCGCTATGGAGATGGAACGGACACACCTGTCGCGGTGGCGCTCGAAAGAGAATGGCAAGATGCGCATGTCCCTCGACAGCACCTACGGGGTCAAGGGCAAGTCCCTCCCGCAGCGCAAGGACCACAGCTTCGACTACGCCAAGGCTGCCGAGCATCTGATCGAGATCAGGCAGGCACGTGTGGAACGCGAAGCCCGCGAAGCCACGGCACACGGCAACGACAAACTGGCCACCGCCCTCCGTCACAAGATTGGCTACGGCATGGGCATGGACTTCCGTCCCTCGCAGTATGAGAACGGCAAGATCATTGTCGAAGTCAAGAAGACCATGACCATCGAACAGGCCGAGAAGCTGGCTGCGTTCCTCAAGGTCCTCTAAGCAATCCATTAACCGAGAATATGTCCGTCCGCGTACTTCTGTCCGCGGGCGGAGTATTCTTATTCTCACGAACCACGGAGAACCCACATGAAGCGCATCGCACAGGTCGTCGACAGCAAGGGTGAGGGCTACATCGCTCTCATCGTGAACGGTCAGATCGTCTCGCGTCACGCTTCTTGGACCGAGGCTCGCAAGGCTTACCGCGCAGTCAAATAACCCAACGGAGAACCCAAATGATCGAGATCACCTTAGACCAGTTTGAACAGCTCGCTGACGAAGGCACGATCTTCACGGTGTCCTTCACGAAGCGGACCACCGGCGAGGAGCGGGTCATGAACTGCCGCCGTGGTGTCAAGAAGGGTGTCAAGGGCGTCGGCCACTCGTTCGACCCCAAGAAGAAAGCGCTGCTCAGCGTGTACGACATGCAAAAGGCAGGCTTCCGGTTCATCAATCTGGAAGACCTGCATTGGGCACGGATCGGTGGTCAGGAATACCGGATCACTGGTTAACCATTGCGAGCATCTCGCGCATCCGGTAGTCGAGGTTCTTCCAATCGTCCATCGAGAGGTTGAGCACGACACCGGATGCCGCAATGCGCACCCAGTCCTCGGTCAACGTCACGTGAATTGTGTGGTTGCCGTCAATGGTCTTCAGTTCCGATGTGGCTGTCTTGGTCACTTCGATGGTCATTGGTCTTCTCCAGTCGTTCAACTTGCCGCCTGGCTTCGGCCAGTTGGGCTTCCCAGTGGTGGCGACACTCAATGGAAATGGCTTCACGGAGCCAAGCCTCACAGAAGAGGACTTCACTCCGCCACCATGCCAGTTGATTGTTCAACCTAGTCGGTATAGGCGATGTAGAGGCGACCATCAGTCTCCACCCAATAGTGATTGCTGTCGGCCTTCGTGTCGGGGTTGGCGTTCAGCAGGTTGACGATCTTCTTGACCTGGTTGTCGTTCACTTTGTCGTGGGTGTGAACAGCCTTGCCAGTTGCGTAGCGATAGTTGCCCGAGCAGCCGCAGCAGCACTTGCCGGCCTTGCCCGAGTAGACCTTCGTGATGGTGGTGACGTCGATCATTGGGGTTCTCCATGTGTTCAGTGTCTGAAGATAAGAATAGTCCACCCCACTGCGGAAGTACACAGCGGACTGGACTATTGGCTACCGGATACCCAATCACTCGCCGAAGGTTTGGCGAGCCATCTCCTTAGCCTCGACCTTCAGGTTGAACCAACCGCAGTTCGTGGCTGAGGCGGCGTAGTTCTCGAAGGCCTTGGACTTGCCCTTATCTCCGGCGGCATCCATTGCCCAACGAGTGTGCTTGGAGCGAAGCATCGCCTCGATCTCCTGCTCGTTGAGCCCTTGCTTAGCCATCCACTTGGCAGTGGCAAGCCACGCGTTCGAGCCGTAGCGGTCGTAGCTGTAGGCGTCCTGAGTTGCGAGGGCAACCTTACGGGCGATTGCGGTGGTGGTCATTAGAGGGCTCCTTCGAGGTTCTTGATTTCTTCGATGATCTCGGCCTTGCGAGCTTCGTCCTTGACCTTCTTGAGGGTCGCACGCTTAGCTGCGATGAGCTGCTCGAGCATGCGGCGCTGTTGAGCCTTGGGCGAGTTATCAGGCTTCGTGACTGGCACGGTGGTTTCTCTGTCTTTTAGGCTAACGATGCGCTTGACGCTCTCGCCAGCGGTTGCTTCTTTCCTTAAGCCGTACCAACTGGCTGCGAGGAACTTCCTTGGCCATAACCGTCACGATCGCCGAGTTCTCGACAACCAAGATGCAGTCGTGACGGATGATGCGACAGGAGCCGACGTTCGCGATCCGGTTCAGTAGTCTTGGGTTAAAGACTTCCCGGATGACCGACATGTCGAGCTTGTGCACGTTGACAAGGTAGCTGAGCACCCTGCTCTCCGAGCGTAATTCCTTTCGCAGGTCATCGAAGTTGAAGCCATGGCAACGCTCCAAATATCGGAGGATCGCATGGTCGGTAACCCTGCACTGGTAGGTGCAGGGCTCCGTTGTCGTCACTCCGGCCATGGTGCATTGCCCCTGAGGATCAACGTCCGGGCTTCCTCGTTGCGATCCATCAGCTGCTGGATGCCGTCTATCTTGCGAGCAAGATTGCGAAGCTGGCGCTTTTCCTCACCAGTGAACAGGTGGCCATAGGCCAGGAGCTCGCTGTCGAGGCTCTCCCAGAACTTCACAAGGTCATCGATCATTCGACCGCGTACACGGCCGGCGTCGCTGTCCTTGGCAATCTCTTTGATCTTGGGCATTAGGTTCTCCGTCAGTTGTTGACGGACCAATTATACGCGGTTGCGGGTCTTTGCGTATAACCGACTGGACACGTGGTAAAAAGAAAGCCGACGCGAGGGGGGATCACGCCGGCTTCCAGTCTCGACCAGTCAGGAGGGAGCGTGACTGATCGACCTATATATATATGCTCAGCCTCGGCTGCGGCCTTTTGGCGGCAAGCCCACGACGACCTTGTGATCCAGCCCAGTATCGAAGAACGTGGCTCGCTCATACCCAGGCCACCTGTTCTCCAGCCAGGCGTCAATCTGCGCGCGTGGCCAGTCCTTCTTGTTGAAGTAGCAGATCACGCGATTGCCCTCGCTCTCCTTGACGATCGGCTCCTTGGGCAGCATGTGCAGGTCCATTGGTTCAGCTCCGTGGTAGGGGTTTATATGCGACCCAGAGTTGGGGTCCCATGCGGTAGTCGTCGCCGTCCCTGGTCAGTAGGCCCAACTGGACGGCGCGCTCGGCTAGCGATCTGGAGACGAAGAAGGGGGTTTCATGTGTTGGATATGAAGGCCCGCCTCCGTCATCGTACTCTCGGCCAGTTGGTGCTGGACCATCCACTTGCTCGGGAATTTCTTTGGCGGTGGACATACGACAACCTCGATGCCGGCTTGGATGATTGCCTTGGCACAGTTCTGACAGGGATGCTGCGTGACAAACATCCACCAGCCGCTGACGTCTCGCCGCGCGTTGAGTATTGCGTTCAACTCGGCGTGGACCATGTACTCCAGCTTGAGATCGCTGGTCATGAGCCGAACGTCTGTGTCCTCGATGCTGGCAGGGAAGCCGTTGAAGCCCCAGCTCGCCTGACGCTTGTCAGGCGAGACGAGAACGGCGCCAACCTTGCACTCGGGGTCCTTCGACCAGCCGGCGACAACGTGTGCGAGCTCGAAGAACCGCTGGGCCCAGTGGCGCTTCATTTCGTCGGTCTCACCTGGCGGCCGAGGAAGTACCCGATCGACCGGTCCTCGTTGAACTCGATGTGCCCGTGGTTCAGGAGCCAAGTCCACTCAGCCTGTGTCACCGTCAGGACGCCCTCACCGGTCTTGGCGTCTTCCTTCAATTGCTGCTCGCTGCGCATCACACGTCCTCCATCGTCATCTGCTCATACATGCCACGCTCAAGGCCATCCTTGAACCCTCGCATGTAGAGATTGTCTATCCGCTCGAGGAGGTCCTCCGGCAGGTGAATGCCCCGCCGGGTGAACTCCATCGCAATGTCGACGACCTCAAGTCTTCGACTGGTTGGTGTCGCGACAGCGCATCCGCTGGACATAGACGCCTCCCATGTTCGTGAACCGGCCGACAATGAAGCCGGCGGCAATCGGCATCTGAGCCTCGCACTGCTTCAACGTCATCGGGACGTCCGGCTCGAAGTCGAAGTCGTTGCACTGGTTGATGTTCATGCAGAGGGTCAGTGTCAGCACGATGCTCATTCGATCAGCTCCGGTAGTTTGCGTGGTAGGTGCGGGTTGGGCTTCTGGGCCTTGTAATAGTCGACCAGCAAAGGTGCATGGCGCTCCGCCTCACTGATTGTCAGGCTCGAGAATGCCATGCGGTCGGGGTTCCAGACGCGCGACAAATCCTCTTTGGCAAGGTCCAAGTGGACGTCATAGAGATGGGCATGAGCCAGGGTCACGGATAGATGGCCGACTTCGACGCCCAGCTCATTGGCGATCAAACTGGCAAGGATGGCGTAGCCCATGACGTCATACGGCAGACCGACATAGACGTCCGAGGAGCGGATGAACACGGACAGGTTCAACCGGCCCTTGATGACGTTGATCGTAAACCCAACGGGGCAGGGGATATTCTTCGGCTGGCCCGGAGTGCCAAGACCATCGCAGGACGGGTCCCATGCTTGCACCCAGCACTGCCTGTTTGTCGGGTCCGCCTGCAGAGCTGCAACTGCCAGTCCCAACTGGTCACGGCCGAAGTGCCACCGCCAGCGATAGCCATACGCGGTCCTGAGCTTGCCGTCCTCAATGAACTTGCCCCACAGCTTTGGAGCGTGCTTCATGATGAAGTCCGGGTCACGTGTGCCCTTCAGCATCCACGCCACTTCAGCCGCAGCGATGTGCGGGAAGTAGGCTCGATTGCCCGGGAGCATCAGTCCACCGCGGAGGTCAATGAGCAGATGAACCGGGTGAGGGATCGCTCTGATCCCAGCACCAGTCCGCGCATTGGTCTCAGTGTGGACAGGCCCACCAACCAGCTGGAAAATGAGGTCCATGTACTGGTCGGGGAAGCAGTGACGAGGATCAGTCATCGAGAAGGTCCACGATTGGCTGGTTGCCCAAGCGGTGAAGGAGCAGACGATCGACCTCGCGGGTCAGGTCATCCAGCGAGCCATTGTTGTCGATGATGAAGTCCGCCATCCAGGGTTCGAGCTCCATCGACGAGCTCGGCTCCTTGGGCAGGTGCTTGCAGCGATCGACCCAGACTACGAAGTCGAAGCAGCCCTCGTTGCGGGCGGCGAAGAACTCGCGCTGGCTGCGGATGCCCGCGTAGACGTCGTAACTGGTGAGGATGTCTCTGGCCAGCGTCGCCGGGTCTGGGTTATTGTAGGCCAAGATGAGGTCGAACCACATGGCACGGAACTTGCCACGGTCCTCGAAGCATTCCTCGGCGTTCAGCCACACGGGGTCCCGCAGGCCAAGGTGGCGATGGACGATCTCAGCCTCGGGCGTATGCTTGCCGCTGGCGTGATCGAGGTACGCAGGGAACACGACCTTCTGTGCGCAGAACAGGGACGAACTGGTGAAGCTGAAGCCCCACCGGTCCCGTAGCAGCTCGCACACGGTGTCCTTGCCGTGGCGGGCGTGGCCGATGATGGCCAGCTTGAACTTGTCGCTCATGATCTCTCCGGAGCATCGTTGCGGTCAAAGGTTGCCACGACCCGGCCGTCCTGTACGCCATCAGCCGGCAATACGGTCAACGCAAAGCCCAGGCGATGGGTCACCCGTTTAGCAGTCTGGATGTGAAGCTCCTCGTCCAGGTGCTCGACCACGAAGGTCGGGAGGTCGGAAGTCTGTGCAGCGTCCGTCCGCCATTGGGTCGACAGCATCGTGTTCCGCTTGGCCGGTTCCTCGTCGCCGTAGACCAGGTTGGTCAGGACCAGTCCGTCCAGTGCGGTTGCAGTTGTGACGTCGAGCGCCAGGTCTGCGCCGTCGACCAGGAAGATGAACAGGTCGTCGAGGGTCGTGGCTACGCTCTCGAGGATCGCCAGAACCGCTTGCCGGTCAGCTTCCTCGACCTTGGGCGTACGAATAGCCATCCCATGAAAGCCGGTCTCCTGGAGCGTCCTGCCCAATGCAACAAGGATCGCACCTTCTTCAGGATCGAGGCTTTTTGCTTCGACGAGGGCGAGGACTGTCACCTCCGGCGCCGCTTCCACCGCAGCACCCGGCGGCACGATCAAGAGGTCCTGCGTGAGCGAGGGCGGGACTTGGCCCTGCGATTGGAAATGAAAGTTTCGCCAGTTCGCGGGCTTCATTCATCACTCTCCTGAGGTTCGGTTTCTGGTAGTACGGGCCTTTGGTGATCTTCCCGCTGTCGTCATAGAACGGCTCGCCGGTTGTGGGGTCGAGCTTGCTCATGTTGGCCGCATGGACCTCATTGAACACCGGGAACAGGAACCTGCCTAGGCCCAACTGGAGGAGGGTTCCGCTGACCACGTAGATCATGTCCGAGGCTTCGGCGCAGGTGTGAGCCTCGTCGCGGCGAGCCATGGCCTCGAGGAGCTCGTACATCTCCTCGGTCATCAGCTGAGCACGCTGCAGCAGGATGTCCTTGCCGCCGTGGGCCTTCGACTTCTCGCGGGCGATCACGGCAACCTCGCGCATGCACGAGATCACTTCCCGGAAGTCCAGATGGGCTTGCTTCATCTTGGGAGGGAACTCCGGCTCCTTCGGGTTCTTGACGCCGAAGAATTCATGGAACTCCGCAACGCAGGTGGTGAAGGGGTCCCGCGGGTGGGAACGAGTGGAGGCCAGCAGCCGCCTCGCGGCCTTGACCTCGGCGAAGTGCTGGTCTGGCAGCTTCTCCACCTTCTTGGGCTTCCGGGCCATCACTGGGTGTCCTTTTTGCATGCCCAATAGATGAAGGCAGGCCAGATGAGGGTGAACATGATGAGCTCCGCCATCTTCGGCGTTGTGCCGTTGATGAGGTTCACGCAGAACCAAAGCAGGAGGCCCACGATGAGGTAGAGCTGCAGATAGAGCATCAGAATGCGATCTCCGGAGCTGGCTGGTTCATGAGGATCGCATGGCGTTCCGCAAGGCCGGCGAGCAGATTTATCAGACTGTTCTGCATATCACGGCTCTCGTCTTTCCAACACAGCGCAAGATGTCCGTACTCCTCGAGAATGGTGCCGGTGACCCAGACCTGTCCGGCCTCCAGCGCCCGCTTCGTGATGTATATCCGCCCGCGATAGGCCATGCCGAATTTGCCCGCACCGAGGGACCGGCAGACGGCGATCTTGTGCGTGACGTCGTAGCCGAACACGTCGAGGATGATCTTCTTCGCATGGAGGATCATCTGGCGCTCGTGCTCCGTGGGCTCGACCACCTCTGGCTCAGCCTCACCGGTCCGGAACTTGTCATGCATGATCCGGACGCGATCATTCACAGCCAGTCCCTCGCGACGGAAGTCCTCGAGGACCTCGACCAGTTCGTCGGTCGGATCATAGGCCGAGGTGTCCCACGGTAGCAGAGCCTCTCCTGCCTTTGGGTCACCGGCCACGACTTGCCTGAGCAGTTCGCGACGATCGCCGGCATGGCCCATGCGCAACCACGTCTGCGCGACGAGGTGCTTGAACAGGTACTGGTTCTTCATCGTCCTGTCCTCAGTCAGGTCGATGTGACAGGTCAGGTTGTAGGTGAAGTCGAAGGTCTCCTCCGTCTGCCCGACGAGGATGCCTCGGTAGTAGATGCCGTTGGTCCGGCCCTTGTAGACGTCACAGCAGATGCCCTGGACGATTGGCTTCTGGTCGAGGTCCAGCATGAAGGCCGAGCGCTTCTCGTAGGCCTCGATCAGCTCGGACATGCCGGTGACCATCACGACCGTTGTGCCGGCCTGAGGCTTTGCGGCGCCGAGCTGGCATCCGCCGCCTTCATCCTTTGCGTTGCAGTAGAGCTCGCGGAAGACCATCCAGGGTTCCCACTTCTTGCCCCAGTCCAGCCCGTAGTTCAATGACTGCCACTCGCCATCGCCCTCGCGGTACTGGATGTCCGTTTGCTTGGTGCCACGGAACTCCTCCTCGACGGAGCGGAACTCGTAGCCGGCCAGTCCAGACCAGATGCGGATAGTCCCGCCACAGCGGAGCACGATGGCGATGGAGTACTTCAGGCCGGAGCCGAAGAAGCCGAAGGGGTTGTTCGTCGTGGGCTTGGCGTTCCAGCCAAGCTTGATGAACGACCTCGGATCGATCTCGCCGGGGTTCGTGAAGCTGATTGCGGTCATGGGTTCTCTTTCTTGCTGGACGCGAGGAGCTTGTCCGTCTCAAAGTCGTGGACGGTAATGTCGCCGAAGGTCGTGACCTCGCGGGGATCGCCAAACTGGTTGGGCGGCCCAATCGTCACGAGCATGCTCTTGTCCGTGTCGAAGGCGATGACGTTGCGGATCAAGATGCCGTTGAGCTTCACCTTGATGGAGAGCAGGTGTGCCTCGGGATCGTAGCCGGGGTAGGATGGGGTGACACTAAGCTGCATTGGGCTTCTCTCCGATCGGCCAGGTGAGCATGTAGAAGGGTGGCGTTGGACGCCCGGTGAATTTGGTGTCGAAGCCCTCCTTGTACTCTGCGAACCACTTGTCCGAGAGCTGCCTCATGTAGGCAAGGTGAACGTCCTCGACGTCTTTGTGGTCTGTGCAGTTGACGAAGGGGGTCATGTCACCGACGGGCAGGTGGATCATGTACTTCGCAACGTGAAGCAGAACCTCCTGCGTGGCGTGAGGCCGGTCGTCGATCTTCTCGCCGTGCTGTTGGGCTTTCCACAGCCGTCTGATCCGCCACTCGACGCCCAAGGCAATCCCGTGGGTGACCAGCCAGCGGAAGTTGGACTGGTTCTCGCGGGTCCAGACGGTGCAAGGATGGTTGGCGTGCGTGGGCTTCCACAGCATGTTGTCGCCCTTGGACTGGTCGGGCAGGGCGATGTGGACAGCCGTGCAGGCGAGCTGACAGGCCTCGGAGGCCATCTTGTTCACACGCCGGTCGTCCAGCTGTTGGGCGCACTTTACGGGGTCAGGACTGGTCGCGAAGATGTTCACGTGCGGTCTCCGTGGGTTTTAGGACACAAATCAGGTCGAAGCCGTTGGGCATATAGTCAACGAACACCATGGCCGGCTTGGTGTTGTCCGGCCGCGAGGCGTAGTTGATGTGCCTGGTATGGATAATAAACTCCACGTCCGTACCAGGGACGCGGAGCTTTGCAAAGCTGTCCATTAGGTCACGCTTCTTTCTGGATAGTATAGCCCTTCGATGAACTCAGCCTCGAAGCGCTCCAGTACTGTGGACACGAGCAGAAAGAGCGCTAGCAAGAAGGCGGAGCCTTCCCATGTGCCCTCAACGCGAAGTATCCCAATATCATGATCGTCTGGGTCTAGGACATTTCCACGCTGCGGATCGTTTGCGGACAGGCATGTCTTCTTTGAGTTTCCGCAGTCGTACGAGTACATGGAGACCACAACAGGTTCACCACCAGCGTTGTTCATGCTAACAGTCACCTTCCAATCACCTCCATCTTCCTCGTCGACGGTTATCTCCACCCCGCTAGGCAATAAGCCAGCGGAGTGGAGCCGATCCGTATCAATCTTCGTTCTCTTCATCGGTTTCATCCTCATCACCCTTCTTCTTCATCTTGTTGCCCCAAGGGTCTAGGGGCGCGCCGAACTCTTCGACGACCGGAAGCTTGCAGGTTACCATGAACCGCGGCTCCTCGGGGCTATAAAAGACAATCCGTTTGGGTTGACGGCTTGGCTTCTTCACCTTCTTCATCTCGGCGTGGGGGTAGGGGCCCAACTGGTCGCAGATTTCACGGAGCTGGGCTTGCAACTCGCTGCCGTCCTCTACATAGGTCGCAGTCATCTTGCCAGCGAAGCCAAACTGCTTCGCCAGTTTCTTGAACCGGCCCTTGTGGCCTTCCTTGCATCCGACGCAGGCATGGATCAGCTCATGCAAGAGAATGTCCAGCACTCGCATCGGTTCGGCCTGAGTGCCTGAGATGAATATCTCATGGAACTCATTGACGGACGCAGACTTGTCGTAGCAAACGCCGATCGCTCGAGGAAGCCCAAGTCCAACTGGTCCACAGGCGGCCTTGACGTTCGGCGGAAGCTCATAGCCAAGACCGGCAAAGAACTTCTGGTCGAGGAGGGCAATGGCAGACTTGAGCCATCCCTCGCGGGTGTCATGCTGGTTCATTCTAGTGTGTCCTTGTCTACGAGGTATAGGCGTGTTTGCAATTTAAGGCAGGCACCCGCGACAGGTTCGGCCTTGCAGTCAGCAGCTACTATCTTAAGGCCCAACTCCTCGAGAATGTGCTTGAGGCGACTAGGCAACATGGGCGGTTGCGCTGCCAGCATCTTAGCCAAACTCATTTCTTCAACTCCTCCGTGACCCAAGTGCTATCGCACCCGCAGTCTTTGGTTCTGATGTCAGCCTTGCACTTGGGGCAGCGGATCATCATCGGATGATCCACTGCCGTCGATCCCTTTTCTCGCTTGGCCATTAGCCGCACAGAAGCTCAATCAGCTTCTCCTCAGTCACGTCGTTGAGGTCGTTGGCAGCCTTGAAGTCGAGGACGGTCGTCGCAAGATAGTAGAAGTCCGTCCCGCTCATCCGCGCGTCAGACTTGAGCGCAGACTTACCGTAGCCCCGCTCCTGCCTGACTGACCGCGTGATGCGGATGCCCTCAGGAACGTGACGTGCGCAGAGCAGGTCATCAGGTAAGAAGCCGGCCGCGTCGCACCCACGGATCGGCAGTCCGAGGTTGGTCGTGCCAGTCTCGGCATTCCAACCAATCTTAGCGTTGCCTGGCAGCGAGGTGTCAGGCGTCTGTCTCGTGTCGTAGAGCATGCTTTGGCTTCCTGTTTCGTTTGTCCGGTATCACTTTCATTCTGTGCTGTGGTAGCTCCAGCGCCTTTGCGGCGGCCGACCTACGTTTAGGTGGCTTTCGTTTTTTTGGCCATGGTTCTACACGCTCCAGAACTATATCGTGATCCGGACAAACATACACCGGAAGTCCGAGTTAGGACTAATGTAGCAACTGCGCCCGCTCGCTGCGGATGTGGTCATCCTCCCAGCGAACCTCGCAGCGTGCTTCTTCCATCTCGTCAGGCGTCATCAGCCCAAGCCACTCGTCGAACTCCATGACCCCATCGTCAACCAGTTGGGTGAAGGCCCAATCGATCCACATGTCTTGGTCGCCCTCGAAGTCGACCTTGGGGTCAAAGTCGACGGACACGATGTGCTCAACCTTATGGTCCGGCAGACCGATCTTGACCTTACTGTCCGCTAGTATTTCGAAGTCCCAGCGCTTTCTGTTGCTGTCGATGAAGCTGAACTTGTTCATGTCAGGCACCGCGCTTTCCGAAGCCCTTGCGAACGGGCTTCTTTTCAGTGGCGACTGGGGCGGCAGGCTTCTCGGTGATCTTGGCGAGACGGGCGGTGAACTGGTCGCCAATCTTATCCATGGACACCAGCCCGAAGGGTAGTGACTTCATGCGGGGTTCTCCTAGATGCGTACGTGAGTGATTGTCCTAGCATAACCGGAAGTTACTAACGAACTGCCAACGCCTCGTAGGGAAACCAGGTGTCGGTCGGCCCGTCGTAGTCCACACGGTTGATGAGGACCCTCTCGATCAGCGGCATGAACGCTTGCCACGTCCGGGCGCCACCGATGACGAAGATGTTTCTATCGGGATGCACGGCCCGGAGGAAGTCGATTGTCTCCTTTGGGTTAACGTATCGGTGCCAGACGTAGACCGACCGCCCAAGGCCCATCGGGTAGGGAAGCCCAAAAGCAGTAGCTGAGCCGGCGATGAGGATGCCACCGGCGGTTTGTTCCCTGAACCACCGCAGGTCGTCCTTCATCGTACGGCCCCAGGGCATGTCGCCGTCTAGACCGATCTGACCACGCCGACCGACAGCTGCGATCAGGCAGACTGCTCCTCGCCCCAGTCCTGCTTGCCGTGTCTCGCCTCGAACAGAGCTCGACATTCCTTCAGTGCCGGGAGTAGGTAGCAGTGCAGACGCTTCTTCTGTTTGACGGGTTCCCATTCTGGTCTCTCCAAATCCATGGGGACGATGACCTCGACGTCTCGCTGTCCCGCGGTGAGGCCGGGGAGGACCTCGCGCAGGTGCTTGAGCAGGCTCGTCTTGTTCAGCTGGTGGTTGATCCTCAGTGAGTGCATGTAGGACGTGTAGGATGCGAAGGCATCCTCCTTCGGACAGTGAGCCATCCAGCCATCGTGGCGTGGGTGGACCTTGCCGTCCTGGAGGCAGTTGAGCCACCACTCGATGTGGGGCGGAAGGCTCATGATCTTCTGCCGCTGCAGCTCCTCAGTCATCGGGTAGTCTCGCGGGTCGAAGTCTGAGATGTCGACCGTGCTGAGGAAGGCCAGCAGGTTCTCGTAGCCACCGTCGTTAAGGTCCGCGGCAATCTTCTTGAAGTACTCTTTGTCCTGCCGGTGCTTGGGCGATACAGTCAAGACGAAGTAGCGGCGCTCATAGCCTTGGGCATGGATGACCTGCTCGTCGTTGGATGCTAGGATGAGGCGTGTGTAGTTCGGCATCGCAGCCGCGTCGACGCCCTTGCGCTCCAGCATCCGGGTGTGTTCCGTGATGAGGGTCTTGAGAGACGACTGGCTCTGCTTGTCACCGTGGAAGATGGCCTCGTCACCGAACACGAGGAGCTTGTCCTGCATGTGGGCGTTGAAGTTGCCCACCAGGTGCTTGGTCGATGAGATGTGCACGAAGTGCGGGCCCAACAGGCGAGCGAGGTGGGTTGGGATGAACGACTTGCCGGTGCCGGGGTCACCGCGGATGACAATGGCCACGCCAGCGATCTCAGCCGGCTTCTGCACCATGTGAGCCAGCCAGTTGATGAAGTAGGTGTACCACTCCTCGTTGTCCGAGCAGATGTTCTCGCGGATGTGCTGCAGGAAGCTTTCATGGTTCCGGCCAACCTTAGCCGGGACAGCGAAGCCGCGCCAAAGATTATACTTGTCAGGGAACGACCGCTCGGGCGTAAAGTGGACGCCACCGAGGAACTGGCGACGGTCAGGGTGCTCGAACCACCACTTGCCCAGGGGGATGTTCTTCGGGTTGCCCTGAGCGTCGATGACTGGAATGAACCGGTTGCAATAGAGCGCGCGAAAGTCCTCAGGCGCCATGTACTTGACCACCTGGTGGGCTTCACCCTTGTACAGTTCCTCGAAGTCCTCCCAGAGCACACGGGTCTTGCCGCCGATGATCGTGACGGCGTACTGCCGATTGAGCTCCTCGAGCGCAGGATCGATCGCAAACTCAAGAGCCCGTTCGATCTGCCGCTTGGCGTACTTCTCGGCGCCCTGCTTCTGATCGTAGATATGGTCCGAGATGCGGAAGTCCTTGTCAAGGAGAACCGCCATCATGATCTCTGTCGGGATGCCACGGCGGACCATTGCACAGCAGGCATCGAAGACCCAGACTGAGCGATCTCCCCGCGGCTTTGCATTGGGCCCGTGGTCATCCGGGTCGAAGCCCTCTTGGATGATGTTCTTGACCCGGTTCTCGAGCGGCTTGCCGTCGGCCGTGTACTTGTCCAGCTCATGCACGTCGGTGAGCGGCTGGATATTGCCCGAGTTGATCTCGACCTTGACGCGGGTACGTCCACCGCCGCCGGCGAAACTGGATGGGCTGGACTGGAGCTGATGGGCCTTGATGAAGGTCTTCTCGAGGTCGTAGACTAACTCAGGCTCGAACCAGACCACATTGGCGTCAGCCTGCGAGCGTCCCTCGTTCTCCATCTTTTTCTTGGTCGGGATGTTCACTGTGCCGGGCAGCCGCATGATGCGGTCGATGTTGTGGCACGTGTCGGCCCCAAATGCGCGTTCAAGCTGGATGTTCCAGTGCTTGACGTCCTCGGCCATGTCGACCGATCCGTCCAGCTTTAGAGGCTCTGCCAGTTTCCAGAACGCCTGATAACCACCGCCGGAGAACACGACGCAGGTGGGCTTGGGTGTGCCCTCCGGAAGCTTTGACGTCAACAGCTCCTTGATGCGTGCCTGTTCCTGCTTGAGGTATTCCGCCTTGTCCCCGTCATCCTTGGTCCACTTGCGCGGGTCAATGTCGACGTGCAGGTAGTCCAGCCACTCAATATCAGTCCGCTCCGGCTTCTTCCGCATCTTGCGGCCGATCCGGTTGGGCGTGAAGTACAGGTTCCACTTTCCGTTAAGCCCATCGACGAACGCCTTCGCCTGGGCCTCCTCGCTGGGTAGGAAGGTCTGCGTGTCGGTTCTCTCGCCCTCCTGTGAGGGGTTGATGGCGGTGATGACCCAAGGACCGTCTGGGTGGAAGGCCTTGAGGAACTCGATGGGTGTCATATGGTCCTCCGGAACGGCACAACCTAAACCGTCCCCTTCGTTCAGTACATCTGCTTCTTACGTCCGGCCGTAGACACCGGGGCGCAAGGCCATCACGAGTTCTGCGTCCATCTGCACCAGTGAGTTCCACCGGGTCCACGCAAGTTGCTCCAGCTCCTTGCGTGTCACGTGTCCGACCCGATCAATTGCCCAACCGGGGATGAGCAGGATGTCCTTGCCGATCATGATGAGCAGCCAAGACTTCCCACCGGATTGTGTCCACTTGAGGTGCCAGATGCGCTGGACCTGCGTGAGATGCGGAACGCGGACGATCCCATTCACGGTCTTGGTCGGCCAAGCACGAAGCACCTTGAGCTCGATCCAGCCCACGGTCGTCGAGACGTCCGGGGTCCCGGGCCATGCAGGGTTCTCAACCGCGAAGGCTGCGTACTGGTGCAGCAGCTGGACGACCCGGCGCCGGAAGGTGCTCTCCTTCATCACTGCACCGGCGGGTTCGGGACACCTGAGAGGCCCCACTGCTTGTACAGCTCAAGCTTCACGTTGCCGTGGTACTGCATCGCGCCCCTGTCAAGGCCGTTGAAGATCGTGAAGTACTCGATGGCAGCGAGCACGTGTCCGATCTCCTCCTCGAGCCTAGCCTTCAGGTCGCCCTTGCCATCCGGGTGAAGGTTCCCCTCCGGGAAGGCAATCAGCTTCCCCAGCACCTGCTGGAGCTCCCCAGTCTCCTCCACCAGTTTCGGCAGGCCCTGCCACATCACGCTCTTGGGCATTCGGTATCTCCTTCATTCGAGAGGCTATCAGCTCCTCGAGGTCTATTTGCCCAAGGATGCTGGAAGCAAGCCCCGCCGAAGCCTTGGGCCGACGGCCAGACTTGCGGCGCTGGTTCTGCTTGTGCGTCACCAATTCGAGGTGATCTGGATTTAGGCAGCATCTGTTCTCGCATGTGTGGTCTACCTGTTTCTTGTGGGGTATGTAGCCGTGAAGGTGAGTGTATAGCACACGATGGACCGCAACGGTATGGCCGTCAAGCTCCATGCGCGGGTATCCGCCGCCGCGCCCGTTCCCTGACGTGCGACCCATCCAGGGCCAGCATTCGTGTGGCTCCCGAATGTCGACGTCCCGAAGGATGCGCAGCAGTATCCGTTCACGACGCTCCACGGACCATCTCCGCGTGACCAACGAAGTGGAAGATGTCGAACTCGTGCCACCCAAAGGCAAGGTTGCCTGGCAGCTCCTTGTCGTCGAACTGGACTAGGAACTTGCCGAACTCACGCCGGCCCAATGCAGTCTTGCCCTTCAGCTCCTCACGCGGGCCCTCGTAGGTGTACTTCGTGATGGCCATGTCAATCGTGGCGTAGGGTGATGGGTTCTGCGGCGTGTGGGGCGGATGATACGCCGTGCGCGCGGCGCGCCGGAGCATCTCATCAAAGAGCTTCTTATCCATCGAGGCCCTTCCTCTTGATTGGCATCCCCATGAACGTGAAGACACACCCATTCTTGGTCATGTGGCCGGTGATGAGGTTCTCGGACCATGCCAGGATGAACTCACCCTTGGTGACCGGGACTGCACCCTTGCCCTCGAACAATGCCTCGCCAGCCCGCTGACGCATGTCGGCGAAGATGGCCATCTTGTCATTCGGTGCTCCGACGGCCTCGGCCTTGAGGTCGTCCAGGTGCATCTCGATGACCTGCTGCACTGCACGAACATCCTCGACGTCGGCGTTGCCCTCGAGGAGCTCCATGATCTTCAGCGCCAGTTGAGATGACACGCTCATTCTATTTCCTTGATCTCACCCCAGGAGGGTCCTGCTTCGATGTCGACGCGGAACGGGACCAGGGTATCCGGCCAAGCATTGCGCATGATGTCGGCCATCTGCCTCATCTCCGCAACCGACTGGAAACTGCCGTCCATTTCGTCGTGAACCTGGAGCTGCAGGAAAGTGTCCGGCATCTCTCGGTCGATCAGAACCATAGCGCGCTTCGTCTGATCCGCAGCCGACCCTTGGATCAGACGGTTAAGGGCCTTGTGCGTCCAGTCGTAGTTGGCCGTGGTGCCACGCTCCCGCTTCTGTTGTGCAGTCAACACGGGGAACCGCATCCTGCGGCCGGACGCCGACTTGATGAAGCCGTTCAGCTCTGCGCGCTTGCTCGCAATCTTGGACAGCTGCTTGATGAACGGGGCCTTCATGTCGAACTGTTCGAGGATTTCCCGACCCTCTGGGCCGGCGCAGGGCCATGCGTTGAACACGCGACCGCCAGCGGCCTCGATCTCCATCCGCTTCTGTATCGCCTCTTCGCGGTCGGAGACGTACTCGACTTCGTAGCTGCCCGTGAGCTTATAGCCGACGGCGTATTGGGTGGGGAGCCCAAGGTCGTTGCACAGCCGTGCACCGCCCTGACCGTAGCAGAGACCGAGATAGATGGTCTTGGCCGACTTACGCGGGAGACCAGTTAGCTTGGCCATCATGTCGTGGTTGTCGGCCTTCGGGTTGTTGCGGTACTCCTCAGCGGCCTCGTGTGCCTTCTCGAGGCTGAGCAGCGCGGCCCAATGGGTCGTCCAGCGGGGTTCTTGCTGGCTGTAGTCGAGGCAGCCCCAGGTCGTGCCCTCCTCAGGGATGTAGATGGAGCGCCACTCCTTGGCGAACTCATCACGGGCCGGCTGCTGTTGGAGGTTGGGGTCCTTGCACGACAGGCGACCAAACCGGCCGCCCTCCATGTTGTCCTTGCCGAAGTCGCTCTCACGCACCACCTGGTTGAAGGTGCAGTGCAGGCGACCGTTGACGGCGTAGCGATCGATGCTGTCCGCGAATGTGTTGCGGAGCTTGCCGAGCTTACGGGCCCGCTGGATGGCCTTGGTGACGGGGTGGTTCGCCGACTTGAACAGCACGGCGTCAACCGCGTCCTTGTAAACTGCCTTCTCCTCAGCGTCCTTGATCGGTTTCCCGTCCTTGTCTTTGGGCTGTTCGTAGCCGACCAGTCGGGTCGTTGAGATGCCCAGGAAGTTGAGAACCGGCAGGACGTCGGAGGTGCGATGGGCACGGTCGAGGCCGATCTCGATGCCTGTTTCACGCTTGACGAAGGCCAGTTCCTTGAGCTCCTCCACCTTCGACCATTCTCGTATTCGCCCAAGGCGCTCGAAGTCAATGCGGACGCCGCGACGTCGCATCTTGACCAGAACGGGCAGGACTTGGCACTCCAGCTCCCACACGTCATCCAGTCCCTCGTCGGACAGACGGCGCTCCATTCGGCGCATGAGCTGCAGCGGAAGCTTTGTGTCCTGTTCAGCGTACGGGCCGACATACTCAGCTGGCAGCTTCCAGAGGCCAGATTTTGGATGGACGCCAAAGGCCTTTGCTGCTGCCTCCAGCTGTGTCTCATCCTTGCCGGGGAGACCATACCGGCCTGCGATATTCGCAAGCGAGTAGCTCAGCTCCAATTCACCCAACAGGGGATCAGCGACCTGCACGTCCAGATATTTGGCATCGGGCGAGTAGATGCCCTCCTGCCAGAGGTAGTCTAGGTCGTAGGACAGGTTCGCACCAACGTAGGAGCCCTTGAACATGGCCGCGTTGTCCCGCATGTAGCGGAGCACCGCATCCTCAGGGAGGTTGCCGCCAAGCTGGTGGCGTATCGGGAGATAATAAGTCGGTCCGTCCTCAATGCTGAGACTGATGCCAACAACATAGCCACCACGGCGCACGCCAATGCCGAGGTCCTTAAGCTGGTCATCTCGGGTCTCCACGTCGATGCCAACGCGCTTTGCTGAGCCCCACTGGACCAGTTGGCTCATGTCTGGCGGTTGCCATGTGGGGTTGAGCTTCCCGCGAACGCAGTGTGCATGGTCCTGCATCCCGAACAGCTCGAGGTTCCGTGGGTCGTTTATTCTCTTGACCATCTGTCACGTCTTGTTCGTTGTCTTGCAAATGTACGGCCGGCGAGGGCAGTTCGTGCCCTGGCAAGTCGCCTCGGAGCCCGGAGGACAGATGCACCCGCGCGTCACAGGGGCGGGGGTGACCCAGGGTTCCTGCTCAGTCGCTCGCTTCTGCTGGTCACGGAGTATTCGGCACCCGTTTGCACGACAGTCAGGGTCGGCGCAGTTGCAGATTTGCATGACGGTCTCCCGTGATGGAACCAGTTGAACAGTCGCCGCCAGATGTAGGAGCGCAGGACGCTGATGACGGTGAAGATGGTCACGATCGAGATGTTCTCAGCTACCGACGGGTGGAAGCCGTATAGCGGATAGATAATCGAGGCCGCGATGAAGGAGATTATCATGCCAGAGGCGGTGTTGAGAACCGCCTCCAACATAGAATGACGTCTAGACTGCATTTCCGCCTCTCACAGGTACGGCCTCTTGGGGCTTCTCGAGGTCCTGAGCAATCCACTGCCACACGCTCTCGCGCCAGCCGGTGTCGGCGATCTCGTCGAGGTGGATACGCCACCTGGCGTCGCCCTCAATGTAGGCCTTCGTTGCCCGGAGCACCGGTTGTGCGACGCGCCGAAGCCAGGGTTGCCGCAAGCCGAACGGCGGAGCCTGATCCGTCAGCAGGAACTCAACCTCAGACCGGAAGTCAACGAATGACTGCTGGTTGAGGACCACGGAGGTTGGTTGCTTGGCCGCGTAGAGGTCACGGGGCTCATGCCCCTCCTCCAGCATCCGCAGGAACGGAAGGTGCTCGTCGACGTCCAGGTAGCAGCCGGACATGGCTACTGCCAAGCGACCGACGCGGAAGTTGGACTTGACGCACATCAGCTCCATCATCAGCCCGAGCTGGAGGAGGTCTGAGCTGAGGAGGTCGGACACGATCTCGCGGTTCTCAACCTCGGCGCGCATCGACGCCCGACCGTCCTCGTCTGTGAATGCTATCTTGGGCTCGAACCCAACCGTCTGGTCCCAGTAGGGATCGTGCACCCAGGGCTCGAGGAGCTTCTGGTTCTTGATCTTGCTGTGCTCCATCAGAGCGCTAGCAAGGCGGAAGCCGGGATTGGGCTGGCATCGGCCGAAAGCCGTCGCGGTCCACGTGGGGTTGGCGATGATGAGCACATAGTCATCTGGAAGGACTAGCCGCAGCCGGCCGTTCTTGTCCTTCTTGTCGCTCTTGCCCCGATCGATCAGTGCGCGAATGAGGTGTGTCGCTGCATCCTGAGCGGACACAGCGACTAGCATTTTTGGCAGGCTCATTTGGTTTCCTTCTGCGGTGGAGTGTAGTCCTTACACCCCGCCGAGAAGTCTGCGAAGGCGATGGGTGGCTCGGGACTACCCCACCAGGCCACCGCCTCCTTCTGGTCCTTCTCGTCGAAGTGTCTACGACATAGCTTATTCGTACAATCCGACGAGCAGAACGACATATCTCTGAAGCAGAGCATTATTAGTGTCCACCGTGTTGTTCTGGTACCACGAGACCGTGCGGCTGCTCGATCCGAATGATGCCAGTCTCCTCGTCCTTCGTGAGCCCGTAGCCGAGGCCATGGTGCATCGACGTGATGAGCCGGAAGGTACGATACCGCAGGTCGGTCCTGTACGGGACCCCTTTCTTCTGCTGTGGCTGATACTGAGAGACCGTCGCCATGATCTCGGCGAACGTGGCGCCCTTCAGTAGCATCCGGAAGCAACGTCCACGGAGGGTGTCCTCCTTGGGTATTGGCTTGACGCTTCCGGTGGGATAGTTGTAGTCCTTGCGTCCGGCACTTTCCTCTCGAAGGTGGGTCACCTCCTTCAGGAGTGTTGCGATCGCTGCCTCGGCGGACTTCTTGTCCGAAAAACCGCGACGGATAGGCTTGCCCAAAGCTGGTGCGAGGGCATTGTAGCGGGTCGTTAACTCCGCCAGCGTCGGCTGTGCATGCTGTTCGGTCATTGGGGTTCTCCTTGGGTTCTATCCCGGATTGATCCGGTAGCTACAAGACTACACCGGAATGGAACGGATGTAAACCCTAAAAACCCGGCCACCTTAGCCGACTTCGCCGGCATGGTTAAAAAGCAATCAAGTCATGCAAATGGAACTCGAACAGGTCGATGCCGACCGCAGATTTCACAATGTAGAGGAGATAAAGAAAGAGCAGCAGGAGCGGGATGGCCACGCAAGAGGTAAGGAGCACCGTTCGGCGGCGTACGAGGGGGAAGATGTCCTCGTCGGCGTAGTAGGCATCGACTATCTCTTTCTGGGTGGCGAACATGGCGCTCCTGCTGCTTTCAGTTTGTGGCGTGGGTTGATTAACGACCTGCCCATCTTACCTCGCGGAACGGTCAAGCGCGCGGCCACATATTTCCTAGCGACGGTTGTTGCGGTCCCAAGCTTCGATGTCAGACTGAGACGTGAACAGGTAAATCCGTTCGCCGTCACCAAGGCAGCGCATGCCGTAGCCGTGCTTCTTGGCGAGGTTGTTCAGCTCCTTCCACGCGCGATATGGCGTGTCGGTGCAGAAGCCATAGTCGGTGTCACCTGCGCGCTTGCGAGCGCGGTTGCTGTCGGCCATCTCTTTGGTGGTGATGACCTTCTCACCGGTGATCTCCATGATCTTGGCCACGACCTCATCGAAGGTCATGCCCTCGCTCTCGAGGGTGTCGACGATCGAGGCCAGCTTCGTCCCGTTGCGAGACGGCGGCTTGATCTTCGACTGCACCGGGTAGTTGAAGCGGTAACGACCGCGCGGGGTCGATGACTTCTCCTTGGCCGGCTTCTTGATCTTTTCGATCGACGGAAGCATTGCTTCCATGTGGGCCTCGTACTGTGCGCGAAGCTTTTCGATCCGAGCGAGTGCCGAGGGCTTGTCCTTGGCCTTGCCTGCGGGCTCGAGGTTGAGTGTCGAGCGCATACGATTGTAGATGACGTCCAGTTCCTTGTTGGGAAGCTCGGACAGGTTGGCAGGGATCATAATGTTGGTCTCCGTTCTGTTTGGGTTCGTGTGGGTTCTTTGTACGCCCGCAGTCCGCGGAAGTACACTGTCGGATCATTCCATGACTAACAAAAGACTAAACGTCTCCGAGGTCTTCCTCGTCCTCGCAAGACGTCTCCTCGTAGTACCGGACTTCCTTGCTGACCTTAGCCCAAAAGAGGTCGAGGTCCATGTCTCCGGGGTTGATGAGCGTCTCGGCGGCACCGTCCTTGATGACAGTGATGGCGAAGCCCTCGAGGTTTTTCTCCTGAGACAGGAGCTTCGAACAATCGAGGAAGGCCCGGGCAAGCTCATGTCGCTTGCGCCGGGCCATCGTGTTCTTGTGCACGGTCAGGTTGACGACCTTGGGGGCTACTCGCACGACCTCCTTCCGGTCACCGGATCGATCTGACACGTCAAGCCCTCCTCACTGGGTGCCTCATTGTCTTTGGTCACCAGGATACCTGCGCGCTTTCCGTCCGTCCGGAAGGTCGTGCAGCCCTTTGCACCCCCATTATACGCCTGAACATAGACGTCCTTGAACGCCTCCCACGAGGTTTCTCCGGGGATATTGCAAGTCTTGCTAACTGCGCTATCCACGTAACGGGCTGCGGTAGTTAGGACACTGACGTGTTCCTGGACTGTGACGTCACACGCGCGCTTGCCTTTGTGCCCAAGGACGCGGACACCGTAGTCCTGGATGGTCTCCGTCCGTGGCCCAGAGGCCTCGATGACCGTCCGGTCGTACTCATAGGCAAAGACCGGCTCGATGCCTGAGGACACATTGTCGGCGCAGAGGCTGATCGTGCCAGTCGGTGCGATCGAGGTGAGGTGTGAGTTGCGGATACCGTGGCGACGGATGTCGTCAATCAGCTCCTTGGGCAACGTCTGGATGAACTCGCCGTCGCAATACTTGGTGCGGTCGAGCTTGGCGAAGTCGCCCTTCTCCATGGCCAGTTCGATCGAGGCCTTGTAGCACTCGTCGCGGATCACTTCATGGATGCGCGCTTGGAGCGTCAGGAACCCAGGTGAGCCGTACGGAAGTCCCTGAGGCTCGAGAGCATTCGCCAGACCCATAATTCCCAGGCCCATACGACGCTTGGCTCGTGCCTCCCGGCCCTGTTCGGGTAGCGGGTATTCTGCCCGGTCGACCACGTTGTCCATAGCACGTACCACATGCGGAATGTCCTTCCTCAGTTGGGCGAAGTCGATCGTGCCGTCCGACTGGAGGTACTTCGTCATGTTGAACGAACCCAACAGGCAGGCACCGTAGGGCGGCAGCGGCTGCTCGCCGCAAGGGTTGGTCGCCGCGATGGTCTCGCAGTACCAGAGGTTGTTCATCCGGTTGATGGTGTCAATGAACAGCACACCAGGTTCGGCCCAATCCCAAGTGGACCGCATCAGTGTGTCCCACAAGGCCTGCGGGTCGATCTCACGATAGGTCTTCCCGCCGTACTTGAGTGCAAACGGCCGGTTTGCCGCCAGGCAGTCCATGAAGTCGTCTGTGATCGCGACCGAGATATTGAAGCCAGTCAGCGACGTCTGGTTGTGCTTGGCCCGAATGAATTCCTCGATGTCCGGGTGGTCGATGCGCAGCACGCCCATCTGAGCGCCACGGCGATGACCCGAGGAGCAGACGCACCGGCACACAGCGTCGTAGATTTCCATGAAGGAGATCGGGCCAGTGGCCTGGCTGGCCAGTTTGCGGATCATGTCGCCACGAGGACGGAGCGTGGAGAAGTCGTAGCCGATACCACCGCCAACGCGCATGGTGGCAGCTGCCTCGGTGGCCCGTTCCATGATCGAGCCCGCGCCCTCGACAAAGCTGTCCTCGATCGTGCCCGAGACGAAGCAGTTGTACGGCGTGACGGTTTTTGTGGCGCCCATGGCAGAGAGCACCCGGCCAGCCGGCCAGAAGCGCATCTCCATCATGATCTCGCGGAACTTCCTATAGTGAGGCTGGTCGTCCTTGAGGGCATTGGCCACGCGCCCAACACTGTCGCGGTAGGTCTCACCGGGCTGGCGGTACTTGGCGGCGTGGGTCTCTTCGGAGATGGGAAGTGTGGGACCGTGCATTGTCAGCTCCTTACTACGACGACCTTCTCGGCCGCTCTCGTGATTGCGGTGTATAACCAGCGCCACCGGTTTTCCCGGAAGCACCAGCTTTCGTCCATGACGAGGACATGATCCCACTGCGAGCCCTGGGACTTGTGACAGGTCAGGGCGTAGCCGAAGTCAAACTCCTCGGCTTCTTTTCGCTCGTAGAATGGGATGTCCCCGGAATTACCTAGGAAGTGATGCGTGTGACATTCGACCTCGATCTTGCCTGAGCGGTCAACTCCCTCGAGCTTCAGCCACACACGATCGCCTTCCGGCGGTGAAGCTGAGATCGTACGCCAGATGGCCCCGTTCAGGAGCCCCATGTCGTGGTTGTTGCGCAGGCAGACCAGTCGATCGTCCGGCATCGGCAGCGGGTCCATGCGATTGTATAACTGCCGCAAGCGCTTGTTGTAGGCGTAGCGCGTCTTGTTACGGCCCACGATGATCTGGTCCGCCGCGAGCGCCATTTCCGCGTTGAGCATAGAACTGTCGATGACACGACTGCTCCCGTAGTCGCCAAGTGACAGCTGGACGCCATTGCGGACGACAGTGGCCATATGGATGATCGGATTGTCCTCGGCCTGCCGGTGTATCTCATCCAGCATCACGTCCGGCTTGATGCCTTCCGTAAAATAGCCAGTGCCGCCGACCGGAGGCAGCTGAGCAGGGTCACCCAGAACGAGAACTTTAGTTCCGAACGAAAGGAGGTCTTCCCCCATCTTACCGTCCACCATCGAGCATTCGTCGATGACCACGAGGGAGGCGGTTCGGACAGGACTCTCGAAGTTGAGCCTGAACGACGGTCTGGATGCGTTGAGCTTCTCGATCCGAATACGTTCGGCCAGCTCGTGAGCCTTTTTGTCATACTGAGGGTCCTTGCCCGCGGCCTTCAATTGGGCTGTGAGCTCCTCGAGGGCCCCTTCCAGTTCCTTGAGTGTTGCGGTCGATTTGTCGGCCGTGTGGTAGATCAGGCTATGGATTGTCGATGCGCCCTCGCAGCCCTTCGTCTGAAGGACATGCGCGGCCTTGCCCGTGAAGGCAGCGAACAGGACAGTGCCTGGGACGCCTTCCGCGAAGTGCTTGGCGAGCGTGGTCTTACCCGTGCCGGCATAGCCGAAGAGGCGAAAGACCTGGGGCGACGAGGGGTCTTTCAACCACTCGTCGACCAGCCGCAGGGCTCGTTCCTGCTTGGGGGACCAAGCCATTGGGTTCAGGTGAACCAGAGGACGAAGCCGTGGATCACTTCGACCGGCGGGATGAGGACGCCCATGACACCGAGAATAATCTGCCCTGCTGTAGCACCGGCATCAGATGCCAGCGTGCTGACGATCCAGATGACATGCGAGAGCCAGGCGGCCATGCACGACAGTGCGACGCCGACCGTGCCCAAAGCGACCATGAGGCCGCCTAGGCCGTTTGACCAGGTGGACTTTGCCATTGTATTTTATCCGGGATGCGGGACCCAAGGGGAGCCGCGGCAGAGGGTCCCCGCTCTGCCGCGGCCTTGTCCGTTCGTCGGAGGGTCTTCCCCGCTTAGAACGGAACGCTGTCGTCGGCGCCGTGGCCGCCGGACGTACCCGCACCAGCCTGCTGCGAGAAGTCGACCTTGGCCTTGCCGGCCTGGATCATCTCACGCAGTGCCTTGCCTTCGGCGTAGAGCGGACTGTCGGGCAGGAGGGCCCCGTCGATCCAATTGTTGCCGGAGAGCGGCTTGAACTGGATGGTGTGGAAGGTGCCCTTCTCGTTCTTCTCCTTGACGGTGAAGATGCGAGTGCGCCAACCCCAGAGCGGGATTTTACCCTTCAGGGTCGTGCGCATGACGGTGCGGAACGCCTTCGCGGGCTTGATCTTCATCGAGGTGCACGACAGGACTGCGAAGCCCTGGATGTCCTCGCCGCTGTCGTCCAGGATGTGCCCGTAGAAGTAGATCGTCTCGACGAGCTGGTTGCCGTTCTCGGTCTCGATCTTGCCATAGTCAAGATTGCGAGCGGCCGAGTACTGCTGAGCCTGACGAACGTAGGGGTCGGTGGGATCGTATTCGGCCACCCAGCCGCCGCCCTTCTCACGGGGCACCCATTCGACGAACTTGTTCTCGGTCAGAACGGGCTGGAACACCACGCCCTGCTTCTCACCGTCAACGAGCTCCTTGGTGATGGAGTTGATGAACATACCAGCCCGAGCACCCTCGGGGTTGTTGTCCGCAACTTCCGGGCTGATGCCCTGGAGCACGTTCAGGAACGGTAGCGACAGGTCGCTTCCGCTCAGGTTTTCGTAGCCAGTCTCGCCCTGTTCGCCGCCATAGGCTGCGAGCAGTTTGGACTTGGTGTCGTCGGCCGTTGTCGTGGCCAGCGCAGTAGACTTCGCCATTTGGCTCTCCTAAAGAGGGGATGCGACCGATCCCCAGCGGTTGGGCGACATTTCCCGGACGCCCGCGGGGTTCACTTGATCTTGCAGACCTTTCGACGTGTCACGCCCAACAGGTCCAGCGGCAGCTCACGGCCGGCAGACAGCTCCTCGGACACCCAAGAGGACAGGGTTGAGGAGTGCACGTTGACGTTGTGGGCAAGGTTGGCCTTGCGCGACAGGTTGGAGTTGAGCCACTCCTCGAACTTGTCAGCCTCCTCCTTGGTGTTCTTGGGGAAGGAGACCTTGAACTCGTTGCGGATGAGCGCCTCGTGTCCGTTCTCGATCAGCCAGCGGAACGCCGGTTCCTTGCGCTCCTCGGAGATGTTCGCAAGTATCTTCTCGTCGAGGGTGACGATGATACCCGAGCGCGTCTTGACCTGCGACTGGCCGGCAGCCTCCATGAGGTTAGGGAGGGTATCCTCGGCCAACTGGCGACGCGCTTCCTTCTTGCGCTTAAGCTCAGCCTCGAGGGTCGAGAGCTCTTCGTCCATGGACTGCAGCTCGTCGGCTGCGGCGCTGATCTGCGCGAGGATGTTGTCCCCGAGCTGAGGGCCTTCGGCGTCCTCGTAGGCCTTCATCAGGTCTCTTGTCTTGCTCATTCCGGTTCTCCATCCAGGTTTGCTTCACCAGGCAGGTATCGCTGCTCGCGACCCGACCACAGCAGGAACTTCACGATTGGCGAGGCCTCGGACGCAACGATGGAGGCCAGACCTATAAACATCGGATTTCCGATCGGCAGGAGGAAGTCGTGCTCGTCGAAGTCGTGCATCGTGTCCCTAAGAGACGTCAACACGTCATCGGTGTTCCACGGCTTGTGCTCATGACCGAGAAGGTAGACCAGCTCGCCATATTCTTCTGCCGGCGTGAGGTCATATTTCGGAAGCCCATCTTTCAACAGTTGGGACTGTACCACGAAGACCCGTGGTTGTTTCGTCTTTTTTCTGCCCATTGTGTGTCCAATCTAGAAGGGTGCGAGGAGGGCGACTGCGGCGCAGAAGCCGAGCGCGGCGAGAGCCGTGAGATTGTGCATCATATCCATTCTCTTAACTGGTCACCCAACAGGCGGCCGGCAATATCGAAGCCCTCACGAAGGGCCTTGACGATCTGCTCGTCCACCGTCGAGTTCGCTATGAAGTCTACGTAGTCCACCGGGTCTGTCTGACCGATGCGGTGGGCACGATCTTCGCTCTGCAGGCGATCGATGAGCCTGAAGCTGTTTGAATAGTATGCCACATGCTTGGCACCGACGAGGGTGAGACCTGTTGCTCCGGCCTGCGGGTTGCCGACGAACCACTTGACGTCGCCGGCCTGGAATGCAGCCTTGGCCTTGGCGCGTTCATCATCGCCGACCTGTCCGTCATACCGTACGCAGGAGCCCTTGCCCTCGATCTCGTTGAGCCGCTCGCATATCTGTGTGACGTCATCGGTGAAGCGTGCCCATACGATCGCCTGGCGCTCGATGTTCTCCGCATACTCCGTGAAGGCATCCAGCCTTGCGTTGTCGCCGAGCCGGTGCAGCTTGCCGTCGTTGCCGGGGATGTACCCAGACGTGACCTGCTGCAGCCGGAGCAGGAGGGTGATCGCCAGCTCCGTGGTGATCGTCTCGCCGCACAGCTCGAGCATGCAGGTCTGGCGGAGGCTGTCGTAGGCCCGCTGGCAGTCCGGTCCAAGGTCGAACCGGCGCTTCGCGTACAGCTTGGGCGGAAGGTCGAGGCATTCGTCCTTGGTGAGCCGGTGTCCCTTCTCAGCGATCCACTTCTCCAGCTGCTCGAGGTTCTTGTACTCCACGAACTCCTGGAAGGAGCGATTGTGTCCAAGCTGCCTTGTCCGCCACACGCCGAAATACTGCTTAAAGGCCGTGTAGTTCGAGATGCCCTTAGACCGCCAGAACTGGTCGTCAAGGAAGTTGATCTGAGCGTAGATGTCGAAGGGCTTGGTGATCGGCGTGCCTGTCAGTGCGCGCCGGTAGGTTGTGAGCGTCGAGGCCTTCGTGATCTTCTTTGTCCGGATCGCCTTTGGGTTCTTGATGCTGTGCGCCTCGTCAATGACCATCATGATCCGACGGGACACAAAGAACTTGCGGAGGTAGGCGAGGGCGGTCTCGGTGATGAAGGCATCGTAGCTGATCGTGAGGATGGACAGGCCGTCCCACTTGAGCAAGCGATCCATCGCCATCTGCTGGCCCTTGTTCTTTGCGGTCGAGGACTGCCAGTATTCCATCCGTGTGCGGATCATCACACGGAGGGGCATATGGGCTGGCAGTTCGTCCGTGATCCAGTTGCGGTGCACCCCGTTGGGTGCAACGACGACCAGGGCATCGATCTTGTCCTGCTCGAACAGGTGGGCGGCCGTGTCGATGGTGGGCTTGGTCTTTCCGCAACCCTGCTCCCAGAAAAGGGCATAGTCTTTGAGCTCAGCTGTCCGGTCAAAGACCTCGGACTGGTGTGCGAAGGGCTTGGAATGGAACTGGTAGGTCATCAGGGTTCCCTTGGGTTCGTGGGGCCGAACGTAGACCCAACAGGAGGGGATCGGAACCCCCTTTGCGTGTCCGGGCTCCCTGTTAGCCATATCTCGGCTTGCTCGGGCAGCGCTCGGGTGTCATCTCGGGTCTAAGTGCTTGATTTTGCTCGTAGAGATCAACTTTCTTAGGTTTTACTCATTCTCAAGTCATATAGATTTAACGTATATACGATTATAATACCATAAATCCCTAGGAACTTGTTTGGGTCCCCCAAAAGTCGAAAAGCTGATCTTATGCAACGAATTCAAGGGCTTGCTCAATTTACAAGCCGAGATTGACCCGAGCGCAAGCCGAGATGCCTGAGATTGAACAGCGTATACTAGGCCTCGGTCGTCTCTCCCCGGGTCGTTAGCCCCGACCCAACAGGTTCGGTGGCCTCGAAAGGTCTCCAAATTCACGCCAGTTTCGACAAAGAGATAGGGGGCCCTGATACCAGGACCCCCTAGGGCAATCGGCCACCGGTGAGCGATTTTGGGGCTTATTTCTTCGCCGGCTTCCCGACGGCGCGCCAACGATTGTTGCGGTAGGTAACAATCTGTCGTTTGCCGTTCCGGTAGGTGATGATATGACTAACAGAATGCGACCCAGGGCCGTGCTGGTAGCCGTAGGACCTCGCGCAGGCGCCGGCCGAGTAAACGTTGTCCATAATCGCGGCCGTGTGGTCATGTCCCTTGTTGACCCGGACACCCACGTTCTTGAAGGCCCGTGTGGTGCCACGTGAGCCATTGGGGCCCTCGTCGCCGTGCCAGCCGCACTCGATGTTCCCGCAGATGCGGAAGCCTTCGTCGCGCTTCAGGAACAATGCGTCCGGACACCCGGCCCGCTTCAGCGCCCACTCATGGAACTGCCAGTCGGTCATCTCATCCCGACCGGCGGCTTCCACGATAGCGACAGCCTGCGCCAGTTGGGCCTCTAGCAGGAAGACCGCATTGACAGGGTCCTCCCGCCAGTCAGCCTCGTTGATCCAGCGCTCGCCGTGCCTGTCATGGTTGGAGTTGACCACGACAAGGCGGCAGAAGTCCCGGGCAGCCATGTGCATGATGTCCGCCGTGACCGCAACTTCCTGAGCCACGCTGTCCTGCCCAACACCCAAGAAGTGCTTCGCCAGCATCTTCGCCGGGTCCTTGCGGTCGTGGTGCGATCGGGACCGGAAGGACAAGAGATCGTGCAGGAACTGGTACTTGGGCTCGAGGGCATCCACGATGCTGTAGTCGTCATTCCAGCCTTCACTTGACCAGATGGACTGAGCCACATCTTCGTCGATCTCGGATGCGTGCACATCACCCAAGGAGATGGCCTCGACGCGTCCACCCTGCAGGACAGTTCCGTCACGGACCTCGACGGTTCCTTCAGCGCCCTCGGGGCAATCCTCGAACGAGCCATCGTCCTTGGCGTTCAGCTGACGGACCCACCAGGAGCCCTCGCTGTCCACTTCAACGATCAGCGCACCGTAGCTGTGATGGAACTCAGCCTTCTGCCCGGACAACCGCTGGATGTAGTTGCGCCGGGTGGTCGTGCCGGTGGTGTAGATGAACTTGGGGTCATCGCCCTTGGCAGTAGCAACTGACTTGAGGGCGATCTTAGAGTGGGGCACAATGATCGAGGTCGTGCCGCCGCCGTAGCCATCCAGGCCTCGCATCGGTTCCGCGGCCGTGGGAAGGATGTCCAGCTCGCCGCAGAGCAAGAGGTCTGGAGCAAGGAGGATCGATCGGGTCTCACGCGGGCCCATGTTCACAATGTAGGGCTTGACCCGTTCGGTGTAGACTAGACTGGCTCGAGGGTCAGCCTTGGCCTCGGGGCGCGGAACAAGTGGCCGCGCATTTGCATAGGCGATCTTGTTATAGGAGAACGCGCAGACCATGATCTCCGCGTGGAGGAAGGCCGCATAGGCCTCAAGGTTGTCCAGGAACTTTGTGTGGGGTTCCGTGTTATTCTGCGCCGAGCTGATGATGTAGCGCTTCACGTATCCCTTGGCTGGCAGTGGCCGTCTGATCGGCTTGGAGTAACCGAGCTGACCCTGCGATATGGGAGAACCTTCTACGCCAGCCTCGATGAGTTTCTTTGAGACTGTGCCGCGATCTATCCCGAGCTCGCGGGCGACCGCGGCTTTGTTACCCAATCGCCCGTAGGCTTCCAGGATTGCCTTTAAGTCCGGTGCTTTTGCCATCCTCGTCATCCATTGTTATGCTCTGGGCGACAGGGTGATGGCGCTCCTCATCCGGAATGGATGCAAGCATATCCGTCGCGGGCGAGCAGATGTAGGTGGATCGTGACATGACCCACAGCTGGAGCACCATTGCTACCACAACGGCGAACGCTCCGACGCCTGGTCGCGCGTCCGAGAGTGTGTGTACGACGATTTCGCCCACGCAGGCCTGTACGAGACACCACTGAACGCTCCACAGGTCTTTGTCGTGGAGGCGTTGCAGGTTAACGGTTAGGTTCCGCATTGGGTTCTGCCTTTCTGGAACGGAGGATGATGAGTTCCGTCAACTCGGCGGCCATGTAACCGACCGAGCCGGCAATGCACCAGTCCACGTACGCCGGTGTGTCCAGCAACGTGCGAAAGAGAACTTCGGCGATCGCCCCAGCAATACCTGAGACGAGTACTAGGGTGAAGAACAGCCTGCGCTTATCCATTGTTCTTGCCTCCCGTCTCGTCCTTGACGTCCGGGGCGAGGCGCTGTTTCAGGACCGCCGAGATGAAGTCCAGTCCTTGGGTCCCAAGGTAGCCACCGACGCCGGCGGCGATCAGGGCCCAATCGGGCTGCAGCTTCAACGCGACTTGTGCAACCATGTAGCCCGAGAAGCCGGAGACGAGCGCATGGGTAGCAGCTAGGCCCCATTTGAACGAGACAGTTCCGCGGATATGCCCATCAAGATAACGGGCAACTCCGCCGATCATAGCCAGGATGACCCAGGCCAGCTCGCCAAACAGCTGCTGAAAGGGTGAAGGGTTGGGGTTCATGCTTGGGGCCCTCAGATGAACCGATGCGGATGCTTATTCGCCGAAGACCTTAGCCTTGACCTTGGCGATGATCTTGTCGAGCTTGCCAAGCTTGTAGAGGACGTAGAGACCGCCGCCTACAACTGCCAGGATGGGCTCAAACAGCGAGAGGACGAACAGCACCACGACGGCGACTGCCCAATCCGAACCAATGAGGCCGACGAGCCAGCCCCAGACTTCCTTGATCTTCTCCATGGTACTTCCTCACTTGCTCAGTTGGTTGAACGGGTCCCACTTGGTGGGTATCTTGTCCGGGTTGCGTATCCAGTCCTTGATCTGCGCCTTGCACTTCGAGGCCTCGATCGCGGCGTCTCGTCTGGCCATTAGCGTCTGGTAGGATGCCACCCGGGTCGAGATCAGAAGGTTGTCACGCTCCAACTTCTCGATCTTGGCTGCCATCGCGCCATAGTTGCTAATGATCTCCGAACCCCATCCGTAGACGTACCAGGCGGCAAGCGCCAGGACCGTCAGGATGCCGACCCGGATATAGGGGAAACCGAACATCGTGTAGCTCCATCGTTATGTGGATACTATGCCAAATGGAAGGACCCAGAAGCCCGGGGGCCCCTGGGTCCGTTGGTCACCGGCACTAGCCGGGTGGGCGGAAAGTACGCGCCCCTCGTATTGGTCCGAGACGGGAGCCGTTCCATGGGATGAACCTGGGTGGACGTTCTATTTCGTGCCATCCTGGCCGGTCGACCATGCGTCTCCTCCTATGCTTAAGGTTGAACTTTCAACTCGATCACAACCTCGCTGCCTGGACGTGCATCCAGTCGAAGTCGCGCTCGCGTCCTAGGGAGGTCCAACCTTCGGCCTCCCAAATCTTCCACCAGGCCTCGGCATCCGGTTTGGCCAGACGAGCCCGTGAATGGTCCCACTTGAGCTGGTTGTTGTCCGGGTCGAAGTCGATTGCGCAGCCGTAGGCGTGCATCGACCAGGCGTTTGACCCTCTCATCCGGCGGTTATTGTAGGAGCCGCCGTACTTGTGCACGCCGAGCTTCCGGAGGCCAGCCTCGCTGTAGTGAGCAATCTGGGCCTTCAGGACGCGATCAAGGCTCTGGGCGCACTTGGCGTGGATGACGATGCTGTTGACCTTCGTGTTCGGGTCCCAGGCCAGTTCCAGCTGCCAGGGGCACTCGACCCGATACAGCGGCACATTCCCGTTCACGCCGTAGAAGGCCACGACGTCCTTCTGGCGCGGCCATGTCGTTGGCTGCAGCACTGGAGGCTTGATTGGCTTCTCTTGGCCGCGTGGCCCAATCTTGGGCTTCTCGACCACGACTGGCGCGGGTTCCTTGTCGTAGCCCGAGCGCAGCCAGTCCCACAGCTTCTTGAAGATGTCGAAGTCGAGCAGCGAAGCCTCGATCGGAGCGGCAATTGTCTCACCGTTCTGAGCGGCGTGCAGCTCCATAACGGGATCAACCGCAAGGCTGCGCCACTTCTCGAATGCGGTCCAGGTCTCACCGCCGGGCAGACCATCGACCTTGACGTCGATGCCTGCGTCCTTCATGATTTTCTGCTGAACACCCAAGATCAGGCGCTTCGCCGTCCAGGGTCGGTTCGTATTGTCCTTGGGATCGCCGAGGAACTTGCGAGCTGCCCGTTCAGTTTCGGGCCCCCACTTGCCGTCTACCGTGACGCCGAGGACGCGCTGTATCTGGTACGGCGTGAAGGGTGTTTCCTCGGCCATCGGGGTCTCCGCGAATGCTCACAAGAACATCCTAGCGGAGACCCGTCAGACCGGGAGCCGGGGGCCTACGGAAGCGTGCCGATGGTAGCGTCCGACGCTTCAGTGCGGCTAATGACACCTGGGGCAAGGTCACCATTCCAGTCCAGGTAGCCCCAGCGCTTGCCGAGCTCCAGGAACAGCGGCGATGCGTGTTCCTTGCTGTAGTGCCAGATGCCATTCTGGTTGATGCCGGCAAAGGACATTGGGTTGCCGGCAATGTCAAAGTTGTTGTGGAAGAGCACGTTGCGAATGATGCCGACCGACACGCTGTCGCTGTGCTCGTCCGTGATGTGCCCGTAGAGATGGTAGGTCGGGCCGCCAAGGACGTTGTTCGCCAGGATGACGTTCTGGACGCGCGACGTCTCACCGTTCGAGTAGCGCGAACGGACGGCGATGGTGTAACCGCCGCCGACAAGCAGGTTGCCCACCGCCAGAAGATCATTGTGCGAGCAGATGTTGTTCTCAGTCACAATACGCAGGCACTGCGTTGACCCATAGGTGCCTTCGTCGTACGTCGAACCAGTGCCGGGCATGTAGAACGTGTTGCCGATGAGGCGCATGCCGTTGGACTGCTGGCACTGGATGGCGTCACCGTGTGCAGACAGGTCGATCTGGCCCAAGCGGCGGACAAGGTTGTTGTAGATGACACCACCAAAGAGCATGTCGCCCTTCATACCGTCAGCTCGGCTGATCTCGAAGAGGCAGTTGCGAACGGTGCCGCGGTAGAGGTTGTGCCCCTGCGCGGCATAGTTGCGGATCGTACAGTGGTCCACATGGATCGGGGCGAACTGCGTATCCGTCTGGATCGGCGTCAGGTAGAGCAGCTGACAGTCGATGATGGAATTGCGGATATGCACCGCCTCGGTCACCGCGTTGTTGACGTTTACGATGCCGACGATGTTGTAACCGTCGACCTCCTTGATTGTATCCGGCTTGATGAGGATACGTGCAGGGGTTGTCCACGCTGGATGCGTGTTGCCGGCCTTCAGCGAAGGCCCAAGCTCAGTGGGGCACCCGAAGTCAACACCTTCCTGACCCCACGGGTTTGCGGACCATGCAGCCGCCGACGGTCCATTGAGCACCTTGGCAAGGCCCTCGCCAGTTGTGCTCTTGCCAGGCCATTTGATGAACATGCGCCGCGCGGCATCCTTTTCGAGGAAGCGATCGTATTGGCGCATGAACTCGTAGTCGTCGACGGACATACGACCGACGGCAGAGCTGCGCAGCAGCAGCTCATCGAAGCTTGCAGAGGCCGCCTTCGACAAGTCGGAGACCTGATCCCATGAGCGGATTGTTTCGCCTTCAACCACAACCGAGGTCAGAATGTAGATTTGCGTGGTCTCGCGGTTGTAGCAGGTCTGGCCAGCCTTGACCTTCAGGACACCGCTGGCGACGGCATCCTTGTCGGTCATCATTGCGGCATAGGTCTCATAGACGAGCGGCGTGAGCAGGCTTTCGACGACCGCGGTGCCGTCAGCCACGACCTTGGCCAGCGTCTTGACCACGAGCCCAAGGCGGGTCGTAACCGTACCGGCAGGCTTGCCGGGGTTGGCAACGTCCGCAGCGCCGTTGACGATCTTGCCGAGGTCGCTGACGTCACGCTGTGCGTATTCCAGCTCGGCGCGGCTAATAACTGCCATGGTCTATCCTCACTTCGTGGCGTTGTACAGTTCAAGCACCTGTGCCTCGGTAAAGCACCGGCGCCAATAGCGGATGTCGTCTGCCCAAGGATGCGGGACACCAGACGAGTTCAGACCAACCGGCTGCAGTGCTGCACCGACAGACGGGGGCGGTACGTTAATCCGTTGGGCCTTCTTAATCCCATCAACATACACCGAAAGGATTTGCGTGGCAGCGTCATACGTGCAGCAGGCGTGGTGCCATTGTCCGTCCGATGACGGCCAGGTGACGCTCGATAGACCCGCGGTGCCGCCGACGCCCGTGTCATGGCCGGCGATGATGCGGTTGTTGTTGTTTACGCGGAAGGCCTCGTAGATGTTGGACAGGAAATAGCTGTCGAAGCCAGCGCCCTGCTTGATCCAGAAGGCCTTAGTGTAGCTGCCCCGGTGGCTGATGAGGTCGTCGCACTTGATCCAGGCCGCTGTGGAGTTCGTGGCGTTGTAGTAGCAGACACCGCGTGTCCCATCCGTCGCAATCTGGGCCTTGCCACCGGCGGTGGAGATGTACGGGACATGGCCACGAGCGGACGCATCGCGGAAGGTGCCGTCATCGAAGTTCATCCAGAACTCGAGGTCGTCCAGGTAGTAGTACCGGGCGTCGTGATTGACGAGCGAGACCGTGTAGGTGTAGTTGTCGCGCGGGCGCGTCTCCTGCACAGTAAATTCCTGCGGGGCGATCTCCGCGTTCGAGCGGAGGATGTACGTCGCCTTGGCGAAGTTGGCCGGGTCAAGAGACAACGGCGCCCGCGGCGCGTATGCGAGGTTCACACGGCGCTTTGCGTTGCGCGAGCTCTCAAGGCGCACGTTGACGCGGAACAGCCCGTCCTCTACGGAGATCAGTGACCACGAGGGGCGAATGTCGAGCGCGTTCGAGAACCGGATGATGCCAGTCAGGGCATTGGCCTCGCTGACGATGTAGCCCTCGGCGTCGAAGTTCAGCGAGCCATTCACGGGGTCGGTGACCGACGTGCCGCTGAGCTTGACGACGTCCCCAACACTGAAGTTGCCGGCATCGGCCACAACCGGGAAGCGGATACCACCATCCTGCAGCAGGTAGGAGTTCTTGAGGATGTTCAGGTTGTCGGCCACAGGCGTGCACGGGATGCCCTCAACCGAGCCGTCAACGTGCTGGATGAAGATCGTGTAGTTCCGCCCGGACTGGAATGTGACCTCCTGGCTGAGCGTCAGCTGGAGTACGTCTTGGCCCCAGATTTCGCCATCCTGCGTGTCGGCGCGGGTATTGTCGGCCACGAGCACACGGTCCTTCGTGACCAGCGTTGCAGCCTCCTGCGTGGACTGGAACTCGATGGCCACGTTCTGGAACTTGGTCTTATAGAACGAGCGCCATGCGTGGTAGGTGGCCTGCGTGATATTGCGGATGCCGATCGTCTCGACCTTCTTGGGCTTGCCGCCAGACTGGTCTTCTGGAATGAAGTATGTGGCCACGCTGTCGTCAGCCGGGTCGATCCACTCGAGCTGGATGCTGTCGTAGTCATTCTGTGACCCAAAGCGGACAGTGCGTGTCTCGGTGTTCGGGAGCTTGTTGCGGTGGTTGAAGATCAGTACGGGTTGCTGCGTGGCAATCTCAGGGCGCCACTTGATCTTGGAGCCTTGGCGGTACGCAGTGCAGAACACCGCATTCGCGATGGCCTGGGCGGCTTCCTCGTAGCTGATGTTCGTGTTGTCAAACGTATAGCAGAACTCGGTCACGTCGTAGGTCGTCCCACCGAAGTAGGTGTAGACCTGTGAGAGGGCCGCGTTGATGTTGTAGGTGTCGATCTCTGAGATTTCCCGCTTGCCGAAGAAGGGGTCCGTCGACAGCGCGCAGAATATCTGGAATGCATTGCGTGTCGCGGCCTTGTCTGCAGCATAGACTGGGGTGAGGTTCGGGAACGTGCCCGTCCAGCCTGTGATGATCGGTATCTTGCGCGTCACAAGACAGTTGAGCTTGCGCTCCTTGAGCGCCAAGGCGCCGCCAGTCGCGTAGGTCTTCGTGAACACCGTTGTGACGTCGCCGAAGTGCGTCTTGGTCTCTGGCGAAAGGAAGTAGACCTCTTCCCACTTCACAGTGTCGACGACCTGTCCTTCGAATTCCGTGTCCTTGGGCGTGGTGCGGCGGGCGTAGATGATCTGTCGCCCCTGGTTGCCCGACGGGAGGCCGAAGCTCATCGACATGGCGATGATGTCTTTGTTCACCGCCGAGCCAGTGAGTGTCAGCTGTCGTAGGAACGGCGCTGCTCCCGTGGCATACCCGTTTGCGTCCGCCGGATAGCAGAGCATCTCGACCTGGACCTGCGCTCGGGTCTGGTTCTTGCCGTCGTCCTTGTACAGCCCGTTGGGTGCCTGGAAGGATGAGATGATGCGTGTGCAGTTGGGCTCGTCAATGAAGAACGGCCCAATCCAGTTGCCACCGGTGGTTGCGATGTACGCGTTGTCGTCAGAGAACTCGTCGCCGGGCAGGTAGTCGAGCACGAGCCAGTCCGACTTCACGAGCGCCGGGTTGGACAGGATGATCTCGTAGAGGCTGACCGACACAATCGTGTAGGTGCCGTTCAGATTGATGCTGCGGTAGGGTGAGCCGACGTAGAAGGTGTCGTTGTTGTTGTACTCCGTGCGATCGTTCACGTAGCCGGCAAGGTTGTTCCAGTTCCCGTTGACCCATTGCGGGTTGGACAGGTAGATGCGTGTCGCCGTCAACGACGAGATCGTGTAGGTCCCATCGAAGTTCACGACTTCTGTGTCCGTCGAGTGCGTCTGCGTGATCGTGATGGTCACGTAGTCGGTATAGCCGTTGATCTCATTCCATTCGGCCGTGACACCTGAGGGGTTGTCGAGGACCCAATAGTTGGCGCCGGAGTTCGTGCTTGTGAACTGATAGGTGCCATTGAGGTTCGTGGTGAAGGTTGCACCGGCGCCGGAGACCGTGACCGTGGTGACCGTCGGGAAGTCAATATCATTGAAGTTGCCGGACTGCAGCTCAATCTCACCAGCGGCCGTAAAGCGCACAGTGCGGCTGATGCCCCCGACTGTCATGGTCGCGTAGCCGGTGTTCCCGTTGATTGCATTCCATGCAGAAGTCACACTAGACGGGTTGTCCAGCGTCAGCTTGGCCGTCGTCTTGCCCGTGATCGTATAGGTGCCCGAGAAGTTGTAGGTGAAGGTCGCACCGGTGATCGTGAAGTCCTTGCTCGCGCGGAAGTCGTAGCCGTCCTCCACGGGTTCATTCACTCCGGCGCCGTCAAAGTAGATGCGGCCATTGTCGCGGAACCGTGCACTGATGGTCCGCGTGACGTTGAACGGGTCCTTATACGCCGTGACCGACGAACTGCTGATCTGTAGCGTGTCACCCACACGGAAGTTGTTGCGCGGGTCGCCTGACTGCCATTCCACATACCCACCGTTCACATAGCGCGCAACAGCAGTCTCGGTGATCGGGTTCGTCACGCCGGCCCATGCGACGTTCTGCAGATAAATCCGGTCGCCGGCCGCAAAGCGGTCCACGAAGTTGAAGCCCACCGAGTTGTAGATGCGGTCGGGGTACTGGAACTTGAAGGGTGCAGTGCTCTTGGCCCGAGCACTCGCGGAGTTCGGCGGGCGCGTCTCCTGACCAACGACCTGCTCGAGCTTCTTCGCGCGATACAGGTTGTCGGTGATTGGCGTGCCAATGGTGTAGAATGGCGAGTGACCCGAGTTCGGCGACTGGTTCGGGTTGTAGAACTGCGCGGACGAACCAGCGATCTGGATGAGCGGCGTGTCAGCATCGCGGACGTCATGGATTTGGTATTCCCCGCGCCCGATGCACATGTAGCCGATTTCAACCTTGCGGTTGTTTTCGTAGTAGTTGTAGGTCTGGGCAATCATGTCCGGCGTTGATCGGACCGTGCCATAGATGTCAGGGATGCGCGAGTTGGGTCGCGCACGGTTGGTTCGTGCAGACAGTTCGTTGTTCGGCGACGTGTCCTGCTGGTTGCGCAGGGACGTATCCGGGACCTTGGGCTTGGCCATGGCCACGACGGCCACGACCGCCACAACGACCACCAGGATGAGCACCAGCGCGATGATGCCCTCTGGGTAGACGATCACGAACAGATCGTCCTCAATGTCCTCCAGCCGATTGATCGTCGCCTCATCGTGCGGAGTGACGTCAGTGACCTGGCTCACCTCACGGAAATATATCCGCGCGGTATCCGGCCAGCTCTTGAACTGGTCCATCAAGAATTCACGGACATGCGTGACGTCATCGTAGACTTCATAGGCTGTCGGTTCCAGGGGGTTCCTGGAGATGATGACGCGGCGGGTCTTGCTCATTTGTAGAACCTGATCTCGGGAAAGCCGATGGACGCCAACTCGAAGTCTTCATGCACGACGTTACCACGCGGACGTAGATGGAGCAACCGCCCCTGCACCCAAACGCCAACATGGCTTAGGCTATTCGGCCTCGACATATAGACGAGGCACGGTTCCTCCGGCTGGGCAATCTGGTGGACGATCCTATTGTGGACGTCGAATTCCTGCCCAGAGAAGGCCTTGAGGAAGTCCTGTGTCGTGATACTGTCAGGGGTACGACGACCCAAGTCCACGCCGCAGTGGTCGAGCCACACGTCGCGGATGAAGTCCCAGCAGTTGTAGTTCCGCCAGTGGAACTCCCTGCCGAGATACTTTCCGACTTCGATCGGGTTTGTCACAGGAAGCCCTTCAGCGCGGGGAACCGCGTCAACGAGTAGACCTCGCCCGTACGCGTCAAGTTCACCGACGGTGCCTTGGCCTCGAACGTGGAGCCTTCTTTGTTGAAGGTGAAGGCCTCGACTTCGAGGAGCAGCGGCCCGTACAATGGGGCAGACAGGTCGTCAGACCTATAGATGCGATATTTGACCGTGGGCTTGATCTGGAGGCCCTGCGGGTAGTTCATCACACGATCCAGCTCAATCGGCAGGACCTCGCCAAGATCGCCGAACGTGACCGAGATGGAGTGGTCGAGGTCGTCTCGCGCGTGCTGCGGGACCAGTTTGAGGGGGTAGTATTCGAATATGGCCGTGCCGCCGGTCTCCAGCGTGGCCGTGATACCTGCGGCCGCATTTCGCACGATGCGGTAGGTCTTGCTGAACGCCGGATGAGCAATCTCGACAGTCTCCAACTGTGCAACCGACGACCGGGAGTTCAGGAAGTAGTTGACATAGCGCTGCGAGCGGAAGATGTCAATGTCCGTCTCGGTGATCGTAAACCCAAGAGAGTACGGTGCGAGGATCGGGTTGATCGCTGCCGCTGCCGCCGCTGGTGTGAGGCTAGGGTTAATCGCGAGAACACGAGCGACTTCCTGCTGGTCGACCGGCACCGTGTCGTAGATGCTCTTGGCCTTTGCTTGGGCCTCTTCGCCGCCTGCCATCATGGCTAGTTCACCTAAAGTAGCGGACGGACTTGAAGCCGCCCTGTTCCATAACGTCTTCCAGTTTTTGGTGTGCTACCTTACCGCCCTTGGGCAAATGTAGGAGCGCCCCATTGACGTACACCCCGCAGTGCGGGACACACCGGACGCCCGGTGACAGCAACACCAGGCAGGGATCGGTTGCCTCAGGTATCTCTCGGATGAGCCTGCCGACGACCTCACGTTCGCCCAATTCGAAGGCGTCCATGATCGTCTGCCTGCTGATGTCCGTTGGTACCCGGAGCCCAAGGTCCACACCGGTGAGGTCCAGCCAGACCTCCCGGGTGAAGTGCGCGCAGTTATAGCTCCGCCAGCTGAACTTCACGTGGTCGTAGTTCTTCATTTAAGGTTGGCCGGCATGTTGACGTTGACGATGGTGGCGAGCAGTGAATATGCACTGCTTCCCTCAACGCCGAAGCCCTCAAAAGTCGTCACGAGACCTTCATCAAAGGCTTCATCGTAGACGAGCTGGGAGGCCTCAACCTGTGCCTGTATCCGGAAGATGTCCGCGCCCTTTACGCCGGCAATCTTGAACGTGCCAGGGATAAACCGGCAGACGTGACGCGTCAACGTGGGCGCGCTTATCAGCAGGTCCATCTCGAACGGTTCGGTGCCTTCCATCACAATGCGATAGAAGGTCTGCATGTACTCGGCTTCTTGCGGAGTGCACGTCCACTGGAGATGCACTTTCGCAGGCTTGCCCGTATAGTCGCGACGGAGCCGTGACAGGCCGCCTTCCAATTTGGAAGCCACGGCCGTCTCGCCCCAGTCGACCGAGTAGCCTTCCTGGTCCGGTGCTAGTGCGAGGCGCATCATGGCGGGTTATTCCACTCCCCAGTCGGTAGGCGGCGGCGGTGCCTCGTACGGCGGCTGCACAAAGTCCTCAACGATCGAGGCAAAGTCGACCCCGCCGTCGTTGGGTTGCACATCAAGGGTGACCTTCACCTTGAACATGTAGCCCTTGACTGACGTGAGCTTAAAGGTGCCGGGCTTGAACCGGCAGACGTAGGTCTGCAGCGTCGGTGTGTTGATGAGCAAGTCGAGCAGGAACGGATCAGCGCCCTTGTTCACGTAGTTGTAGAAGGCTCGCAGGTACTGGTACTCGTCGGGCGTGCAGGTCCATGTCACCTCGACCTTGAGGGACGCGTCAAAGTAGTCGCGACGATAGCGCGGCGGTCCGCCGTCTACCTTTGTGGCCACAACGCTGTCCGGGTCCTCGACCGTGTAACCGTCCTGGTCCGGTGTGAGCAGCAGCTTGACGGTCATTAGCGCCTCCGGGTGGCCATCGTGTTGGAGCTAATTGCCTTCGCGCTGCGGCTGTTGGGGTTGCGAATGTCGGATGCGAACACCTCGGGAGCCTCACGGCGGACCACGCGACGTGCAATGATCTCGACCTCGCTCTCGTTCAGCGCACGAGCCTCGAAGGCCGCGTCGGGGATTTCGTTTGTGATGTTCACTGACACCGGAGCCGGCGGCGGAGCGACAACCTGCGTGCCGAGGTCACGACCAGCGTTGAGCGCTTCGAGCGTGGCACGGTGCTTCCTCGTGGCCTGGGCGTTCACGACGAATTCCTGACCGTGGACGATACCGGCGACCTGATTGGTGCCAACCGGGCCGGTGTAGCCGCCTTCTTTGAACATGCCAATCGACCCAACGAGGGAGGTCAGGATACTGAAGACCGAGCTGATACCTGCGCCAGCGGCCGCGGCGTTTGTGCCACCAGTTGCAAGAGACGCCATCGCAGCGGCAGGCGTGTACGCAGCCGTGAGCGCACCGGCTTGCGCGACGCCCTGGGCAGTAGATGCCGCACCCATGGCAGCGTTCAGCGCCTGGTTCATAACCATGTTCAGGCCCATCTTCACGATGGCCGAGATGAGCTGGCTGAGGATCGACTGCGCGACCTGCCTGATCTGATCCTTCCAGCTCTTGCCGAACACGACGGACTGCGCGACCGCATCGGCCACGCCGTTCACGAGCGAGCCACCCGGTCCGAAAATCTTGCCGATCTCGGTGCCGAGGATGCCCATCGAGTTCTTGGTCTGGAGCTGCATGATCTCCATCTGGCGCCCAAGGCCTTCGGTGAAGGTCTGCGCGGCCGGAAGGGCTTCGAGGTAGCGGAGCTTCATCTCGTCCAGTTTAGCGTTGTACTCGCCCATCGTGATGGAGCCGTCAGCGGCCAACTGGTTGAGAGCCTGCATTCCGTACTGCAAGTCCGTGTAGGGCTGCTTGATCTCCTCGAGCAGGTCGTGCTTGCGCTGCATCTGCAGGAGCTCAGCCGTCGAGCTCTCGAACAGTGCGCGCTGCTGGCCGACCAGCTCCACGTTGTTCTGCTTCTCGAACTGGATCAGTGCCTGGCGGATGCGGTACTCGTCGTTGACAAGCGAGAGCGCAGCCTTCTCCTTCTCGAGGTTGTCGAGGTAGCCCTGCAGCTCGCCGCTGATCTCAGGACGACGATCGGGGCGTGCAGCATCGAGACCCTTGCGAGCAGCTTCGAGTTCAGCCAATCCAGCCTTCTGTTGGGCGATGTAGTTCGCCTCGTTGGTCTCGGCCTTCTTGTAGAAGTCATCGATGACCTGACCCGCGGGTGCGAGCTCAGCCATACCCTTGTTGACGTTCTCCACGAACTTGCCGGCGATGCGTTGGGCCGCACCGGTCACTTTCGCGTCCATACCACCCAAGCGCAGCTCTTCGAACTGCGTGCCAATGAGCTTGTTCACGAAGCCGGTCACGGAGTTGTAGATCGTGTTGAGGCCCTGTGCCACCATCTGGGTGACCTTGTTCATGGCCATCACGATGATGTCGTAGAGCGCGCCGGGGATTTCGCGCCAGCTGTCGACGAACGTCTGTGCAGCCGCGGTGAAGTACACACCGAGCTTCTGCGCAACCTCATACGCATTCTTGAGGACGTTCTTCAGCGACAGGTCAATGTCCGTGCTGAAGACCTTCTTCATCAGCGTGCCAACAGCCGGCAGCTTCGCCTGGATGTTCTGTGCCCATTCGGAGACGACTTGCTTGCCGCTCTCCCAGGTCTGGGTCATGAGACCACGCAAAGTCAGCGTCTCGGCACCGGCGAGCTTCACGTTGCCGCCAAAGCTGTAGACCGCTGCGGCCGCAGCTGCTGCCAGTCCGATGACACCTGCGAACGACAACCCAAAGCCGCCGACGAGGACCGTCAGGCCGGTGATGAGTGCGCGAGCGGCACCCCATGCGAGGACGCCGGCAAGTGCTGCGCTGATGTAGCCTGCGAGGCTCTCGAAGTTGTCGGCGAGCGTGAGCAGACCCCTGGAGAGCATGGACGCGGTGCCGTTACCATTGGCGGCAGCGCCGATCCAGCGGTTGAAGGCCTGCGTGAGCATGTTCCAGCCCTGCTCGATCGTGGGCATGGTCTTTGCGAACTTCTCTTCGATCTCCTTGCGGGCCTGCATGAAGGCCTTGAACATGGCCTCGCCTGTCAGCTTGCCCTGCTCAGCCAATTCGTAGAGCGCAAACTCGGCCTGCTGCGCGGAGTAGCCCGCGATGTCCAGGTTCTTGGCAAGGACCTGGATGACATAGGGCGCCTGTTCCATCGCAGCCTTGAGGTCCTGCGTCTGGAGCTTGTTCTTCGAGAAGCCTTGCGCGAGCTGCACCATTGCGCGCTCGGTCTCGTCTGCACTTGCGCCGGCGACGGCGAAGGCCTTTGAGATCGTCTCGGTCAGGTCGATGACCTGGTTCTGCGAATAGCCCATCTTCTCGAGGGCACCGTTGAACCGGAAGTAGGCGTCGGTGATCGTGTTGATGCCCTGGTAGGAGTTGCGCGAGACCTCGTACAGTCGCTCTGTGACGGCCTTCAGCTCCGCCTGCGACTTCGTGACGGTCGCGATCTTGTTCTGCATCCGCGTGTAGCTGTCGATGATGTTCGCAGCACCACGGAAGGTCAGCGCGGCAAGAGCAGCCTGCAGCAACCCAACACCGCTTGCGGCAGTGCGTGCAGAGGTCCCAATCTCCTCGAGGTTCCGGCGCACAGTACGCGAGCCGGTCTCGGAGACCGTGATCTGAATGCGTTCATTGACTGCCATTTAGCCCTCCACGATCCGTGCGCCGCGAATGTTGCGGATGGCAGCCTGGACGGCCAGCTCCACGAACCCCGCAGGAGCTTGGCTGGACGAGCCGGCGTTCAGCATCCCGATGTATGGCACGTTGTTGCAGATGTGAATGTCTTGACCCGGACGGCGAGACTGCGCGCGACCGATGCCCTCCTGGATGGTGGACTGGCCCGTGCGATCAAGCCGCTCACGAGGGGTCATGATCGGGTTGGCGATGGAGACCTGCCAGTTGCCGCGGGCGCGACCGGTGTCGACCGGCGTCGCAGGGATCACTGTAGACAGGATAGCGCCGGCGGTACGGATGACGGTTGTCCCGACATTCCGTTCCGCCGTGCGTGCATGCTGCCTGATCCTTTGGGCGAACTGCTGCAGAGTGGCCATTCACTTCTTCCTCGGTGACTTCGCAGCGGGCTGCGGAGCTTTCGACCTTAGCCACTTCAGGTATGCAGCGTCCATTCGGACGATATGATACTGAAGGTCCTCGGCCTGAACCTCGTCGAATTGATTGGCTTTAGCATACTCCGCTATGGTAGTCCACGCAATGGGGCCGTCTCCCGCTCCCGTCCGTGAAGTCATAAGCTCCAGGAAGGCCGTGAAGTACAGCTCCAAGCCCAAGCGCAGTTCCGGCGCATTTGCGATCTTGGTGGGCAGCGGGGTTTTCTCCCGCATGCACGCCTTGATGATCTGCGCCTCGACTGGCCCCTGCTCCAGCGTGTAGAGCAGGTAATCGACTAGTTTCCCGAGTTGGCCTCGAGGATTTCCTCACGGAACACCGCAGCCTTATTGGACTGGTCCTGGATGTCCGCGAAGAGATCGGGGAGCGCCTTGAAGATGTCCGCAATGTCCTCGGGCGAGGGCTTGACCAGTTCGCCGGTGACAGTCTGGATGAGCGGCTTCCACTCCTCCACGCCGGTCTCCTCATTCTTCACCTTGGTCTCCCAAGCGAGCACGACCGTCTTGGAGTAGACCTCCAACATGATCTTCTCGGCCAGTTCGGGATCGATCGTCTCGGTCTTGATCGCGCGCTGATACGGCCGGAGCTTCGCTTCGAGGAGCCGCTGGAAGGCCTTGTTGGCGCCTCCTGCTCGGGCGACCTTCACGCGGAACTTGCCGTAATCGAGGTAGACGCCTGCTTGCTCAAGACCCTTGTCGGTCTTGAACGCACCATAGATGTCCTGCATAACTCACCTTGCTTCTGTTTGAATGCGGCGCGTCTCCCGTTAGGAAGTGCCTGGACGAGCGCCGCGTCGTCCAGGCCATTCCGTCTTAGAGGTCAGCCGCCGAAGGCAGGTAGTCGAAGAAGCCCATGCTCAGCGTGTAGCCGAATGGCGACTTCGCACCATCGAAGCCCAAGGGGAGGGTGATCGGCTGGTCAGCTTCCAGCTGCGCGCGACCTTCGCCGAGCACCAGGAGCGGAATGTCGATCACGACGCCGGTGTTCTCCTTCACGAGGATCATGTCCAGCGTCACCGATGCGTTGTCCTTCACCGCCTGGAGGGCGTCCGTGGTGGTGAAGTAGCAGGTCATCGTACCGGAGACCTCGAAGTTGCCGGCCGTGATGTCGGCGGCACCCATGGTCCCGATGACCTTGTTCATCTGGGCGTTGTTGTTGATGGTGACCGTCGCCTCAGTGATGTAGGCGAACAGCGGGTCGGGCGTAGCGGTCGCCGGGTTGACGACGCTCATCTTCACGCGGCTGACGTCCGACGAAGTGTTGTAGCCGGTCGTCTGCACGAGGTCGGGACGAGCACCAGCCTTCGGACCCGTCGTCGCGTCACGGAGCTCGTGCTCCATGCCGAGGAAGGTCAGGTCGCAGGTCAGCTTGTCGGCCGTCGCGAAGTTCAGCGCGATCTCGTTCGGCACGGCGCCGATGATGTATTCCGACTGGACGTCGTTGGGGTTCGACGTGTCCGGAACGCCGAGGGTGCGCTCAAGGTGGTAGGTGCGGCGCTTGATGAGCGTGCCGACCTCGTTGATGAGGAGGCGACCGAAGTACATGTGGACCGTGGCCGTCGTGTTGGCCTCGGTGACCATCGTGCCGGTCGACTTGTCGAGGGTGATCGCACCAGCTTCAACCGTCTTGATGCGCTTCCAGCCGTTGTTGGTCGCGTTGGTGAAGCCCGTGCCGGCTGCGTCGCCGCCAAGGAAAATCCACTCGCCAGGGATGAGACCCAGGGTCGTGAGGTCGAGCGAGGTCGACGTAAGGATCGGGAGACCGGAGCTCATGTCAACGTCGAGGTCGCCGGTGTTGAAGCAGTAGCCAACCTGCACGATCTTCGCGCCGGAGGGCGGGTTGCTTTCGTCGGTCAGGTTGGTCGTGACCGTGATCTTACCAGAGGCAGCGGTGGCGACCTGCTTGAGGCCGTTGTTGCCGGGGTTAGTGAAGCCCGAGGCGAAGATCAGCGAGCGCGCGACGAACGATGCGAGGCCAGAGGCCGCGTTGTAGCTGTCGTCAGAGGTAGCGACCGACGTGAACACGTCGAGGCCGTAGCCGCCAACTTCCGGCTTCTTGCGGTGGTCCGCGTAGAAGAAGCCCTGCAGGAGGTCCTGAAGGTTGGTGTAGGTCATGTCCATCTGGAAACCGCCGCCGGCTTCCAAGTCGGTCACAACGCCCTTCTTGTTCTGGCGGTCGTCAGAGATGGGCTTACGAGCGACAGTGGTGACCTGTCCACCGAAGTCCTTGTAGCTGTTGGGCTCGAGGGGCCACCAGACCGGTGAGCCGGGGAGCACCTTAGGTACCGCGCTCTCCTCGGCATAGCGGAGGCCGGAGACGTTACTGTCGATCTTGTTGACCAATGCCATTGGAGCGGGTCCTCTTATTTAGCTTCGCTGTACTCGAACTCACCGATAACGTTGAGCTGGAAGAATGCACCGTCGGGGCCGATCTCCTTGATACGGACACGACGAAACCACACGCCGCCCGGTGTTGACCGGCCTTCGAGTGCGTCGGCGATCACTTTAGCGAGGGTGTCCGCAGAGTGTAGCCCCGCCCCCATGGGAGTGAATATCTGGACCGTCAAAAGTCCGTCACGGAAGAACAGGTTCTGTCCGATTGGGTTGGAAAGGGCCTCCTGGTCACCTTGGTTGTGACGGATGGAAACCCTGGCCCAAGGAGTGGACGTTCCGGGCTTATCCCCCGGGCGGTCTTCGAAGAGCATCGGGTAGGTCGGATTGGCCGTCTTCCAGGCTGTGTAGACCTGGCGGCTCATCTGATCCCGTGCCTCTGCGAAGGTGACACTCACTGCACGACCCCCAGGAAGTGGATGATCTTGGTCGCACCGGGCGCGACCGTCTCAGTCTTGACGATACGCCACCTAGATGCACCGTCCACGACGATCTCGTAGCCCCGGGCGTCGAAGTCTCCGGCCACCACGATCACGTTGTCCAGGCCCTGCAGGAAGTCCTCACCCATCGACCGAAGCCGACCAACGGCTACGCCGTGCACCGCACGTTGGGTTGTGGTGTCGATCGCCGGTGGTGCTGCATTGCCCTGCCACGGTTCGTCTGTGACGTCAGGCGTGCGTACGAGCTTGGCGAGAGTAACCTCACGCCCGAAGTTGGCGATCAGACGGGTCGCCGTCGCCAGTGTCTGTGTCCAGTCCTTGCTCACCTAAAGCTTCCTCCGCCCTGGGAGCACAGCTCCCTGAGCCATGCGTCCGCTTTTGGGTACGACCGCCACTTCTCCACTGCCGGTCCGCCGGCGTAGATCGTGGTAGTGCTGATCGGGCCGACGCTTTCCGACACCTGCCGGACGTTGGGGTCCAGCGTGGGGTCCGGGGCGAGCTCACTGCCCAAGGCGCGCTTTGCGTATTCGCAGATCGCCTTCTTGAGCCGTTGCGGCACACCCGTCAACTCGATTGCATCCTTATCGTACGCTCGCTCGCGAGGCCAGGACAGCCCCTGAGTTTCTGTTTTCCGCTTTCCGGTAAATTTACTTGACCAACGGAGTTCCACATAGTCAGTCGCATTGACCAATGCGGCGACGATCAGCTCGGCGTCCGTGTCGGTGTAGTCGACCCCGCGGTCCGCCCAATAGGAGACGAACTCAGCGACAGTGATGTAGCTGTTGGCTCCGGTCAGTCCAGTGCCGTCCTCTGCCTTGAAAGCCATTAGCCGATCTCCCGCTCAATGTAGAGGTTCATGAAGCAGATTTGCACGGCTGCGGCCGTGGAGCCATTGCCGCGGTTGGCGCGACCGTAGAGGCCAGTGGTCGCGACTGGAACGTTGGTGTTGACCATGCCTTCCCACACCGTGCCGTCATTGAGCTTCTCGAGGCGATAGTAGACGTCCGAGCTGTTGGGCGCGCAGAAGATTTCGGCGTGGTAGACCACATCCGTGGAGTTCGGATCAGAGCCGGTGAGCGAGACCTTGGTGGCAGTGCCCGAGCCGTCATTGTGCATGAAGCTGAGCGTGGTGTCTCCGCTGTCGTGCCCAAAGGCCAGGATGTTGGCCAGCGAGGAGGGCTCAGCCGATGCAATGATCGAAGCAGTGTTGACGCCAGTCAGACCGATGAGTGACCGCGAATTGGCGACCGGAGCAGCGTCAGCAAAGGCGAACGTGTGGGACCAGTGGAAGCCATTGGCCAGGTAGTTCTTGGTCGAGCCGCCGTCACGCCAGCCAGCCGAACCGTTGGCCGTGGCTGCGCTGGTGTGCAGGATGCGGATCTGCCGCGTGAGGATGTTGGTGGTGGTCACGGCGGGAGCCGTGGGCGTGCTACCCGTCTCGGTGCTGTTGGTGAAGCCTGAAGACTGCAACGTGGTGGAGCCCTGCGTGGGATAGGCAAACGAGAACACCCGCTTGAAGAACGCAGCGCCGAGCTGCATCTTGTGCCCAAGGGAGTTAATCATGCCGAGGCGGTCATTGCCGCTGTTGGCCTTGCGGTAGAGGCCAACCGAGCCAGACGAGGGCGTGCTCGGAGATGTGGTCGTCACATCCGAGCCGCCATCAGCACCTGCAGGACCCTGCGGGCCAGTTGCGCCGGTTGCACCCGTCGCGCCAGTTGCACCAGTCGCGCCGCGCTCACCAGCGACGTTGACATTCCAGCTGGCCACCGTACCGGAGCCGGCCGAGTTGTCAGCTGTGAACGTGACGTCAGCCCCAGACACAGCCGTGACAAGACCTTCCATCCAGACGGCCTGATCGTCCGACTTCGATGCGCGAATGCGAGCTCCAACCGAGTAGGCGTGGTTGGAGCTGTCCAGGGTCAGTGTACGTGACGCGCTGTTCGTGATCGTGACCGAGGAGGTCGATGTGTGCTTGTAACCAGGACCGGTCGCACCGGTCGCGCCAGGAGACCCTGCAGCGCCAGTTGCGCCAGTTGCACCAGTTGCACCTGTCGGTCCCTGAGGGCCAACAAGCGACACGCCGGAGACCGGCCAGCTGCCGCCAGCCTTGGGTCCCCAGAGGATGTAGTCGTCGGTGTCGATCCAGAAGTCGCCATCCGCGCCGTCGCCAGACGTGGGGCTGCCGGAACCATTGAGCACAGCCGTGCCAGCAGCACCGGTGGCACCCGTAGCGCCAGCCGGACCGGTGGGACCAGTCAGATCAGCTACAGGAGAACCAGGCCACGTGCCGCTCGCCTTGGGCCCGTAGAGCTCCTTGGTCGTCGTGCGGAAGTAGTAGTCGCCGTCGTTGCCACCCGACGGCGCACCGCTACCTGTCAGAATTTGAGCCCCAGTATCGCCCTTGGGGCCGGCTGCCCCGGTAGGGCCTGCAGGACCGGTGGGGCCGGCGGGTCCAGTCGGACCTTCAGGACCTTCAGGACCTTGCACCCCTTGTATGCCTTGGATGCCTTGCGGACCGGCCGGACCGGTCGCACCGGTCGCGCCTTGCGGACCTTCGGGGCCGACGAGCGAGACGTAGCCACTCCAGGCTCCCGCGCTCTTAGGACCGTAGAGGCGACTGTTGGAGGTGTCAAGATAGAAGTCGCCGTTGGAGCCGGCGGCGTTAGAAGGAGCTCCTGCGCCGTTGAGGATGGTTCGACCGGCTGCACCAGTTGCGCCGGTGGCTCCTGTTGGGCCAGTGGCTCCGGTTGGACCAGTCGCGCCCACAAGAGATACGCCAGCAGGCCAAGACCCAGCAGACTTAGGACCAAAGAGAGTGCTCGTTGCAGTGTTGATGTAGAAGTCGCCATCGTTTCCCGTAGCTCCGCCGGGGTTCACTTCGCCATAGCGGACGAGGGTCCCGGTATCGCCCTTGTCGCCCTTTGGACCTTGCGCGCCAGTGGCGCCAGCAGGACCGGTGTCACCTGTATCGCCTTTCGGTCCCGGAATACCGCCCAAAGTGGCGAGCCATTCTGCCTCGGTGCCGGTGAAGCCGTTAGCGACCGCGACCTCATAGGCCGTCGCGCCGCGCGGACCCTCTGCGGATACGCCGACCACGAAGTCCGTGCCGGAGGAGGTCGGTACGACGACCTCGATGTCTGCCGTGGGTGCAATGACCTCGATGTCGCTCATATCGCAGTCGCTCCGCTCTTGATCTTCATATACCCCTGCATCACGATCTCCGACAGGCCGGAGCGGACGATCACGAGGTCGTAGATGTACTTGCCGGGCTCGATCGTCTTCATCTCCTCGCTGTCGATGAGGATGCTGATCTTGCCATTCGTCGGATCGGTCTTCGTGATGCCATCACCAACCGACAGGCTGACCACTGCCGCACCACCCAAGGCAGGCTTGATCTGCATGAATATGGTGGCCGACGTCAGGTCGATCGCAACAGGCGCGGCCTCGCCGACCTTGGACTTGATCGTCAAGGTGCGGTAGAAGTCGACATTGTTCTTCACGCTGAGGAAGTTCACGGTGGTCGCGCTCATGATACCGTCCCCTTGATCGTGCCTATGCGCGACGACTGGCCGTCGCTGACTGTGTACTTGAAGGCAAAGGTGCCCGTGTATGCACTGTCCGGTGTGAAGGTGAGCATGTCATCTGACAGCTCGACTTGACCGTGGGACACGTCAACGGGATCGCCATCCGACACGATGGGCAGGCCGTTGACGTGCGTGATCCTAAGCTTCCGACCCTGGTCGTTCACCAAGGGAAAGATTTCCTTCGGCGTGTCGACCGTCACGGCGACGGTCTCGCCCGTTGCGCGTAGCCTTCCACGCTTCAGCGCTGCGAGACGTCGCCGATCCATGTCACCCTCCTTGACGGGCCTTCGCACGAGCCTCACGGTGTTCACGCTGGCTCTTTACGAATTCAAGGATGTCGTGGATAGGTTTCCGCGAACGCCCCGCCGCCTCCTCAGCACGAAGCAGACCGTCCAGGTCTTCCACTGCAGCCATGTAGGCCTTGCGGGCGTCCTCGAGGTCTTTGCTGCGCTGCTGGACAATGAGTTCCAGACGCGCCTTCTGCTCCGCGATGGTGCCGAGTTGGGCCTTGGCCTTCGCCGCAGCCTCCTCGAGTTCCTGTTCGCGGGTCTTCTCGGCCACATCGGCCGGTGTATCCACAATCGGGTTGTCCCGGGTGAAGTGGGGTGCAGCGGACGAAACATCCGCACGCTTGACGCCTTCGATGCCGATGGCCTTCAGAGACGGAAGCCCCTCCGCGGTCCAGTGATCGTTGTTCCGCGGGTCCAGCCCCTTAAGGGCTGCGATGATCGTTTCCTTCATATTGTCCTTCCGGATAAGGTTGCGCCGACCGTGACGGGGCACACGGTCGGCGCATCATAGGCCACTAGGGAAGCAGGGAGAACCCGGGCCCATGGACCCTTAGTCGTCGCCGAGGACCGCGTAGGCGATCTCGACCCAACCCGAAGCCGTGAAGTCGGCGGTGCCGGAGATGTTGGCATCGTCGATGATGAGGTTCAGGTTGACCTCGAGGCTGCCATCCGTGTTGTCGAGCACGGCAGCCGTAGCGCCGCTCGAACGAACTTCGGGGGACACGCCGGCGGTTGCAGCGCCCAAAGCGGCCGAGGCCACAATGTTCGCATCGGTGCTCGACAGCGTTGCATCGGCCGTAGCCGTGGTGCCGATCGAGTAGTCGCCGTCGTAGGTCGCCTGCACGTCTGCGTCTGCCGAGGTGAACTGGGCGTACGAGACGGCGCCGAGATAGAGGATGTTGCCCTCGGGCAGGTCGCCGACAACCGCCGTGCCGTAGCCAACACCGGAGGTGCCAGCAACAGAGACAGCAACGTCCTTGAACTTGATGAGGTGCTTGCGGAGCGTGTGCTTGCCCTTACCGCGGGCGAGCGAGCGGGGAAGACCCTTCATTTGGATATACTCCTATCCGGTTGGGAACTGAGCCCAAAGGCACGCTAGGCGGCCCTCGGTAGGGAAGAGGGCGGGACCGAAGCCCCACCCTCCTTAAGATCAGTATTCGCGCGTGACGAGACGTGCGATCTTGATCTGCTTGCGCTCGGGATAGACGCGCTGCCACGAACCTGCGTTCGCGAGCTGGTTGCTACCCGTGCCGTTCGACGGACCGCCCTTGGAGGTCGTGCCGGCGTACTTGTGGCCGTTCGGGTGGATTGCCCACTCGACGCGGTTGTGCAGGACTTCCTGACCACCGCCGTTCGCAGCCGAGGCATAGCGAGCGACTTCGGTCGGGACCTTGGGCGTACCCATGCCCAGGCGAACGGCGCCGCGGCCGAACAGCCAGGACTGGAACACGCCGCCAGAGGCCGGCATGCCGTCGTCGACGATCACGGTGCGGCCGAGGAACGTCGGGACGTTGACGTTCGGGTTGATCGCATCCGGGATGAAGTCGATGAGGTTGTTCTTCTGCATGCGGTTGTACACGATCGAGTGCACGAGGATGAGACCGAGGTCTTCCATCGAGTCACCCATCGTGACGGCCGCATCGAGGAACGCTTCCGACGTGAAGTTGGTCACGCCTTCGACGAAGGTCGAACCCTTGACGTCGTTCGTCAGGTCGTACTGAGTGTGCTCAGTGCCGGCCGGAGCGGCGTCGTTGTCGGCGAAGATGCCCTTCATCGTAGCGACGAAGGCAGCCTGCTGACGGAGGGCCCAGTAGTCGGAGACGAGTTCCTTGATCGCTTCCATCGGGTCCTTGGTGCCGAGGGCTGCGGTCAGGTCCGCGGTCGACCAAGACTGGTTGCGCGACAGGCGCACAGCGATCTCGGTGGCCGAGGTGATCTTCTTGGGACGGCTGTTCGTCAGGCCGCTCCAAGCGTCCTTGAACGTATCGTCTTCGTCGTCACCCGAGACGTTCTCTTCTTCGTTGTCCAGCGGCTTGAAGGCCGGGATGTCGAAGGTGAGGCCGCCGCCAGAGAGCAGGCCATCGAGCATGCTGTCACGGACAGCGACGCCCGAGCGGATGATGCGGGACTTCTCTTCAGTGCGGAGAACCGTCTGCGGAGTGAATACCTCCGGAACAACGATGTCCGCGATCTTGGTGTTACCGGCTGCCATGAGCGGGTCTCCTGATCGAATTGATGATACTTTGGGGGTGCTGTCGACGTTCGGGCCTTAGCGCCATGGCCGGCCTGTCGCGGGAACCCGATCCACCATGGGGAGGTCCCAGTCGTCCACCATGGGACGACGAGCGCGAGATCAACATGGTTGGAGAATTTGCCACAAGCGGAATGATCCGCGAGCGGGGGCCCGGACATAATTAGTCATGGATCGAATATCCGTTTCGCGGGTCCATCCGTTCGGAGTACACTGTCTTCAGAACGTAGAACCCAAGGAGAGCGTCATGTTCGAAGGTGATGACGGCCGGCTCTACAGCTCAGAGGCTGAGTGGGAGTGGGCCTACAACGAAGGGGCAAAGGAAGAGCTCCGTCGCATCATGGAAGCCGAAGCTGCAGATTGCGGCGATGACTACGAAGAGGAAGATGAGTTCATCGGTCCCCGTTTACCTTATGCTAACGAGGAAATTCCGTTCTAATGAAAAGGCCCGCGGACTTACGGTCCGCGGGCTTTCTAGTTTGCAGGGCGTGCCTCTTGAGGGGCAGCCGTAGCAGGCCCAAGGGGTGGGAGGCCTACTTCCGCGCGGCGGGACGCGGTCCACCGACCGTCGTGCCAGCGGCCTTGGCCATCTGCTCGGCCCGCTGCGGGTTTTCTCGGACCATCTGGCCCTGAGCCGTGAGGTTCCAGCCCTCGGCGCTGAAGGGGTTGTTCGCGCCCGAACCACCCGAGCCGCCCGAGCCCTTGCCGCCGGCGCCCTTGCTCTCAGGCCACCAGTGAGGACGCTTGGGCTGCATATCAGTCAGCCAGACCGTCGGATCGACGCCCGGGGTCACGCCCACGCCGTCCTTGGTCACCACGTTTCCCTCGCTGTCCACGTCCATGACGCGTTCAGCCAGGTAGAGGGCGTCCTCGGTAGCGCTGTCGATGATGCCGGACTTCTTGGCTGCTTCGCGCACGGCGTCATGGATGAGACGCTTGCGTTCGGCTGCCTTGAGCTGCTCATTCTCCTGCTTGAGGAGGTTCACCTCGTCGGCGAACTTCTTCAGCTCCCGATCCTTGGGTGCCAGCTGAGACTTGACCCGTGCCTCGACAAGGCCGTTGATCTTTGTCTCGTCCAGTTTGCCCGATGCCGCGGCTTCCAGCTCGCCGTACTTGTCGAGCTTGGCCAGGACCTCGTCAGCGTTGTCCACATAGCCTTCGAAGGGGCGATACTTCTCCTTCGTGGCCTTGTGATCTGCGCGCTCCTTGTCGAGCGAGCGACGAACTGCCTGGATGTCGGCGTCCGTCTTCATGCCCTCAACGCCGGAGAGGACGTACTTGCCGTCCTTCTCGGTGTAGAGGTCGTGGTACTTCTCGTCCAGCCCGTCAAGGCTGTCCACTGCGACCTTCAACTTCGCCATAATCTGTCCTTCCTACTGTTGCCCCGTCCGGTCAGCCCTTTAGATTGAGCATCGACCGCACGTTCTTGCCCACGTCGTTCAGCCGTTTCTCCCATCCGGCCTTGAACACGGGAAAGCTCTTCTTCGACTGCATGCGGGCCCAACGCTGTTCCCGCATCCTCTGCTCGAACACAATCGGATCGATCGCATTCGCCGCGGCCAGGGTCATCCTGCCAATGATCCCGTCCACCTTCACGTTGAGGGCCCTTTGGATGGCCTTCTGCGCGAACCCTACCCCATGCAGCACCGCACTGTCGAAGGCCACGTACCCAACAGGGGCGGGCATTCCTTCGGCACCGATGGGTGTCCAATACTTCTTCTCGTAGATGGCGTCCCTATGCTTCTCGGGCATGTCGAACACGTCCCGATCCTTCATGCCCTGCTGCTTGAGCCAGAGGCTGTACTCCGACTGGAGGATGCCTTGGCCCGTGCGACCACCCTCGTCGTCGGGATGGTCAACGTTGCCACCTTCGGACTTGAGGGTGAAGCGGAGGGCGTTCTTGAACTTCTGGGACGGCACCGCATGCTCCTTTGTTCGTTGGGTAAAATGACGCGGGCGAATGGACGCGTGAGCCCCGCCCCCTCAGAGGAAGTCTTCTGGATCAAGGCCAGCGGCACGGAATGCGGCCGCATGCCGCTTGGCCAGCTCATCCAGACGGATGTTCTTGCCCGAGGTGTCCACGAACTTCTCAAGGGTCAGGTTGCCGTCGCGGAACAGCTTCGAGCGTGTAGGCCCAAGGATGTCGTCGATGAACTGCTTGGGCTGGCGGGCAAGCCATGTCTGGTAGGTCTCGGCTGCTGGCACGATTGACGTCATGCGCCGCACCTGCGTACGGGCGAACTTTTCGTAGAGGGCCTTGTAGCCGAAGGGCAGGTCGTCTCGGGTCTTGGGCACTGTGTCCAGTCCCTCTTGGCGGGCGAACTCGCGGAGCATCTGCTTCTCGGTCGAGGACCGAGCCGGTCGCACGTGGAGCACGTCGCCATCGAAGTACGGCACGCGGATGGATCGGCAGTTGAAGTGGAGCGGAGGCCTTGGGCCCTCGCCCTTCGGGAACACCTTGCCGTCGAGCGATCGGCACTGAGGCGTGGTCCGCGCGTCCAGGGTCGCGACGAAGCGCTCCTTCTCAAAGACCCCGGGGTTGGCATCGAAGAACTCATCGCGGGCCGCGTGCATCAGCGCGTTCACGGCCGTGCGTGTGATTGCGGCCGCGTTCTTCCTGCTGATCTGGGTCACGCCGTCCGTGTACTTAAGCGCAGCCGACCCGACAATGCGGCGGGCGATCTGCGGACCAGTCTCGCCTTGCACCAGTCCGATCTTGATCTGATCCATGATCCGCTTGATGTCGGCCTCGGCGATATTGTCCGCCCACTGTTTGAGGGTCCGGCCCTCGAAGGGGTTGGTCTTCACGATGGCCTTGATCGTGGCAACTGGCGGGAGCACGAGGTCGAGGTGCACGGGGCTGGCTGTCTGCGTGATGCCCTTGGTGGTCTGCACCTCGGACTTCGCGACCTCGATCAGTTCCTCAATCCACTTCTCGGTCACACGGTCCCAGGCCTCGAGGCGGGTGTTCTTGATGACGTTCTCCAGCAGCTGGAGCCGGCGTGTACCCAACATGGAGCGGCCGCCCTCGCCAAGGCGCTTGGCGATCTGCGCGGCAAGGTCCTTCTCGGTCGCATCGAGGATGGCATAGATGTCGTTGCGGATGCCGGCATCTAGCTTGAGCAGCATGATCTGGTGACGAAGCATCGCATCGAACAGCTGCCGGTTCGCATTGCGCAAGAGGTCAACGCCGAGCTCTTCCTTCAGCTTTTCGATGCCGGCCTCGACCGTGCGCCCGTCGATCCGTGTCCATAGCGAGCGGAACAGGCGACGCGTGCCGCGCTCCTCTAGCTCGACTGCGAACTCGCTCTCGGGACTGCCGGGGAAGGTGCCACCTGCGAGGCCGAAGTAGCCCGCCTGGTACGCATCCACGATGCGCTTCTGGAAGGTGCGCCACGGGGTCGGGCCATAGAGCTCCTTGTATTGGTCATAGATGACCTCAAAGGAGAGGTTGGGCGACGTGCGCCCGATCTCCAGGACACGGAGAGCGAACGTGCCCAGGTCACGGGTCGCCATCGCCTACGCCTCACTTGCTTCCGGGCTTCTTGCCGGGTGCCGGCTTCTTCTTCTCCTGGGCCAACTTGAGCTCGTGCTCGCGGTCGGCCTGCTTGTCCTCCTCGGCCTTCTGGCCCTGCGGCGTGTTGGGGTCGGAGGCGGGATCGTAGTTCGGGTCCTTGTTCGGATCATAGTCCGGATCGTTCGGGTCGGTGACCGTGCCAGGGCCGCCCGCGATCAGAGGCTCTTCCTCTGCAATCTCGTCGAGCTCTTCCTCGAGGGTCATCTCGGTCATGCCACCCTCGACCATCACGCCGTGGATGGACTTGAGCGAGATCGGTGCGCCCATGCTCTTGGCGGTCATGAAGTCCACAAGGTCCCTGCCGGTGAGCGCCTCATTCGAGAAGTCGAGGCAAGGCTCCACGATCACGGCGTCCGGATCAGCGCCGACCCACTCGGCCACAGCGCGCAGCGACCGGCGAAGGCCCTCTGCACCGGTGCGGGCGATCTGGTTGAGAGTTGCGGTCTGTGCACCCACGCGGATGTTGAGGGCGTCGCCGCTCTCCTTCTGCGAGGACTTGTCCACCAAGTGGCCGGCCATCTCCTTGGCCTGGGACTTGTCATTCTCGAGGGCTGACCGCATCTCGGGGAGGCCCTGGCTGTTGCAGCCGATGAACTTGGCGTCGCCGCCTTCCTTGACAGCGATCGTGGCCCCAGCGCCGATGCGGTAGGCCTTCTCCTCGTCACCGCCGATGACGACCAGGGTGTCCTGTGCCTGCATGAACAGCGCTTGCCGGTAGTCAGCCTCGCCGCGGTAGATGGCCAGGGCCAGACGTGCAAGGCCCAACAGGGGAGGGTCATCCGGGGTAGGGATGAGGTCCTTCGAGTTGATGAACTGGAACGGGATGCGGTCGAGCGTCTTGCCGCGGACGGCCGGCTCGATGAGGTCTTTCTCGTTGAAGGCGCTGGCCTCGAACACGCCGGCCCGGTACTTCATGCCGGTGCCGCCTGCGTCCGTCTTGGACAGTTCGCCGAGCAAGAGGGCGCGGTACTTCTCGACGCGCTCCCAGGTGAAGTCACCAGGCTGGCGCACGTCCTCGCTTTCGTCCAGGACCACGAGGTCCAGGCCGGGGTCGGTAGCCTCACCGATGCGACCGGCATCCCAGTTGATGATGGTCTCGGCCTGGTACACTGCCAGGTAGGGCAGGGGCTTCGCAGGGTCGGGCACCTTGGGCATGTCCGCCAGGATGCCGAGCCGGCCCATGATGAGCTGCTCGATGTTGATCCGCCGCAGGAGCTGTTCGAGGGTCTCGCCCGTCGGGGTGGCCCGCTCACGCAGGTCCTCGAGCTGGGGAGGGAGTTCGATCTCCGGTGGCTTAGACCACATCACGCCGATCGCCCACTCCACGGCCTGGGCAAAGAAGTCGTGGTAGACCGCCCGGGTCAAGTAGGCGTTGTAGGCTTTGTAGCCG
>DAIRDB010000014.1:2508-63611 GCA_036796405.1 Gammaproteobacteria bacterium | reverse complement strand
GTCACGGATCTGCCGGACGAGGCGGAGGAAACCATCCGGCTGAGCGTGGCACGGCTCGGCATCGAGCGACCTGCCCTCGAGCTGTGGTTCCACCGCCAGCTGATGTCGATCGGCGGTTGGGCGGGCTATGTGCGCTATCGGCTGTGGCAGAGTGAACTGCGCGGTCTGCAGGACCGCACGATGACGGAGCTGCTGGCCATCCGGCTGGCCTGGGAGGTGCTGCTGCATCGCCTGCTCGCCGGCAACAGCGCATTCGACACCGCCTGGTCCGAGGCACGCGCGGCCATCAACAAGGCCGCACGCCCGGCGGCCTCCGAATTGCCGGACGTGCTGCTGCAGCGTGCCTGCGAACACAGCTGGCAGCGGCGTTTCCTGGCCGCACTCGCCGCTGCCACGCCCCTCGTGAGCGCCGCCCGCCCTGCGGTACAGGCGGCCTTCTGCATGGACGTGCGCTCGGAGCCCCTGCGCAGAGCCCTCGAAACCTGCACACCGATGGTGCATACCATCGGCTTTGCCGGATTCTTCGGCATGCCGGTCGAATATGTCAGGCTGGGGCATGAGCACGGCACAGCACAGTGTCCGGTGCTGCTGCGCCCCAACCACATCGTCTGCGAATCGGCAGGCACGGAAGAAGACGGCGAGCATGATCAGCTGCACGACACATCGCGGTCGGCACGGCTGTTACGCAGGGGCTGGTACTCCTTCAAGAGCGCAGCCGTGGCATCCTTCGGCTACGTGGAATCGGTGGGCTGGAGTTACGCGGTCAGACTGCTCAGCGATACGCTGGGCATGACGCGGCCGCAGGTGGCTGCCGCCGCGGCGGCGCCCCCCACACGCCCGCTCATCGCCATGCGGCAGCAGGGCGGACGCCGCACCGGCATGTCGCTGGAGGCACGCGTGGAGCTCGGCGAAAACCTGCTGCGCTCCCTGTCGATGACGCGCGACTTCGCCCGCCTGTTCCTGCTCACAGCGCATGGCTCCAGCAGCGTCAACAATCCTTACGCATCGAGCCTCGATTGCGGCGCCTGTGGCGGACATACCGGCGAGGCCAACGCCCGCATCGCGGCCGCCATCCTCAACGACGCGGAGGTGCGCGCTGCGCTGGCAGAGCGCGGCATCGGCATCCCGGCCTCGACCTGGTTCATCGCCGCCCTGCACGACACGACACAGGACACGGTCAGCCTGTTCGACGAGTCACTTGTGCCGGCGAGTCATGCCGACGACCTGCAGCGCTTGCGCGACTGGCTGCAGCTCGCCAGCCAGCAGGCCCGCCGGGAGCGCGCGCGACGCCTTGCCGACATCGGCCTGCTGCGCGCCCACGAGGACCTGCGAGGGCGCAGCCGCGACTGGAGTCAGATGAGGCCGGAGCTGGGCCTCGCCGGTTGCGCCGGCTTTCTGGCAGCCCCGCGTGCGCGCACCCGGGGCGTCGACCTCGAGGGTCGGGTATTCCTGCACGACTATGACTGGCGCAGTGACGAGGGCTTCCGCACGCTGGAGCAGATCATGACTGCGCCGATGGTGGTGGCCGCCTGGATCTCGCTGCAGTACTACGGCTCGACAGTCGACAACGAGCACCTCGGCAGCGGCAACAAGGCGCTGCACAACGTGGTGGGCGCCCTCGGTGTCTGCGAGGGCAACGGAGGTGATCTGCGCGTGGGCCTGCCAACCCAATCGCTGTTCGCCGGCGAGCGCCTACTGCACGAGCCGCTGCGCCTGTCGGTTTTCATCGATGCCCCGCTGTATGCCATCGAAATGGTGCTCAACAAGCACGAGTCGGTGTGGCAGCTGATCGGCAATCGCTGGATCCACTTGTTCGCCTTTCGACAGGACGACGGCGCGCCGCTCAGCTACGTACCGAGCCAAGGCTGGCAAGCGGCAAGCAGCAGTACTGCCGTGGCCCCCGCAGTGCAGGAAACAGCAAAATCATGACCTCTCCCCACGCACTGACCCATCTCGAAACACTGGAGGCCGAGGCCATTCACATCCTCCGCGAAGCGGTGGCGATGGCCAGCAATCCCGTGATGCTGTTTTCTGCCGGCAAGGACTCGACCGTCATGGCTCACCTGGCACTGCGGGCGTTCTACCCGGCCCCACCGCCGTTTCCGCTGCTGCACATCGATTCGACCTGGGAATTCCGGGAGCTGCTGGATTTCCGCGATCACTTCGTCGAACGCTTCCCGTTCCGGCTGGAGGTCTACCACAACGAAGAGGGGCGCCAGGCCGGGATCAACCCATTCGACCATGGCGATGCCTACACGACGATCATGCGTACCGACGCACTCAAGCAGGCCCTCACACGCGGCGGCTACGACATGATTTTCGGGGGCGCCCGTCGTGACGAGGAGCGCTCGCGCGCCAAGGAGCGGGTATTCTCGGTGCGCAACGTCCATCATGGCTGGAATCCGCGGCAGCAACGGCCCGAGCTGTGGTCGTTGTACAACGGCAAGATCAACAAGGGTGAATCCATTCGCGTGTTTCCGCTGTCGAACTGGACCGAGCTCGACATCTGGACTTATGCGCTGGCCCGCCGAATCGACCTGTGCTCCCTGTATTTCTCCCGCGTGCGGCCGGTGGTCGAGCGTAGTGGCGCGTTGGTGGTAGTCGACGACGAGCAGAGAATGCGGCTGCAACCCGGCGAGAGGCCACGGCCCTGCAGTGTCCGCTTCCGCACCCTGGGTTGCTGGCCGGTCACCGCCGGCGTGGAATCACCAGCCAACGACGTAGGCAGCATCGTTCTGGAGACCCTCAACGCCGCCGCCTCCGAGCGCCAGGGGCGCATTTCCGACAAGGAAGGTGCCGCTGGCTCACTCGAGCGGCAGAAAGTCGAGGGCTATTTCTGATGCTGAAGCCGACGCAGCCCTGGAAGGGGGCGAGCGCCATCTTCGCCACGATGCATGGCAAGCAGCAGGTAGTGGCCCCGGTGCTGGGGCGTTTTCTCGGCGTACGCGTCGACGTCCCGAAGGATATCGACACCGATCGCTTCGGCACCTTCACCCGCGAGGTGCCGCGCCTTGCGTCGCCGCTCGACACCGCGCGCGCCAAGGCACGGCACGCGCTGGCCTCCGACCCTGGCGCGCGCTTGGGCATCGCCAGCGAAGGCAGTTTCGGACCAGACCCGGTGTTTCCGTTCGTCGCTGCCGGTCAGGAACTGCTGGTGATCATCGACCGCGAGTCCGACCTCGAACTGGTCGGTCGCAGTCTCGATCGCCGCACCAACTTCGCGGCAACGCTGCTGCATTCGGTTGAAGAAGCCATCGGCTTCGCTGCCCGCGTCCGCTTTCCCTCGCATGCGCTGATCGCCATGGCTACCGACGAGGGCCGACCGGCACCCCAGCTCTGGCTGCGCAAGGGCATTGTCAGTGCAACGGAGTTGCTGGAGACGGTAGCGACGCTGCTGAAGACCTTTGGTGCGGCCCACCTCGAAACCGACATGCGGGCCCACTGCAATCCCACACGGATGCGCGCCATCAAGCGCGCCACGCTCGATCTCGCAAGACGCTATCACTGCGGCTGTCCAGACTGCGGGCGACCCGGCTACGCAGTCACCGCACGCAAGGCTGGGTTGCCGTGTGCGGACTGCGGCAGCCCCACGGCGCAGACGCTGGCCAAGGTCTGGACCTGCAACGGCTGCATGGCATGCCGCGAAGAGCTGGTGGACACGCGTACGGCGGATCCGCGCTTCTGCGATCGCTGTAATCCCTGAGGCTCGCCCGGGGACGGTGAGACAGATCGACCGGCGAGCGGTAGTCCATCCTCGCCGCGAAGATCCGCCTAGCGGAACTGCAGGTAGGCAATGCGATTGCCAGTGCCGTCGGTGAACCACAATTTGTCGGTCAGCCTGGTCGGTGGCTGGCGGTCACTGCCGGCGGTCAGTCCTACGGCGCGCGCCGGACCGTCGGCGATCGGCAGTTCGCTGATCTCACCCTCCCGCGTGACCCGACCGAGCCGTGCGTTCTTCGTATACCAGACGTTGCCATCCGGACCGACGGCGATGTTGATGGCGGTGGGATCGGCGCTTGGCAGCGGATATTCGCTGATGCGGCCCGCAAGGTCGATGCGACCTACGCGATTGCCGTCGGGCTGCAAACCATCCATCGAGCCGGAAAGCTCGAGGAACCACAGCGCGCCGTCGCTACCGGCAGTGATGTCGCCCGGACCGCTGTTCGGGCGCGGCAGCGGGAATTCGCTGATCTGTCCGTCGGGCGTGATGCGCCCGATCTTGCTGGCCTTGAACTCCGAAAACCAGACCGCGCCGTCGGCACCCGTGGCCAGCGCCCGCGGACCACTGTCGGGCGTGGGGATACTGAACTCGGTGATGTCGCCGGTCGGCGTGATGCGACCGATCTTGCCGGCAGCGAACATGCCGAACCAGATGTTGCCGTCGCTGCCGAGCGATATCGCGCGCGGCTGGCTGTCGGGTGTCGGAATATCCCATTCCGTGATCACACCGTCCGGTGTGATGCGGGCCATGCGGTTGCCGGTATGCTCGGAAAACCACATGTTACCGTCGCTACCGAGCGCGATGATGCGGGGCGAACTGTCTGGATGCGGTAGCGGAAACTCGCGGTAACCGCTGAGGTCGGCTTGCAGATGGCCGATGGCATTCGCCGCACTGAGTGTGAACCATACGGAGCCGTCCGGCGCGATGGCCAGCGTGGTGGGCCCGCTGTTGGGTGTGGGCAAGACAAAGTCGCGCACCTCGCCGTTGGTGGTCAGCGCTGCTGGCTCCGTGCAGGCGGCGAGGCCTGTGAGCAGCGTAGCGAACAACAGAGGTCGGACGACTGAACAAAGCGGCATGGTGGCTTCCTCCTGGGGCGGACGGCTGGATCAGGGCGGGTTGACACGGCGCTGCAAGGGTCGGTACCAGAACTGGACATGGCAGCCCTCGCAGGTCTGGTTCAGCTCGACTCCGAGCTCGGTATAGGTCGTGGCATCCCGCCGATCGATGGCTGTGACAATGCGCAGCGTGATGCCCTGCATGCGTTCGGCATAGTTGCGCCAGACGCTGGGGTCGGCTGCGATCAGGCGCGCGACCTCGGCGTGGTCGAACTGATACTCGGCGGCGGGGGGCGCGCTGCCGTCATCCACGCGGAGTGTAGGCAGCTTCAGCGTAAGCCCGGCGCGAATCAGCGCATCGGCGTGGGTGCGCAGCGCCTGCCAATCCTCATCGGATTCCGGCCGGCTCTCCTGCTCGCCCTCCGCCGTGATCACGTAGCTGAAGGCCCCCCACAAACGGCGGGCAGCCGGGTTGATCACGTCGCGCATCAGTGAGTGCACGGTCGGGGGTGGGCCGAGTGCAGCCTCCGGCAACAGCGCGGCAGGACCGTCGGTGGACGCGGTGGCAACCGGCAGGGTGTCGGGTGCCGCAAGGACGGCGGGCACTGTTGCGGTGGCGGCCGCGGTGAGTGCTGCATCCGGGGGCGGCGGCGGAGAGCAGGCCAGCAGCAGCAAGCAGCCGGCGAGTCGCCCTGCCCTTGCCAGATCAGAATTCATATTCAAGCAACAGCCGCAGGCTGTTGTCCGGACTGGCCTTGGTGAGCCCGAACAGCGCGCCGGCCTCCCAATGCAGGCTCTGCCTTGGCCTCAGCCGAATGTCGCCTTGCAGCGTCGGACCCACCGAGTAGTTGTCCTGACCGGCATAGAACTCCACACCGGGCTCGATGAACTGCGAGCGACGATAGCGGGCCTGCAGCGCCAGTGCGGTTTCAAACTCTTCCTGCACATCCCGACCCCATTCGTTGACGACGAAGAAATTGGCTGCGCCGCTCCAGCGACCGAACTCCCTTTCCGCGAGCAGACCGAAAGTGATCTCGTGCGCGGAGCGAGCCAGTTCATTCTCGTATTCCATGAAAAGGCCCCAGTCCGTCGCGTACTCGCCTTGCTCGGTCAGCTGCCACTTGAGCTCGGCTTCCCAGGCGCGTGTGTCCAGACCGCCCCCACGCTGCTTGGCGCCAATCGTATAGACCTCGAAGAAGACATCGTCCCCGATCGCGTGGCCCAGCGAGAGCTGATGCCAGTGCGAGGTATTGGGACCGCCGGGTTGCGGCGCCTGCAGCACGGAGCGGAATTCCAGCTCGTATTCGAGCGCATCGACATAGGGGTGGTAGACCTTGTCGACGATGACACCGTCTGCCAACAGCGACACCGGCAGTGCAGCCAGTGCCCACGGCAGCCAGTGAACGTGCAGGGTTTGCCTCATGGCACGGCGCCGCCTTCGCGAGCTGGCGCGGACTGCCAACTGGACCTGAACAGCGGCGTGGTGGCGATCAACAGGCCAGCCGTGAGATAGGCCAGCACCTGAAGCACCGAGGGATTCGCCTCGTAGCCGACAAGGCCGTAGAGCAGCTGACCGGCAATGCTGAACTCCGGCAGCAGGCTGGAACTGTCCCAGACCTGCGGTGTGGCCGGCAGCCAGTCGGCCTGGTTCAGCAGCAGCATGGCCTGTGACGCCATGTTGCCGGCAAACATGGCCAGCAGCCCGAGCGTGCTGCGCAGACCCCAGACCGGCGGCAGTTGCAGTAACCCGAAATACAGCAGAATACCGGCGCTGAGCCCAATGCCGGCAGCGACGCCGCCCCCGAGCAGCACCGGCGTGACCGACGTCGGCGAGTCACCGATGCCTTTCACGTAAAGGATGATCTCCGAACCCTCGCGGGTGATGCCGAAGGCAACGATCACCGTCAGCAGCACGCCGGCCGCCAGCGTGTAGCCCGCAAAACGTCCACGGGGCCGACACAGCAGCAGGCAGTAGGCAAACAGACTGGCGATCACCGTCAACTGCATGACGGCGTTGGTGACTTCCTGACCCACGTAATCGAACCACTCCGACACAGCGGGCATGGCCAGGGCATAGCAGATGGAGCCGACGATGCCGGCGGCGATGGCCACCCAGAACCAGGCGGTCGGCAAGGCGGCGCCCGGGTGACCCGCCGTGGCCAGTTGCTGGTGGAGGGCCAGCAGCACGCTGACCAACAGCGCAGCCTCGAACAATTCCTGCAGTATCTGGATGACGGCGTCGAGAAACATGCTGGCCCTGGCGGCGGCTCCGGCTTATTTGACCACGACCTTGCCCTGCGCCGTCTTGGGGTAGAACTCCCCGAAGAACGGGTACTCGCCGGGAGGAAGCGGGCCGATGAAGATCACGGTCTTGCTGTTGCCGGGGATGACTTTTTCCCGGTTCAGTTGGTAGCTCTCGAATTCTTCCGGCGTGGGGTCCTGGTTTTCCACCAACAGGCGCACCTTCTGGTTGGCCGGTACCTCGAGTGTCGCCGGAAAGAACAGGTGATCCCTGATCACGAGGGTGAGCTCCGGGGCGGCAGCCTGCACCGGCGTCAGCAGAGTGAAAGACCACCACAGCGGCCAGAGAGCAAGACGCATCTTCATGACGCAATTGTGGCAGCTGGCGGGGGAAAGTGCACACTGAATGCGGCGCCGTGCCCGAAGCCGGAAGTCCCCACACTGACGCTGGCGTGGTGGATGTCCGCCACGTGCTGCACGATGGTGAGCCCCAGTCCGCAGCCGGACTCGCGCGTGACCGCCTCGCCGCGCCCCGAACGATAGAAGCGCTCGAAAATCTTCTGCTGCTCGGCCGGTTCGATGCCCGGTCCGTCATCCTGCACGAGCAAATCGACACCGCCAGGCCCCGCATCGACCGCCATCAGGATACGTCCGCCGGTACCCGAGTATTTGTTGGCATTGATCAGCAGATTGCTGATCAGCGTCTCGAGGGCAAAGCGCTCGCCGAGCACCAGTGCGCTGTCGCCTGCCAGTTCAATGCTCTGCTGCTTGGCCTCGAACAACGGGTACAGCCTCGCGATCACCTCCTGCCCGAGGGCATGCAGGTCGAGGGGACGGCAGGAGGTGGCGAACTGTTCCGGCGAGGCGCGGTACAGCGCCATCAACTGGTCGACCAGATGCTGCATGCGCTCGACCCCCTGCTGCAACTGCTGGAAGGTGTCGCCGCTGGAATCGACTTCCTGGGCGAGATTGTGCAGCTGCACCTTGAGTGCTGCGATGGGTGTGCGCAGCTCGTGGGCGGCGTCGGCGGAGAGGCGCTTCTCGCGCTCCAGTGCCGCCCCCAGACGATTGATCAGTCCATTGATGGCGCTGACCACGGGCCGCAGTTCCCGCGGATTTTCCCAGCCTCCCAGGGGACTGAGGTCATGGGCCGGCTTGGCCTGCAGGGCGGTCGACAGCGCGAGCAGCGGTCGCAGACCACGGCTGACGATGAACCAGATGAGCAGGCCGGTGACCGGGATGCCCAGCAGGATCGGCACCACCGTCTCCAGCACCACGTTTTCGGCGAGCAGGAAGCGCAGGTCCGTGCGCTCGGCCACCATGACCCAGTGGTCGTGGTCCTCGTCGAAACGCGTATAGGTACGCCAGCGATAGCCACCGAAATTGGCATTGTCGAAGCCCTGAGCCAACGGCGTCATCGGCTCGCGCGGCGCCTGCAGGGAGGCCGCCAGCAGGCTGCCATCAGCCCAGATCTGGAAAGCCAGATTGTTGCCCAGCCGGAAATTTTTGGAGACGCGCTGTTCATCGAGGTTGGCAACCAGCTGCGAGAGATCGAGCAACTGCCGGTCAAACAGCGTTTCCGCTTCGCGCATGCTGCTCTCGTAACCTCGCAGTGCCGCCACGAAACTGAACAGCGTCAGTGCAGCCAGCACGCCGAACAGCAGGAAGCGGCGGATCGAGCTCACGCGGTCTCGGCGCCCTTGGCCGGCGCACTGACCTGGTAGCCCACGCCACGGATCGTCTTGATGAAGTCGTTACCGAGCTTGCGTCGCAGGTGGTGGATGTGGACCTCGATGGCATTGCTGGCGACTTCCTCACCCCAGCTGTACAGCCGAGCCTCCAGCATGGCGCGCGTCAGTACCCGCCCCGGATTTTCCAGCAGACTCTTCAGCAGCATGTATTCGCGACGCGCCATTTCCACGGGCTGATCGTCCAGAAAGACAGTCTGCTCATTGGAATCGATGCTGACGCGCCCGCAGCGCAGCAAGGCGCTGCGGGTCTTGGAGATTCGCCGGCCCATCGCGCGCAGGCGCGCGAGCAGTTCGTTCATGTCGAATGGTTTGGCGAGGTAGTCGTCCGCGCCCTGATTGAGTCCCTGCACCTTGTCCTGCACCGTATCCCGCGCGGTCAGCAACAGCACCGGCAACTCGCTCTGGGTCTTGCGTAGTTTCTTCAAGACGTCGAGGCCGTCCATGTCGGGCAGGCCGAGGTCGAGGATGACGAGATCGGGATGATCGGTGTCGATGACGTGCAGGGCAGCGGCGCCCGTTTCGACATGATTGAGGGTAAAGCCCTGCGCACGCAGCGCCTTGTCGAGACTGCGTGCGAGGGGTCGGTCATCTTCTACCAGCAGGAGTTGCATGGCGGCTATTCTAAGCGCCGCTCCGCCGGATTGGCCTAGTTTTTGTTGGCGATGTCGGAAAGCGCGTCGCTGATTTCCTGCTGGCGACCGCTGTCGGCCAGTGCCCGTCCCGGACGTGGTGCGGCGGCCTGGGCCTTAGCGAAGTACTCGCGCGCCTCGGCATAGCGCTTCTGGTTCACCAGAAAGCTGGCATAGAAATAGTTCGGATCGATGCCTTCCGGATTGAGTTCCAGCGCCTGCCGCAGCAACTGCTCGGCCCGCTCGTCGTCACCGAAGCCCACTGGCCAGCCAGGCACGCTGTAATACAGCGCACCGAGACTGGTATAGGCCGATCCCTGCAGCGCATTGGGGTCGATTTCCAGTGCCTTTTCGAGGTCGGCCTTGGAGGCCTTGGCGAGGGCCAGCGCACCCAGCCCGCCTTTGGCACCGGCGTAGGTGGATTTGATGATGCCGCTCCAGATCAGCGCATCGGCGCTAGTCGGATTGGCGGCCACGATGGCCTCGGCTTCCTTCATGAGCGCGTCGAACGCGGTCTCCTGGGTATTGCCTTCCATCTGATAGTTGATTTCGGCCCAGCGCTCCTGCAGGTGCTTGACGTCCGCCGCCACATCGGCAGCGGCCGGATTGCCGAGCAGCAGCGTGGCAACCGTGATTAAACCGGTAAAACAGCGGTGATAACGCATCATGGGCTTCTCCTCTTCATCCAATGATTTGCCTGATTTGCGTGAGTTTGCCGACCAGCGCGTGATGAACCACGCCGGGCAGCAGGGCATTGAGGCGAACGAACAACGCTTCCGGAAATCCAAGGAAACGCAGACGCTGCCGGTTGCTTGCCAATTCGAAGATGGCCCTCGCCACGAGCGCGGGAGGGTCCATCTGGTTGCCAAGTGCGCGGTTCAGTTGCACGACCTTGGCCGAATTCAAGGGCGTATCGGTGGCACGAGGCGCGATGTATCCAACGCTGATGCGGGTGTCGGCGAGCTCCCTGGCCAGGGCCTCGCTGAACATCTTGATGGCCGCCTTGCTGGTGCAGTAGGCGGTGAAGCCGGGATGACCGATGCTGCCGAAGGTCGAGCCCACGTTGACGATGCGAGCCTCGGCCTTGCGCGCCAGCTGCGGCAGCAGTTGCCGCGTGAGCAGCACCGGCCCGAGCGTATTCACGAGCAAGAGGCGCTGCAAGGTGGCTTCGTCCTGATTCTCGAACAGGTTGCAGTCGAGCAGACCCGCCAGATTGACGAGCACGTCGAGACCCCCGGCTTGCCGGCAGGCCTCGCTCAGTTGGCTGCGTCCTTCGGCCGTGCTGATGTCGGCGAGCACTGGCAGCTGCCCGCCACCGAGCCGGCCGTTGAGCGCCTCCAGTTCCTGCTGGCGCAGGCCGTTGAGCACGACCCTGGCCCCAGCGGCAACCAGCAGTTCACTGAGGGCTGCACCGATCCCGCCAGTGGCCCCGGTGACGAGAACGAGCTTGTCGCGCAACTGCATGGCCATCGTCTCCGCTCAGTGGGCCACGCGCGGCGGCAGGCCGTGCTGCGGCGTCAGGCCATGGAAGATGTTGCCGTAGAGATGGAAGAACATGGTGGCGGAATGCACGATGAGGCGCTGCTCGGCCGGATCGGTGATGCGATCCATCAAGCCCTCGAAGAATTTGACGTGGCTCTGGTCGAGACTGCCGTGTGACTTCAGGTAGCTGAAGGCCTGATTCGGCAGCTTGAGTGCGCCACCGATGCTGGAGGCCGCCTTGTCGGCCAGCAGGATGCTGGTTCCTTCCAGCACATTGACCATGCCGAAGAATCCCAGCGGGTTGACGCGGCTGACGAGATCCCAGGCGTAGGCCACCATGAGTTCGGTCGTAGCATGCGGCTGCGAGGCACGCGCGGCTTCTTTGTCGTAGCCGCAGACGGCGATGTCGTTAAGCACCCATTCCTGGTGCCCACACTCTTCTTCGATGTACTCGGCGACGGCTTCACGCAGCCATTCCTTGCTTTCGGGCAGCCGTGAACCCACCGCCATCAGCAGGGGTACGGTGTGTTTGACATGATGGTAGGCCTGCAGCAGAAAGGCCACGTAGTCGTCGCGCGTGACGTCTCCCTGAAAGCAGCGGGCGATGATGGGGGCCGACAGCAAGTGCTGCTGTGCCTGACGGGTCTGTTCCTGCAACTGCTGGTAAAAACTCATGAAAGGCTCCTGCGTAGGGGTCAGCCTGCCTGCGCCAGCGACGGCGAGGCAGCGTTTTGGGCGGTGCTGTAGAGCGCCGCGATTTCCTGGGCATAGTGCTCGGCAATCGCGTCGCGACGCGGTCGCCCGTTGTTGGTCAGTAGCTGCGGCTGCTGCGCCAGCGGGCCAGGTAGCCGCCACCAGCGCTGCACCTGGGCGTAGTCCGGCAACTGCGCGTTGGCGGCTGCCACCACGCCGGCGATCATGGCATCGCTGACGCGCGGATCGCGCACGCTGAGCAGCGCCACACACCAGGGTTGGGCATCGCCGAACACCACGGCATCAGCAAACAGCGGCGAGGCCAGCAACTCACTCTCCACCCACTCCGGTGCGATGTTGCGGCCGTAGCTGGAGATCAGCAGGTTCTTGCGGCGCCCCTTGATGATGAGGAAACCGTCGGCGTCGAATTCGCAGAGGTCGCCGGTGGCGATCACCGACGGCTGCCAGGAGGCAGGCTCACCCACATAGCCGAGCATGGCAGAGCCGCTCACCAGCAGCTCGCCGTCCTCGAGATGCGTCTGCACGTGGGGTAGCAAGCGGCCCGCCGTGCCGGGGCGGTCGGCAGTTGGTGTGTTGAGGCTGACCACCGAGGCGCATTCGGACAGGCCATAACCTTCGTACACCGGCAGACCGAGGGCGCGCGCCTGGGTGACGAGGGTCGGAGCCACGCGGCTGCCACCCACGGCGATGAAGGCAAAGGGCGGCGGCTGCCAGCCTTGGGCAACGGCCTGCACCAGCAGATGTAGCAGCTGCGGGATCAGGATCAGCGTATCGGGCTGCAGCAGCGCCAGCTGCTGCAGAAAGGCCTGCGGCTGCTGCAGTCGGCTGCCACTGAAGCCGAGTTCGGCCAGCGGCCGCAGCTGCACCTGCCCGCCTGCCAGCAAGGGTGCGTAAACACCGGCGATGTTCTCCAGCAGCGTGCTGAGTGGCAGCACGCAAAGATGGCGCACACCCCGCAGGCCCACGGCCTCGGCCAGCACCTCAGCCTGACGGGCCTGCTGTGCCCAGCTGAGGCAGACGCCCTTCGGCGTCCCGGTGGACCCGGAGGTGAAGGTGATCTTGCCGGTACCCGGCGGAATGGCCGGCACCCGTGCCGGTTGCCGGCGCAGCAGTGCCAGTCCGTCCAGCACACCGGCCTGGGACTGCGCGAAGCAAGACTGAAAAAGTGCCGGCGAGGCCGTGAATACCGCATCGAGCCCACAGCTCTCCACCACGTGCAGCACCTGTTGATCGGTGAAGAACAGCGGCAGGGGCACGATCACGAGTCCAGCCTGCTCGCAGGCTAGATCGGCCAGTAACCAGGCAATGCCGTTGTCGGCATGCAAACCCAGCCGCTGCACCTGCAGTTCCTGCATGCGCTGGGCCAGAGCCAGTACCTGGTCGCTGAGTTCGGCGCGCGTCAGCTGACGTCGGCCATCGCCCAGCACGATCTGGTCGGCGCGGCCGGCCGCGGCAAGGCGTTCAAGCAGCATGCTGCTCGCCCTGCTGCAGCGTGGCCGCCAGCTGGCGGATGAAGGGTCGGTACAGGCGGGCGATGCGCCGGTACAGAGTACGGCTTTGCACCAGATTGGCAGCACTGCTGAGCCGGCCAGCCATGACGACCGGCTCGGTGCTGTAGTACGAACCCCACTCTTCGAGCAGGCGTGGCGACAGTGTCGTGGTGTCGATCGCCTGCACTTCCTGCAATTCGAAACCGAGCTTGATCAGGTTGTTGCGCAGGGCGTGCGTGGCGGTGAAGACCATCCACTCATAGCCGGCCGCGTGCAGCACCTGAGTGAATATGAGGAACAGCAGGTGGCTGGCGCCCTTGCGGGCAGCCACCAGATTGCCGACTTCCACGATCTTGTTACGCGCTACCGTCGAGCCGCCGAGATTGCCGAGCAGCGTCTCGACCGGTGCCGACAGATACTGCTCGAGATACAGGGGCGCCGAACCGGCGGGCTGCAGACCAGCAACGCCCGAGACCTGGCCAAGACACTGCATCGACAGCAGCCAGGGCAGGAAGTGGCGCACCTCGGCGTGGTAGGCTGCCTTGTAGCGGTCGCGTACGCAGTCGCGCACCGGCGTAGCTTCTTCGGTGTGACTCGCATTCAGTCTGAACTCCGGCATGGGGTTCAGGAACTTCTCCAGCAGCTGGCTGCGCTCGGTGAAAGCGGCTTGCTCGGCTGGTGCGGCGAGGGTCTGGGTGGTCACGGCTGGCTCCCGGTGCTTGATGACTGGTGGCCAGCTTAGGGGTCGATACTTAAGACAGTCTTAAGTCAGCGCTCCGGACGAAAACTGATGCCGCTGTTATGCGTTGGGGCCCAGAGCCGTCAGTGCTGGTAGACCCAGGCCAGCAGTGCGTCCAGCAGTTCGCTGCCGGGCCCGCGGTCAGCCAGCGGATGATTGAGCATGCCAACGACCGTGTAATAGCGGCCTGACCGGGCGCGCACGAAGCCCGCGATGGCCGCCACCTCGTCGAGTGAGCCCGTTTTCACGTGCATCTGTCCCGCCATGCCATTCTGGCGCAGGCGGTTGCGCATGGTGCCGTCGATGCCATTCAGCGGCAGCGAGGCCAGGAACTCCGGCATGAACGGACTCTGGTAGCCATGCTGCAGGACCTGATTCAGCAAGGCCGGGCTGATGCGGGTGCTGCGCGACAGCCCCGACCCGTTATCGACCACCAGACCCCTGCTCTCGAGGCCGAGCATCTCGAGGTAGGCAGCTACAGCATCGGCGCCTCGCTCCACCGTAGCCGGACCCTCGATCTCGCTGGCTCCCAGCGTCAGCAGAGTCTGGCGGGTCATCATGTTGTTGCTGAACTTGTTGATCGACTTGATGACGTCGGCAAGCGGCGGCGACTGCCAGACCAGCAGAGGCTCAGTGTCGGGGGCCGTGCCGAAGCGCAAGCCTCCGCTGATCTCGCCCCCGAGTTCGCTCCAGAGATAGCGAAACAGACCGTCGAAGTAGTCGGTGGGAGTCAGTACCGAGCGCAGCAGCGAATATTGCTGGCAACCGGCGGGGAAGTTTCCGCTCAGCACCACGCGCTGGGGATCGGCCGGATCATCGTCGAGTCGGACACCGCGCTGGTAACCCTCACAAGGGCCCGGCTGCTGCCGCAGGCGATTGTCGATGCGCAGATTGGGCAGCGGTGGCTCGGCCGTGACCTCCACCGAGCGGCCATCGTCGGCGGGACGAAAGTAGAACGTGACTGTCTGAAAATTGCTCATCAGGGCGTGCGGCAGCACGTTGTAAGCACGGTCGGCCTGCCCATCGATGAGCGGAGCGTCACTGACACTGGCAGCGAAATGGCTGGTGTCGAGCACGAGATCGCCATCGATCTGGCGAATCCCGGCGCGCTGCAACGCCTTCAGCAGGTTGCGCAGGTGCTCCTCAAGAAGAAAGGGATCACCACTACCACGAACGAGGAGATCTCCCTGCAGGCGACCTTCGCTCACAACGCCGAGTGCATGTACCTCGGTACGCCAGGTGAAGTCCGGCCCCAGTTGCTCGAGTGCCGTCAGCGTCGTGAGCACCTTCATGGTGGACGCAGGATTCAGGGGCTGGTCGGCGTTTACCGAGAGCAGCGTCGCGCCCCCATCAACCTCCTGGGCCAGTAGCCCGTAGCTGCCGGCTGGCAGCGCGTGGCCATCGACCACCACTTGCAAAGAAGACGGTAGCGTCGGCGTTGGGTCTCGCACCGGGGCAGGCTCCCCAGCGACTGCCGTAGCCGGCGGCAGGGACGGCGGCTGCGGCTGGGCGACCACGGCGGCAGCCCCGCACAGCAGCACCGTCACGAATACGCGGCGAAAGCTGCGGGGCCGGACACACCTGGTCTGGAAAAAAATGTCGCGGGATGCTGGCACCGAACCACGGCTCCGGTCTGTCTGTGTGGGAGGGAGCCTACTGCCGGCAGTCAGGGGCGTCCAGCCTGTGGCTGAACCCCAGGCAACACCGCCGCTCTAGCCCACTTTTTGCTGCCCGAGTCGGCCAGCCCGCCAATCCGCAAGGATTTCGCGGGCAGCGTTGTAGCCGGGAACAGCGGTCACGCCACCGCCGGGGTGGGCACCGGACCCGCAAAGGTAAAGGCCGGGTAGGGGCAGGCGGTAGTCGGCATGTCCGGCCAACGGACGCAGCGAATAGAGCTGCCCCAGTCGCAGCTGTCCGTGAAAGATGTCGCCATCGACGAGACCGAAGCGCTGTTCGAGATCCAGTGGCGACAGCACTTGGCGGCCCACGATGGCAGCACGGAAATTGGGTGCGTACTCGCAGACCGTGTCTATGACGCGCTCGGCAAACGCGGCTTTCTCGGCCGGATCCTGCCAGCGCCGCGGCAACGGCAGCCGGGGCAGCACGTGCTGGACGAACAGGCTGGCCACATGCTGACCCGGCGGCGCCAGACTGGGGTCCAGCGTGGAAGGAATCAGCATTTCGATGATCGGAGAGCGCGCCGTGCCTTCCATGACCGCGCTGTGATAGGCCGCCGCCAGATAATCGAGGCTGGGTCCGATGACGATGCCGGCACCATGGTGCGACTGCGGCGCAGTACCCGGCCGCCCTCGGAAGTCGGGCAATTCCCGCAGTGCCACGTTCATGCGGAAAGTACCCGAGCCACTGGTGATGCGGGTGAAGCGTTCTCGCAGCGCGGGCGGCACGGCGGTCCCCGGTAGCAGATCACGGAACAGCAGGCGGGGCGGAATGTTGGCCGCCACCGCGGGGGCGGTAATGCGCTCACCGCTCGCCAGGGTCACCCCGGTCACCCGCCGTCCGTCGTCATCGACCGAGACCACTTCGGCCTGCGTGCGCAGCGTGGCTCCCGCCGCGGCAGCAGCGCCCGCCAAGGCCTGAGTCACCGCGCCCATCCCGCCGAGTGCGTGGCCCCAGACGCCACTCTTGCCGTTCACCTCGCCGAAGCAGTGGTGCAGCAGCACGTAGGCGGTGCCCGGCGTCTGTGGCGATGCCAGCGTGCCTACCACGCCATCGAAGGCGAATGCCGCACGCACGAGATCGTGCTCGAACCAGTGCGCCAGGAATTCGGCGACGCTTTCGGTAAACAGAGATACCAGCATTCGCTGCTGTTCGCGGGGCAGTCGAGCCAGTCGCCAGCCGAGCAGCCAACCCTTCCACCAATCACGCAGTCCGCCACCGAAATTGGGCGGGGTCTGCAGCAGCAGCCCGCGCAACAGGGCTGCAGCCTGCTCCAAGGCCTCCTCGTAGGCCGGCAGCCGCGCGGCATCAGCAGCCGAATAGCGGGCCAGGGCCTGTTGGCGCGCTTGCAGCCCATAGGGCAGCAGCAAGCCCTCCCCCTGCGGGGTTGGCCAATAGTTGGCAACGGGTCGCTCGACGATGCGAAGGCCGTGGGCCGCCAGCTCGAGCTCGGCGATGACCTTGGGGTGCAGCAGGCTGACGGTGTAGGAAGCGACCGAGTTGCGAAAACCGGGATGGAACTCCTCTGTGACGGCGGCGCCACCCACCACGGACTGTTTTTCCAGCACCAGCGGCTTCAGGCCGGCCCGCGCCAGATAGGCAGCACAGCAGAGGCCATTGTGACCCCCACCAAGGATGATGATGTCCGGATGCTTCACGACGCCGGCCCTGCCCCGTGGCAGGGCGTGGCGTCAGCGGGGAGCGCGCCGCCCGCGACACGCGGCACCGCGGCTACTCCTCTCACTCGGCCGGAACGAACTTGGTTGCAGTCGGGCCCATGCCGGATTCCTGATATTCAACCGGACCGTCCTTCGCCACGACGTAGTGCGGTACACCGGCTGGTGCCACATAGACGCCACCCGTGGGGATGGCCACCAGCGCCGCCTCGTCCACACGCTCACCGAAGCCAACATACATGGTGCCACTCAGCACCACGCTCATTCGCTCATCGCCGTGGGTGTGGGGCGGGATCATGGCCCCTTGGGCCAGGCGCACGCGCTGGGCGTAGAGGCCTGCCTTGTCGCCGGCACCGACCACCCAGGCAGACTCCGCACCCTTCATGGCACCGGAACCCTGCCACTTGATGGCGTCCGGCAGCACCGGCTGCGGCGGCGTCTGTGCGGCAACGCCAGTGGCCAGCAGCAGCGTGGCAATGATGGCTGATTTCATGCTGTCTCCCTCGATGGGCCCGCAGGGCCTCGTCTCGTGCGCTCGCGCGCTCGTTTGTCTGATGATGGTTGCCGGAACGGCGCGCGACTACCGCCCTGCCCGTCCCGCGCCACAGTATTGCACCGGCGGCGACCGGCAATCCACTGCAGGCACGCGCTGCCGTCATCGAGATGGCCCTCACGAGCCCGAGCCGGCACAGCACGATGAGCCCCGCGTCCTGCCCTCGATCGACTCCGCTGTCTGACCTGCCTACAATCCCGTAGGTTTTCGCCTTCGCGCAGTGTCGACATGCCCCGTACCAACATCCTCCTCGAATTCAATCGCCTGCAGAACGAAGTGTCGGAGCTGGACACGCCGGCCGCGCAGGTGCGCAAGATCGTGGATTCCGTGTCGGAGATCATCGGCACCGACGTCTGCACGCTCTACCTGAAAGATCAGCACGACGACATGGTGCTGGTATCGAGTCATGGTCTGGTGGATACCGGGCCGGTCAGCATCCCTGCGGGCCGAGGCCTGGTGGGGCTGGTGGCGCGCGAGCGTCATGCCCTCAACGTGGCACGGGCCAGTGCTCATCCCAATTTCTTCTATGTGGAGGGAACGGCAGAGGAACGCTTCGAGAGTTTCTGCGGGGTCCCACTCGTGCATTACGGCAAGGTGATCGGCGTGCTGGTCGTGCAGCGCACCGGGGCGGTGGCTCTCGACAGTGACAGCGAAGCGCTACTGATCACCTTGTGCTCGCAGCTTGCCCACATCGTTGCCGACATGCCGGTCACTTTGCAGGGCGCACACATCAACACTTATATCAACGGTGTGCGCGGTAGCTCCGGTATCGGCATCGGTCAGGGCGTTCTCTGTGATCATGGCGAGCTGTTCAGCGTCGCCGACGAGCCCTGCACCGACGTGGAGTCTGCCATCGCCGAGTGGCATGCGCTGCTGCACAAGGTACGCGCGGAACTGGAGCACGAAGAAAGTCTGCTGAGCGCCCAATTGCCCACCCAGGCGTCCAGTCTCTTCCACACCTACTCCTCCCTGCTGGCAGACCATGCGCTGATCCAGCAGGTGGAGAGCGAGATCCGCAACGGCAACTGGCTGCCGGGAGCGCTGCGCAAGAGCATCCACTACTTTGCCAATCTCTTCCTGGAAATGGAGGATCCGTACCTGCGGGCGAGGCACGAGGACATCCACCATCTGGGCAACAAGCTCTATGCCAGTCTGCAGGGCAAGAATGCCCTCGCAGAACGGATCGCCAGCGCGCAGCAGGTAATCCTCATCGGTGATCAGGTCAGCATCTCCGACATCGCAGCGGTACCGAGCGACAAACTTGCCGGCATCATCTGCTTCGAAGGGTCGAGCATGTCGCACACGGCCGTACTGGCAAACGCGCTCGGTGTGCCGGCCGTCATGGGTATCGGCATCCTCAAGCATCTGCGCAGCCGCGAGCGCTTCATCGTGGATGGCAACACCGGCCGCATCATCCGCTACCCGAATGACCGGCTCTGCAGCGAGTTCCAGCAGCTCATCAACGAAGAAAGACTGCTGCTCGACAAGCTGTCGGCCCTGCGCGACCTGCCCGCCATCACGCCGGACGGCCACGAAATCCGTCTGCTCACCAATTCAGGCCTGTTGGCCGATCTTTCGCCGGGCCGCAAGCATGGCGCCCAGGGCATCGGGCTGTATCGTACGGAGATTCCCTTTCTGGTCCGCGACAGCTTCCCGTCCGAACAGGAGCAGGTCGATGTTTACGGTGAAGTATTCAAGGCCTACGCCGGTATGCCGGTCTACATGCGCACGCTCGACGTGGGTGGCGACAAGCAGCTGCCCTACTTCCCCATCACCGACGAGGAGAATCCAGCACTCGGTTGGCGAGGCATCCGCTTTTCCATCGACAATATCCAGCTGCTCATGACGCAGGTGCGGGCCATGCTGCGTGCCGGCGGCACCACCGGTGACCTCCACGTGCTGCTGCCGATGATCAGTGCTGCCGAAGAGCTCAACAGCTTCAACGAACTGCTCAGTGAAGCGCTGCGGCAGCTCGGTGAAGAAGGCTATCCGGTCAGGCGCCCTCGCGTCGGCGCAATGGTGGAGGTGCCAGCAGCAATTTCCCAACTGCCCTTCTGGCGCAACCGCATCGACTTCGTGTCGATCGGCTCAAACGATCTGACCCAGTACCTGCTGGCGCTGGACCGCAACAATTCGCGGGTGGCGAGTCGCTACGACAGTCTACACCCGGCCGTCATCCACGAGATAAACCGCACGGTCATGATCGCCCGTGACTGCGGGCTGGCACTGAGCCTCTGCGGCGAAATGGCGGCCGACCCGCTGGCGGTGATCCTGCTGATCGGCATGGGCATGACGACGCTGAGCATGAGTGCAGTCAAACTGCCGCGCATCAAGTACCTGATCCGCAAGCTGCCTCAGCAGCGCGCGGCACAGATACTGCAGCACTGCCTGACGCTCGATTCGGCGCAGGCGATCCGCGCCGTGCTCAATGTGGAGTTGCAGCAGCTCGAACTGACCGAGCTGATCAAGTAAGGAGCAGCCTCGGCCTCAGAGCCGGGCGCGTTCCACGATCCCCATGATCTTGTAGAGCAGCAGCGCAGCGGCATGATCGTGCCAGGGTTGGCCGACGACGGGGTTGTACTCGGTAAAGTCGCAGCCGAGAACGTCTGCCTGCTGCGAAATCGATTCGATGATCGACAGTACCTGCCACCAGCCAAGACCACCGGGGATGGCCCGCTGTGAAGGGAACACCGACGGATCAAAGCCGTCCACATCGATGCTGATGAAGACTTTGTCGGGGAATTCGCTGGGCAATTCGATTTTCTGCACGTTGCGTGGCACAAGCCAGTCGGCGTCGTAGAACTTCACACCGTTGACACGACGCGCGTCCGACTCCTCCTTCGAAAGCGAGCGCACACCCAACTGGAACAGCGGAATATCTTCGTCGACGATGCGTTTCATGACGCAGGACTGGCTCCAGGAGTCCCCGTCGTCCGAGTCCTTGAGATCGGCCTGCGCATCGATCTGTACCACGCCGAAATTTTCCACACCGGCCTCGATGAGACCCTTGACCATGCCATAGGTGATCATGCCGTCCCCGCCAAGTCCGATCGGAAACTTGCCCTGCTTGTGGACGGCGGCAACTTCGGCAGCAATGCGCTGCATGACTTTTTCAGTCGCGCCTTTGCAGTCGAGCGCCGCGTGGGTATGGATGCCGTGTCGGGAAGGATTGCTGCGACCGTCCCAGGTCTCCAGGGTCTGCGATGCCTGCAGGATGGCTTCGGGGGCCGCCACCATGTCTGTCGCCTTGTAGCGCTCTCCAACGAACGGCAGCGGCAGCACCTGGAAGAACGCATCACCGGGCTTGCCAGCCTTCGATGTGCTTCCAAGGAAAGTCGCTGTGGCGGCTTTGGGTTTTGGGCTGGCCATTAATCAGGGATCCTCACGAGAAATACGGGGGCTGTCGGCTCCTCGACGCTTACGACAACCGGTTTCTGAAGTCTTGATAACCGAATTGCCGCACGATGCGCAAGTCATCCGTTCGCGAATTCCACACGGCCAGCGCCGGCAGGCGCACACCGTTGAATGTCGTGGTTTTCACCATGGTGTAGTGCGCCATGTCGTCGAACATCAAGCGCTGACCGACCTGCAGGGGACGCTCGAAACTGTAGTCGCCCATCACGTCGCCGGCGAGGCAACTGAGACCACCGAGCCGGTAAGTGAATGGCTTCTCGTCCTTCTCGCCAGCACCGAAAATCTGCGCGCGATATGGCATCTCCAGCGTATCGGGCATGTGGCAGGTTGCCGACGTATCCAGCACGGCGATGGGCATGCCGTTGTCCAGCGTGTCGAGCACCTCGCTCACCAACACACCGGAGCGGATGGCAATGGCCTCGCCGGGCTCGAGATAGACCTGCACGCCGTGACGACGCTGGAAGTGACCGATACGTGCGATCAGTGCCGCCACGTCGTAGTCGGGATGGCTGATGTGGTGGCCTCCACCGAAATTGATCCAGCGCATGGTGGCAAGCAGATCACCGCACGCAGCCTCGATGGCATCGAGGGTGCGTCCGAGTGGCGCAAAATCCTGTTCACAGAGGGTATGGAAGTGCAGACCACTCAGGCCGGAAAGATCGGCACTGCGCAATTGATCGAGTGGTGTGCCGAGACGCGAACCGGGCGCGCAGGGATCGTAGAGCGCCACCTTCCCCTCCGAGTGCCTGGGATTGATGCGCAGACCGAAATCGAGGGCAGGCCGCCGCGTCTTCGCCGACTGTACCAGTGCCTGATGACGCCGCCACTGCGACAGCGTGTTGAAGACGACGTGATCGGCGATTTCCAGCACTTCGCGCAGATCGGCCTCCGTATACGCTGCCGAATAAACGTGCACCTCCTTGCCGTATTCTTCGCGCCCCAGTTTTGCCTCCCACAGACCACTGGCGCAGGTGCCGCTCAGGTAGCGCATGATCAGCGGCGCAAGGCTGAACATGGAGAACGCCTTCAGCGCGAGCAGAACTTTGGCACCACTTTCCTGCTGCACGCGCGCAAGCACGTGCAGGTTGCGCTCGACCGCCACTTCGTCGACCACGAAGCAGGGCGAGGGCACGCGGTGCGGGTCAAAGGTGAGAAAAGTGTCGGCAGCGACGACGGCAGAGTTCACGGAACTGTCCTCTCGGCGGTAATCCGGGTCTATACGCGCTGTCGATCGACTACGCTGGAAACGGCGGGTTGCGCGTTCACACCAGGTTGAAGCCGGGCTCGACGATGACCTGCCACGGCAGCCCGTGCTGGTTCATGTCCGCCATGAACGGATCAGGATCCATCTGTTCCATGTTCCATACACCGGGTGCCTGCCACTTGCCTTCCAGCATCATCTTGGCACCGATCATGGCCGGCACGCCGGTCGTGTAGGAGATGGCCTGCGAGAGCACTTCGCGGTAACAGGCCTGATGATCACAGATGTTGTATACCACGGCCCGGCGCTGCTTGCCGTCCTTCACCCCGCGGATGTGGCAGCCGATCCAGGTCTTGCCCTTGGTGCGCGGGCCCAGTGATGCCGGATCCGGCAGCAGCGCCTTGAGGAACTGGATGGGGACGATCTGCTGTCCCTGGAACTCGACGGGATCGATGCGCGTCATGCCGACATTGCCCAGCACTTCGAGGTGCTTCAGGTAGCTGTCGCCGAAACTCATCCAGAACTGCGCCTTCTTCAGGGTCGGAAAATGCTTGACCAGCGACTCCAGCTCTTCGTGGTAGAGGCGATAAAGGTTGTAGGTGCCTACCCCATCGGTACAGGTGAAGGACTGCTTCAGCGACATGGGGGCCGTGGTGATGAATTGACCTTCTTCCCAGTGCCGGCACTCGGCGGTGACTTCACGGATATTGATTTCCGGATTGAAGTTGGTGGCGAAGGGGTAGCCATGGTTGCCGCCATTCACGTCGATGATGTCGAGTTCGTGGATCTCGTCGAAGTAATGCTTCTTGAGGTAGGCGGTGAACACGTTGGTGGCTCCGGGATCGAAGCCCGAGCCCAGCAGGGCCATGAGGCCCGCCTTGCGGAAACGCTCCTGATAAGCCCACTGCCACTTGTATTCGAACCTCGCCGTATCGAGCGGCTCGTAGTTGGCGGTATCGAGATAATGCACACCGGTCTCGAGGCAGGCATCCATGATGTGCAGGTCCTGGTACGGCAGTGCCACGTTGATGACCAGTACCGGCTGGATGCGGCGGATCAGGGCGACGAGTTCGGGCACATTGTCGGCATCGACCTGCGCCGTGCTGATGTGACGGCCCTGCTTTTCGAGAATCTGCTGGGCAATCAGCTTGCACTTGGACTCGGTACGGCTGGCTAGCGTGATGTCGCTGAACACCGCGGGCAACTGTGCACACTTGTGCGCCACCACCTGGCCGACTCCGCCGGCACCAATGATCAATACCTTCGCCATAACGCTGCCTCGCCGTGGTTGATTTCGCTGCGGCAAACCGCAGTCATTCCTCTCTCTCGAAATACGTGTAGCCGTTCAGGCTGTCGTTGAACAGCTTGATGATCTGCTGACGCTCGCGGGCCGTGATGCGGCCTTCACGCACGGCACGCTCTGCCGTATTGCGATGCTTCTCCTGCATCTCCTTGGGGTAGTACTCCACATAGCTCAGCACGTCGGAGATGCTGTCGCCCTGCATTTCCTTGACGAACTCGTAGCTGCCGTCGCGGGTGATGCGAACACTGACGACGTTGGTATCGCCGAACAGGTTGTGCAGGTCACCCAGCGTTTCCTGGTAAGCGCCAACCAGAAAGACGCCGAGGTAGTACTCTTCGTTGGCACGCAGTTCATGCAGCGGCAACACCTTGACCACATCTTCCTCACCGACGAAGCGATCGATCTTGCCGTCACTGTCGCAGGTGATATCGGCAATCACGGCACGCCGCGTGGGCTCTTCGTTAAGACGGTGGATGGGCGTAATCGGGAAGAGCTGGTCGATGGCCCAGGTATCCGGCAGCGACTGGAACAGGCTGAAGTTGCCGTAATAGATGTCGGCCAGCGAGAGTGTGAGCCCCTCGAGGTCGGACGGTACACGCTTCATGTTCTCGGCGAGGGCAGCGATCTTCTGCAGCAGATCGAGGAAGATGTTTTCGGCCACCGATCGGGTGCGCAGGTCGAGCTGACCGCGACGGAACAGCTCTCGCGCTTCGTTGCGGTAGAAATGCGCGTCGTTATAGCACTCCTGCACGTGCGCTTCGTTCAGGTTGCCGTAGATGTCGCGCATGCTGCTGATCAGCGGATGCTCGTCCTTGCTCGGTAGCTGCAGTCGCGTCGGCTCGAAGGTGGTGGTGTCGACCACATTGAAGATGAGAATCGACGAGTAGGCGATGGTGGCGCGTCCCGACTCCGTGACGATGGTGGGGTGTGTAATACCGTAATCGTCGAATGTGGACTTGAGCGTGTCGACGATGTCCTCACAGTATTCGCTGAGCGAGTAGTTCCGGCTCTGGCCGTAGGTGGAGCCCCAGCCCGTGTAGTCCACGGCCAGACCACCGCCGAGGTCGATGTACTTCAGCGCCGCCCCTTCGTTCACGAGGTCGGCATAGAAACGGCAGACTTCGGTGATGCCACTGCGTATGTCCTTGATGTCCGGAATCTGCGAGCCGAGATGGCAGTGCAGCAACTGCAGACAGTGCAGCATGTTTTCCCGCTTGAGGGTGTCGACTAGCTCGACCAACTGCGAGGTGGTCAATCCGAACACGCTGCGGTCGCCTGAGGTGGAATTCCAGTGTCCGCCGACATTGGCGGTGGTCTTGATCCGTACTCCGATGATCGGCTCGATGCCTGTCCGGCGGCTGCATTCGATGATGGACGGGATCTCGGAGGGCGTCTCCACCACGAACACGCAAACGAAGCCGAGCTTGATGGCCGACAGGCCCAGTTCGATGAACTCTTTGTCCTTGTAACCATTGCAGATGATGAGACTGCCGGGCTCTTCCAGGGTAGAAAGCGCCACGATGATCTCAGGCTTGCTGCCCGCCTCGAAGCCATGCTTGTAGCGGGAACCGAACGCCGCAATTTCCTCGACGACCTGGCTCTGCTGATTGACCTTGATGGGATAGACGCCGCGGTACTCGCCCTGGTAGCCATGCGACTCGATCGCCGAGCGGAACGCCATGTTGAGGCGTTTGATCTGGGCATCCAGGATGTTCTCAATACGCAGCAGAACCGGCATCTGCAGGTCGCGCTCGAGCATGCCGTTGACGATGTCGATCAGCTGCACCGAGGCGTTCAGTGTCCTGGCAGTGACATTGCCATCTTCCGAGACGCTGAAGTAGTCGTTGCCCCAGCGCTCGAAACCGTAAAGGTCGAGGGAGTTCTTGGCGGTCCACTCGCCATTGTGCCGACGGCGGGGTGCGGGCTTGGCCTTCTTGGCAGTCTTGCCCGACTTGGCCGCCGTGCGGGACTTGGCGGCTTTTTCGGCGGACTTCCTGGCAGCGTTCAATACCGTTTCCTCCGGAACTTGGCTGCCGCCGGTGAGCGGCAGCCGGTAGACAAGAAAGGGTGCAGGCAGGCCTGTTTTGGGAGGCGCGATTGTAGCGACTTCCCCCTCGAAATCTACCCTGATCCGATAAAAATTGGACTAAGACGGCGGGCGCTGCTGCGGCGCATTCACCGCTGCCAGAACTTGATGGCCTCCGTGTTGTCGGCATCGAAACCCTGCTGCTCCAAAGCCTGTTGCCAGCGCTGGTTCACCAGCTGCGTGACGGGCGCCGCCAGACCCACGGCAGCGGCGAGATCGGCAGCGATCTGCACGTCCTTGGCCATGAGCCCCATCTTGAAGCCGGTGGCATATTTGCGCTCCAGCACATGCTCCTTCATCACCACCTCACTGATGAACGACTTGCCGGTGGAGACGTTGAGGATGTCGACCAGCACAGCAGGATCGAGCCCGAAGCGTTCGGCAATCAGCACTGCCTCGCTGGTCGCCGCAAAGGCGGTGGCACCGAGCAAGTTGTTGAGTGCCTTGCAGGCGTGGCCAGAACCGCAGCCCCCTGTTTCGAACAAGCGATTCCCCATGGTGGCCAGCACCTGCCGCGCCTTCGGCAGCACGCTGCTCTCGTCGCAACCGATCATGATGGTCAAGGTACCGGCACGGGCCCGTGGCTCAGCGCCCGACACGGGCGCATCGACGAACACCACGCCGCGCGCGGCGAGCCAGTCGGCCAGGTGGCGACTGCCCGTGGGCTCCGAAGAACTCATGTCGATGACTAGGGTGCCGGGGCGCACATGCCTGGCGAATTCGCCACCTGCCGCTTCGGTCAGGACTTCGCGCACGATGCGGCCGGTTGGCAGCATGGTGACCACCACCTCCTGACCGGCCACTTCCCCGAGGCTGCCACCCTTCGCCCCGACATGCTCCTCGCAGAAGCGACGCATGCGGGCTTCATCGCTGTCATGGACCCGCAGCGGCAGACCGGCCTTGTGGATGTTGGCTGCCATGGGCCAACCCATGGTTCCGATGCCGATGAAACCGACGCTTGGTGTGGTGGCCATGACTCCTCCGACAGGTGCAGACAGACAAGCCTGCGATGTTACGCAGCAGGACTCAGCCGTCCAACCCCAGCTTGCGGAGCACTTCCTTGGCGGCTGCAAAGGCTTCCACGCCGGTAGGAATGCCGCTGTAGACACTGGTATGCAAAAGGATCTCGCGAATCTCTTCCACGGTCACGCCGTTGGCGATCGCGCCTTCGACATGCCCCTTCAACTGGTTGGGGCGGCAGAGCGCGGTCAGCGCGGCCAGCGTGATCATGCTGCGAGTCCGGCGGTCGAGCCCCGGCCGCTGCCAGATGTCGCCGAAGCACCACGTGGTGACCATGTCTTCGAGTGGTCGGTTGAACGGCGTGGCCTGATTCACGCGAGGTTCGGCTCCGGCCTCTCCCCACATGCTGCGGCGCAGTTCCATGCCCGCCTGATAGTGCTGTTCACTCATGACCCTGCCCTCGTGTCGGTTATCGATGTTTGTGCTACCCATTGCCCCAATGTCGAAGCGCTGGCGGCAATCAACCGCCGAGCGACCGTTTTGGCGGCAGGCATATGGTACAGAGCAACACGCGGCAAGCGCAGGGAGCGAGCGGCCCGAGGACGGTTGTCCAGCGCGCGGCCATCGGCGGTCGATGAGGGGGATTTCGAGTCTACAAGTGGTGCCCAGGAAAGGACTTGAACCTTCACGGCCTCGCGGCCACTAGCACCTGAAGCTAGCGTGTCTGCCAATTTCACCACCTGGGCGGAGGGGGGACTTGCACAGAGGCGCGCATTCTGCCGAGGCCCGCCCCGGCTTGTCAATTCGCAACGGGGTATACTGCGGCAATTCTTTTTCCGGAAGCCCCATGCCCAGATCCCGCAAGCCAGTCACCGACGCAGCCGCTCCTCTCGCCGATCCGTTTGCGGAACGGGAGGCGGCGCGCTACGAAAATCCCATCCCCAGCCGCGAATTCATCCTCCGGCATCTCGAACAGCGCGGCACTCCTGCTTCGCACCTGGAACTGTGTACCGACCTGCTGCTGTTCGATGCGGTGGCACAGGATGCGCTGCTGCGCCGGCTCGCCGCCATGACGCGGGACGGTCAGCTGATCAGCAATCGCCGCGGCGTATTCGGACTGATCGATCGCATGAACCTGCTCAAGGGCAAAGTGATCGGCCACAAGGAGGGCTACGGCTTCCTCAGTACGGAGGACGGCAAGGACGACCTCTATCTGGGCCCCGCCGAAATGCGCAAAGTCTTCGATGGCGACTCCGTGGTGGCCAAGCTGTCGCACATCGATCGGCGCGGTCGTCGCGAGGGCCGCATCGTCGAGGTGCTTGAACGCAAGCACGTGCAACTGGTTGGTCGCTACTACCAGCAGGCCGGCATCGGAATGGTTGTGCCGCACAACCAGCGCATCACGCAGGAAATTCTCATTCCGCCGGTCAAGAAGCAGAAGACCGTGACCGACGGCGACTACGTGGTCGTCGAAATCACCCAGTACCCGGCTGAGCATGTGCAACCCATGGGGCGCATCGTCGAAGTGCTCGGGGACGTTGGCAAGCCGGGAATGGAGATCGAGGTCGCCCTGCGGGTGCATGACATTCCGCACGAGTGGCCCGAGGCAGTGCTGGCGGAGATGCGCGATTTCCCGGCGCGGGTCCAGGCGCAGGACCTGGGCAATCGGGCGGATCTGCGCAGCCTGCCGTTCGTGACCATCGACGGAGAGGATGCCAAGGACTTCGATGACGCAGTTTACTGCGAGCGACGTCGTGGCAAGGGCTTCACGCTCTACGTGGCCATCGCCGATGTTTCGCACTACGTCCATCTCAATACGGCGCTCGATGCCGAGGCCACACGACGCGGCAACTCCGTCTACTTCCCGGGCTTCGTGGTCCCCATGCTGCCCGAGCATCTGTCCAACGGGCTTTGCTCCCTGAAACCGCGCGAAGACAGACTGGTCATGGTCTGTGAACTCGCCATCGACAAGTCCGGTAGCATGACCGGCTACGCGTTCTACGAAGCGGTCATCCACTCGCAGGCACGGCTAACCTACACCGAGGTGGCTGCCATGCTGCAGACGCCGCGCTCGGATGCCGAACAGCTCCTCCAGCAGCGCATCAGCACCAAATACGAGGCTTTGCTGCCCCACCTGCAGGCCCTGTATGCGCTGTACAAGATTCTGCTGCATGCCCGGGAGCAGCGTGGTGCGCTGGACTTCGAAACGGTCGAGACGCGACTGGTGTTCGCCGAACAACGCAAGGTCAAGGAAATCGTGCCTGTCGAGCGCAACGATGCCCATCGCCTCATCGAGGAATGCATGCTGTGCGCCAACGTGGCAGCCGCCGACCTGCTGCAGAAGGCCAAGCTGCCCGCGCTTTACCGGGTGCATGAGGGTCCGAGCGAAGAAAAGCTGGAAAATCTCTACGACTTCCTGCGGCACCTAGGCATCGGCTTTGCCCACAAGTCGCAGCCCACCCCGCATGACTACCAGTTGATCCTCAAGAAACTGGCTCAGCGTCCCGACCGCCATTTGCTGCAGACTCTGGTGATCCGCTCGCTGATGCAGGCGCAGTATCAACCGGAAAACCGCGGCCACTTCGGTCTGGGCTTCGACGCCTACACCCATTTCACATCACCGATTCGCCGCTACCCCGACCTGCTGGTCCACCGCGCCCTGCGCTACCTGTGTCGCAACCCGCGTCAGCATGAAGGGGTGCGGCGCAGCGGGCGACCGCGCCAACTGAAGCGCAGCGAAATCTACCCCTACAAGCTTGAGGAACTGGTGCTACTCGGCCAACAGCTGTCCCAGACCGAACGGCGGGCTGATGTCGCCACCTGGGACGTGGTGGGCTGGCTGAAGTGCGAATACATGCAGGCAAAGATCGGCGAAGAGTTTGCAGGGATCATCAGCCGCGTCACTAACTTTGGGTTGTTCGTGGAGCTCAAGGATGTCTACGTCGAAGGGCTGGTTCACGTAACGGCGTTGACCAATGACTATTACCTCTACGACCAGGCCAGCCACACACTGACCGGCGAGCGCAGCGGACGCTGCTTCAGGTTAGGCGATCCGGTGCGGGTGGTAGTCGCCCAGGTGAACCTGCAGGAGCGCAAGATCGACCTGCAGTTGCTGGGTGCCAACAGCAGCGCGAACAACGGCAGCAAACCCGCAGGGCGCGGCAGCAAGGAGCGCCGGCCCGGCAAGCGTGGACCAGGACGCCGGAATCGTGAGTGAGTCTCAGCGCATGACACAGCACTGCCGCGCACGCGGGACAGGGCGGCTGCCGTGAAGAAATCACGGCAGTCCCCGCAGGACATGCATGGGCGGTCCGCAGCCGAGGACTGGGTGTTCGGGCTGCATGCCGTCGCGGCCCTGCTGAAGCATCATGCCGGCAACGTGCAATCGCTGGTGGCGCAGCAGGGGCGCAGGGATCAGCGCCTCGAGTCACTCCTCGAGCAAGCGGCACAGCTTGGCATTCCTCTGGAAGAGCACAGCCGCAGCGAGCTCGACGAACTGACAGGCGGTGTCCACCAAGGCGTGGCTGCGCGCTGCGTGAATCTGCGCCTGGAGCGCCCGGAGCCCTTCCTCGACAGCCTGCTGGCAGGATTGCAGCACCCACCTTTTCTATTGGTGCTGGACGGGGTCACCGACCCCCACAATCTGGGGGCCTGCCTGCGATCGGCCGAGGCGGCCGGCGTCGATGCCGTCATCGTGCCAAAAGACAAGTCGGCTCTCATTACCGCGACTGTCCGCAAGGTGGCCTGCGGGGCTGCCGAGGTGGTGCCCTTCATTCCGGTCACCAACCTTGCACGCACCCTGCGGTTGCTGCAGGAACGGCGCATCTGGGTACTGGGCGCCGCCGGGGAAGCGACTGCCTCACTCTATGACACGGATCTTCGGGGGGCGCTGGCACTGGTGCTGGGCTCGGAGGGTACCGGCCTGCGGCGATTGACCCGAGAGCACTGCGACAGCCTGTTCGCGATTCCGATGGCCGGAGAGGTCAGCAGTCTCAATGTGTCGGTGTCGGCGGGTATCTGCCTGTTCGAAGCCGTGCGCCAGCGTCGCCTGGGTCACTGAGGGACGCGATGACCAAAAGGGGCCGACCTACCTCCTTGTCTCGCGGGGCTGCTTGCTTCCGGACGGCCAGATCACTACAATGCCGCCTCTTTTCAACTCCTTGCCACACAGCAGGTCGCCTCATGCGGGCTGTCTGGTGGCTCTAACCGTGAGGAGCTTTATGCGCCACTACGAAATCGTGTTCATGGTGCATCCCGACCAGTCCGAGCAAGTCGGCGGGATGATCGAGCGTTACACCAAGATGATCAAGGACTCGGGCGGAGCCGTGCACCGCCTCGAAGACTGGGGCCGCCGGCAATTGGCTTACCCGATCAACAAGGTCCACAAAGCACACTACGTGCTGATGAACGTGGAATGCGGAAATCAGGTTCTTGACGAACTGACCGCAATTTTCCGCTACAACGACGCCATCATCCGCAACCTGGTGATCAAGCGCGATGCTGCGGTCACCGACATATCGCCTATCCAGAAGACCGAGAACGAAAACCGCGAACGCAAGGCGCGTGTCACACAGCGTGTGCGCAGCGAGGAAGAGTTCGACGGCGAAGAAAGCGAATCCGAAGCGAGCAGCGCCGAATAAGGCTGCTCTTTCCTCAGACTCACGCTACAGGAGATAACCCATGGCGCGCTTTTTCCGTCGCCGCAAATACTGCCGCTTCACCGCGGAAGGCTTCACCGAAATCGATTACAAGGACCTTGAGACGCTCAAGGCCAACGTCAGCGAGACTGGCAAGATCGTGCCGAGCCGTATCACAGGCACCAAGGCGCGCTACCAGCGCCAGCTGGCTACCGCGATCAAGCAGGCACGCTTCCTGGCCCTGATCCCTTACACGGATTCGCACGAGGTCTGAGAGCGCGGCCGGCCCCAGATGCGCGGGTTAGCCGAATATGCCATGAGCGGTCGCTTCCAGGCGGCCACTACGGCAATTTTGTTTGGACTGCTGCCGGGCTTCAGCATCGTAAGCGGCGCCGTCGTGGCGCTGGTGACCTTGCGGAGAGGCATGCGGGATGGATCGCAGGTGCTGTTGTGGGCCTTCTTGCCCGGCCTGCTGCAATGGCAACTCGGTGATGCCAGCATGCTGTTCATGCTGCTGGGGTCGCTGGTGGCAGGAGGGGTGCTGAGACAGACCCGCGCGTGGCAGCCCACGGCTGTGCTGGCAACGCTGTATGGTCTGCTGCTGCAGAGCAGTCTGCCTTGGCAGGTGGACTTCCTTGAACGAGTCCGTACGGCAGTCACCGGGCTGATCGATCAGGGCGTCATGGTGCAATTGGTGCAGGAGGGTGAAGTGGTCCCGGCCACTCCCGAACTGCTGATGCAGGCACTGCTCCGCTACTACGGTGGCTACCAGATGCTGATGCTGCTGGGTTGCCTGATGCTCGGTCGCTATTGGCAGGCGCTGCTGTACAACCCGGGTGGTTTCCGGGACGAGTTCCACAACCTGCGCTTCGATCGGCGGTTGATGGTGCTCTTGCTGCTCCTGATTCTGGCCGGCCTCTACGGCGGTCCACCGTTTTCGGAGTGGTTGATGATCTTGTGCGTGATACCGCTCCTCAACGGTCTCGCAGTGGTGCACAAGGTGCTCGCCCAGCGGGCTGGCTCGAGAGGAACCGGTTTTTTGGTGTTGGCCTACTTGCTGCTGTTCGTGGCGGCGCCGGCCTACGTAGTGCTGGGTTTTGCAGACAGTGCGTTCGACTTTCGCAAACGACTGTCTGCTCCCTGAAACGATGAACGCGTTATTTGAACGAGGTGTCCAATGGAAGTAATCCTGCTAGAAAAGCTCGGGCGCACGGGTGGCGTTGGCGACAAGATCAACGTTCGTGCGGGCTACGCACGCAATTTTCTCTTTCCGTTCAGCAAGGCCATTCCGGCGACCAAGGAAAATCTGGCCAACTTCGAAGCCCGCAAGGCCGAGCTGCTGAAAGCCGCCGCCGAACGGCTCAGCGCCGCGGAAGCGCGTGCCAGCAAGCTGGCCGGCCTCTCGGTCACCATCAGTGCCAATGCCGGTGACGAGGGCAAACTGTTCGGATCGATCGGAACGCGCGATATCGCCGATGCCGTGACTGCAGCCGGCCATGCCGTAGGGAAGAGCGAAGTGCTGCTGCCGACCGGTGTGCTGCGTGAAGTCGGCGAATATGACATCAATCTGTCGCTTGGCAGTGAAGTCATCGTCGGTATCAAACTGCACATCGTCGCGGCCTGAGGCAGCGCCGCGCTACGCTCGCAGCGAAATCAGGGCTGGCCCAGCAACTTGCTGTCCCAGATGACTTGGGTGTCCAGCGTCTTGCGATACACCAACTTCGCATCGAAGTTGGTGTTGTCGTAACCAAGCACTTCGAACAAGGCCTCCCAGGCGGAGGCTGTCGTAGTTGCCGGCAACTCCGCTCCTCGCAGGCTCGCCAGATTGGCGGAATCCATCAGTTCCTCTGCCAGATTCACCAAACCCTCGTCCCGCATGCCGGCCAACAGCAGATACTGCGTGCCGCCGGGGGCGGGAAATGTCGACACCATCCCGTAGTCACGGTAGCTGCTGGGGCCCACCGACAACCCGGAACTGCTGGCGTATACCGCATCAGTATCCACGTCGATCAACTCGTCGTAGGTGCTGCCTATGGCCAACCCTGATCCGGCGAACATCAGGTCGGTGAGGGAGCGCAGGCCACTCAGCAGACCAAGGTAGATGACATGATGTCCCACGAGGTCGTTGGTGCTGAGCTCGGACATCAGCTTGACCTCCACCCGATCGCTTTTCGCTCCCAGGATCGCCAGCAAGGGCGCCAGCACCTTGGAACTGCCGGTCGGTGCGTAGCTCATGTCGAGATTGCGGTAGCCAACGTACTCGCCGTTGGCCTGCGCCTCACGCAGCTCTTCGGCTGAATTCACGGCAAATTCGCGCACCATCCGCTCGACATTACCCCGGCTGTCATCTTCACCCATGATGTAGTAGTCGCCGATCAGCACCAGCACGGGCAAGTCGTCGTCCAGCAAGGGGCGCCAGAGCGGATCCTCTGCAAGCGGACTGCTGACTGGCGCGGTGCGTGGCAGCCACAGGTTCAGAAGCAGCAGCAGGAGGGCAACCCCTGCCAGGTAGGGGGTGTAATCGCGGCGCTTTAGCGGCTGCCCGGTGATGCTGACGCCCGTGGCAGGCTCGGTGGCTGGCGGTGTTGCAGTCGCAGCGTTTTGCGACACGCTGAGCAGGTACTGTCCTTTGGGGATGTCGATACGGTACTGCTCGGTGGCACCCTGACCGGCAAAATAGGTATTGAGCTTGTTGCGCAGATGGTAGATGTGGACCCGAACCACGGAATCTTTGCCGACATCGAAATCGGCCTCCCGCCCGAGCACCTCCATGGCGATACTGATTTCCTTGGGCGTGGTACCCGCGATGGCCTGTTCGACCAGGTACTGCAGGATGGCGGCATACACACGCGAGCGCCCGAGTTCGCCGCTGCGGATGATGCGATCGCTGAGCGCACGGAGCTCGTCGGCTGGAATCATGGGGGCACCGCTCGGCTGCAACTGACGGCAGTCAGGCTAGGGGTACAGCGAGGTCGCCGATTTTCCGGACTTCTGGTGGCGATACAAGGGGCAGCCTGCCGTGCCGCCGCGATCTACGGTGTGGCTCACGACTGCCGGACCGCACCCCGGTTTCAGCGGAACTTGTAGCTCACACCAAGGCGGAAGGTGCGCGGCTCCGTCACCCGGCTCATGCGGCAGTTGATCTGGCTGCAGTCGATATCATCGGCTGAGAGCCCGGCCGGATCGAGGCCGGCAACGAAGGCAGGGTAGGAATAAACGATTTCCTTCTTGTCGGAATCGAGCAGGTTGATGAACTCGGCATACACCGTCAGCAAATCGAAGTGGCGGGCAGCGCGCGTGCTGACCGTCAGCAGCGGATCGGCACGCTCGCTGTTGTCGGCCAGCAGGGCATAGGGCCCCATGTAGCGGGCACGCAGGCTGAAATCCCAGGCGTCGCTGGTGGCAGACAGGCCGATCTGGCCTGCCTCCTCGAGCGCCCCTTCCACATGGTCACCCTCGGGGTTGTCGACGTAGCGCGCCCTGCTCGAGGTATAGACCGCGTCGATACCCAGCCACGTCAGCGGCTGCCAAAACAGGGTCAGCTCCGCTCCCTCGCGCCGGGACGCTCCTCTTGGTTCCACGGCGTTGGAGTCACCGACGAAGATCAGCTCGCTCTGCTGGTCCAGCCACCAGTACGAGGCCGTGAGTTTGACATCGCCGATGCCGAGGCGTGCACCAAGCTCCTTGCCTGTGCCCGGGGAAAGACCGGCCACCGGAACGCTTTTGTTGACCACGCCGCGCGCATCGTTGGAGTGAAAGCCGCGCCCCCAGTTGGCATAGAGCTCAAGACGGTCGGTGGCCAACCAGGCCAGCCCGACCTTGGGCGAGGCCAGCGCTGCCGTCTGCTTGCCTGACGCGCTACCGTCGATGCGTGCAGCGACGTCGAAATCGTAGTGGTCGAAGCGGGTGCCGAGCAGCAGTCGCCAGTCGTCGGCCAGCTGCCAACTGAGTTCTGTGAAGACACCCGCTGAACCCTCGGCCACCGCATTGTCGGAGATAGCTTCCACAAAGCGGCCCCGGTTGAAATGACTGACACCAACTTCGCTGACTTCGTCGTGCCGGAAGTTGCCTCCCACGCTGAGGTCCAGCGTCGGGGTCAGGGCCCAGCTGCGGCTGGCGGCGCCGCCGAGCACCCAGCGTTGGTCGAACTGACCGATCTGGTAGTCGTAGGTCGGGTTGGATTTCATGTCCCAGTCATAGTGCTGGAGGAACAGATTGGCATCCCAGTCGCTGCCGCGCAGCTGCGTGTTGAGAATCCAGCGACGAGTATGGCCGTCGGCGGTGGGGTCGAGACTGCAAAAAGCGTCGGCGCAGACTGGCGTATTGAGCGCACGTTCCGGCACCTGCTCCGTCGGCCGCCAGGTGGCATCGTAGAGCGACAGGGTGGTGGTGAGTCGCCCAAAGTCCGTGTCTTGAAGGTACTTCAGCCAGACTGCCTCGTGCTGGAGGTCCTCCGGGCGCTGCCAGGCGCCGTCATACCGCTTGGCCTCGCCGACCAGGGTCAGGGTACCGCCGGCAAGGTCTGCGCTGTGGCCTCCGGCCACACGACGCCAGCCGTATTGACCGGTCTCGGTCGACAGAAACGAGCGCTCCACCCGGTCGATGGTGCGGATGAAGGAGGCCCCGGCCAGTGCGAAGTCCCCTAGGTCGGCCCGGTAAGGGCCCTTGCGGTAGTCGATGCCCTCGATGGTCTCCGGAATGATGCCATTGATGTCGAGATACCCCTGCCCGTGACCGTGCGACCGCAGGTTCATGGGTACCCCATCGAAGTGGGCGGTGTAGTCCGTGCCATGGTCCAGATTGAAGCCGCGCAGGAAATACTGGTTGGCCTTGCCGCTGCCCGAATGCTGCACAGCGACCATGCCCGGCATCGACTCGAGCAATTCTGCCGTCTTCAACATGGGCCGAATCAGCAGGTCGGCGCCACTGACCGATCCTTCGCTGGCGGCATCCGCCCTCCCGAACAGGTCGGTGGCACGACCGAAGATCACCTGCTCCTCGATCTGCCCAGCGCCTGGGGGCTGCACCTGCTGGGCCAGAACCGGCTGCAGCGGGCAGCCGACCGCCAGCAGTCCGGCGATGGCCTGGACGAGTTTGTGCTGTGACTGGGTCATGGGTCCTCCGTGGAGCGGTTCTCATGTCTGAATGACAGTGGGGGCAGTACGAGGCCCCCGCGTCAGCCCATCATGGGGTGCGCCACGGCAAAGCGGAATGAATTAACGGTTGCAGAACGGTTGGTCTCCGTTAACGAACGTTCGGGATCATCCCAACCGGCGTCGGGAGGCCGGGCAGCGGACTTACCGCTGCCGGCAATTGTGAGTAACATGCCGCGGACCGCCGAGCCTCCCCCGCTGCATCCTGCCATGTCCGACCCCGCCTCTCTCGACAAGATCGCGACTCTCAAGGTTCCGCCGCATTCGCTGGAAGCCGAGCAGGCTGTGCTGGCGGCCCTCATGCTGGACAACTCCCGCTGGGACGCAGTCAGCGAACTGCTGATGCCGACCGACTTCTACCGCAAGGAGCATCGCCTGCTCTTCGACGCCATGCAGCGGCAGATGGCGGAAAGCCGTCCCATCGACGTGATCACCCTCAGCGAGGCGCTGCGCTCCGCCAACACGCTGCAGGAAGCCGGCGGCATCGATTACCTCAGCGAGCTGCTGAGTAGCAGCCAGAGCGCGGCCAACATCGTGGCCTATGCCGGCATCATCAAGGAGCGCGCCATCCTGCGCCGGCTCATCAGCGTGGCGCACGGCATCGCCGACAGCGGCTACAACCCCGATGGACGCGACAGCGCCACCCTGCTCGATGCGGCCGAGCAGGCCGTGTTCCGCATCGCCGACGACCGGCCACGCGACGGCGGGCCACAAGCCCTCAATCCCATCCTGAAATCGGCATTGGAGCGTCTCGAAAAACTCTATGAATCCAAGGGAAGCCTCACTGGCCTCGCCACCGGTTTCAAGGACCTCGACGAGATGACCTCGGGGCTGCAACCGGCGGATCTCGTCATCGTGGCCGGCCGGCCGTCGATGGGGAAAACCACCTTCGCCATGAACATGGTCGAGCATGCGGTCCTGCACTCGAACAAGCCGGTGCTGGTCTTCAGCCTCGAGATGCCCGCCGACAGCCTGATCATCCGCATGCTGTCCTCCATCGGTCGCATCGACCAGACGCGAATGCGCAACGGCAAGCTGGAAGACGAAGACTGGGACCGGCTTGGCACTGCCATGGCCAAGCTGCACAACCGGCTGCTTTTCATCGACGACACGTCGGGTGTATCGCCCAGCGAATTGCGCTCGCGCGCCCGCCGCGTTGCCCGCGAGCACGGCAGCATCGGCCTCATCATGGTGGACTACCTGCAACTGATGCAACTCAAGGGCAGCAGCGAAAACCGCACCGGGGAGATCTCGGAGATTTCCCGCTCGCTCAAATTGCTGGCCCGCGAGTTCAATTGCCCCGTGGTGGCACTCTCGCAGCTCAACCGGAGCGTGGAGCAGCGGCCCAACAAGCGTCCGGTAATGAGCGACCTACGCGAGTCGGGCGCCATCGAACAGGACGCCGACGTGATCATGTTCGTCTACCGTCACGAGGTCTACGAACCGGAGAAACTGGAAACCAAGGGCATCGCCGAAATCATCATCGGCAAGCAGCGCAACGGGCCCATCGGCATGGTCAAGCTGAGCTTCATCGGCAAGCACACGCGCTTCGAAAACTTCATGCCCATGAGCGGCATGTCGCAAGGCGACTGGGGCGAGTGACGTGGGCACCCGCGTCATCGCCACCGTAGACCGCAGGGCACTGCGCCACAATCTGGCAGTTGCGCGGGCTCGGGCGCCGCAGAGCCGGGTGCTGGCGGTCATCAAGGCCAATGCCTACGGGCACGGGCTGGTGGCCTGTGCCGAGGCCCTGGTCGAGGCCGACGTGTTCGGCGTCACCGACATCGACGAGGCGGAGCAGCTGCGGAAGGCCGGGTGTCGGCAGGACGTTCTCATCATGCAGGGCTTGATCGAGGAGCCGGATGCGCGGCGCGTGCTGGATGCTGGCTTCCAGCTGGTCATCCATCGCCGGGAGCAGATCGGCTGGCTCGAGCAGGCGGTAGTCCGTCAACGTCCGCGAGCGCCGCTGACGCTGTGGCTGAAGCTCGAAACGGGCATGGGCCGACTGGGGCTGGCAACGACCGAGCTCTCGGACCTGTTCGCCAGCCTGCGACGGCAGTCTTGGGTGGCCGATGTCGTGCTCATGACGCATCTCGCCAGCGCCACCATGCCCGATGCACCCCTGAACGACCGCCAGCTGCTGCAGTTTGCCCGCGCCTGCCAGCCACTTGCCGAGCAGGCACCGCAGACCAGTATCGCGGCCTCGGCTTCGCTGCTGGCGCTCGATTGCAGTGGCGACATCGTGCGACCAGGCTTGCTGCTCTACGGCATTTCCCCGTTTGCCTGGTCCGATCTTTCGCGCCGACCCACGCACTTCGACCTGCGGCCTGCCATGACGCTCGAGGCCCGACTCATCAGCATCCGCCAGCAGCAAGCAGGGGACAGCATCGGCTACAACTCGAAGTTCGTCTGCCCCGCGCCGATGACCGTGGGCATCGTCAGCGCAGGCTATGCCGATGGCTATCCGGTCACGGCGCCGAATGGTTGTCCGGTGCTGGTCGGAGGACGCCGCAGCCGCACGCTGGGCCGCGTGTCCATGGACATGCTGGCCATCGACCTGACCGACCTGCCCGCCAAGGTCGGCGACCTGGTGACGCTGTGGGGGCCTCAGTTGCCCCTCGAGGAAGTGGCCGACCACTGCGGCCTGATCCCCTACGCCCTGCTGACTGCCCTCGGTCCACGGGTCAGGCGCGAGTACCGCTGACTCCGCTATCATGCGGTAACTGCTCCGTGAAGTGACCACCCCATGGCCAAACCGAAAACCGCCTACGTCTGCAACGAGTGCGGTGCCGAGCACTCACAGTGGCAGGGGCAGTGCAGCGCCTGCAACGCCTGGAACACGCTGACCCGCATAAGTCTTGGCACAGCTCGAACGCCCGCTGCCGCGCAGCAGTCCCGCCGTAGTGGTTATGCCGGAGCAACATCGGCGGCGGTGCAGACCCTTGCCGCTATCAATCTCGAAGAACTGCCGCGCATCGTCACCGGCATCGGCGAACTGGACCGCGTGCTGGGCGGCGGTCTGGTGCCCGGCTCGGTGGTGCTCATCGGGGGCAACCCCGGGGCAGGCAAGAGCACGCTGCTGCTGCAGCTCATGTGCCAGTTGTCCCTGCAGTTGAAGGCGATGTACGTCACTGGCGAAGAGTCACTGCAACAGGTCGGCATGCGGGCACGGCGGCTTGGCTTGCCGAGCGAGCAGTTGCTGATGCTGGCCGAAACCAATGTGGCCGAGATCACGGCAGCCGCGCAGGAGCAGCAGCCGAAACTGCTGGTGATCGATTCCATCCAGGTGATGCACAGCGCCGACGTGGCCTCGGCACCCGGCAGTGTCTCCCAGGTGCGTGAGTGTGCCGCCTGGCTCATCCAGTATGCCAAGCAGACCGGCACCGCCATGCTCTTCGTCGGCCACGTCACCAAGGATGGCACGCTGGCTGGCCCCAAGGTGCTCGAGCACATGATCGACTGCTTCCTGATGCTGGACGGTGACGACAACCGCTATCGCACGTTGCGTGGCCACAAGAACCGCTTCGGTGCCGTCAACGAGCTCGGCATTTTTGCCATGACCGAAACTGGGCTGCGCGAGGTAAAGAATCCGTCGGCAATCTTTCTGGCTCGTACCGACGAGATCGCAGCGGGCTCGCTGGTGACCGTGCTGTGGGAAGGCACACGACCGCTGCTGGTGGAAATCCAGGCCCTTGTCGACAGCTCGCAGCTCGGCAATCCGCGGCGCATCGCCGTGGGACTCGACCACAACCGCATGGCCATGCTGCTGGCCGTCCTGCACCGCCATGGAGGACTCTTCATGGCCGACCAGGATGTTTTCGTCAACGTGGTTGGTGGGGTTAAGGTCAGTGAAACCAGCGCCGATCTCGCCCTGCTGCTGGCCATCGTGTCGAGCTTCCGCGACCGGGTGCTGCCGCGCGAACTGGTGGTATTTGGCGAGGTTGGCCTCGCCGGTGAGATCCGTCCGGTACCGAGTGGTCAGGAGCGCCTGCAGGAAGCCGCCAAGCACGGTTTCACGCGCGCCATCGTTCCCAAGGCCAATGCACCGCGCCAGCCGATCGCCGGCATGCAGGTGGTCGCCGTCAGTAAACTCAGCGAGGCCTTGGCTGCCCTATGAATCCGACGCTTTTCACCCGTCTGCCGGGCTTCCTGCGCAACCTCACGTTCTGGGTGCTGCTGTCCATCGTGGCGGGCGCCATCACCGGCTATGTCGACCCGGAGCTTGGCGTACGCGCTCGCTGGCTCGGCGACACCTTCATTCAGATCATCAAGCTGTTCATTGCGCCGCTGATTTTCCTCACCATCACGACCGGCATCGGCTCGATGGGCGACATGAAGAAAGTCGGGCGCATCGGGCTGAAGGCGCTGCTTTACTTCGAAGTGGTGACGACCTTCGCGCTCGTCATCGGAGTGGCTGTGACCGCTGTGCTGCAGCCCGGCGTGGGCGTCGTGCCGGTGGAGGGCGACGTCAGCGACTATGTGCAGCGCGCCGAGCAATTCGACTGGCTGACCGTGCTGCGTGAGAACCTGACCTTGCAGGTACTGGCAGGCTCGATCGTCGTCGGTGCGGTGCTGGGGATGCTGCCCGGCAAGCAGAAGATTCTCGCCCCTTTCTATCGCACCACCCACCTGCTGTTCCGTCTGCTGCGCTGGGTGATGCTGCTTTCCCCCCTCGGTGCCTTCGGGGGTATGGCCTTTGCCATCGGGCGCTACGGCATCGCGGTGATCCTTGCGCTCGGCAAACTCATGCTCTGCGTCTACACGACGATGGCCCTGTTCGTGTTCGTGGTGCTTTGGTGGATTCTGCGCCGCTGCGACGTCTCGCTGTGGCGCTTCCTCAGGTACATCCGCAATGAACTGCTGATCGTTCTGGGCACGTCGTCGAGCGAGTCCGCACTGCCGAGCCTCATGGAAAAGCTGGAGAAAATGGGCTGCGCCAAGTCGGTGGTGGGTCTGGTGGTACCTGCAGGCTATTCCTTCAACCTCGATGGCACGACGATCTACCTGGCGATGGCTACCCTGTTCCTTACGCAGGTCTACGGCGTAGATCTCAGCGCCGCCCAGATCGGCACGCTCATCGCCGTCCTCATGCTGACCTCCAAGGGAGCGGCTGGAGTCACCGGCTCCGGCTTCGTGGTGCTGGCCTCGACCATGGCAGCGCTCGATGTGATTCCGCTCGAAGGCATCGCCCTGCTGCTGGGTGTGGACCGTTTCATGTCGGAGGCGCGCGCGATCACCAACATCATCGGCAATGGCGTCGCCACCGTATTCCTTTCGCAACACGAAAAGGAGCTGGATCGCAGCGCCATGGCGCGAGCCCTCGACGCGGCGTGAACCAGCGACTCGATTGACTGCCCTCGGGCAATCTGCCCAAATGTCGCCCCGTCACCGCGTCGTCAGTCATGACTTCCTCGCTTATTCCGGAACGCCCGCTGCTCATTTCGCCGACTCTGGCCGCCACCATCGGTCTGGAGGAAGCCGTGCTGCTGCACGTGCTCAGCGAACTGCTGCTGCGCCATCCGACCGAGCGACGCCAGGATCGTGACTTCGTCTGTCTCGACAGCGCCGATCTGCAGGCCGCCCTGCCCTTCTGGACGCCCGAGCAGATTCAGCGCGTCCAGCAGAGCCTGCAGCAACTCGGCCTGCTGCTGGTAGAGCGGGCGCCGGAGGATGGACGCTGTTGGTTGGCCATCAATCAGGGCTCGGCACCGCGGGTTGGTGGCAGGGAGCGTCGCGGTGCTGCGGCCCTGCCTGTCCAGGGGCGCAGCAACGGCAGGGCTCAGCCTCTTCCCGGTAACTGGGTGCCCGAGCCTGCGGTCTACCAGCAGTGTGCGCAGCGCAACGTGCCGCGCGAGTTCGTCGACCGCTGTCTGTCCCCGTTCCTCATCTACCATCGCGAACGCGGCAGCACCCAATACTCATGGCAGCGTGCCTTCCTTAACTGGGTCATCGCCGATTGGGAAAAGCAGCGCGCGCAGCAGAATGCCCGGGTGCTGGAGTCGTCGATGGGACCCGACTGGCAGCCAAGCGAGGAGGCCGTCAGTATCCTCGAGCACGGCAGCATCAGCCAAGGCTTCATCGAGGCGGCTGTGCCGGAGTTCGTGCTGTACTGGCGTGAAAAGGGCACGGTGGGCAGCGAGTGGAACAGCCGTTTCATCGCCCACGTGCGGAGGCAATGGGAAGGCTATCGCCACGCCCTCGAGCAGGACAGCACCCCGAGACCCATTCCGCCCGACTTCCAGCCAGATCCGGCCTGCTACGACGTGCTGGCCATGGCCAATATCGACACCACCTTTGCCGAGGCGCAGCTGCCGGAATTCCTGCTGTATTGGCTGGATCGCAAGGAAGCCCAGCGCTCGTGGAACACCAAGTTCCTGCAGCACGTAAAATTCAAGTGGGCACAGCGCAGCCAGGATGGGGTGAACCTGCTGGCGAGGCTAACGGATCGTAGCTGGGCAGACTGACTGGGTTCCCCTGAACCGGAGCAATTCGCCATGCCAGCACCCGACTTTCGGCAGATCACCGCTCGAGTCAAAACGCTCGGGCGGGAACTGGGTTTTCAACAGGTAGGCATCAGCGACCTCGACGTCACCGAGGCAGCGCAGCACCTGCGGGACTGGCTGGCACGGCACTACCACGGCGACATGGCCTACATGGAACGTCATGCTGCACTGCGTGCCGCGCCGGCAGAACTCGTGCCCGGCGCGCTGCGGGTGATCTCGGTGCGAATGGATTACCTGCCGGCCGATACGCGCAGCATCGCGGTGTTGCAGGATTCCACCAAGGCCTACATCAGTCGCTATGCGCTTGGGCGCGATTACCACAAGCTTATCCGCAGGCGTTTGCAGCAACTGGCTGACCGCCTGCAGGAGGAGGCAGGCAGTTTCGGTTACCGGGCATTCGTCGATAGCGCGCCAGTGCTCGAGCGGGCACTGGCCGAAAAAGCCGGCCTCGGCTGGATCGGCAAGAACACCATGCTGATCAATAAACAGGCTGGCTCCTGGTTCTTCCTCGGTGAGCTTTACACCGATCTGCCACTGGAGGTCGATCCACCAGCCAGTGCGCACTGCGGCAGCTGCCGCGCCTGTCTCGACATATGCCCGACCCAGGCCTTTGTCGGTCCGAACCTGCTGGATGCGCGCCGCTGTATCTCGTATCTCACGATCGAGCTGCAGGGCAGTATTCCGGTTGATCTGCGTCCACTGATAGGCAACCGTGTGTTCGGCTGTGACGATTGCCAGCTCTGCTGCCCATGGAACAAGTTCGCCACCCCCACGCGCGAGCGAGATTTCTCCCCGCGTCACCAGCTTGACGAGGCCGCGCTGGTCGACCTGTTTCTCTGGAGCGAGACCGATTTTCTGCAGCGCACCGAGGGGTCGGCGATCCGGCGCATCGGCTACGAGCGCTGGTTGCGCAACCTGGCGGTGGCGCTCGGCAACGGCCCATCCTCCACTCAGGCCGTGACGACGCTGTACGCCCGCCGCGAGCATCCCTCGGCAGTGGTGCGGGAGCATGTCAGCTGGGCTCTGGAACGGCTGGCCTGCTCATCATGAACTACCGGCGCCCATGTCCAGAGGAGTGAGAGAGCCGATCTGCGTCAACCACGCTGCGGCCCAAACGTTATACGCCGTGGGTTTGCAGTGGAGATGCAGTATGCGTGCATGTTGGCTTGCCTGGCTGCTGCTTTGCGCCTCTCCGGCGTGCTTGGCTGCTCTGACCGACGAGACGCTCGACATTGACGGTACTTCCCGCCGCTTTTTGGTGCACGACTACTCCCAAGGCAAACCAACCTCGCTGGTGATCCTGCTGCATGGCGGGGGCGGCAGTGGGCAGAACATGGTGGAGCAGACTGGCTTCGACCGGGTGGCACAACGCGAGGGCTTGATTGCGGTGTATCCCTACGGGTCGTCAGCGCTGTTCAGCAATCAGTTGCTGACTTGGAATGCCGGCCACTGCTGCGCTTATGCGCTGCGCGAAAAAGTGGACGATGTGCAGTTCCTGCGCTCGTTGATCGACCATCTGATCGCCACGCGCAACGTGGACCCGACCCGTGTCTATGTCACCGGACTGTCCAATGGCGGCATGATGACGCACCGTGTCGGCATCGCGCTGGCGGACAAGGTCGCGGCGATTGCTCCCGTCATCAGCAGCGTGTTCGGTGACGAACCCGAGCGGTACTACGCCATGCCCGTGCTGCTCATCAACGGCTCAGACGATGTGCGTGTGAAGGTGGAGGGCGGCGACCTCGAGGGCTTTGGCATTGGGCCGGAGCCGGCCGATCTGCCCACCAAACCCGTTGCCGCCCAGGGTGACTATTGGGCGCGGGTCAACGGCTGCAAGGCCTTCACCGATACCAGCACAACGCTCTATACCTTGCGTAGTTGGAGTGGTTGTCGGGTCGGCGGGGCCGTGCAGAGCTATCTCGTCAACGACCAAGGCCACGCCTGGCCAGGGGGCACCCAGGGCCGCAGCAACGCCGATAAGCCCGTGACCACTGTCGATGCCAATGAACTGATTTGGGCATTCTTCAAGCAGTTCCAGCGGCACGCGGACGCAGTGGCGGCAGCGGACTCTTATTACTACGTGGGAGAATTGCATGTGCCCGCCTTTAGCGCTGGCAGCACTGCCTACCGGGCACGGCTCGATCTGTCTGGCGCAGTGCCAATCGAATTCGCGGTGCAGCGCCTCACACCACTACCCGCCGGCACGGCCACGCCCAGCGGTAGCTATGACAACGGGATCCTGCGGCTCACGTCTGTAGTCGTCGGCAGTGCGCGCTACAACGCGACGCTGCTGGTATTGCCCCAGCCACCACTGCGCCTGCGTGTGCTGGAACTACTTTGAGGCTTCGGGTACTTCCTCGCCCAGCTTGCCTTCCCAGTGGGTGATCACCGCCGTGGCAACGGTATTACCGACGACATTGGTCGCCGTCCGTCCCATGTCGAGGAATTGGTCGATGCCGATGAGCAGGGCGATACCTTCTACCGGTAACCCGAACATGGCCAGTGTGGCGGTAATCACCACCATGCTGGCGCGGGGCACACCAGCCACCCCTTTGGAGCTGATCATCAGGGTGAGCAGGATGGCCACCTGCTGTTGCCAGCCGAGATCGATGCCGTAGGCCTGCGCAATGAACACGACGGCAAAGCTCATGTACATCATGGTGCCATCCAGGTTGAACGAGTAGCCGAGAGGTAGCACGAAGCCGGAGATACGCCGCGGCACACCAAACCGGTCGAGTTGCTCGAAAAGCCGCGGAAGGGCTGCCTCCGACGAGGCTGTCGAAAAAGCGATCAGCAGCGGCTCGCGGATGAGGTGCAGCAGGCGCCAGATGCGGCGTCCCAGCACTGCCGCGCCGCCGAGCACCAGGATGGAACAGAGCAGGATCAGACCGAAGAAAAACTCCAGCACCAGCGTGAGGAAGGTCAGCAGAATGCCAAGCCCGTTGATCGCCACCACGTTGGCCAGCGCCCCGAAAACCGCGAGTGGTGCGAAGCGCATGACGTAGGTGGTGATCTTCAGCATCAGCTCGGCGATGGCGTCAGTCACCTTGACCAGCGCGACGCCTTTTTCACCGATGGCTGCGAGCCCAATGCCGGCCAGCACAGCGCACACCAGGATCTGCAGGATGTTGCTGGTCGCCATGGCCTCGAAGAAGTTGCGCGGCACGATGTTGAGGACAAAGGCGACGGCATCGGTCTCCTGCACGTTGCCCACCGGGGCGCTAGCCTGCAGCACCTGCCCGACGCCGGGCTGGAACAGATTGACCAGCACCAGACCCAGCCCGATGGAAATCAGGCTGGCTCCCAGAAACCACAGCAGTCCTCGCAGCCCCACGCGCCCGAGCGCACTGTGATCGCCCATGTGGACGATGCCGACCGTGATGGTGGCAAACACCAGCGGCGCCACGATCAGCTTGATGAGATTCAGGAAAATGTCGGTGAGCAGCTTGAACCAGCGCACGATGGGGGGCAGCGCATCGGCAGGAACCCAGTGATGCAAGCCAGCACCCAGGGCGAGACCGAGCAGCATGCCGGCCAGAATGAGGCGGGTGAGTCGTTGTTCCATGCCAGCAGCTCCACGAGGTCCGGCGGGCAGTATAGGGTCCTCGTGAGCAAAGGCGAAACGAGCCGGTGTCGTATGACCAGTGTCAGCCGAAGATCGGCAGATCTTCCGTCGTGCTGAAGGGGAACAGCTGCGCCAGCGAAGAATCCGCGAGGCCAAGACGCTTGCGTAGCGCCTTGTGCACATGTGCGGGCTTGAGGGTAATGCCCTTGCTGTCGGCCTGCAGCGTCTGCGGGTTGATCGCGAGGGCGCGGTGGCCCGGATCCGAGAGCCCAACCACGCGGTTGGCGAAACCAGCGTTCTTCTGCATCACCAGCATGCTGCTGATGGGCCAATGATCCTTGCCGTTGCCGCTGTTGTAGCCCGGCGTGCGGCCAAAGTCGCTGCCCATCACCACCGTCAGCCGATCGGCAATGCCGAGTTCCGCTGCATAGGTCCACAGGTAATCGAGGGCATCGGTGACACCAGTCAGCAGCGGCGACAGCAGGTCGTCCTGGTTGGCATGCGTATCGAAGCCCCCCTGAATGACATCGGCCGACAGCGAAACGCCGGCCTTGAACGCCAGCAGCGCGATCTGTAGCTGCTGATGCAGGCTGGAGCCGGCATTACCGAAACGGCGGGTGGCCTGTAACTGGTTAGCCGCCGGCAGAATCTCAGCAAAATTGGAGATGCCGCCCGAGCGCAGCAGGGCATCGGCATAGCGCAACTGCTGGATGCTGGCAGCTTCGAGTGTACCGGTGGCTTGACTTCTGGCCTCCAGACCAGCGGCATGCATGGCAGTAATACGCTCCCAGTCGCTCTTGGGCAGGTAGGCCTTGGCGCTCGCCTCGGCGAGCGCCGGCTCGATCAGATTGCGCAGCACAGTCATGTTGCCGACCTGGGTCATGCTGGTCACGCCCTGCGTGGCAGCAAAACCACCGAAGCTGAGATACGGCATGGCCTGCGCTGTTTGCTTCACACCCGCGAACAGGGCAGTCAGCGAGGGAAAACCGCCCGAATTGCGACCACTCCAGTTGTGTCTGACACCGACCGTATGGGAATTGGTCTGCATGTCGACGCCGTTGATGATGAGCGCGTCCTTGTAATACTTGTCGAAGAACTTGGCATTCTGCGCGAAAGGCGCATAGCTGAGGTTGCCGGACTTGGCGACCTCAGCCGTTTTGGCCCAGTTGTTCATGATGGGCTTGCCGGGCTGGTTGGTTTTGGGATCGATGAAACTGGTGACGTCGAGACCACCCGACAGCTGGATGTTGATGAGAAAGCCGCCGCCGTAAGTCACTGCCCGAGCTGGCGTGCTGCCAACGCCGAGCATCAGGCCACCGGCACCTGCCAGCGCCAGCCGGTTGAGAAACTGCCGACGGGTTTCACGCGGGGATGTCATGGCGCTCACCTTGCCTCACTCGTGCAGGTAGTCGTAGTGGCTGAGCAGGTAGGCCATCACGGTCACCCAACTCTGTTTCATGTACAGCGGATCCTGCGCGCGCGGCGTGAGCCAGGCGGTGACTTCACTGGTCTTGTAGCTGACGCGACCGGCCGAGTTTTGGGTCGGTGATCCGGGATAGCCCAGCGTGTCGACGAAGCCGATGTCGGTCGACCAGTCACAGGCGAGCGTACGCTGCAGGAGCGACGGACTGGCAGCACCAGCCTTGCGACTCTGCCAGGTCTTGAGCAACAGGTCGTAGGAGGCCAGTACCTCGGGAGAGGTGACTGTCACGCTTTGCCCGAGCAGCTTGCCGTGCAGTTCGACCAGTTTCCTCTTGAGCATTTCCTCCCCGGCAGTGGCTAGACCGGCGGTGGTGGTCTCGACATTGAGACCAGCGAGCACGGGGTCCGTGGCACTCTGCTTCGCCGCCAACGAGGCAGTGATGGTGTAGAGCCCGGGAGTGGTCGCCGTGAAGGCATAATCGGCTGTGCAGGAACTGTAGAGCGTTAGCCTGGTGGTGGAAGTCACTGCAGCACAGCTGCCGAACTTGCCAGTCGAGCCATTCAGGGTGGTGGTACTGCCATTGGGGGCCTTTATCTGCACCGACGCAACGACGAGGTTCTTGTCGGCGCGGCACGCCGAAGCGCTGGTGCTGTAATCACAGGCATCATTGAGATGGCTGAGTGTCACGTTGTGCGTGCCGGCGGGCAGCAGCAACTCCAGTGACTGCGGCTTGAAATCTGTATCGGACGTGCTGGTGATGCTCTGGGTTACCGACTGCTGGGTCAGTGGCGTCACCCACGGGCTCAGACCCCCGAACAGCAACCGCGCGCTATCGGCACGGATGAAGTCACCCAGCACGATGGGGCAAGACGATTCGAGCGCATGCGTAGCTGCCACGTTGCTCATCAGGGGCGCCAGATCGCGGGCACGCTTGGTGATCGCGAAGCTGTCGATGCCGCCATAGAAGAGACTGTAGGTGGTTTCGAGACCATTGCGCTCCATGGCGGTGTTGGGGTCGATCTGCGCGTACCAGTTGAAGCCGGTCAAGGCATTAGTCTTGCGGCCCAACTGCTCCGGCGTGAGGAGCACCTCGCTGGCGAGACCGGCAAGGGACCGGGCTTCCATCGTCAACGCGCTGACCTTGGCCGTCCCCTGCCGCTCGGCGCGGTACCACGGACTGAGCGCCAGATCTGCCAGCAGGCTCTTGAGGGAAAGACCGGACGCTGCGAAACGCGAAGCCAGCGCAGCAATCTCCTTTTCCTGAGCCTCGAAGGCGCGCAAGCGCGCGAGGTAGTCGACGTCTTCCTTGGCCTCGGGCGCCTCGAGCAGTTCGCGACCCATCACCGCTGGCCACCAGAAGCGGACCGTGGCGGAGGCGAAGCGGCTGTCCTTGACGATCTGGTCCGCCAACCACGCGAGCGAGTTACCGGTCGCCGTCTTGCCTTCGAAACCCGGTACTCGCATGTCGCGGTACCAGGTGTCGCCGGTCTTGTAGAGCGCTGGATTGCGCGCTGCCTTGTAGCCGGCATCCAACGAGTCGGTTCCATTCAGCGCGATGCGGTAGATGCCGTTGTCGCTGTAATCCTGGAAGGCTCCGGCCAAAGGGTCGAGTACGGTATGGCACACCGTACAGGCGGGGTTGTTCATAGTGGGATTGTTGGTGTCGGCGAGGGCCACCGGATCGGTGGTGCGCTGGGCCAGTGCCTCAATGTCGATGCCGAGGAAGTTATAGTAGGTCCAGCGCGATCTTGCCCGATTGCGGTTGGTCGCCGTGGTTGGAAAGCGGGCAAGGAAGGATTTGCTGTTCAGCACGCCCACGTGGGGGTAGTCGATGCGCATGGTGGGCGGTGTCGTCAACTTCGGCAGCACGGCGCCAGTCACGAACTGGGTCACCGTACCGGTGTTGCGGTGGTAGTACCCGGTTATGCGCCCGGGCTTGAACTCGCTGACCCCCGTGGCACCGGTCGAGAATGTGGCGGTACCACCCACCAGCGGGTTGAGTACCGGCGTGAGCATGTCGTAGTCGGCGGTGAGGATTTCCGAATAGGGCTTGTTGTTCTCTACCACGTACGCGATCAACTCCAGCGGCGCCTCTTCGACGCTGTAGGCCAACTGGTTCATCAACAAGGCCAACGCCGCACGGTCGGTGGCAGAGCCTTCGTCAGCCGCCGTCTTCAAGCGCCAGTACTCCGTGTTGAGGGCGGGGAAACAGGTTCCACAGTCGTCGGCCAGGTTGGCATCCTCATTGCCGCGCAGCAGCAGCCGGTCATTCGCGCCGTCTTTGAGGAAGTCATGGAAGTGCGGGCCCCGCATCAGATCCAACAGCACCTGCTTCACACCGCTGTCGCCATTCTTGGCGACGTAGGCCAGTTCCGTCTGGGAAGGCAGCCGCCCCGCAAACAGCAGGGCTGCATCGCGCAGCGTATCCTGCGGCGACTGGCTGACGATGTTGTCGAACAGGCTCTGCGCCGTCCCCGAGGTGACTTGGCTGCCCTCCAGCAAGTTGAGGAAGGTCGAGAAGGTCTCGTAATCGCTGCTGCCGACAGCTAACTGCGTTCCCCCGAGATGACCGTTGCCACCAGAGACCTTGCCCAACACATAGTCGTAGGCACTGGCCCGCGATCTGTAGAACGTCGAGAAGATGTCGTAGTTGTCCCGGCTACGGGACGCGTCTTTCAGGAATCTCAGTCCGCTACCGTCGGCCACCCCGCCCGCAGAGTGGCAGAGCACGCACTTGTTCATCACGATGCTGTCGGCCACGCTGGATTCGAAGTAGCTCAGCGGGTCAGGCGGCAATTTGAACTCCAAACTGGCCGGCGTCGTGCTGTATATGACTGCCGCGCTGCCAGCCACCTGATAGCCCAGGTAGTAGCTGCGAACCCCCGCCGAGGCGACCGTGCCATTGAGCACGGTCACGAGATTGCTGGACCCGAGCACTACGTCATTCTGGAAGGGGCGCAGCGCCGGGATCTGCCCAGACCAGGCTTCCCAGATGCCGGGGGCGGTGAGCATGGAAAACTTGCCGTTGAAGAATTCGAGCACGAATACATCGGCAATCTTGCCGACATGGGCGCCCTCGGGCGTCACGGTGCCACGGATCAAGGCGGGTTGGCGCACGATGGCACCACTTACCCAATTGTTGCCACCGTCGACCGAGAGGCCAAGGGTGAAGCTTGCTGCTGTCGCCTTGCCGTCCGTAGCACCAGCAGGCAGCAGCGTCATGCCTCCTGTTGCGCCCAGCAGCGGAGTCGCCGCCGTCAGGGCGGCCAGCCACGTGACCAGCAGTCGCAGAGCCATGAGACCTCCGAATGAAACGATCACCTTGCGCGGCTCGTATGGGCCGATGAGATCTTGATGACCTTCGCCGCTGGCAAGACCCGGCGGTTCACGTTGCTGCGCAACGTTTTCCGCTCTCGGCGGCGGAGTTGAACATTATTTTTCCACATTGTACAGGGGGAAATGGGCTCGACCCGGACGCGAGACGTCCGGCCAAGGGGCTTTGCTATACTGCCGGCCGTTTGTCCGGAACCCGCTTCATGACCGCCTCCCGCCAGAACCTGCTCGTCCTCTGCCTGGCCTTCGTCAGCGGCTTCATCATCATGGCCATAGAGCTGCTGGGGGGCCGCATACTCGCCCCTTTCTTTGGCAGCAGCATTTACGTCTGGGGCAGCATCATCACCGTGTTCATGCTGTCCCTGTCCATCGGTTATCTGCTGGGGGGGCGCCAGTCGCTGCACGATCCCCGACTGCGGCGTTATGGCAGTTTCTTTTTGGCGGCGGCGGTCCTGCTGCTGCCACTGATCCTGCAGGGTGATGCCCTGATGGAGTGGATGTTCCTGCAGATTGAAGATCCTCGTTACGGCTCGCTGCTGGCCTCGATGCTGCTGTTTTTCCTGCCGACCGCCGTTCTCGGCATGATCGCGCCCTATTCGGTCCGCCTGCTGGTGGCAGACCATCAGCGCAGCGGCCACATCGCCGGTCTGCTGTACTTCATCTCGACCCTTGGCAGCGCCCTCGGCACGCTTGCGACATCGTTCTACCTCGTGCTCTGGTTTGAGGTGAACCAGATCCTGATCACCATGAGTCTGGTACTGGCGCTCGCCGGCCTTGGTGCCATACTTTTCGAACGTGGCGCTCCGGAACCGGTCTCCGGTCACTGAACCGCCACCCCGGGAGCACCCGCCCATGCATTTGCCTTCTGCCCTTCAGTCCCTGCTGCTTGCCTGCCGTACTGCTGGCAAAATCCACTGGCCTGCCGTCGCTCTGGCAGCGCTGCTGCCGGCCCTGCTTCTGCTGCCGTCGAGTGTGGTGGCACAGTCCGGCCCGGTACGCACGATCCACCAGGAGAAGTCGCTTTACCGCAATATCCTGGTGACCGAGGACAACGAGCGGCGCTGCATGCGCTTCACCCTCACGGAGCTCGGCGGCCAGAACCAGAGCTGCCGCTTCCTCGACGATCACGACAAGCTGGTCTTCCCGTACGCCAAAATGGTGCTCACGAGCCTGCTGGTCCAGGACAATCCCCGGCGCATCCTCATCATCGGCCTCGGTGGCGGAACGCTGGTGCATACCTATAGCAGGCTGTTTCCATCCGCCGAGATCGTTGTGGCCGAGATAGACGAGGCCGTGGTGAAGGTAGCCGAGCGCTATTTCGACTACCGTAGCACCGGGCAAATCAGGACGGTCGCCGAGGATGGCCGGCTCTACATCAAGCGGGCCGGCCTCAGAAAGGAAGCGTTCGATCTGGTCATCCTCGACGCCTTCAACGGCGACTACATCCCCGAGCACCTGATGACGGCCGAGTTCCTGCGAGAAGTAAAAGCTCTTCTGCCAGCCGAGGGCATGATCGTCGCCAATACCTTCTCCAGCAGCCGGCTCTACCACGCCGAGTCACAGACCTACGCGGAAGTGTTCGGGTCCCTGTTCAACATCCGCATGGCGAATACCGGCAATCGCATAATCGTAGTATCGGCAGCCCCGCTGCCCGACAAGACGACTCTGGACCAGCGGGCCGCCGCGATGGGCGACCGCCTGCGCGCGTTTGGGGTCGACATCGCGGCCATGACGCAATATGTGAAGACCACGCCGGACTGGGATACCAAGGCTCGCATTCTCACCGACCAATATGCGCCGGTGAACCAGCTGAACAACTGACGCCGTCAGTCGAAGTCGAAAAGCTCCGACAGAAAACTCTCGCGACGTTTCCCAGACCTGCCCTGAGCGCGCTGCTCGTCCGCATAGCGGCGCTCGTCGTGTCGCTCCGATCGTGGATCCCGCGCCGGCGCCGCAGCGGCCGGTTCAGGGCGTGCAGTAGCCGCGACCGAGCGCTCGATGATCTTGTCCAGCTCGCCGCGGTCCAGCCAGACACCGCGGCATTGCGGGCAGTAATCGATCTCGATGCCCTGGCGATCGGACATCATGAGGTTCACGCCTTTGCAAACGGGGCACTGCATGGATTTGCTGCTCCTGCTTTCCTGAAAAGGGGTCGGCCGCACCGCTGGCAGTGGACCGGAGAGCCCGCAGCCAGCTTCGGCCTGAGGTCAACACCAACCGCCGTTACCAGATTTTCACCCGCTGCTCGGGGGGCAAGTAGAGTGCACTGCCGGGCTGCACATCGAAGGCCTGGTACCAGGGATCGAAATTGCGGAGCACACCGTTGGCGCGCGCCTCGCTGTGGGAATGCGGATCGGTAGTGAGCCGAACTTCAAGATTTTCGTCACGGTAGAGTCGGCGCCAGACCTGGGCCCAGCCGATGAAGAAGCGCTGGTCACCGGTGAAGCCATCGATGATCTCGTCCTCCTTGCCCTGCAGCGACAGGCGGTAGGCACGATAGGCCACAGCCAGTCCGCTGAGATCACCGATGTTTTCGCCCAACGTGAACTCACCGTTGAGGAATTTTCCCGGCAGCACCTCGAACTGGTTGTACTGCGCCACGAGGGCATTGGCCCGCTCGGCAAAGGCCGCCGCATCGGCTTCTGTCCACCAGTCGCGCAGGTTGCCGTTGCCATCGTACTTACGGCCCTGGTCGTCGAAACCATGGCTGAATTCGTGCCCGATAACGGCCCCGATGCCTCCGTAATTGATGGCGTCGTCGGCTGCCACGTTGAAGAAGGGTGGCTGCAGGATCGCCGCAGGGAACACCACCTCATTCATCGGCGGGTTGTAGTAGGCGTTGACCGTGTAGGGAGTCATGAACCACTCGCTGCGATCGATCGGCTGACCCAGCTTACCGACTTCGCGCTCATGCTCCAGACGACGCGACCGCATGACATTTCCCACCAGATCTTCGGCATCTACCGAGAGCCCCGAGTAATCCTTCCACTTGTCGGGGTAGCCGATCTTGGTGGTGAAACTGGCCAGCTTGCCCTGCGCCTCGGCCTTGGTGGCAGCGGTCATCCACTCGAGTTCGTCGATACCCACTTTGAACGCTCCACGCAGGTTCTCGATCAGCTGATCCATGCGCTGCTTCGATTCCTCCTTGAAATAATTATCCACGTAGAGCTTGCCGACGACCTCAGACAAAGCGGCATTCACCGCACCGACGCCCCGCTTCCAGCGCGGCTCCATCTCAGCCTGCCCATTCAGCACACGGCCCTCGAAGTCGAACTGGGCATCTACGAAATCCTTGCTGAGGTAAGAGGCGAAGGCATCGACGGTCTTGAAGGCAAAATAGTCTTTCCAATCCTGCAAGGGCACATCGGCCCAAATGGTGTTCAAACCTTCGATGAAGCTCGGCTGCTGCACGACGAAGGTGGACTCCTCGATACCCAGACCCTGCAATAGGACGCGCCAGTCGATGTTGCCGGCCATGGCACGCATGTCGTCGAGGGTCTTCTTGTTGTAGGTGAGTTCGGCCTGCCTGTTCTTCACCCGGTCCCAGTGGGCAGCGGCCAGTTGCGTCTCGATATTCAGCACCGATCCAGCCGCTTCGGTGGCCCGACCGTAATCCGCGAGCGAGAGCACCTTGGAGATGTAGGCAGCGTAGGCCTGCCGCGCTTCGACGTGACTTTGATCATCTGTGCTGAGGTACCAGTCGCGGTCTGGCAGCCCAAGACCGCTTTGCACGAGGTAGGTGATGTACTGGTCACTCTGCTTTTGGTCGTTGTTGATGTAGAAGCCGGCAGGAATCTGCACACCGATGCGATTGAGCTCGGCCGTTTGCAGCAAGAGCTCTTCTTTGTTGCCGATGGCTGCAATGCCCGCCAGGGTGTCAGCAAGGGGCGAGGCACCGAGCGTCTCGAGGCGCGCCTCGTCCATGAAGCTTCGGAAAAAATCCCCCACCTTCTGGGTATCGGTGCCAGGCGCTGCCGCTGCTGCGGCAGCCGCCTCGATCAGGGTGCGGAGATTGACTTCCGCCTCATCGGCCAACACGGTAAAGGCACCGTAGTTGGACTTGTCTGCCGGCATCGGCGTGTTACGCAGCCAGCTGCCGTTCACGTAACGATAAAAATCGTCACCTGCCCGGATGCTGTTATCGAAATTGGCGAGTTCTACACCCGAACCCAGCACGGCGGTAGTGGCGTCTGCTGCTTGAGTCTCTGACGCCGGAACCTCCGGGCCCACAGACGGGCCACAGCCGACCAGCATGCAGCAGACGGCCAGTGAAAGCAGGGAACGATTCATGACAACACCTCTCCAAAGTCGGGGCATTAGATACGATTCGGAGCCGAGTTCGGCCCACTATCAGGCCGGTCGACGCGTCCGGATGAAATGCTCGCGGTAGTAATGCAGCTCCTTGATGGACTCCCGAATGTCATCCAGCGCCTTGTGGGTACCTTCTTTTTTCAGCGCATCCATCAAATCGGGCCGCCAGCGTCTGGCCAGTTCTTTCAGCGTACTGACGTCGAGATTGCGGTAGTGGAAAAAAGATTCCAGCCGCGGCATGTAGCGAGCCAGGAAGCGTCGATCCTGGCAAATGCTGTTGCCACACATCGGAGACTGCCCACGCTCACACCACTGCTGCAAGAAATTCAGGGTGATCTGCTCAGCTTCAGGTTCGTTGTAAGGGGAAAGGCGCACCCGCTCGATCAATCCGTTCTGGCCGTGCGTTTTCTTGTTCCAGTCGTCCATGGTCTCCATGATGGACTTGGGCTGGTGGACGGCTAGCACCGGACCCTCCGCGACCACCTGCAAGTCGGTATTGGTGACGATCGTGGCGATTTCGATGATGCGATCGGTATCGGGCTGCAGGCCCGTCATTTCCAGATCGATCCAGATGAGGTGCTGTTTCTTGTCCATGGAAGACCGCCTGGCCGAAGACGCGACAGATTGTAGCAGGGCCCGCAGCGTGAGGCCCGGTACCACGGCCAGCGCAGCGATCGGCGGGAAGCCGGTGCGCGGGCAGCCCACCTCGACAGGACGCCGCTGCCGATCAGGGTGCGGGGGTGGCTTCGCCGCAGGGGGTCGCCCCAGTAACATGGCGCCATGAAGAAAAAGGGTCTCAATGAGCGGCAACTACAACGCATCCAGAAAATCCAGGATGCCAAGGCAGCGCGTGCATCCCGGCAGCAGGCCAAAGCGGAAACGACGACCGTCAGTGCCGCGCTGGGGCCGCCGCAGCGCGGCCTCGTCATCTCGCACTATGGGCAGCAGCTCGAAATAGAGGCGCTGGAGGGCGATCTGCAGGGCGAGGTCGTGCGCTGCTTCCAGCGTAGCAATCTCGAACCGTTGGTGACAGGCGACGAGGTGATTTGGCAGGCGGGCGACCCACTGGGCGTGGTCGTGGCGCAGGCGCCGCGGCGCAGTGTGCTGAAGCGTCCCAACCTCTTCAACGAACTGAAGCCAGTGGCTGCCAATATCGATCATGTAGTGATCGTGATTGCGCCCTTTCCCGAGCCCCACGCCAATCTCATCGATCGCTACCTGGTGGCCACTGAACTGATGGGCAGCCAGGCCATCCTGCTGCTGAACAAGGCAGACTTGCTCGATGCGCAGGCACACCAGCCCTTGCTGGACCTACTGGCACTGTACGCCAGTCTGGGTTACACGAGCCTGCAGGTATCGAGCAGGCAGGGCAGCGGAATCGCTGCCCTGCAGCAGCAACTGGCCGGCAGCAACAGCGTCTTCGTCGGTCAGAGCGGTGTGGGCAAGTCTGCCCTCGTCAACGCCCTGCTGCCCGACTGCCACAGCCCGGAGGGCGCCTTGTCGCAGGCAGAAACCAAGGGGCGCCACACGACCACCGCAGCCAGACTTTTCCACTTCCCGCAGGGCGGCAACCTCATCGATTCGCCGGGCATCCGAGAATTCGGACTCTGGCACGTCGAGCCCACCCAATTGCTGCAAGGTTTCGTGGAATTCCGCCCCTTCCTCAGCGGTTGCCGCTTCCGTGACTGTCGCCACGACAGGGAGCCCGGCTGTCGTCTGCAGGCGGCGGTGAGCGAAGGCCGGATCAATGCCGGGCGGCTGGCCAGCTTTCAACTGATCCTTAGTACACTGGCACCCGGACTCCCGAGTCGCTCGCCATGAACAACACGCTGCCATCGTTGATCGAACCTGCCCAGCTCGAGGCCGTGCTGGGTGACCCGGAATTGCTGATCGTCGATCTCAGCCAACCGCAGACCTATGCGCGGCTTCACGTGCCCGGTGCCGTCCATGTCAATCCCGGTGCCTTGGTATGTGGCCTGCCTCCGGTACCCGGCAAGCTGCCCTCGCCCACGCAGTTACGCGCGTTGTTTGCTGGAATCGGCTACCGGGCGGGCCGACATGTCGTGGTCTACGACGACGAGGGGGGTGGCTGGGCGGGCCGCTTCGCCTGGACCCTCGAGGTGATTGGCCATCACCGCTATTCCCTGCTCGACGGTGGGCTGCACAGTTGGGTCAAGGAGCGACACCCCTGCGAGAGCCGAGCCAACACGGTGACACCCTGCAGTGTGGAACTGGAACTGCAGCCTGACGTGATTGCGGAGCTATCCACCGTGCTGGCAGCGCTGGGCAACCCCACTGTAAAGATCTGGGATGCCCGCTCGCGCGAAGAGTATTTGGGACTGCGCAGCGGGTCGCTGCGCGCCGGACACATTCCCGGGGCTGTCAACCTCGATTGGCTGGAGCTCATGGACCCGGCGCGCAACCTGCGCCTCAAGCCATTAGCCACGATTCGCGATCAACTCGACGCCTTGGGTATCCAGCAAGGTCATACCATCATCACCCACTGCCAGAGTCACCATCGCTCGGGCCTGACGTGGTTCGCCGCCAAGCTGCTGGGATTCAAGGCCTTGGGCTACCATGGTTCCTGGGCGGAATGGGGTAACCACCCCGATGTTCCCATCGAAACCACCGTCTGAAGTGCTGCTTACCCCTGGATCCGCCATGTCGCTAGTCATCACCCTGCAAAAATTGCTTCCCCACCATGCCCTGTCGCGTCTGGTGGGCAAACTGGCAGCTGCCCGCACTCCCTGGCTGAAGAATCTGCTGATCCGTGGCTTCATGCGGGCGTTTGGCGTCGATCTGTCGGAGGCGGTGTTCGAATCTCCCGAGGACTACGCCTGTTTCAACGATTTTTTTACCCGGCCGCTGAAGCCCGGGGCGCGTCCGCTGGCCGCCAGCGAACTGGCGGTACTCTGCCCGGCTGACGGGGTCATCAGCGCGATAGGCAGCATCGACGATGAAACCCTGGTACAGGCCAAGGGTAGAACCTACACGGTGACTGCCCTGCTCGGCGGTGATCCGTCGCGTTCCGCCCAGTTCAGGAACGGCACTTTCGCGACTGTCTACCTTTCGCCCAAGGACTATCACCGCGTGCACAGCCCGCTGGCGGGAACACTGCGGGAGATGATTTACGTGCCGGGCGCATTGTGGTCCGTGAACCAGACCACAGCCGATAACATCGACGATCTGTTCGCGGTCAACGAGCGTGCCGTCTGCATCTTCGACACCGAGCACGGCCCGATGGCAGTGGTGCTGGTGGGGGCCATGATCGTGGCGGCCATAGAGACGGTGTGGGCTGGGCGCGTGGCGCCGGCAGAGGGTGGACTGCGGGTATACGACTACCGCGACCAGACTCCGCCGATACTGCTCAAAAAAGGCGGTGAGCTCGGTCGCTTCCTGCTGGGATCGACTGCCATCGTGTTATTCGGACCGGACATGGTCGAATGGACGCTGGATCTGCAGCACGGACCGGGTGTGCGCATGGGGCAGGCGCTCGGCCGCCTGCTGGGCGGCGGCAGACTGCAACTGGCAGACTGAAGCAGACGTTCAGGCTACGTCGAAGGGAAACGCCAGAACTTCGGCGATGTCCTGGCTGCCAAGGCGCAACATCAGCAAGCGATCCACGCCGAGGGCCACACCCGCGGAAGCCGGCAGGCCGGCTTCGAGCGACGCCAACAGACGCGCATCCGGCTGCAAATCCGGTAAATCCCTTGCTGCACGGTGCCTGCGATCGCTGGCGAAACGTGCCGCCTGCTCGCCAGCATCGCAGAGCTCATCGTAGCCGTTGGCAATTTCCATGCCCCGCATCACGAGTTCGAAGCGTCGGGCCACCATGCGACCCTCGGCATCCAGACCGACGCGCGCCAGTGCTGCCTGCTCGCGTGGATAGTCGAAAATGAACACTGGCTCAAGCAGTGTTTGCTCGATGCAGTGGCCGTAGAGGAGATCCAGACAGTCGGCCCGGGTCTGCAGGGCATCCGCTGCGATGAACAGACGCTGTAGGGTCAGCGTGCGCAGATCAGCCAGCGGCAGCCGATGAGGATCGATGTCGAGATGGCGCTGAAACAGCTCGGCATAGCTACTGCGCGCCACAGCCACTGCCGCTGGCAGCGCGAGCGCTTCCCGCAGCAAGGCTTCGACCTCATCCATCAGTTCGGTGAGCGAAAAGCCCGGCCGATACCACTCGAGCATCGTGAATTCCGGATTGTGGCGCCGGCCTCGCTCGCCGCCGCGAAAGGCCTTGCAGAGCTGGTAGATGGGGCCTGCGCCCGCTGCCAGCAGTCGCTTCATGGCAAACTCCGGCGAGGTCTGCAGGAAGCGGCAGACGGCCTTGGCGCCGGGAGAGGTCGCGTACAGAGCCTGCAGCGGTTCCAGCGCTGGATCGGTGCCCGCCGCCGCACACAGCAACGGAGTCTCCACTTCGAGCACTCCCCGCTGCGCGAAGAAGTGGCGGATCACGCGATTCAGGTCAGCACGGGCCTGCAACGCTACCAGCGAGGCCGTGGGCTGCCAGCGCGTCATGTCGCGGCCGCGAACCTATTTCTTGGCGCGGCTGACGTACTCGCCGCTGCGCGTGTCCACACGCAGAATGTCGCCCTCTTCGACGAACAACGGCACTTTCACGACGGCGCCCGAGGACAGGGTGGCGGGCTTGCTGCCGCCGGTGGCGGTATCGCCGCGCAGGCCAGGGTCGGTCTGGGTGACGACCAGTTCGATAAAGTTGGGCGGCGTCACGCTGATCGGCGCTTCGTTCCACACCATCACGATATAGACCTCTTGCTCCTTCAACCAGTTGATGGTGTCACCTACGGCATTCTTGTCGGCCGCGATCTGCTCGAAGCTGCCATCGGTCTTCATGAAGTGCCAGAACTCGCCATCGGAGTAGAGATACTCCATGTTGGACTCGGTCACATCCGCACCATCCAGCGTATCGCCCGACTTGAAGGTGCGCTCCCAGACCCGACCATTGAGCAGGTTACGCAATTTCACGCGGTTGAACGCCTGGCCCTTGCCGGGCTTCACGTACTCATTTTCCAGAATGGAGCAAGGGTCGTTATCCAGCAGCACCTTCAAGCCCGCTTTGAACTCATTGGTGGAAAAAACGGCCATGGGAACCTCGGAATGGGCAGTAAATTGAAGGCAGGCATCATACCTGCGGCCTTTAGGGGAAGCCACTATAATGCCCTGATGCTGCCTACCGTTCCCCTCACTGCACTGCCGAGCTGGCAAGAGCAACTCGCCGACTTGATCACCGATCCCGTCGAACTTCTGCAACTGTTGCAGATCGATGCGGTTCGGGCAGGCTATGACCCGGCCGCCCTGCGCAACTTTCCACTGCGCGTTACCCGCTGCTATGCCGCACGCATGCAAGTCGGTAATGCCGACGACCCGCTGCTGCGGCAGGTGCTGCCGCAGCGGGTTCTTCAGCGTAGGTAAAAGAGGCGAAACCCAATCCAATCAGGAGCAGGAAAGCGCCCAGCATACGT
>DAIRDB010000014.1:0-2498 GCA_036796405.1 Gammaproteobacteria bacterium | reverse complement strand
GGCTGGAATTGCAGTCCGATGCGAGCCTCCATACCGATCCTCTGGCTGAACAGCAGGCCCTTGTCGCTCCGGGCATCCTCCACAAATACCAGGGCCGCGTGTTGCTCATCGCCACGCAGAACTGTGCCATCCATTGCCGCTACTGCTTTCGCCGGCATTTTCCTTACCAGCAAAACAGGCTGAGTCGCGATGAGTGGCGCCGCAGCCTCACGTACGTCGCGGGTGATTCCAGCATCGACGAGGTCATCCTGAGCGGGGGCGATCCGCTAGCGCTCGGCAACGCCTATCTGGCCAGTCTGCTGGGATTGCTGGAGGAAATTCCCCACGTCCGCCGTGCACGGATCCATACACGGCTGCCAGTCGTTCTGCCAGATCGGATCGACGAAGGCCTGCTGCAATTGCTGACCAGGACCCGCTTGCAAGTGGTTCTGGTGGTGCACGCCAACCATGCGCAGGAATTCGACGCCGCGGTCGTATCGGCCTGCCAGCGCCTCGGTACGGCCGGCGTATATCTACTCAATCAGAGCGTACTGCTAGCCGGCATCAATGACGACGCCGATACCTTGAGCGACTTGAGCGAACAATTATTTGCTGCAGGCGTACTCCCATACTATCTTCATTTACCGGACAGAGTTGCAGGCACGGGTCACTTTGCCGTGTCGGCCACTGCTGCTGCCGCGCTGCATGCCGACTTGCAGGGTCGGTTGCCCGGGTATCTGGTGCCCAAACTGGTGCGGGAAGACGCGGGCGCTACCAGCAAGACCTGGATCTGAGCCTGCCCCGGGGCTCAGGATCGATCAAGGACTGTGCGTTTCGCATGAATCTCCGGCAAAAATTCATCGTCTCCTTTTGTGTCGTCCTCGGGCTTGTCCTGAGCGGTTTCTGGTACCTGTCCAACCAATTACTGGAGCAGGCAGTCTCCGAGCAGAGAACGCTGCTCGCGCGCTCCATGGCCAGACAGACTGCCGACTCCGTCACTGAACTGGTACTCGCCAACGATCTGCTGGGACTGAACGTCGTGCTGGGCCAGCTGGCGCAGGATCCAGGCTTCGTCAGCGCAACCATCGTCGATGTGGACAAGCGGGTGCTGGCCTCGACGTTACCACCGGGCACTCGGCCGCCAGATAACAGCAGCCTCATCACGGCGCCCATCACCCTGCAGGACTCCGTGGCAGGGGAAGTCATCCTAGAGTTCGACGATTCGCTGGCGGCAGAGCCACGCCAGCGTTTGCTGAAATACTATGGCGGCGCTCTGGCGGCAGGTCTGCTGGCTGCGCTAGTGCTGACCTGGCACCTCGGCGGCCACATTGCGCGGCGGCTTCTTTTGCTGCTCAGCCAGACTGAAGATGTTCAGATGGGCAATGAGTCCGCCGTCATCACGGTTGACGGTAACGACGAAATCGGCAGAGTACAGCAGAAAATTGCGGACTTGCTGGATCGCACCCTCGAACTGGAGGATCAGGTTGCCATCACGGGCGCGCCGGACCAGGATGCTCTCGAGGCCCAGTTGCAGCGACCGGAACGCCGCATGGCGACATTGCTGGTGGTGGAAGTCGTCAACAGTGCAGCAGCTGTGGAACTGCTGCATCCCGCCGCACTTTCCACGCTGCTGCAGCAGTACCAGTTCTACCTCAGGCAGGCCTCGAGGCTCTACCGCGGGGTAGTCAGTCAACTGACTGGTGACCGCGCCGTGGTAGCTTTCGATGTGCGTCTTTGCCAGGACGAGCATGCCTTCAACGCCATTTGCTGTGGTCAGCTCTTTCTCCAGCTCATGCAGCGACTGGCGCAGCAGCAACGCGGCAGAACGGCACAAAGCCTTGAATTCCATCTGGCAGTCCACAGCGGCGATGTGTTCTTTTCTGCACCATGGAAAAGCACTAAACACGAGAAGGACGTAATCAAGCCGGAAACTCTCATCGGTAACACCGTCGCGCTCGCACAGGAACTGCTCGCCCATGCCGAGACTGGCAGGATACTCGCGAGCGAGCTGAGCTACGATCTTGCAAGCGGTGAACTGCGCTTCGCCCTCGACCCGGGAGCCACCGTGCAAACAGACAAGCGCAGCATCATGACATTCAGCCTGCCAGCCGACTGTGGTGCCCATCATGAGTTACTGGAACGCCAGTGCCAGCACTTGCTGCCGGAGCCCGGCAGCGCGCAGGATCCGATACCAACGCTGACTTGAACGCAGAGCGCGCCCCGGGAGCGAGACGATGGAAGAGAAAATCCGGCTGGGACATCCCTTCTACTTTCCCACGCAGACTGTGCTGGTGGACGACGACCCCGATTTTCTCGATGGCATCAGCCTCATGCTGAACAAACAGCTCAGCTATCGCTTGTTCCAGTCAGCCAGCGACGCCCTGAAGTATGTTAATGAAGCGCATCTCCACTGCGACATCGTGCCGTGACGAGCAGCTGCTCAACGGGCGCCACGGCCTGCGCCACAGCCTCGGTACTGCCTGCCAGCACCAGTAGCAATGCCATGCAGTGGGGACGGA
>DAIRDB010000013.1:0-70386 GCA_036796405.1 Gammaproteobacteria bacterium | reverse complement strand
ATGGATCACTCGACGATGGACCACTCCACGACGGACCACTCCACCATGGATCATGCGGGCATGGACCACGGGACGGCGGCACCGCTGCAGGCAGCGGCCTCGGCGACGGCGGGTCCACAGACGCATCTCCACGCACGGGGCCCGGGTGTAGCAAGTCTTGCTACTGCGCCTGTCAGCCGTCTGCATGAGCGTCCGCTCGGGCTGGAACAGGAGCCACATCGCGTGCTGGTCTACGCCGATCTGCGCAGCCTGCATCCGAATCCCGACCGTCGTGCGCCGGGGCGTACGCTGGAGTTGCACCTCACCGCCAACATGGAACGCTACATGTGGTCGTTCGATGGCCTCAAGTACTCGGAGGTCACCGGACCTTTGCCCCTGCAACTCGGTGAACGTCTGCGACTGGTGTTCGTCAACGACACGATGATGCCGCACCCCCTGCATCTGCATGGCATGTTCTTCGAAGTCGTCACCGGGGAGCACGACCACAAGCCGCGCAAACATACGCTGGTGCTCAAGGCCGGCGAGAAGGCAGCGGTGGATCTCACCGTGTCCGAGCCGGGTGACTGGGCCTTCCACTGCCATCTGCTCTACCACATGCAGGCGGGCATGATGCGGGGGTTCCGCGTGGGCTCGGAGGTGCTGCCATGAAGGTCGCACTGTTGCTGGGACTGCTGCCGCTGTCACTCGCGGCTGCCGAGCACGAGCATGATCACGGGGGGCAATGGAACCAGTTCTGGATGCTGGAGCGTTTCGAGCAGCAGCGTCGGGGTGGCCAGCAGCTGGAACTCTGGGATGCTCAGGGCTGGCTGGGCACGGACTATCGCAAGCTGTGGCTGAAATCCGAAGGACAGGGGCAGACTGCCGCTGGCTCGATCGACACCGCCGAGGTGCAGGTGTTGTTCAGTCGCGCGCTGGCGCCGTTCTGGGACTGGCAGGCGGGGTTGCGCCACGACGCTGGTGAAGGTGCGGCGCGTGACTACGCCGTGCTGGGTGTGCAGGGCCTCGCGCCCTACTGGTTCGAGGTGGACGCCGCGCTGTTCGTCGCCCCGGAGGCCAGCCACCTGCGCCTGGACGCCGACTATGACCTGCGGCTGTCCCAGCGCTGGATCCTGCAGCCTCGGTTGCAACTCAACCTGGGCATCGGAAATACCGGTCAGCCAACAGGACCTGGCGACCTGTTCGACAGCAGCATTGCGCTGCGCCTGCGCTACGAAATCGTAAGGGAGTTTGCGCCCTATCTGGGCGTGGAGCGGGAGTTTGGTGGACACCGGCACAGCGACGACACGCGCGTCGTCGCCGGCATCCGCCTCTGGTACTAGCGATCAGTTCTCGCCGCCGCCACGCTGACTGGAATCGGCGTCCAGCGTCTGGCCCGGACGGGCGCCAGTGCCCTTGACGGTGATGCTGCGGGCATTCATGCGGGTCGTCCCGTTGCGTGCCAGCGAGCCTTCGGCAACGATCTCGGTGCCGATGGCGAGCGTGTCACGACGCCAGCCGTTGCGCTGCAGGCCGTGCGGCGGGCCCAGTTCGCCACCCCAGTTGGTGACCTTGCCGGTGGCCGGATCTTTCACATTGAAGTAGATCCAGACGTGCGGATTGGTCCACTCCACTTTGGTGACGATGCCTTCCAGCTTGATCGGTTTGTCGGCGTCGAATTCTGCGCTGAACGAGTGGTGCGCCTGCGCCGAACCGGCCAGCAACAACGATGCGGCTAGGGCAAGCTTGTGAAACAGGTTGGTGCTCATGATTGCCTCCTCGGGCGATAACAACACGTTACCGAAGGGCATTTTGCCAGAAAAATGCCGACCGGCACTGCTCTGATTGTGGAATTCGTGCGCAAGGGCGGGGAGGGCGCCCCGCCGTTCTTGACCGGCATCAAGGGAGCCACGTTCAGGTATCGGCGCTGCCGGTCAACCGGTGGCATCCGCCCCCGGCTTTCTCTAAGGTGGCGGGGCCACGGCGACGTGGGCCCTGCGTCTGCCACCTAACCCTGAGGAAATGTCCATGCTCCGAACCGCCGTCTGCGTCGCCCTCCTGCTGGCCGCCTCCGGTTGCACCACGGGCTACAACCCGCTCGAGGATTATGAGCAGAAGAACCCGGCCACCGACCTGCCGACTCCGACCTCGGCCGCCAGTACCCCCAATTTTGCCCCGGCGGTGATCACCCGTGGCCGCTACCTCGTGGGCCTGCTCGGCTGCGGCAGTTGCCACACCAACGGCGCCCTGGTCGGGGCCGCGGACCTCGCGCAGTTGCTGGCGGGCTCGGACACCGGCATTGCCTGGACCAATCCCCTGGTCGATCGCAACCCCGGCGTCGTCTACCCGGCCAATCTCACCCCGGACATCGAGACCGGTATCGGTTCTTGGAGCCTCGAGGAGATCGTGGCGATGATCCGCAGCGGTGTCGACAAGCATGCAGGGCAGACCCTGCCGATCATGCCTTGGCCGAGCTATGCCCACCTCGAAGCCGACGATGCGCTGGCCATTGCCAGTTACCTGAAGAGCTTGCCGCCCGTGAAGCACCAGGTGCCGGACAACGTGCGGCCCGGCCAGCGCGCCCGGGCTCCCTTCATCCACTTCGGTGTTTACCAGAGCAAGACCCGCTGACCACTCACGGCAGCTGGTAATCGCGGTGTCGCCGACTGATCGGACACTCGAAGCGCAGCCGCACGGCCCGTAGTTGCAAGCCGCGCGGGTCGCGGTTGCCACTGCCATAGCGGGGATCGCCGAGCACGGGGCAGCCGATGCCGGCGAAATGCCGGCGGATCTGATGCTTGCGGCCGGTCACCAGTTCCACGTCGGCCAGGCTGCGGTCGAGCGTCGCATCGTGGGAAAGGCGGGTGTAGCGCGTCAGCGCGCTCTTGCCGTCCAGCGGTGCTTCGAGGGTGCCGCCCGCCGGCAGTGCGCCCCTCACCTCCACGCGGTAGAGCTTGGTGAGCGGCCCGCCTTCGCGGGCAAAAAGCGCAGATAGCAGTGCAGCGGCGCGCGGGCTGTGCGCCACCAGCATCAGGCCGCTGGCCTCACGGTCCAACCGATGTACCAGCAAGGTCTCGCGCCCGAGCTGCCGTTCGGCAAGCCGCAGCAGCGAACAATGGTCGCCTTCGAGCGTGCCTTGGGCGAGCAGCCCCGCGGGTTTGTCCCATATGCTGTACTGGCCTTCGTCGGCCACCAGCCGGGGTTCCGGCGCCTCACGCTCGAGCAGGTCGGCGTCGTAGTGCAGTGCCAGAACGTCTCCGGCCTGCAGCAGGGTCGTGGCGCGGCGCAGGCGCTTGCTGCTGCGGCCGCGCTTCAGCCACACGGCGCCCTTTTGCATGGCATCCTTCAATTTCAGTTTGCTGAGCGGGCAGCAGGTCGCCAGCGCGGCAATGGCGGTCTCGCCGCCGGTGATGGAGGTGAAGTGGTATTGGGTGCTGGACATGCAAAGGACCAAAAACGCGAGGCGCGGCGATGGTAACGAGATTCACGCACCAGCGGCGAGACCAGAATCTTAAGGAAGTCTTAAGCAAACTTGGCTAAGGTGCCGGCGACCTCGAATCCCGGCCCTCGATCGACGATGAAAATGCTCAGGAAAAAACCGTGGCGGTGTGCCGCCCTCGGCCCGCTACCCCTGCTGGCTGTCGTACTGGTCCCTTCGCTGCTGCTCGCCCAGCACGTGGAACATGCGCCCGTGGTGGGTGACCGCCAACTGACGCTCGCTGCCGTGGTGCAAAGTGCACTCACCCATGCGCCCGAGGCGCTCGAGGTGGCAGCGAGGGCTGACCAGGCTGCCGCCTTCACGGCCAATGGTCGCAGCTGGCTGGCCGGCCGCCCCAACCTGCAAGGCCTGCTCTACGACGACCGTACCTTCCAGGACACCGGACTCAACGAACAAGAGTACTGGCTGCAGTTACCGCTCTGGCGCCCCGGTGAGCGCCGCGACATGGCGGCGCTCGGCGCTGATTACCAGCGCCAAAGTGCAGAGTGGCGCCAGTATCTGGCCCTGCTGATCAGCGGCAGCGTGCGCGATCTGCTCGCCAACCTGGAGGAGGCCGACCTGCTGCTGACGCTTGAACAACAGGCCACGACCGATGCCGAGACCCTGCGCGACCTCACTGCCCGACTGGTGGACAGCGGGGCCGCCGCCCGGCTCGATCTCATGCAGGCGGAAAGCCTGCTGCTGCAGCAGCGCAAGCGCTTGCTGGATGCCAGTGCGGCGCTGGTCGATGCCGAAGTAGTCTACGCCACCACCACCGGCCTGCAGGTGCGACCGGAGCCGGCGCTGCAGGAGATCCTGCTGGAGGCCTCGGAGGTGCCGGAGACCCATCCCCTGCTGGAATACCTGAAGACCAGCATCGACGTGGCGGAAGGCACGCTGCGTCAGGCGGAGATCAGTGCCAAAGGCAACCCACAGTTCGGTATCGGTACGCGGCACCAGCGCGCCGAGCAGTTCACCGCGCCGCTCGATACCATCAACCTCGGCTTCACCATTCCCTTCGGCGGCAAGGGTTTCGTGAGTTCCACCACCAGCGCCGCCCGCCGCAGCAAGGTCGATGCCGAGGTGGAACTGCTGGCCGCGCGGCGTGCCCTCGGGCTGGCCCTGCACGATGCCGAGCACGAACTCGATACCGTTCGCGCGGCACTGCCGCTGGCGCGCGAGCAGGCGGCACTGGCAGAACAGCGCAGTCGCATGGCCCAGACGGCCTTCGAGGTTGGCGAGCTGACGATGGTCCAGGTGGTGCCCGCCCTGCAGGACGCCCGCAGCAGTCAGCGTGAACTGCTGCAGCTGCAGCTGCGTGAGCAGCGTCTGATCTCCTACTACAACCAAGCCCTCGGAAACGTTCCATGAAATCCAGCCTGCTCTTGTTGTCGTTCGGCCTCGTCGTGGGGTTGCCTGTTCTGGCCCAGCAGTCGCTGCCTCTGGACGCGGCGACGCTCGATCGGCTCGGTCTGGTCTTCGCCCCGGTGACGGCTCCGCTGCGCGGAGACGGTGCCCGCTTCCCGGCCACCGTCATCTCTTCGCCACTCAGCACGGCGCAGGTGTTCGCCCTGCAGGGTGGCGTCATCGAACAGTGGGCGGTAGCCCCGGGCCAGCAGGTGGCGGCCGGTACGGCGCTGCTCACGCTGCGCAGCCAGACCCTGCTGGGGCTGCAGCAGGCCTGGGTCGATGCCCGAGGCGCACAGCAGCAAGCGGCCGCTGCGCTCCGCCGCGACGAGCAGTTGTTTGCCGACGGCATCATTGCCGAACAGCGCCTCCAGCAAACCCGTCGTGAAGCGCAGTCCGCCGACTTTGCTGAAAAGGCTGCCGCCTCCGCGCTGCTGCAGGCCGGCTATGCCGAAGGCGAACTGGAGACCCTGCTGAGTCGACCTCAGGCTGGTCGGTACCAGCTGCGCGCCGCCACGGCCGGGACGGTGACCAGTCTCCTGCACCAGGTCGGCGACCTGGTGGAAGCGGGCGAGCCCGTACTCAATCTCAGCAGCGATCGCCTGTGGGTAAGTGCGCGGGTGCCGGCCCGTCTGGCGGCAGAAGTCGCCGTGGGCCAGTCCCTGCTGGCTGCTGATTTCGGGCTGGAACTGCAGGTCCGTCAACTGGATCGCGCCATCGATACGACCACGCAGACCGTTGGCCTGCTGGCCGAATTTGCCGGCGCTGCCCCCGTGCTGCCCGGCCAGGTCATCAACGTGCAGGCGCCTCCACCCGGGGCGGGAGTTGTGGTACCGGCGGAGGCGGTGGTTCACAACGGCGACAGCAATGTCGTCTACGTGCGCAGTGCCGGCGGTATCGAGGCGCGGACGCTCGAGTTGCGACCGGTGGGCGGCGATTATCTGGTCGAGCAGGGGCTCGAGAGCGGTGAGGAGGTGGTGATCCGCGGGGCAGCACTGGTGAAGGGCATCACGCTCGGCCTGGGAGGCGAGTGATGTTTGCCGGTCTCATCCAGTTTGCGCTGAGCCAGCGCCTGTTGGTCTTGCTGCTGTCGCTGCTGCTGGTCGGTGCCGGCACCAACGCCATGCTCAATCTGCCGATCGACGCCTTTCCCGACATCTCGCCCACGCAGGTCAAGATCATCATCAAGGCGCCGGGCATGACGCCCGAGGAAGTCGAGGCGCTCATCACCCAGCCGGTGGAGGTGGAACTGCTCGGCATCCCGAGCCAGGAAATTCTCCGCTCCATTTCCAAGTATGCGCTCAGCTCCATCACCATCGACTTCACCGAAGGCACCGACATTTATTGGGCGCGCCAGCAGGTGGCCGAGAGGCTGAATGCCGTGTGGAGTTCGCTGCCGGGCACCATCAGCGGCGGCGTGGCACCCATGAGCACGCCGCTCGGTGACATGTTCATGTTCACCATCGAAAATCCAAACCTCACTTTGGAACAGAAGCGTTATCTGCTGGACTGGACCATCCGTCCGGCCCTGCGGGCGGTGCCCGGCGTTGCCGACCTCAATGCCCTTGGCGGGCTGGTGAAGACTTATCAGGTTCTGCCGCGGCGCGAGCACATGACCAGTCTCGGCTTCAGCGACGCCGACCTGCTGCTCGCCCTGCAGGCCAACAACCGCAACGACGGCGCCGGCCGCATCGAACAGGGTGAAGAGGCGCTGCTGGTGCGCGTGGAAGGCGCCATTGCAGGTCTGGCAGACGTGGAAGCCATCCAGGTATCCAACGCGGCCGGCCGCCGAGTACCACTCACCGAGCTCGCCGATGTCAAACTCGGTACGCTGGAGCGCTACGGGGCCGTCACGGCGGACGGGCAGGGCGAGGCAGTGCAGGGCCTGGTGATCGGTCTGCGCGGCGCCAACGCCCGCGACATCGTCACGGCCGTACGCCAGAAACTGGTCGATCTGGAAGCTTCGCTGCCGAGTGGAACCACGACCTCCGTGTTCTACGACCGCAGCGACCTCATTCGCGGTGCAGTGAGCACGGTGGCCAAGGCGCTGGTGGAGGCCGTGGTGCTGGTGGTGGTGTTGTTGGGCCTGTTCCTTGGCAATGTACGGGCGGCGTTGACCGTGGCCGTGGTCCTGCCCTTGTCGGCGCTGATCACCTTCATTCTCATGCGCAGCATGGATCTGACCGCCAACCTGATGAGTCTCGGTGGGCTCGTCATTGCCATCGGCATGCTGGTGGATTCCTCGATCGTCATCGTGGAAAACGTCATCGCCACGCTGGCCCAGGCCGAAGAACGCCGGCAGAAGTTGCCACACCTGCACCTGATATTCCGAGCGGTCAAGGACGTGGCGGTGCCGGTGACGTCCGGGATCGCCATCATCATCATCGTCTTCCTGCCCCTGCTGTCGCTCGAAGGTCTGGAAGGCAAGCTGTTCCGTCCCGTGACACTGACCATCGTGTTTGCGCTGGTGGGTTCGCTGCTGCTGTCGCTTACGCTGATCCCGGTCGTGGCCTCCTGGGTGATCCGCGCCGATGGCCATGATGATCCCTGGCTGAGTCGCACGCTCGCCGCCCTGTACCGACCACTGCTGGCCAAGGTGCTCGCGAAACCGACAGCGCTGCTGGCAGGAGCCGCAGGGCTACTGGCAGCGAGTTTTGCGCTGCTGCCCTTCGTCGGCAAAACCTTCATGCCGACCATGGACGAGGGCGACCTCATCATTCAGCTGGAGACCATTCCCTCGATCAATCTCAACGCCTCGCTGCACACCACCCGCGTGGTGGAGCAGGCACTCATGAACTCTGTGCCGGAGATCGTGCGGGCCGTGTCGCGCAGTGGTTCCGACGAAATCGGTCTCGATCCGATGGGGCTGAACGAAACCGATATTTTTCTGCAATTGAAGCCGCGCAGCGAGTGGGAGGTAGACAGCAAGCAAGCACTGGAAGACAGGATGCGCGTGGTGATGCAGGGGTTCCCCGGTGTCAATTTTGGCTTCACCCAGCCGATCGACATGCGGGTCTCGGAGATGCTTACCGGCTCGCGTGGTGATGTCGCCATCAAGATCTTCGGTACCGATCTGGACTTGCTCAACCAGTATGCCGAGCAGGTAGCAGCGGCAGTCGATGCCGTCGACGGCAGCGTCGACACCATAGCCACCATCAACGAGGGGGCACAGTATCTGCAGATCTCCATCGATCGTGTCCGCGCCGGCCAGCTCGGCCTGGATGCCGATGCCTTGCAGGATCGTCTGCGCACCGAAATCGAAGGCTTCCGCGCTGGCACGGTGATCGAGGGAACGGCGCGTGTTCCGCTCATGCTGCGTTACCGGCCACTGGAAGGCGACGGCCTCCAGCAAATGCAGAACGATCTGCTCAATTTGCCGGACGGCGGTGTGGTCCCGCTATCGGAAGTGGCACGCATCGAGCGTGTCGAGGGTCCGGTCGGCATTAACCGTGAGCGCGGCCAGCGCTTTGCCGTGGTCCGCACCAACGTGGAAAACCGCGACCTGGTCGGTTTCGTCGAGGAAGCCAGAACGGCGGTGGCCAGCAACGTCCGTTTCGAGGATGGCTACACGCTGGAGTGGGGCGGCGAGTTCGAAAACCAGCAGCGTGCCGCGGCGCGCCTGCTGCTGGTGGTGCCGGTGGCCCTGCTGCTGATCGCCTTCCTGCTGTTCCTCACGTTCCGCTCGGTCAAGCAGACGCTCATCATCCTGTCGATGATTCCCTTCGCGCTGACCGGCGGGCTGATCGCGTTGTGGGTCACCGGGGAGTTCATCTCGGTGCCGGCGTCCGTCGGTTTCATTGCGCTGCTGGGAATCGCGGTGCTCAACGGCGTCGTGATGCTGTCTTATTTCAACCAGCTGCGCGCCAAGGGCCTGGAACTGCTGACCGTCGTCACCGAAGGCGCGCTGCGGCGTTTGCGCCCGGTCATGATGACCGCCAGCATCTGTGCCTTCGGTTTGGTGCCCCTGCTCTTGCAGACCGGCCCCGGCTCCGAAATCCAGAAGCCGCTGGCTATCGTAGTGATCGGTGGTTTGATCAGTTCAACCCTGCTCACGCTGTTCTTGCTGCCGGTGATCTATCGCTACTTTCACCGCAATGACGCGGCAGCAGCCTGAGACCGGGCGGCGCGGGTCGGGAACTTTGCCGTGATCTTCCTGTCCGAGGGCTGGAATTTGCGTGTGGGGCCTGCTGGCTTTCGTGCCGTGGTCCATGGTGACTGGCAGCCCACATGACCCCTGCCGCCATGGAGTAGTAGATGTCGTTCCGTTGCCGCTTGTGCCAGCAGATCCTCGGGGAGTGCTGGCAAGCAAAAGATGCCAAGTCCGGCGAAATGCTGGACCTCGTTCTCTGTGCGGACTGTGGCCTTGTCCAGCAGCAGAGCATTCCCGAATCCCAGCAGCTGGCTGTCTACTACTCGCATCATTACCGACAGGACTACAAGTCCACCTACGCACCGAAGCTCAAGCATGTCTACCGGGCCGGAGCTGCCGCGCTCACCCGCCTTGCCTTCATGGCGCGCGCCGGCATCCCGCTGGGACTGCGCCTGCTCGATGTGGGCGCCGGCGGCGGCGAGTTCTGCTACCTCGCCGGCAAGGCTGGCTACCAGGCGAGCGGCATAGAGCCCAATCTTGGCTATTCGGCCTTTGCCCGCGCGCAGTACGCCGTGGGCATCGTCACGGCGGGTATGGAGTCGCTGGACGAGCAGCAGGCGGACGTGATCACGCTCTTCCATGTGCTCGAACACCTGCCGGATCCGGGGCAGGCCATCGGCAAGCTGTGGGAGGCGCTGCGCCCCGGTGGTTTTCTGGTGATCGAGGTACCCAACCTCCACCAGAACGATGCCAGCCCGAGCAACATCTACTTCAGGGCGCATCTGTTCTACTTCACCCGCTACAGCCTGTTGGCGGCCGCCAGTCGCCACTTCGAATTGCTGTGCATGGAAGACGGTGGCAATCTGCAGATGGCGCTGCGCCGCCGCGCCGAGCCGCTGGCAGAACCCCTGCTGCCCACGCCTGCCCAGGTGGAAATCACGCGCGCTCGCCTGCGCGAAAAAGGCTGGGTCGAATACCTGTTCGCCGGTCGTGGACTGGTGAAGCCGCTGCGCCGGCTGGAGCGCTTGTGGGGTGAAGCACGGCTTGCCCGCAAGACACCGCGGCAACTGCTCGACTCTCTCTCGCTCGACGACATCCAGCGCCGTCCGCATGCGTTACGTCTTGCCCTCGCCGGTGGCGTCGCCATCGCCTTGGATGCCTGTACCTGAAACCTGCCCAAAGGAAAGACATGGATACCTTGTTGCTGCTCAGCGTTGCCCCGGAACAGGCCGATGACCTGATCGACTACCTGATGGAACTCGAGGGAATCCCTGGCTTCACCAGTTGGCCTGCCTCAGGGCACGGCCACGATGGCATTGCCACACTGGCCGAGCAGGTCAGTGGCCGCCGCAAGCGCGTCCTGTTCCAGATCACGCTGTCGGCCGTGCAGGTGGAGCCCTTGTTGAAGGGTCTGGCGCCGCGCGTGGGCAAGGATATTGCCTGGTGGCAACAGCGCCTCGATGCACACGGCTACCTCGCCTGAGTCGCTGCCGCAGACCGCCTTGCAACAGGAGGTTGTGGCGCGCAGCGCTCACTCGCGGGCGCGAAAGGCGGTAAATCCCTGCATCGCGCCGAGAATGGCGCCGCGCTGCTCCGACAGCAGGCGGGCTGCCGTGTCCTCGTCGAGCGCCGTGTCGTCGGCTGCCGTAGGCTGCCAGCGCTCTGCGCTGGTGGCCAAATAGGAAATGCGGTATTTCAACGCCGGTGTCAGCACGGCGAGACTGTGCCAATCACTCAGGACGACGGGGCCGCTGCCGCCCTCCTCCAGCAGGGCACGGCCCTGCGAGACCTCGGCGAGCGATGACTGAAGTCCCAGCACTCGCAGCAGCAGCGAGGCGATGTCGAGATGGGAGCTGAGCTCTTCGTGGCGTCCGGCCGGCCTGCCGGGATAGTGCAGCACGAGGGGAACGTGGGTCTGCTCCTCCACGAAGGTGGAGTTGTGGCCCCAGCGACCCTTTTCCATGAATTCCTCGCCATGATCCCCGGTAACGATCACGACGGTGGATTCGAGCAAATGCTGCTCGGCCAAGGCCTGGTACAGACGTCCCAGTTGCACGTCGATCCAGTGTCCGGCGTTGCGGTAGCGGGCCAGCAAGGGGCCGGCATCCGTGCGCGTATCGAGCTTGTGCAGTTGGGTGAAGTCGACATTGCGGCTGTAGTCAGGCAGCAGCACGTGCTCCTCGGGGAACGAGTAGCTCGCATGGGTCGACTCGAGAAAGAAAAAACTGAAGAACGGCTGCGTGCGATTGCGCTTTTGCAGGAAGTCCAGCAGGGCATCCATGTTGCGCTGGTCTCGCTGCCAGGCCGGTAGCGCGTCGCCCGCCTCGTGCAGCGACTGCGGCGGCACTTTGCTGAACACCGTTTTATCGAACTCCGGGTAGGTGAACGCAGCGCTGGTGCGCAGGTCCAGTTGGTAGCCGAGTTCCTGCAGACGGTCCACCACCAGGGGTGACTGCCGCGCGTAAAGGAAGGCCTCCCAGTACGAACCGTACAGACCATAGAAAAGGCCGAACAGCGCCTCGCGTGTACCGTTGCCGCTGGAGTAATGCTGGGTGAAGTGCAGATTCTGCGCGGCGAACTGCCAGGTGTTGGGCATGGTCTCCGGCGACAACTGGTCCCAGCGCAGCGACTCTGCCACCAGCAGTACGATGTTGAGCGGCGGCGACGGTGGGGCAAAGCGCGGCGCTGCCAGGGGATAGCGCAGCGCGGCCCGGGACTGCTGCAGCGCGTTGCTTGTGGTCGGCACTGGGTCGACGCCGAGCCGCCCGGCGAGCGAGCGGAACCTTACGCGTTGGAATAGTGGGTAGGCCTTGGAATTATCGAGTACCTCACCGCGGTGCTGCAGGTCGCTGATGCCGTACACGACACCCTGTGCGAGGAACAGCACGCTGCCGAGGGCCAGCGCCCAGCGCCAGGTGCGCACGTGCCGAAGGCAAAACAGCAACCCACGTCGACTGGCCAGCAGTATCAGTCCCTGCAGTGCCAGCGTGGTGAACATCAGGACGGCCACCGAGTGGTAGGTACTGGCCGAGCTGCCAAGTGACTCGAGCCCACCGGGCGTGGTGAGCAGGTTCCAGACGAAGCCGTTGAGGTGGAACTCGTAGAGCTGGTAAAGCAGTAAATCTGCCTGCAGGGCGATAAGGATGGCGGTACTGGTCGCCAGAACCAGCAGGGCGGGCAGCGCGGAGCCGGCCGGCAGCAATCGCTCGGCCGCCCGGCCGAGCAGGGGCGCGGGCGCCAGATAGAGCAGTCCGTAGCAAAGCCAGGCCGTGACATGGAACAGGGTAGTGAGATCCGCAGCGGCGACCGGCAGCGCCAGCGCCAAAAAGCCGCGCGTGATCCAGAGGCAGTGCAGCACCGAAAGGCCGTAGAAGGTGAACTGCCAGTTGGGACAGAGCGTTAACAGCCTCGGAAAATCGCGCCGCATGGTCAGGTTTGGTCAGGGTGAATGGTGGGCGTCGCGCAGCCAGTCCCTGGCCGGGTCATACTCGGGGGTCTGCACTTCCATCAGGCCCAGGACGGTATGGAAGACGTCATCGTGACTGGTGCGACCACGCGTATTGTCGACGACGCGTTGCCGATCGATCCGGTAGCCATCGCCGAACCACAGCAGCCCGGCCACATGCTTCTGCGCCTCTGGCGCCAGCGCGTATGGAAGACCATGCAGGTACAGTCCGTTTTCGCCAAGAGACTCACCGTGGTCGCTCACATAGAGCAGCGCGGTCTCGAAGCGGTCATCATGACTCTTGAGGAAGCGGATGGTCTCGGCTAGGAAGAAATCGGTGTAGAGCAGGGCGTTGTCGTAACTGTTGATGATCTCCTGCCGAGAACAACTGGCGAGTTCCGTGCTGCGGCATTCAGGCTGAAAGCGGGCGAACTCTGCGGGGTAGCGCTTGAAGTAGGCAGGTCCATGGTTACCCATCTGGTGCAGCACGATGGTCAGGTCCCCCTCCGGATGCGCGGCGATCCAGTCGTCGAGACCAGCGAGCATGCCTACGTCACGGCATTCGACGTCGCAGGTCGGATTGTGCTCGGGGCTGCGAAAATCCTCGTACGGGACCCGCGTGGCCACGCCCTTGGAATCGGAATTGTTGTCGCGCCATAGCACGCTGATGCCGGCATGCTGTAGGACATCCAGCACGTTTTCCGTACTTAGTGCATCCTCCGGCTCGAAGCGGTCATGCCCAAGATTGGAAAACAGGCAGGGCACCGACCAGGCCGTGGCGGTCCCACAGGACCAGAAGTCGGGTAGCGTGATGACGGACTCTGCCGAGAGGCGCGGCATCGTCTCCCGCCCATACCCGTTCAGTGACCAGTGATCGGCTCGTGAGGTCTCGCCCACCACGACGATGATCAATTCACGGTCGAGGTCGCTGGCGGGGATGTGGGCGCCGGTGCCCAGCGCCTGCGGTTTGGCGTAGGCGGCCGGGGTGAGGAAATCCTGCAGCGACGCAACCAGCGCATAGACCACGTTGGCCGGGTTGGCGTAGTAGCGCAGCAGCTTGTGCTCACGGAAAAATCCGGCGTACTGCGCAGAGAATGGGGCAATGGCGCCTACCGCCAGCAGCAGCGCGAACGCGATGAGCCCCAGCCGGTTGCGCACTTCGCGGGCAAAAGTGGTACAGGTCACGCGTGTGCGCCACAGCAGCCAGGCTGGCAGCAGGCCAAATACGCAGAAGCGCAGCAACAGCTGCGGTGACAACAGGTCGGTGATTTCCCGGGAATCAGTCTCCAGCACGTTGGAGACCATGGTCGGGTCGATGACGATGTTGTACTGCCTCATGTAGTGTGAGGCGGCTGCCGCCAGCAGCGTCACCAGGATCAGCACCGGCTTGGTCAGGAACCGGATGCACAGCAGCGAGAGCACGAGCAGCGTGGCGGCGAACAGCAGAACGCCGAGTGACAGCAGGAAGGGCCAATCCTTGGTGCTGGCGCCATAGACTTGCCAGGCATTGCTGAAGAAAGCCTGGTTGTACAGGACCGTAAAGTTGAGCGCGGTAAACGCAATCAACCAGGAAATACCGACACTGGACGGGGAGCGGGGCAGGACAGGAAAGCGCATGGGCAGGCTGCAATGGGGAACATGCCCGGCAAACTAGTCCTGAATTCTTAAGGGCAGCTTAAGTTTTTGCCGCTACGCTGGCCGACAATGTCACCGGCGGAAAGTTCCATGTTGCGTACCCACCTCCTGCTTCCTTCGCTGCTCCTGCTGCCGTGCGCAGTGTGGCTGGAACTGGCGCAGGTCGACCTGTGGTGGGCGGATCGTCTCTATGCCTGGTCCGGCGGGCAGTGGTCGTGGCGGGATGCCTGGCTCACCGCGACGCTGGTGCATGAAGGAGGGCGTCAGCTGGTGTCTGGCCTGGCGCTATGCCTGTTGCTGCTGGCGCTGGCCAGCGCGCGGGTCACGGTCCTCAGAGCCTGGCGCGCCGCACTGCTTTCCGTGCTCGTTACGGCCGTGGTCGGCGCGCTCCTGGTCAACGTCGCCAAACGGCTGACCCACGTCGACTGTCCCTGGGACCTGCTGCGCTATGGAGGTGAACTGCCGTATGTGCGGGTCTTCGAACCGCATCCGCGCACCTTTGCCTACGGCCAATGCTTTCCAGCAGGGCATGCCAGCGCGGGGTATGCGTGGTTTGGACTTTATTTCCTGGTGCGCGCCTATCGCCCACGCTGGCGCTGGCTGGCCCTCGGTGCCGTGCTCACCGTCGGCGGCGTGTTCGGACTGGCACAGCAGATGCGTGGCGCCCACTTCCTCTCGCACGACGTGTGGTCGTTGCTGATCTGTTGGACCACGGCCACGCTCGTCTACCGGTGGGCGCCTTACGGGCAGCTGCCGACCGCGGCCGCGCTCACTGGAAAGGATGATTGAGCAGGATGGTTTCTTCGCGGTCCGGACCGGTCGAGATGATGTCGACCGGTGCCTCGATCAGCTGTTCCAGCCGCTTGATGTAGGCAACTGCGTTGCCAGGCAGGTCTTCCAGCGAACGGGCACCGAAGGTGCTTTGCTGCCAACCGGGCAGGGTCTCGTAGACCGGTTCCAGCGTGTCGTAACTGTCGACGCTGGTGAGGCAGGACATCGAGGTCGAGTCGTTGCCCTTGTAGCCCACGCAGACCTTCACCGATTCCAGTCCGTCGAGCACATCGAGTTTGGTAAGGCAGATGCCGCTGACGCTGTTGATGCGGATCGCCAACTTGACGGCCGCCGCATCGAACCACCCGCAGCGACGACGGCGGCCGGTGGACGCGCCGATTTCCTGGCCTCTGCGAAACAGTTGCTCCCCGACTTCGTCGAACAGTTCGGTGGGAAAGGGCCCGCTGCCCACGCGCGTGGTGTAGGCCTTGGTGATGCCCAGCACGTAATCGAGGTACAGTGGCCCGAAGCCGCTGCCGGTGGCACTGCCGCCGGCGGTAGTATTGGAGGAGGTCACGAACGGATAGGTGCCATGGTCGACGTCCAGCAGTGAACCCTGCGCCCCTTCGAAAAGGATATTCGTGCCTTGCCTGCGCGCATTGTGCAGCAGGTCGATGGTGTCACAGACCCACGGACGGATGCGCTCGGCCATGTGCAGGCTGCTTTCCAGCGTGTGATTGAAGTCGATGGGCTTGGCGCCGAAGTACTGCGTCAGCACGAAGTTGTGGAATTCCATGACTTCGGCGAGTCGCCCGGCAAAGTGTTTGGCGTGGAGCATCTCCCCCAGGCGGATACCGCGCCGGGCCACCTTGTCTTCGTAGGCGGGGCCAATGCCGCGCCCGGTGGTACCGATCTTGTTGGCGCCTTTTTTCAGTTCGCGCGCCTGATCGAGCGCAATGTGGTACGGCAGGATCAGTGGGCAGGCGCTGCTGATGCGGAGCTTGTCCTGAACCTCGATGCCCTGTCCGGCGACTTCGTCGATTTCCTTGAGCAAGGCCTCCGGCGAGAGCACCACACCGTTGCCGATCACGCACATCACGCCATCACGCAGGATGCCGGAGGGCAGCAGGTGCAGCACCGTCTTGCGACCACCGATCACCAGGGTATGGCCGGCATTGTGCCCTCCCTGGAAGCGCACCACGTGAGAGGCGCGCTCCGTGAGCAAGTCGACGATCTTGCCCTTGCCTTCGTCACCCCACTGCGTGCCGAGCACGACGACGCTTTTGCCTTGCTTGGATGGAATCTTGCTCATGGATCTGCCTTGGATTTTTCGGCTGTCTTTATCGTGGCGTGAGGCTGGCTGCAACAGGTACGGGGACGACCTGCCACACGCCGTCGACGCGGCTGAGTTGCTCGCTGCACTCGAAGCCCGCTGCGCTGTCGTGAGGGGCACCGAAGCCCTGCATGACACGCCGTCCTTCACTGCGCAGGCGTCGGACACAGTCGTGCAAAGCGGGATCGTCTGACGCCGGTGCGTAGATGCACGGTTCCGGTGCCGCCGGCCGCCGACCGAAGCGCAGCAAGGTAAGCAGATCGGCATCGAAACCCGTTGCCGGTCGTGCGCGCCCGAAGGCCCCGCCAATGCCGTCGTAGCGACCCCCGTTGGCGATGGCCCCACCGTGCCCCTCCACGTAGGCCGAAAAAATGACCCCCGTGTGGTAGTCGTAGCCCCGCAATTCGCAGAGGTCGAGGTGAATTCGCTGGTCGGGAAAACGTTGTTGCAGGGCGCTCGCCAGCGTTTCCAGTTCGCGCAGGGCTTCCAGGACAGGTGGTGCGGCGGCTGCCAGCACGCGGTGGGCATCGACCAGCACGCCCGCTGTGCCATGCAGGCCAGGCAGCTGGCGCAGGGCTTCGTGCAGGTCAGGTTCCAATGCCGCCTCGGCCAGCAGACGCTCGACATCAGCCGTCGCCTTGTTCTGCAGTGCGGCAAACAGGGCGCTTTCCTCGGCGGGAGCCAGGCGTGCCGCCTGCAGCAGGCCGCGGCAGATGTTGCTGTGGCCGATGGCGAGCAACGGGCGCTCGATATCGGCGATTTCCAGCGTGTGCAGCAGCAGGCTGATCACTTCGAGGTCGCTTTCCACGCCCGAATGCCCATACAGCTCTGCCCCGACCAGGTGCGGGCAACGGGATCCCAACTGTCCCTGTGGGCGCGTGCGCAGCACCGTGTCGGCATAGCAGACGCGGGTGGGTACATCGCGCTGCAGCACGTGGGCATCGATGCGGGCTGCCTGCGAGGTGATGTCGGCCCGCACGCCCATGGTGCGACCACTCAGCTGATCGACCAGCGTGAAGGTGCTGAGCACCAGCTCCTGGCTTGGCACGATGTGCAGCGAGTCGAGGAATTCGATGAGTGGTGTCTTGATGAGGTCGTAGCCCCAGCGCCGGCACAGATCCAGCACGTCGCGGCGCAGCAGCTCGAGCTGCTGCGCACGCGGCGGCAGTACCTGATCGACACCGTCCGGCAGTTGCCAGCGGTTGGCCTTGGTGCTGGTCGACTGCTTCAAGGGGACTTGCCGTCCTTCAGGTACTTGAAGAACTCGCTGTCGGGCCCGAGCAGCAGCAGATCACTGCTCGTGGAGAATGTCTCGCGGTAGGCATTGAGGCTTCGCGTGAATTCGTAGAATTCCGGGTCCTTGCTGAAGGCAGCGGCATAGATGGCGGCTGCCTCAGCATCGCCCTCACCACGAATGCGCTCCGCATCCCGGTAGGCCTCTGCTTCGATCACGATACGCTGGCGATCGGCATCGGCTCGCGTGCCCTCTGCCACTTCGCGGCCCGTCGAGCGCAGCTCCTGGGCTTCTTCCTGCCGTTCGGAGGCCATGCGCGTGTAGACGTTCTCGCTGACCTGATCCGGCAGGTCGATCTTCTTGACGCGCACGTCCACGACCTGGATGCCGAGCTGTTGTTGTGTGATGGCATTCAGCGATGCCGTCAGCTCCTCCATGAGCTGGTCGCGCTGACCTGACACTACCTCGTGCTTGGTACGCTCGCCGAATTGATTGCGCAAGCCGGTGTTGATGCGCTGTGCTAGCAGGTTATTGGCGACAGACTCGTCGCCGCCCGTCGCGGTGTAGAACAATGCCGTATTGGAAATGCGCCACTTGGCGAAGGAATCCACCTCGAGATAGTTCTTTTCGGAGGTGAGGTAGCTTTCCGTGTCGGCGTCGAGGGTCTGGATGCGCCCATCAAAAATGCGGACCGTATGCACGCCAGGCATCTTGAAGTGCAGCCCCGGCGCCACATCGCTGTTGGTGACCTCACCAAAGGTGAGCAGCACGGCGCGATCGATCTCGCGCACGACGTACAGGCAGTTGGATCCAAGCAGCGCCAGCATGGCCAACAGCAGCAGGGGAGAAAAACTCGCGGTTTTCATCAGCGGTTCACCTCGCGGGCAGGGGTACGCAGTTGCGGTGTCACGGTAAAGGAGGGCGTCTCCTGCGGAGCCACGGCGCCTTGTGCCGAACCCTCCGGGCGACGCGCGCGCTGCAGCAACTGGTCCAGCGGCAGGTACATCATGTTGTTGCCACCCTCCACGTCGATCATGACCTTGGAGCTGTTGCTCATCACATCCTGCATGGCATCGAGGTAGAGCCGCTGGCGGGTCACTTCCGGGGCCTTTTTATACTCCACCAGCAGACGCTCGAAGCGCTCGGCCTCACCTTGGGCCCGGGCAATCACCTGCTCCTTGTAGGCGCTGGCTTCTTCCATCTGCCGTCTTGCGGCACCGCGGGCCTCCGGAACCACCTGACTGGCATACCGGCGGGCTTCGTTCTGGGTGCTTTGGTTGTCCTCACTGGCTTTGATCACGTCGTCGAAGGCTGCGCGTACCTGCGGTGGTGGCTGCGACTGGGCGATGTTGAGCTGATTGACGGTGATGCCGGTTCCGTAGGCGTCGAGGTAGCCTTGCAGGCGATCACGGGTCTCCACCGCCAATACTTCGCGCCCGGTGTTGATCACGTCATCCATCTTGGAACCGCCCACCACGTGGCGCAGCGCCGACTCGGCTGCCTGCTGCAAACTGATTTCCGGGTCTTCGACTTCCAGGAAGTATTTGTGGGCGTCGGTGATCACGTACTGCACCGTCATGGAAATATCGACGATGTTGTCGTCTTCAGTGAGCATGGTGTTGTTGAAGCGCTGGTCGTAGACCCGCGTGACGTTGATGATGTTCACCGAATCGATGAGCGGCGGGTTCCAGTGCAGACCTGGCAGGACCACGTTGTCGAGGGCTCTGCCGAGGCGCAGCACCACACCGCGTTCCTGCTCGTTGACGGTGTAGACGCCGGACAGGGCATAGAGACCGAGCGCGATGGCCAGCACGATGGCGACAAGTCCCCCGGGCACGAGGTCTCCGCCGCCGCTGCTGCCGCCACGCTTGCCGCCGCCAAAAATACCGCCCAGTTTCTTGAGCATGTCGTCCGCCATCTTGTCGAGATCCGGGGGGCCCTGGTCTTTCTTGCCAGGACGCGTACCCCAGGGATCCTGCTTGCGGTCGTTGTTGTCTGGTTCATTCCAAGCCATGCGAACTCCGGAAAACGTGGAAGGGCTGAGGTGCATTCAAGGGTGGATTCATGCGGACGAACCGGCGGCAGATTCTAACGGAAGTGCCCCGCATTTACACGGTCGGATTGGGCTCGGCTGCGCTTGATTCCGCAGCATTTTCAGTGTTTTGCGGCAGCCATGGCCGCGGATCGACCCCGGCTTCCGCCATGAGTCGCATGAAGTCGGCGCGGGGCAGTCGCAGGCGCAGCACGCTATTGCCCTGTTCGTCATTGGTTTCTTCCATCACGCTGTCGAGTTCGTAGAGGCGTGCGCGCAGGCGCCCCTGGGCAGGGCCTAGGGTGAGCGTCGGCGCGAGCGTGTCCGAGCCCAGCAACTCTGCGATGGCGGACAGCAACTCCGGCAGGCCAGCGCCCGTATGGGCAGAGACCCACACGCGCCAGGGCTTGCCCGTTGCGTCGCGCTCGACCACGGTGCCGGGCTCAGCGAGCAGATCGGCTTTGTTGAATACCAGCAGGGTCGGATGTTTGTCCGCCCCGATCTCGACGAGCACCTTGTCCACTTCTTCGATCAGCAGTTGCCGCTCGTCGTTGTTACAGTCCACGACGTGCAGCAGCAGCCTGGCCTCGACGGTTTCTTCCAGTGTGGCCCTGAAGGCGTCCACCAGTTGATGCGGCAGATTACGGATGAAGCCGACCGTGTCCGCCAGGATGACGGGTCCGAAGCCCGGCACGGTCAGTTTGCGCAGCGTGGAGTCGAGGGTGGCGAACAGCTGATTGGCCACGTAGGTCTGCTCGCCGCACAGGCGATTGAACAGGGACGACTTGCCGGCGTTGGTGTAGCCCACCAGCGAGACGGTGGGTATCTCGGCACGCTGGCGCGCCCGGCGCCCCTGCCCTCGCTGGCTGCGGACTTTTTCAAGGCTTTTACGAACCTGGCCCATGCGCACGCTGATCAGGCGCTGGTCGATTTCGAGCTGGGTTTCACCAGCACCACGCAGACCAATACCGCCCTTCTGGCGGTCGAGGTGAGTCCAGCCTCGTACCAACCGCGTTGAGGCATGCTTGAGCTGTGCGAGTTCCACCTGCAGTTTGCCTTCATGGCTGCGCGCGCGCTGGGCGAAAATGTCGAGGATCAGACCGGTACGATCCAGTACGCGGCACTTGAGTTCCTTTTCGAGGTTGCGCTCCTGGCTCGGGCTCAGCGTGTTGTTGAACAGCACGAGCGCGGCACCGTGCAGCGCGATGGCGGCGGCTATTTCTTCGACCTTGCCGGTACCAACCAGAAAGCGCGGCGTGGCCAGCCGCGAGGAAGCGGTAATCAGGGCTGCCGGACTGGCACCCGCCGACAGCGCAAGCTCTTCGAACTCGCGCAGGTCTGCTTCTTCGTGCGCCGGATCGGCACCGACGTGCACCAGAATGGCTACTTCACCCGTTTCCGGACGTTCGAAAAACACCGTGGTTGCGTCAGGCGCCTCCGGGCTGCATCAGAACGTATTGCCGGTGCCGTCTTCCTCGGCGACACCGACGCCGCCCTCACCAGGTCCCATCATGGGCACGCGCACCTGGCGCGAAGGCACCACCGTGGAGATCGCATGCTTGTAGACCATCTGGTTGACGGTGTTCTTGAGGACGATGACGAACTGGTCGAAGGATTCGATCTGGCCCTGCAGCTTGATGCCACTGACCAGATAGATGGCTACCGGCACTTTTTCCTTGCGCAGCACATTGAGAAAGGGGTCTTGCAGCGAGTGTCCCTTTGACATCTTGATCTCCTGCTTGAAGTTGAAAACGAAAAGGATGCTTTATCGATGAATCTTGTACGTCGGCGACATCGATGACCGATCAGACAGCCTGCACCCCGGCGTGGACGGGTGCTTTGCCGCTGTCTTTCCCGCTCCCTGACAGCTTGGACCGTGTGACGGTCATCTTGTTGCAGAGAGTTCGAAAAAATGTGTGGTCGAGTATACGGACAAGCCTCTTTCGGCTGCCATTACATGGAGATGCCGAGCTTTGATTTCAAGCAACTCTTCACATTAATTGCATCTTCAACCGTGAGTGTCACCGGCACTTCCTGCAGATCCTTCCAGCCACGCAGCCAGGTCAGCTGGCGCTTTGCCAATTGCCGCGTAGCGGCTACGGCTTTTGCCACCATCGTGTCGTGATCGCTGTGTCCGGCGAGAAAATCCCACAATTGGCGGTAGCCCACACTGCGCAGCGAGGGCAGATCACAGGACAGGTCACCGCGCGCTTGCAGGGCTCTTACTTCGTCGAGCAGACCGGCGTCCAGCATGTGCTGGAAGCGCTGGGCAATCACCTGATGCAGCGCGGCGCGATCCGTCGGCAGCAGTCCGATGAAATGCAGCCTGCAGGGCAGATCGGTTGCCGCCTCGTCGCGGTGACGGCGATGGAACTCGCTGAGCGGTCGCCCGGTCGACTCGTACACTTCCAGCGCCCGCTGCAGCCGCTGCGGGTCGTTGGGGTTGAGTCTGACGGCGCTGACCGGGTCGACGAGGGCAAGCCGTGCGTGAATGGCGGGCCAGCCCAACCGGCCGGCCATGTCGGTGATGCGTTCCCGTATCGCCGGGTCGGCCGGCGGCAGGTCGGCGAGACCGTCGCGCAAGGCCTTGAAGTACAGCATGGTGCCGCCGACCAGCAGCGGAATCTTGCCAGCCTGCAGCACCTGTCGTAATTCCCGAAGGGCATCGCTGCGGAACTCGGCAGCGGAGTACGGCACGGCCGGATCGCGGATATCGATCAGCCGGTGCGGTGCCAGTGCCAGTGTGACCGCGTCCGGCTTGCCGGCACCGATGTTCAGTCCACGATAGACCAGCGCGGAATCGACGCTGATGATCTCGAAGTGACCGCTCTGCACCAGTTCGACGGCGATGCGGGTTTTGCCGCTGGCGGTCGGGCCGGCGAGGCAAATGGCTGGGGGCAAACGGTCGGAGGGAAGCGGTTTCATGGAGGGATCTGTCGGGACTGTCGCCTCGGGCGGCGCGCGCTGCCGACATTCTAGTGCCGCCTCCGCGGATTCTCACGACCATCCTGTCGCCCGCGAACCGCAGCCTGGATCGGAGCTGGCTCGCTGTCGGCGGCAGCCGCGCTGGTAGAATGCCGAGGTTTGCAGAGCTCAGGGCCTCATCCGCTATGTCGTCAGCCCCTATCGGTGTGTTCGATTCCGGCATCGGAGGTCTGTCGATCCTGCGTGGTATCCAGCAACTCCTGCCGCAGGAAAATCTGCTCTACCTGGCGGATTCAGCTCACGCCCCTTACGGCCCCAAGGGCGAAGCCTTCATCCGGGCCCGCAGCCAGCGGCTCGCCGAATTCCTGCTGTCCGAAGGTGCCAAGGCGCTGGTCGTTGCCTGCAACACCGCCACGGCCGCCGCCATCGCCGATCTGCGTGCTCGCTACCGGCTGCCGATCATCGGTGTGGAACCGGCCATCAAGCCGGCTGCCGAGCAGAGTCTTTCCGGAGTGGTTGGGGTGCTGGCCACCAGCGGCACCATCGCTTCCGACAAGTTCATTCACCTGCACGACCGCTTCAGCGACCGCGTGCAGATACTCACGCGCGCCGGTACCGGCCTCGTCGAACTCATCGAGCAACCCGCGGAAAATCCAGCCGACTTGCAGGCCCTGCTACAGCAGTACATCGCCCCGATGCGTGAGCAGGGCATGGACACGCTGGTGCTCGGTTGCACGCACTACTCGCTGATCCGGCCACAGATCGAACTAGTGGCCGGTAATGTCCGCATCGTCGATGCTGGTACGGCGGTGGCACGCGAGCTGGCGCGCCGCCTCGCAGACCAAGGCCTGCTCACCAGTCTGCCCGCGCCGGGACGTCTGCGCTTCGTGACCAGTGGTTCTGCGGCGGTGCAGCGCGCCTTGCTGCAGCGCTACTGGCATCAGGAGCTGGTAGTGGAGGCGCCTACTGGCCTCGCATGAACAGCCGGTCGAGCTCCTGCAGCGTCACCTGCCGCCAGGTGGGGCGGCCGTGGTTGCACTGGCCACTGCGCTCGGTCCTCTCCATGTCGCGCAGCAGCGCATTCATCTCCGGCAGGCTGAGCTGACGATTGGCGCGTACGGCGCCGTGACAGGCCATGGTGGCGAGAATGTCATCGCGCGCGGCCAGCAGTCGATCACTGCTGCCGTGCTCGCGCAAATCCGACATGACGTCACGCAGCAATTGTTCGACGTTTGAGCGCTGCAGGATGGCAGGAATCTGGCGCACGCCGAGCGTTTCCGGACCCAGGCGCTCCACCACCAGACCCAGGGAGGCCAGTTGCTCCTGCAGCTGCTCCGCCAGGTCGGCCTCTGCCTCGCTCACCGCGATCGAATGAGGCACCAGCAAGGGTTGCATGCGGATACCTTCGCTGTCGGCGGCTGTCTTCATGTGCTCGTAGGTGAGGCGCTCATGCGCCGCGTGCATGTCTACCACGATGAGCCCCAGCGCGTTCTGCGCCAGGATGTAGATGCCATGCAACTGGGCGATGGCGTAGCCGAGCGGTGGGCCGCTGGAGTCGTCGGTCGCCAGCGCTGCGGCGGGCTCGGTGACGCCGCTGGCTGTGCTCGCAAGCGGTTGCCGGAAGTCGGCATAGGCTGCCCATTGGGCTCCGATCTGCGCCATGGAAACGCCGGTATCGCTACCGTGGCCGACTGGTCGGCCGGCAAACAGCGCAAGACGTGCCTGGGTCCCCGCGTCTGCCAGCGGTCGCGTGCCTGGGTCGGACGCTGCACTGCTGTCCGCAGCCAGTTCGTGGGGCAGAACGCTGGCCGCCGGCCGTACGTCGGCCAGCGCACGGTGGAGCGTGGCGAACAGGAAATCATGCACCAGCCTGCTGTCGCGGAAGCGCACTTCGTGCTTGGTCGGATGGACGTTGACATCAACCAGTGCCGGGTCGAGCTCCAGATACAGCACGAAGGCCGGATGACGACCTTCGAAGAGGACGTCCCTGTAGGCCTGCTTGATGGCATGTGCGACCAGCTTGTCGCGGATCACGCGACCGTTCACGAAGAAATACTGCTGGTCCTGCTGGCTGCGCGAGAACGTCGGCAGCGAAACCCAACCCTCCAGGCGCAGACCGCCGGCCTCGAAATCGACATGCAGGGCGCCGTCGACAAAAGCGCTGCCGAGGACCTGCGCAACGCGGCGCTGGCGTTCGGCAGCGGTGGAGGCTTTTTCGAAGCGCTGCACCACGCGTTGGTTGTGCGACAGCCGGAATCCGACATTGAAGCGGCTGAGCGCCAGCCGCTTCACCATGTCCTCGATGCGCTGGAACTCGGTCTGCTCGCTGCGCAGGAATTTGCGCCGGGCCGGCGTGTTGAAGAACAGATCGCGGACCTCCACGCAGGTGCCGGGCGGATGGGCGGCTGGCGAGAGTTGTGCAGCCATGTCGCGACCTTCGGCCTCCACTTGCCACGCGGCGTCCGCACCAGCGGTGCGGGAGATCAGGGTGAGCCGGGAAACCGAGCTGATGCTGGCCAGCGCCTCGCCGCGGAAGCCCAGGCTGGCGATCGCCTCGAGATCTTCAAGGGAACTTATCTTGCTGGTGGCGTGCCGGCTGAGAGCCAGCGGCAGGTCGTCTTTTTCGATCCCGCCGCCATTGTCGCGGATGCGCATCAATTTGACGCCGCCCTGTTCGAGGTCGATCTCGATGCGATCAGCGCCCGCATCCAGACTGTTCTCCAGCAACTCCTTCACCACGGAGGCGGGTCTTTCCACCACCTCTCCGGCGGCGATCTGGTTGCACAGGCGCTGGCTGAGCCGGTGGATGCGGGCAGCAGCGGTGGTGGGTGAAGCGGACACTTACGAGGTAGGAATCTTTAGGATTTGGCCTGGCCGAATGGTATCACTCTTCAATTCGTTGACCGCGCGTATCGCCTCCAGGGTGACTTCGTACTCGAAGGCAATCTGCGAGAGCGTTTCGCCGCGTTCGATCTTGTGCTCCCGCAAGATCAGCGTGGCAGGAATCTTCAGCGTCTGCCCGACCTGGATGGCATCGTGCTTCAGCCCATTGACCCTGCGAATCTCATCCATGCTGACGTCGAAGCGCTGCGCGAGTACCGACAGGGCATCTCCCCGCTGTACCACGTAGGATGTCATGCTCCTGCGGCCCTCCGTGCCGTGCTTCTGCTGCCAGGCAATCAGGGTTCCGCGCGGTGGTCGCTTGCCGAACCAAGTGGCCACGCCGTCGGCCAAGGACTCAGCGAAGCGTCGGCGCCATTGCGGCGAATCGAGGTTTTCCGCATCGGCGGCGTTGGTGATGTAGCCGGCCTCGATCAGCAACGACGGGATGTCGGCCGACTTCAGTTCCACGAAGGCAGCCTGCTCGACGTTGCGCCGCCGCAGTCGGGTAACCTTGTCGAGCGACTGGACGAGCGCACTGCCGATCTCGAGACTGGTTGCCACGCTGGCTGTCATGCTGAGGTCGAGCAGCACGCTGCGCAGCACGGCGTCTTTGTCACCAAGACTCACGGTACCGATACCGCCGATCAGGTCGGCATTGTTTTCCTTGTCTGCCAGCATACGGGCCTGTTCGCTGGTCGCTCCGCGCTCCGACAGCGCGTAGACCGTGGCCCCGCGTGCCTCGTGGTTGTCGGCCGCATCGGCATGGATTGCAAGGTAGAGATCGGCGTTGGCCTTGTGGCCGAGTTCCGTCCGCTGCCGCAGACCAACATAGTAGTCGCCATCACGGATCAGCACGGACTGGTAACCCGGCATGGCATCGATCAGCCGGGCCAATTCCCGCGAAAGGGCGAGAGTGACGTTTTTTTCCTGCAGTTTGCCGTGACCGATGGCGCCGGGATCGTCACCCCCGTGACCTGCAGAGATGGCGACCACGATGTCGCGACGTCCGGCATCGTCGAGACCGCTGGTGATCGTAGCAACAGGGTCCGCGGTCTCGGCATCGGGGGCCTTGGTCATGCCGGCCACATCGTAGAGGTCGAGGACGAAGCGATCGCCGTATTGCTCGTTCTTGCCCAGCGTGAAGCTGCGGGGTTCGACCTGTGCTCGCAAGGTGAGGGTGACAAGCAGATCACCGCCGGGCTCGCGGCTGCTGCCGATGCTGCTGATTGGCGTTTCCGCGAGGCTGAGGTTGTCGAAGTTGCCATCGAAGCTCGCCCCTTCGAGGGTGATCACGAGGGTGGCGGGCTCGAGCTGCTGGGAGAGTTCGTAGGTGAGAGGACCGTCGAGATCAAAGACGAGACGTGTATAGTCCGGAGCCCGGTAGCTGCGCACGCCCTGCACCACGGCGCCCTGCAGGGGCGCTACGAGGCTGAGGCAGGCCACTACCAAGGCCAGACGGCTGAGAAGGCGGGTCAAGGTGCGCATCGTTGCAGCGTGGAATCGTCGAGAAAAGCTCAGACAATAAAGCCATAATTTACAAGTGCTTGAGAATTAAAGCTAGAAAATATTCCAACATTGCGCGCATCGGCTAGCCGGTCGGTTGGCCGCGGTAATGCTGCTGCAAGTGCAGATCCAGTTGCCGCCCCCGCGGAGTCAGGCCCTGCCAGGTCAGCCGCCGGCCTTGGCTGCTCTGCGCCAAGGTCAGCGCAAGATCGGGCGTCGGCAGCCAGCGACCGGCCTGCTCCGGCCACTCCACCAGCACCAGCGAATCTCCACCCAGCTGCTCTTCGAAACCCAGCTCACAGAACTCCTGCGGGTCGCCGAGCCGATAAAGGTCATAGTGCAGCACCAGTCCGCCCGGCAGCTCATAGGGTTCAACCAACGTGTAGGTGGGACTCTTCACCGCAGCGCCGTGCCCGAGGGCCTGGATGAGGCCGCGGCAGAGCGTGGTCTTGCCCGCACCCAACTGCCCGGAAAGCGTGAAAAAGCCCCGGCCTCCGCACACGCTGGCCAGCGTCTGCCCGAAGGCGAGGGTTGCCGCTTCATCGGCCAGCAGCAGCGAAGCGACCATGTCAGTCCGCCAGACGGTTGAGCAGCCTGCGCAGTGCGGGCAGCAAGTCCGAGGCCAATAGCCCGCGCTCACCGTCGCTCGCGACCGCCAGATCCGCCGCCCGACTGTGCAGACAGGTGCCCAGCCTCGCGCTGGTCGAGACGTCGAAACCTTGTGCCAGCAGGGCGCCGAGCACGCCGCTCAGCACATCCCCCATGCCGCCGCTGGCCATGCCGGCATTGCCATGCTGGCAGCGCTCAACACGCTGCCGACCGCCAGCGCTGGTGCAGACCAGACTGCCTGCCCCCTTCAGCACGACGCAGCCACCAAAGCGTTGCTGCAATTGCCGCACCGCGGTCTCCCGGTCGGCTTGTATCGACGAGGTGTCGGTCCCCAGCAGCCTGGCGGCCTCGCCGGGATGGGGAGTGAGTATCCACTTTTCGTAGGGTTCTTGAATTTGCTCGGCTGCGCGTGACAGCAGATTCAGGCCATCGGCATCGAGCACCAGCGGAAGCACCTTGGCGCGGGCGGTTGACAGGGCGAGGGCAAAACAGGCTCCAGACCAGTCGCTCTGACCGAGCCCCGGGCCGAGTACCAGCACCGTGGCCCGAGCCAGCAGCGGCAGCAGTTCCGAGGCTTCCCTGCAGCCCCGCACCATCAACTCGGGACGCCGACCGAGCAGGGCGGTGGCATGCAACGGGTGCGTGCCCACCGAGCAAAGACCTGCCCCACAGCGCAGCGCGGCCTCGGCACTCAGCAGGGCGGCGCCGCCGAAACCGTCGTCACCGCCCACCACCAACGTATGGCCAAAGCTGCCCTTGTGGCTGTCGCGCTCACGCGGTTGCAGCAGGGGCTGAAATTGTTCGAACGACAGGGGGGTGATCATCGCGGTACCCCAGAAAAAACAAACCCCGCCGGAGGGCAGGGTCAAAGCAGCAAAACGGGGAAAAAACCTTACTGGGTCTGCAGATGACGCTTGCCCAGGGTGATGTGGCGGGGTCCCGACGTGGCTACCTGACCACTGACACCGAGGGGGATCTGCTGGATCTTGCCGCCAGAGGCCAGAAAGCGCGCGGTCTGAGCCTCGATCGAATCGCTGGAAAAGTCATCAACAGGGGGCTGGGCATTTTTAGCTTTGGTGTTCTTTGCGGGAGTAGCCATGGTGATCCTGGTCTCTGATGATTGAAACGGACACTGCCCCAAGGGCGGTGCTGGAACGCGAACGGCCCGCAGGGATCGGCGAATCGACGCTGCGGGCCGCGGATTATAAAGAGCCGCCTCGGGTCCTGCCTATCTTGACAAGGCGTAAAAACGCGCGGGCTTGGCGGTCAACGGGCTGCAGGTACAGCGACACAACGCGGCCGCCGTCCTCAGTCACCCGTGATGAGATTAAGCAGCGCGGCCTGACCCCGGGCATTGGCCGCCAGGCAGCGGTTGAGGGCGGCCGGCAGTTCGTCCGGGCGTTCCACCCGCTCCCCGTAGCCATCGCAGGCCTGCATGATGCCCTCGTAGGCGGGCGATTCTCCCAGCGACACCAAAGGCATCAGTGTCTCCTTGGACGCCTGCCCGGACGGGTACATGCCGAGCGTAGCGCGGTGCACGGCATTCCAGCGCGCGTTATTCATGACCAAGGTCGTGGTGGGAAGGTCGTACATGCGCGCCACGTGGTGGGCGGCAGTCGGGCACCCGAACATGTAAGAGCCATCGCCCACCAGCAGGATCACCTTCTTGTGGCGAGCGCCGAGTTTGGTCCCGACGGCGGCACCGAGACCGAAGCCCAGTCCGCCGGCGAGACTGCTGGAAAAATAGGAGCGAGGCGCCTGCAGTGCGAGGAAATCCATGGGTACACCCATTTCGTTGACGATGACCGTATCGTCGTCGATCACCTGGTTGATGCACTGCGCCACCCAGGCCGGGTGCAGTGGTGAGCGCTGCCGCACCGACTCCACCAACGCCTGCAGGCGCTGCTGCCGCTCCAGCGCGATGCTGCGGAACTGCGCCTGCCGTGCAGCCACGGCAGACTGCTTGCCGGCGCAGCTGGCGGCCAGCGCTTGCTCGAGCAGTTCCAGCGCCTGCGAGGAGGAGCCGCTGATGGCCAGATCCATGGCAAAGCCTCGCACCGGGTAACGGACGAACAGCGGGTCTGCCGCCATGTGAATCAGCTTGGCGCCTGGCAACGGGTTCACCCGGCTCGGCCACCACGGTACTTCGCAGTCGACGACCAGTACGGCATCGGCACGGGCGAGCACCTCGTTGGGGTGGACTCCAAGAAACAGCGGGTGGGTGGTGGGAATGTTGAGCTCCCGCGCTCCGGGCTCGCCCGGCATGACCACGCCGATCCCGTACTGCTCGGCAATTTTGGCCAGGCGGCCGACGTTGGCGGGATCCCTGCCGCTGCTGGAACTCACGATGAGCGGAAATTTGGCCTCGCTCAGCCACTCGGCGGCCTGCTTCACGGCCGCCAGCGATGGCGTCGCCGGCAAGGCACCCAGGGCACGCTCCCGCGGCGGGGCAACGGTCTTGTCGGTCAGGTCACCGAGCACTTCACGGGGCATGCACAGGTACACCGGCCCCTTCGGTTCGCTCATGGCCACGTCGAGCGCGCGGCCGACGATTTCGTCCGGTGCCTGGCCGGGACGCAATTCGTAGTCCCATTTCACCCATTCCCGCACGATACCGCCCTGGTCGAAGCTGTCCTGACCCCAGTGGATCGAGGCATTGCGTGAGCCGATATGGCCGGTTTCGGTGCTCGGTGTGCGGCCGGCAGTCAAGAGAATGGGTGCCTGGTCGCGCGCCGCGTTCATGAGGCCGCACAGCGCATTGGCGGTGCCGACGGTCACATGCACCATGACGGCGGCTGGCTTGCCAGTCGCGAGGAAATAACCGTGAGCCATCGAAATGGCGACGTTCTCGTGGGGCACCGTGAGAAATTCCGGGGTCCTGATACCGGCATTGCTGGCAGCGACCAGTGCTTCGATGATCGGCGCCGTGTCGGTGCCGGCGTTGGTGAACACGTACTCCACGCCACGGTCGAGCAAGGCCTGCAGGTAGTTGGATGCAACGGAGCGCGTAGGGGTGCTCATGGGTCTCGGTCTCGGTCAGCCCGGGCTGATGTAGTGGTGGATCTCGGGGAGGGTGCCTTCCTGCAGCACCTGTCGCAGCCGTTCCTGCACGGCGGCATCGTGGCGCGAAATTCTCTCATGCTGCCGCAGATGATCAAGCCACGTGGCGACTAGATAGGTTTCCAGGTACTCGCCTGGCTGCTGGCCATCGGCAAAAACTTCCCAGAAGCTGGCGCCGTCGCGCTGCCTCGCCTTGCCCAGCAGGCGGATGTCCTGCAGGAACCGCTCGGTATGCGCCGGTTGTACGCGGTATCGGACCTGCACCATGACCGGCCCCTGCTCCGGCTCCACGGCAATTTGCAGGGCGGGCTTGGTCCAGTGCTGCGCCGGGGTGTGGTCCAGGCGGTCATTGCCGCTGACGGGCCAGCGCCGGGTGAACAGCGTGGCCAGCACCACACCTGCCGCTGCGGTCAGCAAGGCCGTCGGCAGGGACGTCAGCTCGGTCATGCTGCCCCAGACCACCGGGCCGATGGCGAGTGACCCCATGAAGAACATCTGGAAGATGGCGATGCCCCTCGAGCGAACCCAATGCGGCAGGGCCATCTGCGCAGACATCTGCGAACAGGTCATGACGGTGATCCACGCAGCGCCGCACAGAGACAGCGCAAGCAAGGCCAGCCCGGAAAGCGGCACGAGAGCAGTGAGCGCGATGCCCACGCCAAACACAGCGGCTGCCGCCGTCAGCAATTGGTCGGTATCGAGTTTCTTGCGCAGCTTGGGCTGCAGAAAGCCGCTGACGATAGCGCCGGTGCTGATGGCGGCGTAGAGATTGGAGAAGGTGGTCGAATCCCCTTGCAGCAGATCGCGCGCGATCAAGGGCAGTAGCGCCCACATCACACTCGAAAAGAAGTAGAAGCCGACGCTCCGATAGATCGTTGCGCGCAGGGCTGGCGAGTGCCAGGCATAGCGCAGCCCGGTGGTCACGGCAGGCAGGAAGCGCTCCGGTGGCAGCCGCGTGGGTTCCGGCACACGCTTCCAACGCCACAGCACCACGAGAATGAACACGAAGCTCACGGCATTGCAGGCGAACACCACGCCACTGCCAGTACGGCGCAGGATCTCGCCGGCGATCAGGGCGCCGATCACCCGCGACATGTTCATGCCCAGCGTGTTGAGACCGATGGCGTTCTGCAACTCCGTGCGGGGCACGGTTTCCGGGATGATGCTCTGCCATGTCGGCATCACCATTGCCATGCCGATACCCAGCAGCAGGGTGAGTCCCAGCAGACTCCAGGCTTCGATGAGCCCGGTGAGCGTCAGCACGGCCAGCGTGAGTGCCACCAAGGCACGGCCGATGTTCGCCAGCATCAGGTAGCGCCGGCGATCGAAAATGTCCGACAACGCACCCGACGGTAGCAAGATGAAGAAAGCTGGCAGCGACGTGGCTGTCTGCATGAGAGCCACGAGCACAGCCGAGTCCGTGAGCTCGGTGATGAGCCAGCCAGCGCCAGCGTCGTGCATCCAGCCACCGATGTTCGACACCAGCGTAGCCAGCCAGAGCCAGCGAAAGGTGGCGATGGTCAGCGGCGACCAGAGCGAGCGTGGCGGAGCGGTGGCGGTCATGGCGCGGCGGCAGCACGCTGCAGGGTATGGTCGAGGCGGCGCAGCGTCGGGCTGAGGGCAAAGAACAGCGCCAGGATGCAGAGCAGGATCAGACTCGCCACCAGCATGGTCGGTGCTATGCCGAAGCGCTCGGCAGCCAGCGCCACCGGCAGCACGCCGAGCGGCGTGAGACCGAGTGACACCATCATCATGCTCGACATGCGCCCCCGCACTTCGTTGTGTGCGAGCAACTGCACGATGGTGTTGTTCATCGTCTGGGTGATGTCGTTGAGCATGCTGGCGCAGAGCATGAGCAGCAGTGCCAGTCCGAACCACGGGCTCATGCTGAACGCCGCCAGCGCCGCGCCGAACAGTGTCCCGGTGCAGAGCATCCAGCGCGCCCGGCTGGCGGCCTGGCTGAAGCGCGCAACGATGAAGGCGCCACTGATGCCGCCGGCTCCCACCATGGCCATCAGCAGACCCAGACCGTCTTCACCGACTTGCCAGACATCCTCGGCAAACACCACCAGCATGCTGTGCGCCGGCAGCATGAGTAGGATGGGGAAAAGGCCGAACAGCAGCACGAGCATGATCGGTCGATGCTGGCCGATGTAGGTGAACGAGTAGAGCATGTCACCCAGCAGTGATTTGCGCGCCTGTTGCTCGGGGTGGGAGCGCGGCAACATGAAGGTCGTCAGTGTGGCGATGGCATGGAGCAGGATGGCGACCGCATAGGCGCCGGGCAGAGTCAGCAAGGGAATCAGGGCACCGGTGACGGCCGGACCAACGATACGTCCCACGTTCATGATGCCGCTTTGCAGGGCCATGGCCGAGCCGATCAGCTCGCGCCCCACCATGCCGAAGACCATGGCCGACCGGGTTGGCATCACGAAGGGAAACAGGGACCCCATGATGAAGGAGCTGACGAGCAGCGGCGGGAAGGTGAGTTTGTCCAGCAGAAGCAAGCCCAACAGGATCAGTTCATTGGCCATGATGAGAATCTGGGTGATGATCAACAGTCGGCGCCGTTCCACACGGTCGATGATGGCGCCTGCAAAGAACGACATGCCGACCATCGGCAGCGCTACCACCAGATTCACGTAGCCGAGCGACAATTCGCTGTGCGTCAGTTCCCACGCCAGCAGTGATCGCACCAGCAGTTGACCCTGCATGCCGAGAAAGAAGCAGAGCAAGGCGCCGATCAGCCAGCGAAACGGCAGGCAGCCGAGCGCCTCGAAGCCCTTGGGCATCGCTTGCGTGGTTGCAGGGGCAGTCGAGTGTTCGGAAGCTTGGGACATGCGGCCTTCTTCGAAAGACGCGCATTCTACGCGATGGCCTGTGGCCTCAGCAGGTAATGTCACTGTCAAAAGCGGGTGCGGCCAGCCGTTGCCCGCGGGACAACCGTCCACGCGCGCTCACCTCGAGTGAAATTCCGGCGCCGCTTGGGTATGATGCCGGCCCCGACGCAGCACCTACACAGTACCGCACGCGCCCATAGCTCAGCTGGATAGAGCGTTGCCCTCCGGAGGCAAAGGTCAGAGGTTCGAATCCTCTTGGGCGCGCCACTCTCTGCTGCCTTTCCCTGCATCACGGCCTATTCGATCAGATCTTCCTTCAGCCAGACGGCCAGGTCATGCATCTGTTCGACGCTGAGCACGCCACGGAACGGCGGCATGGCGTTGCGACCGGTACTCAGCATGGCCATGATGCTGTCCACCGTGAGCTTTGCGGTCAGTTCGGCACCGCCACCATGGCCGCCTGTGCCATTGTCTCCGTGGCAGTAGACGCAGGAAGCGCGGTAAATGCGCTGGCCGTTCACTTTGTCGGCGATCCGGCCTGCCGGCGGCGTGGCGATGGTGAGGGCTGGCGCAGCGTCCCCGCGCATGGTCGGATTCGGATTGGCGGCGGCTGCGGCACTCGGCATCTCGTTCAGCGTGCCTTTGAGGGAAAACACCCACACGCCGTCGCCTTTCTGGGCACCGAACAGCCCGCCGCCCGCGTAGGCGGCTACATACTGCTCGCCATTGTGCAAGAACGTGCTGACGGCAGAGTTGATAGGCGCATCCGTGCGGAATTCCCAGACCCTTTCTCCATTGCGGGTATCCAGAGCAATCAACCTGCCGTCATTGCGACCCATGAACAGCAGGCCGCCGGCGGTGGCCAGTGAGCCGCTGCGGCAACCATCGTTGAACTGTTTCTGCCAGACGATCCGGTTGGTCTTGAGATCCACGGCCGAATAAATACCGCGACGCAGCAAACCGGCGCCCACGTAGGCGCCGCCGAGGAACTGCTGGCGAAAAGTCGGTGCCTCGAACTGACTGGCGTCGGCGCGTGCGGCATTGGCCGTGTCGGTGGCACAGACGAACATGGTGTTGGTGGCGGGGTCGTAGGCGCTGGGCGGCCAGTTCACGCCGGCAAGCGGAGTGAACACGGTGGTTTCGTAGAAGGGCGTGAAAATGCGTCCCTGATTCACCAGCGCGTAGTTCTCGGGTGCGTACTGTACTTCCAGCGGAATCAGGGCATCACCGATCGGGTAGGGCTGCGTGGCTGCCGTGGCCTGACGCGGCTCCTGCGGCACGGCCTTTTCCTCGATGCCGATGAGTGGTTCGCCGGTCAACCGATCCAGAATGTAGATCCAGCCCGTCTTGCCGGCCTGGGCCAGACCCTTGCGCATGACGCCGTTGTATTCCGCTTCGAAGAGGACGACGGGATTGGGGGCGTCGTAGTCCCAGATGTCATGGTGGACTTCCTGGAAGTGCCAGCGGTATTCGCCGGTCCTGACGTCGATGGCGACGATGGAAGCGGTAAAGAGGTTGTCGCCTGGGCGCACGCCGCCACCGAGCACCGGACCGGCGTTGCCGGTCGAGAAGTAGAGCAGGCCGGCGCCGGGATCGAGTGCCGGTGTATGCCAGACCGGCGCGCCTCCCCACTGCCAAACATCCTTGTCCTGCGGCCAGGTCTCGTGACCGAATTCACCCGGGCCGGGGATGGTATAGAACGTCCACAGTTCGTTGCCGGTGGCGGCGTCGAAGGCCTTCACGCGACCGCGCGTCCCCATGTCGCCCCCGGCGTTGCCGATGATCACCATGCCGTCGAAGTAGAGTGGGGCCGCGGTGAGGCTGTAGCCCACCTTCGGGTCGCCTGTCTGTACCGACCAGAGCACGGCGCCGGTCTTCTGGTCGAGCGCGACCAGCCGGGCATCGAGTTGACCGATGAAGACCTTGCCTTCGCCGAGCCCTACGCCCCGGCTGACCCAGCCACAGCAGACCAGGGCATCGCTCTCGGCCAGGCCGGACTGGTAGCTCCACAGGACGTCGCCACTGTCGAGGCTGATCGCGAACACGTCATCCTGGCCGGTGCTCACGTACATGACACCATCGTAAACCAGCGGCTGCGCCTGATTGTTGTGGCGCAGTTCCAGGGCCGAGTCCTGCAGATCGGCACGGAAAACGGCCTTGAGATTGCGAACGTTGTCGCGCGTGATCTGGGTGAGGGGCGAAAAACGCTGGTTGGAAAGATTGCCGCCGTTGGTCCACCAACCGGTCTCGGGCAGGGCGACCAGTTCGTCGTCGGTGAACGCCGGGGCCACAGGAATCTCTTCGGCCGCCACGGCGAGCCGGCAGAGCAGGCCGGCGAGCAGGACCAGGGAAAGGCGACACACGGAGCGCAGGCAGGCCATGCAGAATACCCTCGATGGTTGGCAAGGGCACGGATTATAGCGGCGTCGTCCCGCTGGCGGCGCTGCTTTCGGTCAGGGCTGCCCGAAGACCAGCGAAAACAGGGGTCTACAGCAGCCGGAGCTGTCGTTGTGCCTGTCCGAGGACAAAAAAAAGAGCCGTTGCCTCCCGGCAACGGCTCTTTTTGGCAGGCCAAGGTCTGCCTCGATCAGAACATCCAGTTCATCGCCAGTCGGTACACCCGACCGCGTGACTCGTAGATGCTGCTGGTGCTGGTGGTCTGGGCACCGTGACGCAGCGGATCCTCCTCGTCGGTGGCATTGATCACCGTGAAGGTCACGCTGCCGGCACCTTCTGCCAGCGTGTAGGAGTACTGCAGGTCGAGCGTGGTGAAGTCCTCTTCTTCCGTCAGCTGATTGTTGGCGTTTCGCACATCCAGTTCGAGCTTCGACAGATAGCGCACAGTCGCTCTTGCCATGTGGTTGTCGTGCTTCCAGTCCAGCATGACGTTGCTGCGCCACTCCGGATTCGGCACGCCGAACGTTGCCGTGTTGTAGCTGCCGACACCATCAACGACCTTGCCCTGCACGTCCATGTCGTATTTCGTGGTCCAAGAACCGAGCAGCCGGGCGCTCCATTGGCTGGCGAGCGCGTCGAATTCGTAGTTGAACACGAAGTCGAGCCCCTCGGTCTTCTGGAAGGCCTGGTTGATGTAGGTGGTTCGGAACAACTGGACATCGAAGCCCGACATGCAGTTCGCAGGGCGTGGATCGGAGGCGCGCCCCGACCAGCGACCGGTCACTTCACAGACCTCGTTGGGTGCACCGTCACGCAGAATGATGCGCGGGTCGGTGATGAAACCATCGGCACGGTCGAGCAGCAGGATCGCCTGAGACTGCTCCTGCGTGATGAGGTTCTGGAAATCCACGCTCCAGTAATTGAGTTCCGCGGTGAAGGCTTCAGTGATGTCCCAGGTGACTCCGGCGGTCCAGTTGTCGGAGGTCTCGGACTCCAGGTTGGGATTGCCCACCAGCAGGCCGCGCGCATTGATGGTGTCGCCACCAATCGGATCGGTCGAGGCACCGCCAGGGCCGGAGCCGAAGACCTGGATTTCGCCGGGTTGTCGGAATGACGTGCCGGCCGAGGCCCGCAGGTACAGTCCGTCCATCGGCGTCCACAGCAGCCCGATCTTGGGATCGAACGAATCCTGGGTGCCGGCATCTTCATAGCGGGCCGCCAGCTGCACTTCGAGGGTTTCCGTCGGATACATCACCAGTTCGGCAAAAGCGGCATCGGTGGTGCGCTGACCGCCGAAGTCGAGGAAGGCCGTGGCGCCATTGAAGGCCCAGTTGCCCGGTGCCTCGCTGAGCACATCCCAGTCCTGGCTGAAGTCTTGTTCGCGGCGATGCAAGCCCACGGCCAGACCAGTCGTGCCACCGGCCATGTCCCAGAGGCTACCGGTGACCACGAGGTCGAAGGTACGCAGTTCGCCGGTATCAACCGTGGTGCGCGAGCCGGTGAGCCAGCGGGTCAGGGCCGGATCGTTGTAGTTACGGTCCCCGGGCTTGGCCAGCAGGCTGTTGGCGAACGGGTTCCAGAACTTGCAGTTGCCGACGCCGCGTGCGGTGCGGTTGGGGTCAGTGGTTGGCGAGGCCTGGCAGTTGGGACCGCCGTAGCCATTGAGAGCCGAGGTGAGCCGCGCGATGAGGGTGTCGGTGCTCTGGAAGCTCGTCTCGTTCCAGGAGTTGGTGTAGGCGAACTGCCATCCCCAGTCCTCATTGATCTCGCCCTTGAGCCTCGCAGCAAAACGGCGCGTGTCCTGCGACGAGAAATGGTCGTTGGAAGGGCCTCCCGCCGGGGTCATCACGCGGCCGCGGAAGCGGTAGCCACCTACGTTGGCGTCGTTGGCCGGATTGGGGAAGCTGGGGTCGGAGCGCACGGCTTCCAGTACGCCCGGGTTGTCGACCGGCACGAAGCTGAAGCTGGTCACACCGGCGGGCGTGACGTAACCGAAGGGAATCGTGTAATCGGTTCGCGCAAAGCCCAGCTCGAATTCGCCGGTCAGTGTATCGGTGAAGTCGTGGGTGATGACGGACATGCCGATCATGCGCTCGGACTTGGGCTGCATGTCACGATTGAGCGCGTTGAACAGCAGGCACTGGGTGCGCGTGGGATTGACTTCGCCGGCAGCGAGGCCCCCACCGATCTGCGAACTGCCACACAAGGGATCCGGTCGCGTCTGCGTGGTCGGTCGCAGTGTGCCATTGACGTTCTGCACCTGATAAGTGGCCGGATTGCCGAAGCCCGAGGTCAGCCCCAGTCGCAGGCGCGCATCATCGTAGCGATCTTCGACCAGCAGGATTTCCGTGGTGGCGTAATCGACAGCCGCTACCACGTGGGTGGTCTCGTTGCCGCCACCGGCGATGAGACCGAAGTTCATGTCAGGCCGGTTGGCGTTGGTGTCCTGGATCTGCTGCGCCTCGGCGCGCACTTCCAGTCCGCTGAAGTTGTTGCGGGTGATGAAGTTGGCCACCCCGGCCACGGCATCCGACCCGTAGAGCGCCGAGGCGCCGTCGGTGAGGATTTCCACGCGCTCGACCATGATCGACGGGGTGAGGTTGTTGATGTCGACGAAGCCGAAGCCGCCGTCACTGGTCTGGCGGCCGCCGTTGAGCAGCACCAGGGTCGCACGCGGGCCGAGACCGCGCAGGTTGATGGTGGCAGTCGGTGTGTTGCCGCCATTCACACCGCCTTGCTGCGAGTTGATCATCGAGGTGGAGCCGATGCTCTGCGGCAGGTTCTTGAAGACCTCGGCGATGGACGAACGCTGTTCGAGGCGCAGTGCCTCGTTGTCGATCACGGTGACGGGTTGCGGGCGATCGGCAGGACGTTCGAGAAAGGAACCGGTGACCCGTACTTCCTCGATGGCTTCCGCCGCGAGTACTGGCAGAGCGACGGCGCCGGCGCAGCCCAGCGCGACCGCCACCACCAGCTTGCGGTAGTGAGTTGTAGGCAGTGTGGAGCGATGCATGCAGTTTCCCCTGTGTTGTGTTGATCAATTTGGTTTTTTGGAAGGACCCTGATGAAAGAGTCCGGCAGCGCAGGGTCACCAGCGATGGCCGGCCCTGAAAGGCGGGGGATTATTGTGTGCGCCGGCGACAAATGACAAAGATTTTTTTGCGGCGAGATTGTTGAGTCGCCGAGCCTCGCGCTACCGTGTGCCGTACCGGCCCGGGCGGTCCTGAAAATGCGCAAGCAGCGAGAAAAAAGCATGAAACTTCACGGTATGCCACTCAGCAATTACTTCTGCATGACCAAGCATGCAGTCCTCACCAAGGGACTGCCCTGTGAATTCGTCACGGTGCGGCCGAGTCAGGAGCCGGATTTTCTTGCCCGCAGTCCGATGGGCAAGGTGCCTGTGCTCGAAACGGAGTTCGGCTTTCTCAGCGAGACCGACGCCATTCTCGATTACCTCGAGGAAAGCTTCCCCCAGCGACCGTTGCTGCCTAAGTCCGCGTTTGCCAGGGCCAAGGTCCGTCAGTTGATGAAGGTGCAGGAACTGTACGTCGAGGGCCCCGTACACCAGCTCATCGGCGCCCTGTTCGGGCGTCCCTTGCCGGAACAGTTGCTGGTGGAGACACAGCCCGCTGTCCGCAAAGGGCTCGCTGCGCTGGGACGTCTCGTGCGCTGCTCGCCTTGGTTGCAGGGCGAGACGCTGACCTTGGCCGACATCGTCGTTTTCTATTCGTTCACGTTGGGCAACCGTCTTGCTGACCTTGTTTACGGCTGGGACCTGCTGCAGGAAGTACCCGGGCTGGCCGAGTGGTATGAGCGCTTTGCCGCGCTGGACATCGCCCAGCAGGTGCTGGTCGATCACCGACAGGCTGTCGAAGAACGAATCCTGCGCAGCCGCAGCTAAACGCGCCACCCCGACGTGTGCCAGTAGCGGCCGCCCCTCGGGTGGTCAGTGGGCCAGAAAATGCCGGTCCAGCTTGGCCACATCGTCGCAACCCAGCAAGGTCATCGCGCGCAGCAGCTCGCTCTTGAGCAGGTGGACAGCCCGCGCCACGCCTGCCTCGCCACCAGCGGCAAGTCCGTAGAGGTAAGGACGACCCACGCTGCAGGCGGTGGCGCCAAGGCAGAGTGCCTTGACGATGTCGCTGCCGCGCCGGATGCCACCATCGACGATGATGTCGGCACGTCCTTCGAGTGCTGCGACGACGTCGGGTAGCGCCCGCAAGGGGGAGATCGCGTGATCCAGTTGCCGGCCCCCGTGATTGGATAGCATCACCCCGCTCGCGCCGAGTTCGGTAACGCGCCTCGCGTCGGCAGCATTGGCGATGCCCTTGACGAGGAACGGGCCGCCCCAGGCCTCGATCATCCAGGCAAGGTCATCGAAGGTCACGCGGGTGTCGAGCTGGCTGGCCGTGTACTGACTCAGTGCCGTCGCGCTCTGCACACCGACACCGGCCTTGCCAGCCACGTTGGCCAGCGTGATGGTCGGCTGGGTCAGCACGTTCCACCACCAGGCCGGGTGCAGTGCCAGATCCAGCAGGGAGGCGGCGGTGAAGCGTGGGGGCAGTGTGAAGCCATTGCGCAGGTCCCGCTCGCGGTATCCGAAGGTCTGTACGTCGACCGTCAGGATGAGTGCGTGGTAACCGCTTGCCTTGCAGCGGGCAATGAATTCCCGTACCACGCCGCGGTCTTTCCAGACGTAGATCTGGAACCACTTCGGACCGCGGCCGAGTCCCGCCACGGTCTCGATGTCGTGGGTAGCCATCGAAGAGAGCGAATAGATCAGGCCTTCGCGCTCGGCCACCGGCACCACGGCCCGCTCCCCCGCGGGGTGGAACAGTCGATTGCCGCCGGTGGGAGACAGGATCAGCGGCAGTGACGAGTCGATACCCTGGATCCTGCGTTTCAGCGAAATGTGACTCACGTCGGTGAGCACCCGCGGCACCAATTGATACCGGCAAAAATCCGCCTGGTTGCGCTGCAGCGTGACTTCGTCCTCGGCGCCACCGTCGATGTAGTCGAACATTACCTTCGGCAAACGCCGCTGTGCTAGAGTCCGAAGGTCGGCGATCGAGTGACAGGCGCGCAGCGCCCGTCCTGGTGTTGAAGTGGTCAAGGCCGAAAATCCGAAATTTGTCTGTTGAAAGCGTGCATGCGGCAGTGCATGGCCATGAGTCGGCCGGCTCCCGCGGACCGAGACTACCCGCATGTCGCGTACGCTCACAACCAGTGACGCCCGCCTGCCGTAGCGTGGGTGGCCGTGAGGTCAATGCATGAAGACTGTCGACACCGTGCTGGCCGCTGTGCGGCCCGGCGTCTCCGAGGTGCCCAAACCTGCAGGCACCGATCTGGTCGCGGCCATCAATCAGGTATTTGCCGAGTTCGAACTGGCCTACCACAACCAGTTCCACAAGGCATTCGCCGCGGAAGGCAGTCTGCAGCTCACCAAGAAATACTGGCTTTCCGCACTGGGGGAATACAGTCCCGACCTGCTGAAACGCGCCGCTCGGCAGCTTGCCAGGACCCAGGAATTCCTGCCAACGCTGGCGGGGATGATTGCCGTCTGTGAAGACGCTCCTGCATTGTTCGGACTACCGGCTGTCGAAGCGGCCTACCGGGAAGCGTGCCTCGCGCCAGAACCGAAGTGGCGCCACGCCTGGTCCCACGCCGCCGTGTACCTCGCGGCGGCCGCCACTGGTTGGGACGTGCTGGCCGGCGAATCGCAGACCCAGGCACTGCCGCTGTTCGCCAACCACTATGCCCAATTGTGCCGTCGCGTCGTGAGGGGGGAGCAGTTGGAGGCGCCAACACGGCTGGCCTTACCCGAGCAGGTGCAGGTGCCACTGACGCCAGAGCGCAGTCGTGCTCGATTACAGGCGCTGCGGGCGCAGTTCGAGCTCTGAGCAGCATGGCCCTCGCCACAGTCGATGCCAGTTACGGTTCGGACCCGAATGGTCTGATCTGGGGCTATCGCTTTTCGCCGGGGCAGCCGGCGCAGCCCATCACTTCCGAGCAGTTTCTCCGGTCGCGCGGCGGGCCGGCAGCGGAAGCGTCTGCCGACTTCCACTGGCTGCACCTGTCGCTCGCCAATGCGGCGTCGGAGCCTTGGCTGCGTCAGCATCTGGCGCTGCCGCAGGCTTTTTTCGATTCGCTGCGCACCGAGGAAAATTCCACGCGCCTCGAATTCGACGACGACCTGCTGGTCGCCGTCATTCACGATGTGCTGTTCGAATCGAGCTACGAGACGTCGGCGGTGGGCAGCACTTGTGTCTGCATCGGGCCACGCTTGCTGCTGAGCGCGCGGCTGCGACCGCTGCGCTCGGTCGACAAATTGCGCGAGGCCGTGCGGTCCGGTCAGGACTTCGACTCGCCGGTGGAACTGTTGGCTCACTTGCTGCGCGAGCAGGCCAACGTGCTTTCCGACATCCTGCGCAGAACCACGGCACGGGTGGATCTCATCGAGGACCGGCTGCTGGCCAACCGCAGTGCGAGCAGTCGTGCCGAACTCGGTGCGCTGCGGCGCTCGCTGGTGCGGTTGCAGCGACTGCTGGCGCCCGAGCCAGCCGCCTTCTTTCGCTTGCTCAACCGGCCGCTCGGCTGGATCCGCAGCGACGACCTACAGGAATTGCGAGAGGCAGCCGAGGAGTTCGCGGCTGCCCTCAACGATTCGGTCGGGCTGGTCGAGCGTGTGAAACTGCTGCAGGAAGAACTGGCCGCCTACAGCAACGAGCAGACCAGTCGGACACTGTTCGTGTTGACCGTCGTGACGGTCGTGGCACTGCCCATCAATCTGGTGTCGGGGCTGTTCGGCATGAACGTCGGGGGCATTCCGTGGGGCGGTAGCGACCACGGGTTCGGGTTGATCGTGCTGGGCTTGGTGCTGCTGACCGGCTTGCTGGGTTGGCTGGCACTGGGGCGCAAGCGCGACTGAGGTCAGATCGGCGGCAGGGTTCAGACCGCTGCCGCCTTGCTGCCGTCAGGCGAGCTTCTTGTACTTCACCCGCGTGGGGCCGATGTCGCCCTTGCGCTTCTTGCGGTCTTCCTCGTAGTCGGCGTAGTTGCCGGTGTGGAAGATGACCTCGCTATCGCCTTCAAACGCCAGAATGTGGGTGGCAATGCGGTCGAGGAACCAGCGGTCGTGCGACACCACGATGATGGTGCCGGGGAAGGCCAGCAGCGCCTCTTCCAGCGCGCGCAGGGTTTCGACGTCGAGGTCGTTGGTCGGTTCGTCGAGCAGCAGCACGTTGGCGCCACGCTTCAGCAGTTTGGCGAGGTGTACGCGATTGCGCTCACCGCCGGACAGGTCACGTACCAGCTTCTGCTGGTCGGTTCCCTTGAAGTTGAAGCGACCGCAGTACGCCCGCGAAGCAATCTCGTAGGAACCGATCTGCATGGTATCCAGTCCGCCGGATATCTCCTGCCATACGGTGTTGGCCGGGTTGAGCGCATCCCTGCTTTGGTCGACGTAGGCGAGATCCACGGTTTCGCCGAGGGAAATGCTGCCAGCGTCCGGCTGCTCCTGGCCTACGAGCATGCGCAGGAAGGTGGTCTTGCCAGCGCCGTTGCCGCCGATGATCCCCACGATGGAGCCGCGCGGGATGCTGAAGCTCAAGTCGTTGATCAGCACACGTTCTCCGAAACCCTTGGTGAGATGCTCCACCTCGATCACTTTTTCACCGAGACGCTGACCCGGCGGGATGTAGAGTTCGAGGGTTTCATTGCGGGACTGGAACTCCTTGGACTGCAATTCCTCGAAGCGTGCGAGACGGGCCTTGCTCTTCGCCTGCCGGCCCTTGGGGTTTTGGCGCACCCACTCCAGTTCGCTCTTGATGGTCTTGTCGAGTGAAGCCTGCTGCTTGGCCTCGACATCGAGCCGCTTTTCCTTGGCGGCCAGCCAGTCCGAGTAATTGCCCTCGTAGGGGATGCCATGTCCCCGATCGAGTTCGAGAATCCAGCCAGCAGCATTGTCGAGGAAGTAGCGATCGTGCGTGATGGCCACTACCGTACCGGTGAAGTCCTTGAGGAAGCGCTCGATCCAGGCGACGGATTCCGCATCCAGATGGTTGGTTGGCTCGTCGAGCAGCAGCATGTCCGGATTGGACAGCAGCAGGCGACAGAGGGCGACACGGCGCTTTTCACCGCCGGAGAGTTGCTTCACTTCTGCATCCCAGGGCGGCAGGCGCAGGGCATCGGCGGCGATCTCCAGCGTGCGGTCCAGATCCCAGCCGTTGGAGGCATCGATCTGCCCCTGCAGCACGCCCTGACGTTCCAGCAGGGCATTCATTTCGTCGTCGCCCATGGGCTCGGCGAACTTGTCGCTGATGGCGTTGTACTCGTCGATCAGGTTCTTGATCTCGCGCACACCGTCTTCGACGTTGTCCTTGACCGTACGGTTCTCGTCGAGTTGCGGTTCCTGGGGCAGATAGCCCACCTTCAGTTCCGGTTGCGGACGCGCCTCTCCGATGAAGTCCTTGTCCACGCCGGCCATGATGCGCAGCAAGGTGGATTTCCCCGAGCCATTGAGGCCAAGCACGCCGATCTTGGCGCCGGGAAAGAAGGAAAGTGAAATGTCCTTGAGAATCTCGCGCTTGGGCGGCACGACCTTGCCCAGGCGATGCATGGTGTAAACAAATTGGGCCATAAAAGCAGGGGGGTTGGGGTAGAATGCGGGCCGAAATTTTACCCGCAGCGTACAAACCAAGTCCATGTAAACAATCGCAGCACGAAGGAATCCCGCAAAGTTCCTTCTGCGGCCGGCTACCGGCACCGCGCGTGTCTGGCATTCGGGGTCGGTGCTACTACCGTCCCAAGGTGAGGAAATCCATGTTGCAGAAAAGCATGTCCATTGCAGGGTTCGATACGGAATTGGCCGACGCCATCGCCGGCGAAGCCCGGCGTCAGGAAGAGCACATCGAGCTGATCGCTTCCGAGAACTACACGAGCCCGCGCGTCATGGAGGCACAGGGCGGTGTGCTGACCAACAAGTATGCCGAAGGCTACCCGGGCAAGCGTTACTACGGCGGGTGCGAGTTCGTCGACAAGGTCGAAGTGCTGGCCATCGAGCGTGCCAAGCAACTGTTCAAATGCGGCTATGCCAACGTGCAGCCTCACTCCGGTTCGCAGGCCAACACGGCTGCCTACGCGGCTCTCATGAAGCCTGGAGACACCCTGCTCGGCATGAGCCTCGCCCACGGCGGGCACCTCACGCACGGCGCCAGCGTGAGTTTCTCCGGCCGCGTCTATCGGGCTGTACAGTATGGTCTCGATGCTGCCACGGGTGAGATCGACTATGGCCAGATGGAGTCCCTCGCCCTCGAACATCGGCCGAAGGTGATCGTCGCCGGCTTCTCTGCCTATTCGCGGTTCATCGACTTCGCCAGAGTGCGCCGCATTGCCGACGCCGCAGGCGCCAAGGTGCTGGTCGACATGGCCCATGTCGCTGGCCTGGTGGCGGCAGGGCTATACCCCAATCCCTTCCCGCACGCCCATGTGGTTACCTCCACCACGCACAAGACACTCTGCGGTCCGCGTGGCGGTCTGATCCTTGCCATGGGTGACGACGAGGAACTTTGCAAGAAGCTCAATTTCGGCGTGTTTCCCGAAAACCAGGGAGGCCCGCTCATGCACGTGATCGCGGCCAAGGCCGTCTGCTTCCTCGAGGCGATGAGTCCCGAATTCAATCGCTACCAGCAGCGCGTGCTGGACAATGCCAAGGCCATGGTCGGCGTATTCCAGCAGCGCGGCTTCACCATCGTGTCCGGCGGAACCGATGACCACCTGTTCCTGCTGAGTCTGGTGGGCCGCGACATCACAGGCAAGGAAGCCGACGAAGTGCTGGGTCGTGCCTACATCACTGTCAACAAGAATGCCGTTCCCGACGATCCGCGCCCGCCCTTCGTGACCAGTGGCATCCGTATTGGCACACCGGCGGTTACCAGACGCGGTTTCGGATTGCAGGAGGTCACCGACCTGACCCACTGGATCTGCGACATTCTCGAGGATCATCACAATGAGTCGTTGGTTGCCGAGGTGAAGAGTCGTGTGCTGGCACTCTGCCAGCGCTTTCCGGTCTACGGCTAAGCCGCGGACGAGGTGAGACATGCACTGCCCGTTCTGCAACGCCGAGGACACCAAGGTCATCGATTCACGACTGGTGGCCGACGGCAACCAGGTGCGTCGGCGGCGCGAGTGCATCACCTGCGAGGAGCGATTCACGACGTTCGAAAGCGCCGAACTGCTCATGCCGAGGTTGATAAAGCAGAAGGGAGCGCGTGAGCCTTTCAACGAAGACAAGTTGCGGGCCGGTATGCTCAAGGCATTGGAAAAACGGCCGGTCAGTCTCGAGCAGGTCGATGAAGCCATCGGTCACATCTGCCACCGGCTCCGCGCGAGCGGTGAACGTGAGGTGCCGAGCAAGATGGTCGGCGAGCTGGTAATGGAAGAACTGCGCAAGCTCGACGAAGTCGCCTACGTACGCTTTGCCTCGGTGTATCGCAGTTTCAAGGACCTCAACGAATTCCGCGAAGTGATAGACAGCATCGAGCAGGGCTCGAAAGCCTAGACGCCTGATGCGGCACACGAGTCGCAGCAGCCACCCACCACCACGCCATGACCGAACCATGACCGACACCGATTACATGCGTCAGTGCTTTTTACTGGCGGAGCGAGGCCGACACACCTGTCGACCCAATCCGGTGGTCGGCTGTGTCGTGGTCAACGCCGGCACGGTGGTGGGAGAGGGTTGGCATGCCGTCGCAGGGCAGGCTCATGCCGAAGTGCTGGCCTTGCAGCAGGCTGGCTCCCGCGCCGCTGGCGCCACCGTGTTCGTGTCGCTGGAGCCCTGTGTCCATTTCGGCCGCACTGGTCCCTGCACCGATGCGCTCATCGCCAGTGGTATCTCCCGCCTCGTCTTCGGCATGCAGGACCCCAATCCGCTGGTAGCCGGCAAGGGCCTGCAGAAGTTGCGGGACCAAGGCATCGAAGTCAGTGGACCGCTGCTGCCCGACGCAGCAGCGGCGCTGAATCCAGGCTTCGTCAAACGCATGCTGCACAAGCGGCCCTACGTGCGCTGCAAGCTGGCCATGAGCCTTGATGCCGGCACCGCCATGCGCAGCGGCGAGAGTCAATGGATCACAGGCACAGCGGCGCGGGAGGACGGGCACAGGCTGCGGGCCCGCAGCTGCGCTGTCATCACGGGCCGTGGCACGGTCATCAAGGATGATCCCGCCTTGACCGTGCGAGTGCCGGGCTACGATGGCCGCCAACCGCTGCGCGTCGTGCTCGACTCGACGCTGCGCACACCGGCTGCCGCCAAGGTGTTCCAGCAAGCGGGTGACGCCCTGCTGGTCGCTGCCGGCAATGCAGCAGCGCTGGAGTCTGCGGCGGAGCGCTATGGCCACTGTCGTTCCATCGTGCAGCTGGTGGCTCTGCCGGTCCGCAGGGGCGGCATCGATCTGCGTGTGCTGCTGTTGCGCCTCGCCGCCGATTGGCAGTGTAACGAGGTGCTCGTCGAGGCCGGTCCGGCGCTCGCTGGGGCATTCCTGCAGGCAGGGCTCGTCGATGAGCTGGTGAGCTATGTTGCTCCCTGCCTGCTCGGTCATGAGGCGCTGCCGCTCGCCGTGCTGCCCGGCATGGATTCCCTGCAGCAGAGAGTCAGGCTGCGCTTCCTCGATGCCGTCATGTTTGGCGATGACCTCCGCATTCGCAGCGAAGTGCTTGCTGCCCACCCAGAGGACGACGCATGTTCACCGGAATAATTGCAGGTCATGGCACGTTGGTGCGCTCCGAACCGGTCGGCGGTGATCGCCGTCTTACCGTGCGCAGTCGGTCGGTCGATCTCGCTGGCGTACACTTGGGGGACTCCATCGCCGTCAATGGAGTCTGCCTGACGGTAGTGCAGTTGGGCGAGGCGTCTTTCAGTGCCGATGTCTCACGTGAGACCCTGGCAGTCACTACACTCAAGGACTGGCGGGAAGGTGAAGAGCTCAATCTTGAACTGGCGCTGCAGCCGCAAAGCCGCCTCGGCGGGCATATCGTCAGCGGGCACGTCGACGGCATCGGTGAACTCATCAGTCGTCATCCCGATGGGCGCAGTGAGCGTTTGGTCTTCCGCGTGCCACAGGCGCTGGCACGCTACATTGCCCACAAGGGGTCGGTCTGTATCGATGGCGTGAGCCTCACGGTCAACGAGGTGCAGGCCGATACCTTTGGCGTCAACATCATTCCCCACACGGCAGAGCGCACGACCCTGCATGCCTTCAGGCCGGGCCGGCAGGTAAATATCGAGGTCGATGTGATCGCACGCTATCTCGAGCGCCTGCTGCTGCAGGATCATCGATCAGCGCCAGGAGTGACCCTGGATCTGCTTGCCAAGGCCGGCTTTGCCGCACGGAGCTGACTGTCATGCCACTCGACACCATCGAACAAATCCTCGGTGATTTCCGCCAGGGTCGCTTCGTCATCCTCATGGACGACGAGGACCGCGAAAACGAAGGCGATCTGGTCATTGCAGCCGACAAGGTCACGGCGGCCGACGTCAATTTCATGGCCACGCATGCGCGTGGACTCATCTGCCTGACGCTGACGCAGGAGCGCTGCCGCCAGCTCAACCTGCCGCTGATGGTGCAGAGTAACCAGCAGCCCTTCGGTTGCAATTTCACGCTGTCGATCGAAGCGGCCGTGGGGGTTACTACCGGCATTTCCGCAGCCGATCGAGCGCGCACCATCCAGGCGGCAGTAGCTGCCGATGCCAAACCCTCCGACATCATCATGCCCGGCCACATCTTTCCGGTGATGGCCAAGGAAGGGGGGGTGCTGCGTCGTGCCGGCCATACCGAAGCCGGCTGTGACCTGGCGCGACTGGCCGGCCTGACGCCGGCAGCTGCCATCTGTGAGGTGATGAATCCCGACGGCACCATGGCGAGGCGGGCCGATCTCGAGCAGTTTGCCCGCGAACATGGGCTGCGCATCGGTACCATCCAGGATCTGATCCACTATCGCATTGCCACCGAAAAGACCGTCGAGCGCATCCGCGAATACCAGTTGCCGACCGAGCACGGCGAGTGGCGCGTGCTCTGCTACCGGGATCTTTTCAAAGATGGCAATCTCACCCACATGGCGCTGGTAAAGGGTACGATCGAGCGCGAAGACCCCGTGCTGGCCCGTGTGGTCGTGACCGATACTCTGCGCGACCTGCTCGGTGTGGCCAACCCGCAGCGACCTTCTTGGTCGCTGCACAAGGCCATGGCCCGCATCGCCGAAGAGGGCAAGGGGGTGGTCGTCGTGCTGGCCAACGAGCGCGGCAGCGGTGATGTCGTCGAGCAGCTCGATGCCTTCCAGAATGCGGCCGGTGGCCGCCGACCGCCGGCGGCGCCGCAGGGCAGCTACCTCACTGTGGGCACCGGCTCGCAGATCCTGCGCGATGTCGGCGTGGGCAAGATGCGGTTGATGAGCTACCCCACCAAGTACGCGATTTCCGGGTTCGATCTGGAAGTCGTCGAGTACATTCCGATCAAATAGCAGTCGGCTGCTCAGCCGGTCGGGCGGGCAGGCCAGCTGGCCTGACCTGCCGGGCTGGAGGCAGGCTGCAGCACGATATTCACAGGAGGCAACCATGAGCAACGTCAGAACCCTCGAAGGCGACTTCGGCCCCACCAATGCAACCTATGCACTCGTGGTTTCCCGCTTCAACGCTTTCGTGGTGGACAGCCTGCAGGCTGGCGCCATCGATGCTCTCGTGCGCCACGGGGTACCGGAAAAGAACCTCACCCTCGTGAAAGTGCCGGGGGCCTACGAATTGCCGCTCGTCGCCCAGCGTCTGGCAGCCTCCGGAAAATTCGACGCTGTGATTGCGCTGGGCGCGGTGATCCGCGGCAGCACGCCGCACTTCGACTACGTGGCTGGCGAATGTGCCAAGGGTCTTGGCCAGGTAGGTATGCAGCACAATCTGCCCGTCGTGTTCGGCGTGCTGACCGTCGACAGCATCGAGCAGGCGATCGAGCGCGCCGGTACCAAGGCCGGCAACAAGGGAGCCGATGCCGCGATGACCGCCATCGAGCTCGTCAGCCTGCTGCGCAAACTTGACGCCTGAGTGCGGAGACGACCGATGCAAGGTTCCGGCAGCAAGGTGGCAGTGGCCCAGCGCAAGCGATCGCGGGACCTGCTCGTACAAGCGCTTTACCAGTGGCTGATCGGCGGAGCGGACGCCGGCCAGATCGAGGCCGAGTTCCGTGCCGATAATGGCCGCAAGAACGACTGGGATTTTTTCCACGATGCGCTGGTGTTCATCACCGGCAACCAAGTGGCCATCGATGCCTTGTTCAAGCCCTTCCTCGACCGGGACATTGCTCAGCTCGGGCCTATCGAGGCCGGATTGCTGCGACTCGGCAGTTATGAGCTGTCCCAGCGTATCGAAGTGCCTTACCGCGTCGTCATCAACGAGTACGTGGAGCTGGCGAAAAAATACGGCGCTTCCGAAAGTCACCGCTTCGTCAACGGCATCCTCGACAAGGTGGCGCGCCAGCACCGTCGTATCGAAATCGCCGGCTGACGGCCACGGTGAGACCTGCCGATGGCCTTGAGTGAATTCGAGCTGATCCGCCGTTACTTCCAGCAGCCCGGCTTGATGGCCGACCCCGTCCTGCACCCCGAGGTCGCGCTGGGCATCGGCGACGACTGTGCCCTGCTGGATTTCGGCGCCGCCACGCGTCTCGCGATGTCACTCGACGTGCTGGTGGCCGGAGTACATTTCCCGGCTGCCGCCGATCCACAGCTGATCGGCGAGCGTGCGCTGGCGGTTGCCCTCAGCGATCTGGCAGCGATGGGAGCGACCCCGCTGGGCTTTACCCTTGGACTGACCCTGCCTGTGGCGGAACCGGGCTGGCTGGCTGGCTTTTCGGCAGGGCTGGCAGCAGCAGCGCAGCGCTACGGCTGCCCACTGCTCGGCGGCGACACCACGGCCGGCCCCCTGCAAGTTGCCGTGCAGGTGCATGGCACGCTGCCTCTGGGCAAGGCCCTGCGACGAGACGGTGCCCGTGCCGGGGATGAGGTGTGGGTAAGCGGTCAGCTTGGCGCGGCGGCGCTGGCGCTTGAGGTCCTTGCAGGCCGCTTGTCCCCCGAGGGGGAGGCCGCCGCTGCCCTGCTCACTGCCTATTACCGGCCCGTGCCGCAGCTGGCGCTGGGCAGGGCCCTGCTGGACCTCGCCCACGCCGCACAGGACGTGTCCGATGGACTGCTCGCCGACCTCGGGCACATTGCCCGCGCCAGTGGCGTCGGCATGGAGCTGCAACTGGCGGCTGTTCCGATCAGCCCTGCCGTGCTGGCGCTTGCCGCGGCGGGGCGCGCCAGCGAGCTCGCACTCGGTGGCGGCGACGACTACCAGTTGGTGTTTACCGCGCCGCCCGCCGCCCACCAGCCCATCGAAGCACTCGGCGCTCGGTTGCAGGTGTTACTCACCTGCATCGGTCGGGTGGTGGCTGGAGCGGAGGTGGAGGTCCTGGACGCCGGCGGACGCCGAGTCCCGGTCGTAGCGTCCGGCTACCAACACTTCGCTTGAACCCGGCAAATCGCGCCTTTACAAGCGGCGAAATGGCGACTTCACTGAGCCTTGCCCCCAAGGTGCAGACGGAGTTGCAGCATGCAACAGCCGCGCGGCCATACCCTCACCGAACTGCTGTGCGCGCTTGCCATCCTCGCGCTCATGCTCGGGCTTGGCTGGCCCGAGCTGCGCAGTCTGTGGCTGGCACGTCAGGGCGAGGTGCAGATTGCCGCGCTGCAACGCCTGTTGAGCCTCGCACGCAGTACCGCGCTGTCGAGTGGGCGTACCGTGGGTCTCTGCGGCAGTTCCGATGGCCGGCAGTGTTCCGGCCGCTGGCAGGATGGCGTGCTCGGTTTCTATGATGCCAACGACGACGGACTGCCCGACAGCGAGGCAGCGCTGCTGCGCTGGCATGCCTGGCAGCCGAAGCCAGCCTCGCTCAGCTTTGCCTCGTTTCCGCGCCGTGCCGTGCTGCTCTACGCTGCCGATGGCGCAACGCGGCAACAGAACGGCAGCTTCACCTGGTGTCCGCTCGGCAACGATGCCCGCTATGCGCAGCAGTTGCTGATTGCCCAGACCGGCCGGGTCAGGGTGGCCGTGGACAGTGACGGTGACGGCCGCAAGAACGGCTCGGGCAACCAGCCTGTCACCTGCCCGCCCTGAGCGGACTGCTCGGCTGCAGCAGCAGCCTCCGTCTGTCGCGGTGCCTGCAGTGGTTCGGAGGCCGCTTTACCAGCAACCGTCTGTGGCGTCGCCAGTGGCGGTGGTGGCGGTTTTACTGCCGAGATGGTCGACACTCAGCGTAGCGCAGAGTTGATCGGTCTGCTGGGAGCCGACGGCCGTTGCCTGCAGCAGCCACGCCGTTCCGTCGCCGTGGCTGACAAGGCTGATGGTGTACAGGTTGTCCCTGCTCGGCGGCGCGCGGTCCTGCGCTGTCGCCCCGCGCAGTGCCTCGAGAGTCGCCGCGTACTGACCCTCGCGCAGGTAGTAGACCTCCTGGAGTGCGGCGAAACGTTGCAGCGACTGCCAGGCCACTGACCGGTTTGCTCTCAGCACCTGCTGGCGATAACTCGGTAGCGCAAGGCTGAGCAGCAGCGCCGCGATCGCCAGTGTGGCGAGCAGTTCCACGAGGGTGAATCCGGCGTGATGCCTGTGCTTCATGCAGTCACTCCGGGATGGTCACAGCGCAGAGCCACCCGACAGTGTCTCCCAGGAAAGGCGGCCACGTGCGGGCAGCGCAGCGCCCGACCCGCCCGATGCCGTAGTGGTCTGACCCGCAATGGCAAGGAAGCTGCGCAGGAAGGTGGGCGCTTGTCCGTCCAGACTCGTGGCGAGCGCAGTGACCCGAAACAGCCTCGCCTTGTTGCTGCTGGCGAGCGCCTGCATGGAGTCGGCTGCCGTGAAGCACCAGTACTCCACGAGGTAGCGGCCCAGCAAGTCCGTGTCGCCCAGACTGACGACTTGCGTCCTGCCGCTGTCTGCTGCCCACAGCGCGCCGTCGGCGGCCGGTTCGAGCGCTCGGCCAGGCACGCTGCAGCGCTGCCAGTCGTCGGCATGCGTGCCGCTGAAGCAGTAGCCGCTCCAGCAGTCGGCGGTGAAACACAGTGAGGAGCACTCGGGGCCACTGATCGGACCTTGCAGCAGCGCGCTGTTGCTGACCAGCGAGGTTTCGGCAGCCAAGAGCACCCGTTCGGCGGCCTCGAAGATGCGCTGCTGCTGCTGACTGCGGGAGGACAGTCGCAGTTGGATGACACTGCCCTCGAGACTGGCGAGGCAGAGCAGGCTGATGATAAGCAGCAGGACCAGTGTCAGGCCCAGCAGCATGCCGCGCTGCTGCTGTGGCAGCGCGGTTCGCAGGCAGGTCGGTTTCATCGTAGACCCGCGTTCCGCACGCGCACCGTCGTGCCGAGCGTGTACCGCAGGTAGCGATCGGAGCCGTCCGTTCCCGGTACATCCTCGATGCGCTCGAAAGCCGCTGCGGTCGGCAGCACGGGTCGGAGGGAGCGTACACGCAAGGTGACACGCACGCTGAGCACCCGCTGCCAGTCCAGCGCCGGGTCCCCGGCCCGCAGGTAGCGATCTACGCTACCGTCCTGTCCCTGCAGGTCAACCCCGTACAGCAGTTGCAGGTTTTCGACGCCCTGCACCAGCTCCTCGGCGGCCGTGTAGGGCCTGCGCTGGGTCGCATTCAGTAACAGACGCTCGCGGAACAGCGAGGGCAGGGTCGGCTCGGACGGGGAGTGGCCGACGTAGTAGGCGGCACTTTGCAGCGACAGCAGGCGGGATCCCGCAGGGAAGGCGAGAGTCTCTGCACCAGTCAGACTTGCGCAGTTGAAGTTTCCGCCCAGTCGTGGGCTGCAGTTTCCCGGCTGTACCGTCGAGTCCACGTCATGGCTCAGCGTATTGACCGCGCCGTGGGAACTTGAGTGCTGGAACAGGGCGATCTGGCTGCAGTCGGTGGCGGCCAGGAGCAGGGGCTGGCCTGCGCGCCAGTCGTGGTTACCATTCAGGAAGAGACGCGCCGACGTCGTGTCGTGCGCGAACGGGGACTGCAATTGCAGACGGCTCGACTCGCCGCGGCGGACGATCAGGGCATCCGTTGCCGCGCGCGCGGCCGCTCGGAACTCGGCCGGCAACGCGCCCCGGCCTTCCGTGGAGTCGAAACCCTGAAGACCGGGCGGCTGCAGGTACCAGTGCTGAAACGTGCTTCTGATGGCATTGGCCAGACGCGGGGGACGCAGGCCACAACCAGTATGGCCGGCGAGGCGCAGGTCCGCCGTCAGCAGGCGCAGCGCCGTGCTGGCATTTTCCTGCAGCGCAGCCAATTCGCGTGCCACGGCGAAGTTGCCGGACGCATCCTGCACGACCCCCAGTGCACCGGTCAGTACCACCAGCGAGAGGGCGAGTGCCACCAGCAGTTCGATGAGGGTCAACCCCCGGGCGGGTGCGGCTGTTCGCTGCTGTCGGTAGTCAGCCGGCCTGTTGATCAACCAGGCAAGTGGGCGCTGCGTGCCCGGACCCAGACGCTGCCAGAACGGGAGTCGGTCGCAGTGCATGCTCAGGGCCTCGTGCGCACAGTAAGCGTACGGGTGACGGTGTCCGCCGCGGACCACCCGGCTCCACGCCAGTGAAAACGCAGGGAGACTTCCCATTCAGCAGAGCCGGTACGCAGGATCTGACCCTCGGCTCCGGGCAGCACACTGCCATCGTCGACACGGGCCCGCCACTGCCGTAGGTCGTAGATAGCCAGTTGTTGGCTGGAACAGCTGAGTTGCTCGCAGTCCACCGGCAAGGCCGGAACCGCCTCGCCGAAGCGCAGCGTGTAATCGCCGCCGGCCGGATTGGCGTGCAGCCGTTCGAGCATGTCGTTGAGCAGCCACTGTGCCTGTGTATCCAGCCAGGCCGTCTGTCCCAGCCTCAGCGCTTCCACTTGCGCCCCCACCAAGCCGGCCAGCGCGAAGGCCAGCAGGCCAAGGCACAGCAGCGATTCCACGAGAGCAAAGCCGTGGTGTTGGCAAACTCCGGCGGGTGCTGATTGTGGTCTGGGCATGGTGTATCCGCATTGCCAAAGTGCCGAAGTCGAGCGATGGAGCGAGTCCACCGGTCGCCGGACAGGATCGTCTGGTCTGCCTCGTCTCGGTATAGCAGAGCCCCGCAGTTCGTGCCCGTTGGCGGGGAGTGGCTGCTCGCCGCCTTTGGCGTTTAAATGCAGTTCCTCCCCACCGACAGCAGCACTGCGCCATGGTTGATTTGCCGCGTCCCGACCTGTCTCGCCCCTGGCAGTTGCTGGCCTTCGGTTTTGGCAGTGGTCTGGCCCCTCGGGCACCCGGGACGGCCGGCACCCTTGCGGCAGTCCCTTGCTACCTGCTGTTGGCCCAGTTGCCGGTGCCGCTGTACCTCGCTGTGCTGGTGGCCAGCTTCGCCCTGGGGCTGTGGGCCTGCGGCCGCACCGCACAGGAACTCGGTGTGCATGACCACGGTGGCATCGTCTGGGACGAGTTCGTCGGTTTCTGGTTGACCATGCTCGTGGCACCCCCGGGCTGGGGTTGGATCGTGGTCGGCTTCCTGCTGTTCCGCCTTTTCGACATCCTCAAGCCTTTCCCGATCAGTTACTTCGATCGCCACATCAAGGGAGGACTCGGCATCATGCTCGACGACGCCTTGGCAGGCTCCTTTGCCTGGCTGGTGCTGCAGTTGCTGGTGCGTGCGCTGCAGGCACAGTCCTAACGCGGCTGGCGTCGGTACACCTCGGGATCGAAGATCTCCATGATGCGTTCCGGGCGGGCGGGTGCGGTGAATCCGAATTTCGCGTAGAGGCCGTGCGCATCGGCCGTCACCAGCTTGAATCGTCGCAGTCCCTGCAATTCCGGATGCTGCAGGATGTGAGTCATCAGCCACTTGGAAAGCCCCTTGCCCCGATGTTGCTCCAGCACATAGACATCGGACAGGTAGCCGAACGTGGCACGATCGGTGATCACGCGTGCAAAGCCCACCTGCTCGCCACTGTCGGCAAGGATGCCAAAGCAGAGGGAATTGGCGATGGCCTTGGCCAGCAGGGCCTTGGGCATGCCTGCAGCCCAATAGGAGCGGCCGATGAAGCCATGGATGGCGTCCAGATCAAAGTCCGCAGGGTCGGTGGTGATGCGATAGCCGCTGATTTCCATGGTTGCCGGGCAAAGTTCTTCGCTGTCGGTGCGGCAGCATAATCAGCGGGCTGCGGCAAGTCGACGCGCTCTTCTGCTGTATTCGAGGATGCCAGTGCCCTGCTGCCCGGCTACAATGCGCGCCGGATTTCAGGAGCCCTACGATGAGCACCATTCTGCAAAGTCTGCCCCAAGGCGAAAGAGTCGGCATTGCGTTTTCCGGAGGGCTCGATACCAGCGCGGCCTTGCACTGGATGCGCGAAAAGGGCGCGGTTCCCTACGCCTATACCGCCAATCTGGGTCAGCCCGACGAGTCCGATTACGAAGCCATTCCCCGCAAGGCGCTGGAATACGGCGCCGCCGGTGCGCGCCTGATCGAGTGTCGCGCCCAACTCGTCGCCGAAGGTCTCGCTGCTCTGCAAAGCGGCGCCTTCCACATCACCACGGCCGGGACTACGTACTTCAACACCACGCCGCTCGGGCGTGCTGTCACCGGTACCATGTTGGTGGCTGCCATGCGCGAAGACAACGTCAACATCTGGGGCGACGGCAGTACCTACAAGGGGAACGATATCGAGCGCTTCTACCGCTACGGGTTGCTGGTCAATCCGGAGTTGCGCATCTACAAGCCGTGGCTGGATCAGGTGTTCATCAACGAGCTCGGTGGTCGCCGCGAGATGTCTGAATACATGCAGCGCTCCGGTTTCGCCTACAAGATGAGCCTGGAAAAAGCTTACTCCACCGACTCCAACCTGCTGGGTGCAACCCATGAGGCCAAGGAACTGGAATTCCTCAACAAGGGCATCACCCTGGTGCAGCCGATCATGGGCGTCGCCTTCTGGCGCGAGGACGTGAGCGTGAAGCCGGAAACCGTCAGCGTCCGCTTCGAGGAAGGGGTGCCGGTGGCGCTGAATGGCCAGGAGTTCAGCGATGTCGTGGCCCTGCTCTACGAAGCCAATGCCATCGGTGGTCGCCACGGTCTCGGCATGAGTGATCAGATCGAAAACCGCATCATCGAAGCCAAGAGCCGTGGCGTGTACGAAGCGCCGGGACTGGCCCTGCTGCACATCGCCTACGAGCGGCTGGTGACCGGCATCCACAACGAGGACACCATCGAACAGTACCGCAGTAATGGTCGCCGCCTCGGTCGCCTGCTGTACCAGGGTCGCTGGTTCGATTCCCAAGCGCTGATGCTGAGGGAAACGGCGCAGCGCTGGGTGGCCAAGGCCATCACGGGCGAAGTCACGCTCGAACTCCGGCGTGGCAACGACTACTCGATCATGGACACGGTCAGCCCGAATCTCACCTATCACCCGGAGCGCCTGACCATGGAAAAGGGCGCCTCGGCGTTTTCGCCGCAGGATCGCATAGGCCAGTTGACCATGCGCAATCTCGACATCATGGACACGCGGGCCAAGCTTGGTACCTACGTGCAGACGGGACTGCTGTCGCCGGCTGCCGGCACCGGCGTGCCCTTGCTGGGCGACAGCAGCAGGAAATAGCCTGGTCGTCGCGCATATACTGCGCCGCCAGCATCATGACAGCGCCTGCGGCGCGAGGTGGAGTGCACACATGAGACAAGCCCTGCAGTTCTACATCAACGGTGCCTGGGTCGATCCCGTGGTGCCCAAAACCCGCGCAGTCATCAATCCTGCCACGGCAACCCCGGCCGGCATGGTAAGCCTCGGCACGGCGGCAGACATCGATCGTGCCGTGCAGGCCGCTGCTGCCGCCTTCCACGCCTGGTCGCGGACCTCCCGCGAGGAACGCCTCGGCTTGCTGCGCAGGGTGGTCGATATCTTTGCCCGGCGCGTGCCCGAACTCGGTGTTGCCATCATGGAAGAGATGGGTGCACCGAAGTGGCTGGCCGAGGGCACGCAGGCCGCCATCGGTGTCAATCATTTCAAGACCGCGATCGCCGTACTCGAGAACTTTGTCTTCGCAGAGGATCGCGGGACCAGTCGCGTGGTGCGTGAACCCATCGGAGTCTGCGGTTTGATCACCCCCTGGAATTGGCCGATCCACCAGATCTGCGCCAAGGTAGCGCCGGCGCTGGCCACAGGCTGTACCGTCGTCTTGAAGCCCTCGGAAATCGCCCCGTTTTCGGCCATGATCTTTGCCGAGATCCTGCACGAGGCTGGTCTGCCGCCGGGCGTGTTCAATCTCGTGCAGGGTGAGGGGCATGAGGTCGGACAGGCGCTGGCCGAACATCCGCGGGTGGACATGGTCTCGATCACCGGCTCCACGCGGGCGGGTATCCAGGTGGCGCAGGCCGCGGCCAAAACCGTCAAGCGTGTCCATCAGGAGCTGGGGGGCAAAAGCCCGAACATCGTGCTGGAAGATGCCGATCTCAGGGCGGCCATCACCAGTGGCATCAACGGCGTCATGATGAACAGTGGCCAGAGCTGCCGGGCGCCGACGCGCATGCTGGTGCCGAACAAACTCATGGACGAAGCCTGCGCCATTGCCAGGGAAGTCGCCGAGAGCTGGAAACCCGGCGATCCGGCCGCCGACAGCCGCATGGGCCCGGTCATCTCGGACACCCAGTGGAACAAGATCCAGCGCCTCATCGAGAGCGGTGTCCGCGCGGGTGCGAGGCTGGTCACCGGCGGTCCTGGCAAGCCGGAGGGTCTGGAGGTCGGCTACTTCGTGAAGCCCACGGTCTTCAGGGACGTCAGCAATGCCATGGAGATAGCCCGCGAGGAAATCTTCGGTCCGGTCCTGTGCATTCTCGGCTACGACACGGAGGCACAGGCACTGGAGATTGCCAACGATACGGAGTACGGCCTTGGCGGCTACGTTCACAGCAAGAACCTCGACCATGCACGGGCCGTGGCAGCAGGCATCCGGGCGGGCTACATCAGCATCAACGGTGCAGGGCTGGACCTGAACGTACCCTTCGGTGGTTTCAAGCACAGCGGCAATGGCCGCGAGTTCAGCAACGAGGCCTTCGGGGAGTTCCTGGAATACAAATCCCTGTTGGGTTATTCGCCGGCCGCCTGAAGAGGCGCACAGGGTAAAAAGTATGCGAACCAGACGGTTCGGTTCATTGCAATGGCATAGGCGAGCGTGTACAGTCCGCGCTGCTTTTTTTCCGCACATCAAGAGGACGGCAACAACATGAGCAAAAGCTTGCAGGATGTACTGAACGAGAACGGCGGCGACACCGTCAAATTGCTGCGCAACTCGAAAATCGGTGCCTACGTGTACCCAGTGGTGGCCCCCGAGTTCCACAACTGGCGCAGTGAGCAGCATGCCTGGCGCAACAGTGCAGTGCTGTTCGACCAGAGCCACCACATGGTCGACATCTACATCAAAGGCCCAGACGCCATCAAGCTGCTGTCCGACACCGCAATCAACTCCTTCGCCAACTTCCCAGTCAACCGCGCCAAGCAGTACGTGCCTGTCAGCTACAGCGGCCATGTGATCGGCGACGGCATCCTGTTCCACCTCGCCCAGAACGAACTGGTGTTCGTGGGTCGCGCCCCATCCGCGAACTGGATCCGTTACCACGCGGAAACCGGTGGCTACAACGTCGAAATCATCCACGATGACCGCTCCCCGTCGCGTCCTGGCGGCAAGCCGGTCAAGCGCATCAGCTACCGCTACCAGATCCAGGGTCCGAATGCCTGGGCCGTCATCGAGAAACTGCACGGCGGCAAGCTGGAACAGCTCAACTTCTTCCACATGGCCGACATGAACATCGCCGGAACCAAGGTGCGCACCCTGCGTCACGGCATGGCAGGTTCGCCGGGTCTGGAAATCTGGGGCCCCTACGAAGACGGCGATCGCATCAAAGACGCCATCCTCACGGCAGGTGCCGAATTCGGTATCGTCCCGGTCGGTTCACGCGCCTACGCGACCAACACCCTGGAGTCCGGCTGGATTCCGTCGCCGCTGCCGGCCGTGTATACCGGCAAGGAAATGGAGGCCTACCGCAAGTGGCTGCCGGCCGCCAGTTACGAAGCCACCGGTGCCATCGGCGGTTCTTTCGCGTCCAGCAACATCGAAGACTACTACGTCACCCCCTACGAAATCGGCTACGGCCCCTTCATCAAGTTCGACCATGACTTCATCGGTCGCAGCGCGCTGGAAAAAATTCAGGGCAACAAGCATCGCCGCAAAGTCACGCTGGCCTGGAACAGCGATGACGTGGTGGGTGCCTTCGCTTCGCTGTTCAAGAAAGGCGACCACGCCAAGTACATGGAGTTGCCGCTCTCGAACTACGCCAACAGCAACTTTGATGCTGTGATGGGTGGCGACAAGATCGTCGGTCTGTCCATGTTCTCCGGATACTCGTACAACGAGCGTTCCATGCTGTCTTTGGCCACCGTAGATGCCGATGTGGCTATCGGAACGGAAGTGGTGCTGCTGTGGGGCGAGAGCCCACGCACCGGCAAGACCACCGTGGAGCCGGGCGCTACCCAGACCAAGATCCGCGCCCGTGTCAGCCCCGTGCCTTACGCCGAAGTCGTACGTTCCCAGTACGTCGACGGTAGCTGGCGCAGCGCCAAGTAAGTCGTCTGCAGGCGACTTCGAAGAGAGCCCGGCGTCTGCCGGGCTTTTTTTTGCTGTCGAAAGCTGCCACGGTGCGCCGCGCGTACGGTTTTTCCTCGACCGAGCGCCCCGCACGGTCGATCTTTCGTCAGCGACAGTCGTTGCCGCACGAGCAGGCTTGCTGCTCCCACCACTCCCCATCCCTGCCGAAGTAGCCCATGACTCTTAGCCTTCAGATCGCCCAGGAACTATCCGTCAAGCCCGCGCAAGTCGAGGCTGCCATCGTACTGCTCGACGAGGGGGCCACCGTTCCCTTCATCGCCCGCTATCGCAAGGAGGTCACGGGCGGGCTCGATGACCTGCAGCTGCGCGATCTCGAAGTGCGTCTGCGCTACTTGCGCGAGCTGGAGGACAGGCGCCAGTCCATACTGGAAAGCATCCGGGAACAGCAGAAACTGACTCCCGAGCTCGAGCGGCAAATCGCGGCTGCCCTCACCAAGACGGAGCTCGAGGACCTGTACCTTCCCTTCAAACCGAAACGCCGCACCAAGGGCATGATTGCCACGGAGGCCGGGCTGCTGCCACTAGCCGAGCAGCTGCTGGCGGATCCCACCCTTGACCCACTGGCGTTGTCCCTGCACTTCATCGCTGCGGAGAAAGGAGTGCCTGACAGCAAGGCCGCCCTCGAGGGAGCCAAATACATTCTCATGGAGCGCTTTGCCGAGGATCCCGCGCTGGCAGGCAAGCTGAGGTCATTTCTCTGGACCAACGCCGAGCTGCGTAGCCGCGTCATCGAGGAAAAGCGTGCGGAGGCAGAGAAGTTCCGCGACTACTTCGACTACCACGAACCTCTCGCAAAAGTGCCCTCGCATCGCGCGCTGGCGGTTTTCCGCGGGCGCAACGAAGGTTTCCTGCTGGTTAGCATCGGGGTGCAGGGTGTGCAGGAGGATCAGCGCAATCCCTGCGAATCCATGATTGCCGAGCATTTCTTGCTGCAGGACAAGGGTCGGTCGGCCGACAAGTGGCTGCAGGAAGTCGTGCGCTGGACCTGGAAAGTGAAGCTGCTGCTGCGCATGGAGACGGATTTGCTAGGTAAGTTGCGCGAAAGCAGCGACGAGGAAGCGATCGCTGTTTTTGCCGCCAACCTCAAGGCCTTGCTGCTTGCAGCGCCGGCAGGCAACAAGGTCATCCTCGGTCTGGATCCCGGCCTGCGAACCGGCGTCAAGTGTGCAGTCGTCGATCAGACCGGCAAGCTGCTGCAGCACTTCACGATCTATCCGCATGCGCCCCGCAACCAGTGGGATGAATCCATCGCCCTGTTGGCGCAGAGTTGCAGACAGCACAGTGTGGCCCTCATCAGCATTGGCAACGGCACAGCGTCCCGGGAGACCGACCGGTTGGCTGGGGAGCTGATCAAGAAACATGCTGACCTGAAGTTGCACAAGGTCGTGGTCAACGAGGCTGGTGCCTCGGTTTACTCGGCCTCCGACGTGGCGCGCGAGGAGTTTCCGGATCTGGATGTTTCCATTCGGGGGGCCGTCTCGATCGCGCGTCGGCTGCAGGATCCGTTGGCAGAACTGGTGAAGATAGAACCCAAGGCGATCGGCGTCGGTCAGTATCAGCACGACGTGAGTCAGTCGCGACTGAGTCAGGCGCTCGAGGCTGTTGTGGAAGACTGCGTGAACGCGGTGGGAGTCGAGGTCAACGTCGCTTCCGCAGCCCTTCTGCAGCGTGTTTCCGGTCTCAGTAGCTCGATCGCCAGCAACATAGTGAGCTTTCGTAATCAGCACGGAGCCTTCAGGTCGCGGGAAGATTTGAAGAAAGTCCCGCGGTTGGGTGACAAGTGCTTCGAGCAAGCAGCCGGCTTTCTGCGCATAAGCCAAGGTGAAAATCCACTGGACGCCTCGGCCGTACATCCGGAGTCGTATGCGTTGGTCGAGCGGATTCTTCAGGAAAGCCGGAGATCACTGCGGCAGGTGATTGGCGATACCAGCTTCCTGCACAGCCTGCAGCCCGAGCGTTTCGCCACCGAGCGCTTCGGATTGCCGACCGTGCGCGACATTCTCAAGGAGCTAGAAAAACCCGGGCGCGATCCGCGGCCGGAATTCAGGTCAGCCTCGCTACTCGAGGGAGTGGAAGAGCTCAAGGATCTCAGGCCCGGCATGGTGCTCGAGGGGACGGTGACCAACGTCACCAACTTCGGAGCCTTCGTGGACATCGGGGTTCATCAGGACGGGTTAGTCCACATCTCGGCGCTGTCCAAGTCGTTCGTCAAGGATCCGCACACGGTGGTGAAGACTGGTGATGTGGTGAAGGTCAAGGTGCTGGATATCGACGAGAAGCGCCGACGGATCGCCCTTACGCTCAGGCTGGATGACATGCCGGGTGGCAGTGAGCAGCGGGTAGCGGAGGGTGAAAATACGCGCCGAGAGCGCAGGGATCGTGGTTCGGCGGCCAGCCGCAAACCCGAGACAGCGGACAGAGTCGGCAGTCTGGGTAGCCTGCTGCAGGATGCGCTGCGCCGCAAATAGCAGCGTGCAGCGGGTTTGACACGCGATTACGCTGGACGTTGCTGCACCGATTCCGTTCGTTTCCAGCGATTTTTCAAGGCTGCTTGCGACGGCGCTGCAGCTGGCGCCGCCAGATTTCAGCACCCGCCGCCAGCATAGCCAGCAAGCCAATGGCTAGCAGCAGGTTGCCGAGCTTGCCCTCACGCACAAATTCCTCGCCGGCCGCCCCCGCATAGGTAAGAAGTCCGCCGGTGGGCAGTGTGAACAGCACCGAAGCCCACAGAAAAGTCCGAAAACTGAGGGCCGTGAGCCCCAGTGCGTAATTAAGCAGGACTCCAGGGATGATTCCCACCATGCGGACCACCGCCACGGTCTGCCAGGACCCAAGCGCATGGCTTTCCAGCAAGGAGACGGTGCCTGCGGGCAGCCAGCGCATGACCTTGCCGCGCAGTTGGCTGCGGGCAATCAGGAAAGCCAATGCCGCGCCGCTGGTGAAACCGATCATGTTCAGCACGAAGCCCCAGGCCATGCCGAACACTGCGCCGCCGAGAACCATCAGCAGTGCACCCGGAACCAACAGTGCCTCACCCAACATGAAGACCACGACGAATAGCAGGCCAGCCAGTGGTGGTGACAAGCGCAGCAGCGCCGCATCCACGGTTGCCAGCACGGTATCCCGGTGCCAGAACAGCAGTGAAACCGCCAGAAGCAGGCAGAACAGGGGCAACAGGGACCGCAGGTGGCGCATGGGACAAGATCTATACGGAAGCGGAAGGAGTGGGCGTTGAGTTACCCGGGAACGAAGAGTGCACGGCACAGGAAAATCCGGTTTAGCGCCGAGGCTGATGCCAGCTTCCCACCATGCGGGGCGACAGCTTATCCAGCCACGCTACTGCTGCCTAGCAGCCCCGGTACTGCCCCGCCGTTTTTCTGGGGCTGGAACGGAGGCCGCCGGCATGCCGCTGCCGCCCGGGAGTATGTTAGGGTACCGGCCTTGTTGACCGGCTCAGCTAAACATGACTCCAAAAGCAGCAGCAAATCCCGAGCAAAGCTCGCATGTTGTCATCGTTGTCCCGGTGTTCAACGAGGGGGAACCGCTCATCAGGAGTTTGCGGCTCATACTGTCAGAAGCCACGTTGGCTGCCACACGCACTGGCGTGCAGGCATCCGTTCTGGTGGTAGACGATGGATCCTCTGATGGCACTCCCGCCAGACTTGCAGAGCAGTTCGCATTGGGTAGCGAAATCGCCTACCTCCGACTCGCTCGCAACTCTGGCAAGGAAGTGGCGATCCTTGCCGGCCTCAACGCCGCGAAGGACGCCAGCGCCGTTGTCGTCATGGATGGAGATCTGCAGCACCCACCCTCATTGCTCCTGCCGATGTTCGAGGCCTGGTTGGCTGGATCCGACGTCGTCGAGGCCTGTAAATCCAGCAGAGGTCGAGAAGGCTGGTTTCGGGGGTTGGGCGCTCGACTTTTTTATGGACTGTTCAGGGCCGCCACAGATCTCGACATCGAGCATCACTCTGACTTCAAGCTTCTCGATGCCAAGGTGGTGGCGGTCTACGTTGCCCTGCCGGAAAGGAGACGATTCTTTCGTGGCCTCATCTCGTGGTTGCAGTTTCCCTCGACAAAAGTTCATTTCGAGGTGGCCGAGGGTGCGAGGCCCTCGTCGCGCTGGAGCAGTGCCAACCTGCTGCGCTACGCGGTCTCTTCACTGGTGTCATTTACCTCCGTACCCCTGCAACTCGTGACTTGGTGTGGGGGGCTGACATTTCTCCTGAGTCTGGTGTTCGGCGGTAAGGCCATCTACGACAAGTGGACCGGTCACGCCGCCGATGGTTTCTCCACGGTCATCCTCTTGCTGTTGCTGATCGCCAGCATTCTGATGTTCAGTCTCGGGCTGATCGGTCTGTACGTGGCAAGAATCTATGATGAAGTCAAGCAGCGACCGCCCTATCAGATCGACCTGCGCAGCAGTCGCCCCGGGGAGCATCAGCGGCTTTGAGCGAGGCGTGAGCGCACGCAGAAATTCTCTATGCCCAACAGTGGTGCGCATCGACCTGAAATGGTGAAAAGTGCCGTGATTTTCAGTGCCGGAACCGCACGGTCTCGCTCTTGTCGTGCGCCAAATTTTGGCGCTTGAACACCTATCGAAAATTCCTGCTAAAACCACCAGAGTTATTTTGCTCAGGTACTTGGCAGTCAAAAGATTGTGAGGTTATATTTGGGCGTTAGGTATTATCTGCTTTGGATTGCATACTCGTCGTTCGAGGTTGCACCGAAGGCGAAGCCAAGGTCTCGTCCGTCGGTATCCAGATCGGAACTGCATGAGGGTTTACCAAACCTTTATTACAAAGCGGTTCTGGTGCCAGAGACTTGATACTGATGCAGCGTATCCGGTTTGTAGCCCGCGATGGGCTGGGGCAGGTACTTTTTTAGTTTTCGCACTTTTCTTCTTTAGGGGGAGACAGTAAATCCAATGTTCACCATGCAATCGACCACGATACTGGGCAAGCACGCCACCAAGACCATGCGCAGAGCGGTGATGCTGGCCGTGATTCCGGCCACCTTTGCCTCCACCCAGTTGCTCGCCCAGCAACAACCTGTGAACGCAGCCGCTGTTGCCGCCCAGAACGAAAACAACGCGGCAGTTTCTGCCACCCAGGAAACCGTAAACGGGTTGGTAGATCAGACGCAGGAACTGGCGAACGAATACGCCCAAGCCCTTGCCGAGCTTGACTCTCTCAACAAATACAACGATCAGTTGCAGAAGCAGGTCGATGCTCAGGAAGCCGAAAAAGCCTCCATCCAGACACAGCTGACCGAGATCGAAACCACAAACCGTGAAGTGCTGCCGCTGATGGAGCGCATGGTTGCCACACTTGATCAGTTCGTGAAGGCGGATATCCCCTTCTTCCTCGAAGAGCGCAGCAACCGAGTGCGTAACCTGGTCGACCTGATGGCACGCGCCGACGTGGCCATCTCCGAAAAATACCGTCGTATCCTCGAGGCCTACCAGATCGAGCTGGAATACGGCCGTACCCTCAGTGCCTACGAAGGATCGCTCGGTGAAGGCGCCAGTGCGCGCACCGTTCAGTTTGTCCAGCTCGGTCGCGTGGCGCTGATGTATCAGACGCTGGATGGCAGCGAAACCGGATACTGGGATGCAACTGCAAAGCAGTGGGTACAGTCGCCAGAGTACGCAGACAACGTGGCGCAGGCGCTGTCCGTTGCTCGTGCCGAAGGCGCTCCCGAACTTCTCAATGTGCCGGTTCCGGCCCCGAAACAAGCCAACTAAGGTCGGAGTCAACCCGTCATGAACATGAACATTCGTAAATTCTGCGGCGGCCTTGCCCTGCTTGCTTCCGTGAGCCTTTCTACTCTGACCTGCGCCCAAACGCTGACCGACATCCTGGCGGAAGCTCGCGCATCGCGTGAAGCTGAAAACGCTCTGTATCAGCAGCGTTCTGCCGAGTACAACGCCATGAGCGCCGCCGACAAGCAGGCCGCCATGCAGCGAATCAATCAGCAGCGCTCAGCCGTCCAGACTCAGGTGGATGCCAAGACCCGCACCTATTCGGACAATGATCTTGAAATCAACCAGCTGAACACGCAGTTGCGCGAAAAAGCCAGTCAGCTGGGCGTGAGCGAGGTGTTTGGTCTGGCCCGACAGGTGGCCGGTGATTCCGTGAGCCCGATGGAGCAATCCATCATCAACGCGCAATATGCCAGCGATACCGACAGCCGCATCGCCTTCCTGGAGGCGGTGGCCACCAGTGAGCGGGTGCTGACCACTGCACAGCTTGAGCGTCTCTGGATGGAAATTGCCCGAGAAATGACGGCAACCGGTGAGGTGGCCAAGTACAACGGTGCAGTTGTCGAGCCGAACGGCACGCCGCGCAATGCGACTGTGATTCGTATCGGGCCCTTCAGTGCCATTGCTGACGGTCAGTTCGTTTCATATTTGCCCGAGTTGGCCCGCTTGAACGTGATGCCACGTCAGCCCACTGAACTGTTGCCGGCCGCTGCTGATCTGGCAGCTGCCACCAGCGGTTACGTGAATACCGTCGTCGACTCTACCCGCGGCGTATTGCTCAACATGTATGTAGAGCGTCCGACCTTCGTCGAACGAATCACCAGCGGTGAAGTCGAAATCAACTACACCATCCTTGCGGTGGGTGCGGCAGGTACGCTGCCTTTCTTCTTCCAGCTGATCTACTTGATCTTTGCCCGACTCGGTGTCTCGGCGCAGTTGCGTGATCTCGGCAATCCCAAGAAGAACAACGCGCTGGGTCGCGTACTGCTTGCCTTCAAAGGTGACGGTAAGAGCATTGATGAAGCGCCGGAAATTGCCGAGTTGCGCATCTCCGAAGCCGTCATGCGTGAAGTGCCGAAGCTCGAGCGCTTCCAGCCTCTGCTGCGTCTGGTCGTGGCTGCTGGTCCTCTGCTCGGCTTGGTCGGTACGGTTATCGGTATGATCCTGACGTTCCAGAGCATCACCGAAACCGGCTCAAGCGACCCGAAACTAATGGCCAATGGTATCGGTACTGCCATGATTGCAACGCTGCTTGGTCTCGGCATCGCCGTGCCCATGCTGTTCGCTAACGCACTGCTCAACTCGCTGTCCCGCTCCATCGTGCAGATTCTTGACGAACAGAGCGCAGGCATCCTGGCCGAGAATCTCGAGAAGCGCAAACATGGATAATTTCAGCTTCTACGTCGCCGTAGACGCGCTCGTCAGCGAAGGAGGTCCCTATGTGTTCGGGATCTTCATGACGGGGGTGATCATGTGGGCGATCATTCTTGAGCGTTACGTTTTCTACTTCGCCGTTTTGCCACGGCTAGTGAGCAAGACCAACGAGACTTGGACGAATCGCGCCGATCACTCCTCCTGGTGTGCTCGTCAAATCCGCCAGATGCTGATCTCCAAGGTGAATGCCGCGATGACCGCCGGTTTCCCCCTCATGCAGGTGCTGGTCCCACTCTCTCCCTTGCTGGGATTGGTGGGCACCGTGAGCGGCATGCTTGAGGTGTTCGACTCCATGGCCATTCGCGGGTCTGCCGATGCGCGCACCATGGCCAGCGGGGTGTCCACAGCGATGATCTGCACCATGACGGGACTGGCGGTGAGTATTTCCGGTTTGTATCCGGTCCACTACTTCCGTACGCGGGCCCGTCGTGAGACGGAACTCCTGTCGGACAAATTGAGCTTCTGATTATGAGAATGCAACGTCACGGGTCGTCAGATTCAGCTGAGTCTTCGCACGGGATCGATCTAGCCCCGATGCTGGATTTTGTTCTGAATCTGCTGATCTTCTTCATCATCACCGCCATTTTCGTGAAAGAGTTCGGGCTCGACGTCAACCGTCCTACCAACGTCAATCAGCCCGATAATGCCGAGAGCAAGAACATCCAGATCCAGATCCTCAATACGGGCGAGGTGTTCTTCAACAATCGCATCGTCGATGTTCGTGCCATACGGGCAAACGTGGAGCGAGAGAAGGCGTTGGCCAATGACATCGGGGCCCTCATCCTCGCGGATGAGGAAGCTCAGACAGGGGTAATTCTCACTGCAGTGGATCAGGTCCGTCTTGGCGGTGTGTACAACATCACCTTCAGTACGTCGGAGTAAGCGGCTGCATACGCTTGCCTATACCGAGCGGGCTACCATTAATGTGGCCCGTCTCAACAGAGTCTGAAGGTAGGGAATAGAGGGGAAACATGAAATCTAAGCACTTTAGCGAGCATGAGAGCGAAGACCACGGCATTGACTTGGCGCCGATGCTTGACTTCGTACTCAATCTGCTCATTTTCTTCATCATCACCACGTCTTTCATCAAGGAAGCGGGTGTGACTGTGGTCAAGCCGAACGCAACCACGGCCGAAAACAGAGAAAGTGGCAACATCCTGATCGCGATCCGTGAAAATGGCGAGATCTGGATGGATCGCAAACGCGTCGATATCCGCCAGGTGAGGCCGATGATCGAAAAACTACACATTGAGCGTCCTGACGATACCGCAGTGATTCTGGCTGACCAGTCCTCACACGCAGCGATCCTCGCCCGTGTCATGGATGAGGTTCGCTCAGGTGGTATTAGAGAAGTTTCTATCGCTGCAAATCTGGGAGACTGAGTCATGTCTTTTTTGTCTGGTCTGCGAATGCCGTTGGCCATCCTGCTCGGATTGCTTCTCAATAGCGGCATGTTCTACGTCCTGTGGAGCCTGACGAACGTCGAATTCGACATCGAAGTTCGTGAGGCCACGCGCATCGAGTTCACTCGCATGCGGCGAGACTCGGAAACTCAAACTCGTCGTGAAGAGAAGGTCGAGCGCGAACCTCCACCACCGACCCCAGAGATTCCAAGTATCGCCACGTCCAGTGCGAACGTGGGTGGCAACGTGGTGACCCTCGCGCCGGTAGTTGATACCTCTTCCGCCATGCAGGGTCTGAGCATCAGCGCCGGTTCCGACCGTGACGTTGTGCCCTTGGTGCGCATCAACCCTGACTACCCGCCGCGCGCCTTGAGTCGTGGCATCGAAGGGTGGGTGCAGGTGCAATTCACCATCACAGAAACGGGCAGCGTTGCTGATGCCATCGTAGTGGACGCAAGTCCGAAGGGTGTCTTCGATGATGCTGCCATCAAGGCCATCCTGCGCTGGCGCTACAACCCGAAGGTTGAAGGTGCGGTCGCAGTTGCCCGCAAAGGTGTGCAAACCATCCTGCGTTTCGAGCTGGAGGATAATTAAGCCATGTCCCGCAAACTGAAAACTTTTGTTCAAGGGTTTCTGGTACTGACCCTCTCCTCCGTTCTGGCTGTGCAGGGTGCTTACGCCCAGCGAGCCAAGGAAGACGACAAGGCGCCGCCTGCCAACCAGATCGATCAGCGGACTGGTGAAATCCTCACCAAAGCCATCGAGTTCCTCAACAACGATCAAAACGATCAGGCCCGTACAACGCTCGCTGAATTGAATCTCGAGCGGCTCAGCCCATACGAAAGGAGCCGCGTGGAGCAGATGTTTTTTTCGCTCGACGTCCAGGAGGAAAACTACGCCGGTGCGCGCCAACACATGGAAGCCGCCATCGCTTCCGGCGGGTTGAATGATCAGGAAGTGTCCCAAGGCCGTTACCAGTTGGCGCAGTTGTGGATGCAGGAAGAAAAGTGGGCAGAGGGCGCCAAAGCCCTGGAAGACTGGCTGCAGACAGCGACCAACCCTAACGGTGGTGTTTATTACCTGCTCGCTGCTGCGTACTACAACCTCGACAACTTCGATGCTGCACTGCCGCATGCGCGTAAGGCCGTGGACATGACTGACACGCCTCAGGAGGGCTGGTTGCAGATGCTCTCTGCCTTGTTACTGCAGAAAGAGCAGTACAAGGATGCACTTCCGGTAATCCAGCGTCAGGTAGACATGTTTCCCACTAAGAAGGTTTACTGGATGCAGTTGTCTTCGGTCTATGCGCAGTTGGAAGACATGTCGAATGCACTCGTCATCATGCAGATGGCTAACCATGCGGGCCTATTGACTGAGGGCAGCGAGTTCCAGCGTCTGGCGGATTTCATGATGGTGCAGAACATGCCCTACA